>JBFWOF010000032.1:0-73308 GCA_050250665.1 Lysobacterales bacterium | reverse complement strand
AATCCAAGCAACGCACAACCGTCAGTAGAAACCGGTCACGTTGACCCGAAACGACCGGTCACGATGAGCGAAATGCGCACAACCCCGAAGCCCTGCGCATGCTGGGGCTGGGCAACACCGCCTTCCACGAACTGGTCCGGTCCGGTGAAATTGCGCCGCCGGTCCGCTTGACCAAGCGCGCAGTGGCCTGGAGGGAGTCGGATCTGATCGACTTCATCAACTCTCGCCCGGTTGTCGTGCGCCGCGGGAGGACGTCATGAGCACAACACCCCGATCTGCCCCTCCCATATCGACCGGTTCGCTTGCTCGGCACACGGGTCTGATTACACCAAGCATCGCCCGTGCTCACCTGATCTCTTCGCATCGCACGGCTGACGCCGTGCTGGTCCTGATCGACGACAACGGCGTCGAGCGCACGATTTTGGTCACGCTGGCAGATCAACCCGAACTGAGTGTGCTGTCGGTCGCGGCGCGCGCTTACGTTCGGTCAGCGGTACTGGCGATGCGTCGGACGATGCATGGAGGGCCCAATGAAGCCCACGGCTGACCTTAAAAAACGAAACCCGGCTGGCGGGCCGGGTCTCGGGAATGTGCAGACCACGACTAGCAGAATGCCCCACAATAGTAGCGCTGGACAGGCTCTGCCGTCCACGATGCCGGATGTCGAATTCGTACTGTCCCGACTAGAACGGGTTCGAAAGTGTGGCACGGGCTGGACCGCCCGCTGCCCCGCCCATGAAGACCGCACCGCCAGCCTGAGCGTTGCTGTTGGTCTCGACGGCTGCCAGATGCTGCACTGTTTCGCAGGTTGCAGCATCGGCGACATTACCAGCGCTATCGGACTGACGATCAGCGACCTGTTTCCGCGTCGACCGCCCGACTTCTCTCCAGAGGGCCGGCGTAAGGCGCGCAGGCTGGCGACGATGGCGGACTGGTCTGCCGCCTTGGGCGTACTCGAACGCGAGGCCGGTGTCGTTTTGATCGCAGGCAGTGATCTTGCCAACGGACAGCCGCTGGCCTCCCACGATCACCAGCGACTCATTCTGGCCATTGAACGCATCGAGTCAGCACGTCGCGTGCTGATCGGTGGTCGCCATGACTGACGCATTGCCGCGCAACATCGCCAGCATCGAGGAGCGCGCAGACGCCGAGCTTGAACGGACCGTCCGCGCCGCCAGTCGTGTGGATCAGGCCGCCGATCCGCACAGCAAATCATCTTCGAACCAGACCTTCTCGAAGACCGCACCGGAGCCTCTGCGCCGCCCTCTTCCACCGCCGGAGCCGTACCCGCTCGATCAGCTTGGGCCAATCCTCGCCGATGCGGCCAAAACGCTCAGACGCGTGGTACAGGCGCCCGACGCAATCTGCGGTGCATCGGTGCTGGCGGCCGCTTCACTGGCCACGCAGGGCTTGGCAGACGTTCATCACCATGGCCGAGTTTATCCGCTCTCGCTGTGGCTGTTAACCATCGCCGAGAGCGGCGAACGCAAGTCTGCAGTCGACGGCGAGGCCATGCGTGCCGCGCGCGACTTCGAGAAAGAACAGGCAAGCTCATACCAGACTTCGCATGAGATCCATCGTGCGCAGATGGCCGAGTGGGAAGCCAAGCAGCAACGAGCAAGGGACTCCGCGAAAAAGGCCGGTGGCGCCGGACTAGCCCATGCTCTCCTGGACCTTGGGCCGGCCCCCAAGCCGCCGTTGCTCCCGAAGATCACCGTTGCTGACTTCACAGCCGAAGGAATTGCGAAGCTGCACCCTGGACCGCGTTCGCGCTGGGGACGGCGCGGTAAAGCTCTATGGGCGGCGTATGGCGATACATTTGATGGCGCAGCCGATCATCGCTGAGCGGGCGCTCAGCGATGACGTGTTGGCCGGACAGGGCTTTCTTGCTCGGTGTCTGCTGGCGTGGCCTTTATCCACCGCCGGAAGCCGCCCATACGTCGCTGAGAGTGTGCGTGATGATCCCGCACTGAATTCCTTGGCCGACCGGCTCGGCGCGCTCCATCGACTGCCGATGCCACACTCCGACGACGACGACCAGGAACTTACGCCCCGAGCGTTAACGCTGACGACGGACGCGTCCGAGCAATGGCGCAAGCTCCATGACGCGATCGAAAAGCAAATGGCGCCCGGCGCGCGCTTTGCAACCTGCAAAGCCTGGGCCAGCAAGACGCCGGAACAGTGTTTGCGCATTGCTGGCGTAATGGCGCTCGTTGACGACGCCGACGCACAGTTCATTGGAGCTGACCTGATCGAGCGCGCCGCCGATCTGGCGCTATACCACCTCAACGAAGCCGCCCGCCTGGCGGGGATTGCCGAGTTGACGGGCGAGGTCCGCAACGCCGAAGCGCTGTTGAACTGGTGCCACGATACCGGCCGTGACCTGCTGCACTCGCGCGCCGCGCTGCGCCTTGGCCCGTCACGCATCCGAGAGCGCAGGGCATTCACTGACGCGATGGGCGAGCTGGAAAGAGCCGGATGGGCGATCAAGATCGATGGAGGGGCAGTGCTGGACGGCGCACGTCGACTCAACGTCTGGCGCATCAGACCTCCCAGCGACGGAGTATGACCATGGGCCTGTTTGTCGAACTCCTTGCACTATCAGATGTTGAACCCCTCGCGACTGGTGCGACTTCTGCGACGCTCGTACAGAGTACATCCATGGAAGTCGCAGAGTCGCAGGAGTCGCAGCTGGCCAACACTCCGGAAGCCTCCTTGAGTCGCAGAGTCGCAAGAGTCGCAAGAGTCGCAGAGGTACCGATTTCTGCAAACCACGAGCTCCAACGCTTCGCCATCGCGAATGGGATCGACTGGACCGCCGCGCGATCTCAGATGATCGAAGGCGACGCCGAGGCTGGCGCTGCCCAGTTGGCGGCCGATCGGGGCGATGGGGCCGAGCATGCCAGCGTCGCGTGCTGGCTGCGCTTGCTAGCAGATCGAGCATCAGTCGACGGACTACGGGGCGAGGGTGAACCCACACACGCACATGCAGCTGCATCGACGAATCAATGCTCATCGGCGAAGCAAGGCATGGCGAAAGGACGGGTTATGTGATGCCGACAACTCACCTATCGACAACGACTGTCCCAGCAAACCCACGTGCGCCCAAAGCATTTCCACAGCTGCTCCAGACGTACCTGTAGTAGACCGTTTCTGCCGCAAAAAGCGCCGCAACTGCCGCACCCTCTACGTGCGCGCGCGCGAGGAAAGAGGCAAAAATACGCTGGCACGACAGCTCGAAAACAGCGTCCGGACGCGGAAAACGCCGAATTCCACTGGGTGCCGCAGGGTGCGGCACTTTGCCGCAGTGCGGCACTGGGTGCGGCAGCGTCTCACGAACGCGTTATGTGGCCCGTTACGCGCCGACCTAACGCTTCATCTGAACCCCCAAGAACACGCGATCGGACCTATGCTGACCAGCGCGACTCAACCCGTCGGAACCGAGATTCGGGGGTCACTTTGAAGATCTTCTACTCGCCCGAAATGCTGGGCCCACCACAGTCCCGATCGCCGAGTGCGCACAAGCCGCAAGCGGTCGTGGAGTCCTGGCTGGCCATCGCGCCGCAGTTGGAGATCATTGCGCCGCAACCGGTGAGCGTCGCGCAGCTGTGCCTCGCGCATTCGCTGGAATATGTCGCCGACGTGTTGGCGGGTCGCGCGTCCAACGGATTCGGCAATCGGTCGCTGGAATTGGCCGCTAGCCTGCCCTACACCAGTGGCTCGATGCTCTCAGCGGCGCGCGCGGCGATGGCGGATGGAACGGTCGCGGTGGCGCCCTGTGCCGGCTTCCATCACGCCATGTACGCCTTCGCGGCGGACTTCTGCACCTTCAACGGGCTGGTGGTGACGGCGCGCGCCTTGCTGCAGGACGGCGTTGCCACGCGCGTGGGCATACTCGATGCCGACATGCACTATGGCGACGGCACCGACGAGATTCTGGAGGCGGTCGGGGAAACGCGTGTAGTGCACTACAGCGTCGGCGAGCACTACTGGCATCCCAAGGATGCGGCAGGCTACTTCGATCAGCTGCCGACAATCCTGGCGGGCTTTGCCGACTGCGACGTGCTGTTGTACCAGGCCGGCGCGGATCCGCATATCGATGATCCCTTGGGCGGCTGGCTGACTACCGAGCAGCTTCGTGAGCGTGACCGCAGCGTTTTCGAATTCTGCGCCGCGCGCAGGTTGCCGATTGCGTGGAACCTGGCCGGTGGATACCAACAGCCGCTGCGCCGTGTTCTGGACATCCACGACAACACACTACTGGAGTGTTTGCGGGTCTACGAACCGAAAACCGTCGCCAAGCGCCCAACGCATCAATTCAGCTGATGCCTTGACCCAACGGGACCAACCGCCAGACGTTTCGCCGTGTGTGTTTGGGCACGTTTGACCTTCGAGAACTCCGCTGCCAACCGGTACACCAAAAAGCGTTTCAGGCTATCCGAAGCGCTGTTTCGAACAGTCCAAGTTGGCGGTAGAGGAGACCGTTTTCGCCGGCATTTGTTACGGCCCTACACGCGCGCGCGAGAAGCAGCGTTTTCGACCATCGCCGGAACACCCGGAAACAGCGTCCCAACGCGGAAAACACGCCCTTTGCCGTGTTTGTGCCAAGCGGCACAAACACCGGTGTATTCGTCATGTGCTGGCACAAACACCCTGTTTGGCGCCGAAACAGGGCTCGTGGAAACACGCTGAAACCTTGTAAGGACGCGGAAAACACGTGTTTTGTGGCACTGCACTCAGCCGTAACAAACAGTGGCACAAACACGGCACGCTGGGTGTTCTTGGACTGTTCGTTTGCAACCCTTCAGAACACCAGAACGCAACGCCAGAACACGTGTTTCAGATGCGTCTTGAGCGAGCACTTGTCACCGGATCTGCTGGTGTTGTCTACACGCAAACAGCGGTCTACTGGGCGGATGCTGGATCGTGCTGGGGTGCGTGCCAGGTCGCGCTCGTAGCGTGCAGGGAGCACAGGCCGACCTGCCCAGACATGGAATTGGTGTTTCACCATGAGTCGGAGCGACTCTCGACACTTCGCGAAGACTCGCGAGCCGTCGCAACACCGCGCGATTGATCGCTGGACCATACATGTACACCGGTATTCAATTCTGCAGCGAGTCCCGCGCGGATTCTTCAGGCTAGCAGTCATGGCGTATCCAGTTCGATGCAGGCCGCACGCATACCGCACGCAGGCACCACATTCGATGCCTGACGAGGCGTGCGTGAGTGGCGCAACGCTTGGCAAGCACGAGAGCGCACGTCATCCAATAACTTAGCCGGCGGCAAGGGCGCCGGCACAAGACAAGGCGATGAAAGACGTCGAGCATGCTGGGATGCCCAATTTCATCAACGCGTTCCAGATTCAACTTGTCCGCCTGCCCCCGATCGCAAGCAGGCGAGTCCGGTGTTGGAATGCGGGATCAAAGGCTCCGGAGCTTGGCACCCTGCAAACTATCTCCCAGAACGACAAGACTCGACCGCCGAATTGTCGGTGCGGACAGGATCTTGTGCTTCGACTAGTCTCGTGCGCTGCACCGCGCTGAATGCAGGAACAGTTGGTGTCGCTAGTGCGGAGCGCCATTTTCGGTAAGGTCGAATCTTGCGACTGCGATGCCGAATTCACTCAAAGCCTCATCGCGTGTCATCGGATGCAAAGAGAAGATCTTGGCCTGTGCGATCTCGCCGCGGGTTCCTTTCCTTCCTAGGGTGACGAAGTAGCGAAGCGCGGCCCAAGCGCCAATCGAATTGGAGACTTCGTCTTCTTCGAGAAACGCAGACATAGGAGCCACGAACACTTGCGCGACCTCCACGCCATATGATGCCAGCCAGGAAGCACCGGGGATATAAGCTCCAGGGTTACTCGTCGTGGAGATGACGTGCTTCAAATCGATCCAACCCTTGACACGCGTGTAAACATAGCGGTGTTTCGGGTTCATCGCGCGACCAACGTTTCCACGCATCCAATCTCGGCGACTCGCCTTTTCGATGGCGCCGTCGATAATTCCGGCTATGTCGTTTGGGTCCGCGTACTCTTCCAGGTTCCCCAGGTCCGACCAGCTCGGCTCTGTCCTGGGGAGGTGGGCGCGTGCGCACACATTGGCGCATATAGTGCCGTCTGACCAGACGGCACCACTGGAATCGACGTCGCAGTATGCTGGTCCGCCGGCATTGAACGCGGTATCGCAGACCTTGAGCACATGCTCGGAGGGAATTGCACTGGCCTGCTCACTGGAAAGCGCAACAATCTCAGGCTCTTGTCCTAGAAACAAGCGGAAGGACACCACCAATGGCTGGTTCGCCATGACTTTTATGGAAGCTTGAGTGAGCGGGCGCGTCTCAAGATGTTTGGCGTATCCCATGGCAAAGACGTGCTCTCCCGGTGCCAGATACACCAACAACTTTTGTTTGCGCAACAACAGCGCAACGGGCTTTTCGTCGACTACAGCAACAGTACCCATCTTGCTGCCGATGTAGCCTTTTTCTCGAATCAGAATCACCGGAACAGTGCGTGACGCGCTTGGCTGCAGGTATTCGGACGCCATGATCTGCGCACTTGGCACGGTCGTCGCGTCCTCGGGACGTAGCGCTTTGGTTGAAGTCGTGCAGGCCGACATCAAGACAGCGGTAACTATGAGCGCCACTCGCCGTAGCCTCGAAATTGCGTGCAGGTCAGATTTCATGATTCGTTTCGAAGCTGGGAAGTCACTGGGGTCATCGAGTCAGCAAGGAAAGCAACAAAGGAAAGTCCGAGCATGGCAACGAAGTTGCCGAGCCAGAGCAGGGAGAAAGAAACGGCGTCTTCATTTGAGACTCCGAGCGAAGTCAGCGCCAGCACGACAGCAATTTCTCGCGTCCCGAAGCCGGCGATAGAAAGCGGCAAACTTGCTACAACTGTGGCAACCGTTACCACGGCGTAGATCATCAGCGGATTGAGTTCCAGTCCCAAGGCGCAAGCAAACAGATATACCTGGCCCAGAGCCAGAATCTGGGAGAACGCGGACAGCGCCAAGGCCGAGGCAATCAAGCCCCGACCCAATCGTGGTGCCGCCGAGTCGACTGCATCGGGGCTTGTGATCGAGCCGCGCGCATGCAAACGCTTCAACAGCCGGCCGGACAACCGCTCGACCTGACGCCATAGCCATGCAGGGTGGCACAGCAAGATCACTGAGCCGACGGCCAGGATGCCGGCTCCTCCGACTACGATGCCACGATTGACCGTACCGCCATAACCGCTCACAACGCCAAAGGCAGCGGTCAACATCAATGTAGGCGCAAGATCGAATATGCGGTCAAAGGCAACGGTGAACGTGGCGGTGGAGATACCACCGACACGGTCGCGTACTGACCATATGCGCATCAATTCGCCTATCTTTCCGGGACTCACCAACCCCAGGAAAAAACTCGCTCCGTAAACACGCACAAGCTCTGCAAGACTCAGGTTCTCACCGCATGCGCCGACAATCATGTTCCATCGATGGGCGCGCACCGCAATCAGACAGACCGTCGCCAGCAGGCCGGATAGAACAAATTCCGCATGAATTGAGGACGAGAGACTCTGCAGGCGATCCCACACCTGGAACCGCGAGCACACGAAAACCACCGCCGCCGTGCCGAGCAGGGCGCGCAGCAACAGCGCCCATCGTCTGCGCACCGATGACTTGGCCGTGTAACCGACGGGAGCCAACATCGTGGTGTCGGGCGCCTTCTGAATTGCGGTCGCGTCAATTACTGCGTTCCTCACGTGGCGCACCCAGCGCTGCGAGGCAAATGCAGGCGGCGACGGCCCCGACATAGACGCCGCCGAAAATGTCTCCGAGAAAATGGGTATTGGTGATAACTAGCGAACTCAGCGAGGCGAGCAGGAATACACCCAGCGGTAGGCGAGTTCGCGGGTAGAGAACCATGATTGGCAATGCCACGGTCAACAGAGCAGAAGTGGACCCGGACGGAAACGCCTGAAATGGCTTCGTGGCACCGGCAAACAGTGTGAAAGAATGCAGTCCGTCGTTGATATACCCGAGACTTGCCGGCGCACAGTCCGCCGACGGCGGCGCCGTGCCGAGGTCGGATACGTCGCGCGGCCACGTGCGTCCAAACGCGCGCTTGAGCATATCCTTGATCTCTTGGGAGACCAGCAGTCCAGAACAGAGCACGAATGCTACGTGCTCGTGTCGCGAGACCGATCCGCGACTGCGGCGCAGTACATGGACCAGCAGATACAAGCCCGCCATAGGCACCAGCACAATGGGGGTAACCATCAGCCAGCGCATCCACGCATGCGAGTCCCAGCCATGGCCATGCAGCCAGGTCGCGAGCGGGAGGTCCACCCAGAAGACGCAAACAAGCGTTGTAACCGTGGCGATCGGGGCACCGATGAGGATCAATCTGGCGGCATCGTGCCAGGTCGTCAGCCGAACCGGCAGCGAATCACCCGTGGGCGCCGCGCGTTCACGCGAACTTGCAGGATTTTGAGAAAACACGGTCATTCCGAAAAAAGGGTGTAGGCGATGGTGAAGATCGGCAATGCGGCCAGAAGAGAGTCGAGCCTGTCCAATACCCCGCCATGCCCGGGCAGGATGTCGCCGCTGTTTTCCACGCCGGCATGACGCTTCAGCAGACTGGCCATCAGATCTCCGACGACGCCGCTGACCAGTGCGATGGCGGCACATGCAGCGAGTACCGATGCTGCATACGCACGGGTGTACTGAAGCCACGGACCCGCCGCAATGATGGCGCCGACCGTGACCGTAGCCCCCCAGGCGGCGAGAAGCACGCCGAAATTCTTGACGCCGCTGACTGCCGGCGCGAGCAGAGGCCATTCGCGGAGTGTGTTGGAGTACTTGCCAATGATGTAGCAGAGCGAGTCCATGAGACAGGTGAGAGCAATGAGGTAAAGCAAAAGTCCGCGACCGTTATCGAGCGTCAGCAATCGGGAAAATGCGCTGTGCATCGCAAGTGCGAGTCCAAACCCGAGTAGTGATTTCAGCACCAGAACCCATGCCGATCGGCCAGAACCGAACTCGGCGCGACGTAGCCATACCGCTGCGAGCGGCCAGAACGCGGCGCTGACCCAGAGTAGGCCTTGCGCTGCGATTGCCGACGCCTGCTCAAGCCCCGCAGCCGTGGCTAGGAAGGTTGCCAGCACCCCTACCCTCTGGCCTGGCGATTTCATGCCGCAGAGCGCAAGCCATTCCCACAGCAAGACGCCACAGACGATCGCACCGGCCGACATGAGCGCAGGGCGTTCAAGCACCAACAAGCTCCAGCAGGCAATGGGCGCAACGACCAGCGATGTTGCGATCCGCGGCAGCAGGTCATGCGGATGTCGATTGCCTTTCGCTGCCGCGGCATACCGCGGATTGACCGCTTCCAGTTCCATCCTCGAGCTCCTGATTCCCATTGAGCTGCCATCGCTTGTGCGATGTATCGCATGGGATTACTCTACAACACTACACCAATACACCGCTACAATGGGTTCTCTCGGCCGGAGCCCCGACAACGACGGCTCGGCACGGGCTTCGAACCAAGAGGATGAAACGATGAGCGAACCGAGTCTCCGCCTCCTTCCGCGCGCCTACTCGCTGCGCGATGAACAAGGCAATGCACGCAAGGTGACCTTGCGCGATGCACTCCGACAGTACGGGCGGTCGATGAACTTCATCGCCGACAGGCGGCGCACCATGCATGCGCTCTTCGAGACCACCCACCTGTTGATGCTGGCACCTGCTCTGGTGTTCTTTGTGGCCTACGCCAGCTTCCCGACGATGCTGCTGTTCTTCGCTATTTTCTTATTCTTGGCGAACTTCGTGAACACCGTTTGGTACCACCGATACTGCAGCCACCGCGCATTCCGCTTCCGAAGCGTGTGGGTACCCAGAATATTGCTCTGGCTGAACCCACTTGGCTACCGCGAGGAGGTTTATGCGCTGGTGCACCATGTGCACCATAGCCATCCAGACCGGGACCTCGACCCCAACGGCCCAAGGCTGGGATGGTTGGGCAACTACATTGCTTCCTATTTCGAAATCGATACCGAGGTAACCGAAGAGCAATACCGACAGATCAAGTCACGCATCGCCCATATCGGCATGCCATTCGCCAGCTACGAGAGCTTTCGCCGCTGGGGCTGCGTGGAACTCATCCCGCACTACCTAGCCCGCTGGGTCTTCGCCTCTGTGTTGTGGACTGCATTCTGGTACGCGCTCGGCGGGATTCCGTTCGTCATGGCATGGTATGCAGTGCAGTTCTGCTGGCATGCCGCAGTCCGTGATTTTAACTTCCGAGGCCACGGCACGGCAGAGAATCCGAAGCAGATCGATGGCTGGGATCTGGACCGTCATTCCTTTGCAAGAAATCAGCGCTTCTACGGCTTCCTGGCCGGGGAATGGCATAATAACCACCACGCCTTCCGCGCCTCGGCGAACACGGCGTTCCTGCCTGGGCAGGTCGACGTCCCCTTCCAAATCATTCGACTGATGAAGGCTTGCGGTCTGGTCGTTCGCTACTACGACCACAGATCCGAGTTCCTGAGGCGATTTGATGAACAGTTGAAAGGTGACTGCCAATCCATTGAAGAACCTGCGTCCGTCTAGCGGCGCAGATCTAGTGCAGCAATGCCCTGCCCTCGATGCACGGCATCAAGGTAGAGAATGAAGATCGGCAAAGGGCAACGCACCCCCTACGGCGACGACATGTCGCTGGCTCAACTCAATAAATCGCTACGCAACCCGACGATGGATAGCGTGGTCGCCTCGCTCGGGGAGCGCAGGGTGGCGGTGCTTCGTTGCGCGGTGCTGGGGCTCGTGGTCCTCTGGGTAATACTGTGGCGCTCACATGGCACACAGCCCGTTCTAGTGCACGATGCACGCTCGGTCTTTCCATGGGCCCTAGGCCTTTTCTTGATCAGCCTCGGATGGCTGATCGCAATCTTGACAGGCCGACTTCGGGTGACTCCGGCGATCGACGCGACCGGCACCGTCGCCAATTTCCTGATCATTGCGGTCCTGACCAAAAATGCCTTTCTACTACTCATCACGCTGGAGGCGATACTGCCGTTCCTTGCCATCGCCGTCGGCGCGCGGTATCCACGACGCTGGTTCAACATCAGCGTAGGCGCGTCACTCGCGATACTCTTGTGGTCGGCACCTTCCAGCTATTGGTTCAGCCGACCGGCCTACCTCGTTTACGCCGTCGTGTTGACAGTAGGACTTCCTCTGCTCATCGGTCGAATTCTCTCAGCGTTGCGGGAAATCACCGTTCAGGCGATTGATGCGCGCGATGCCCAAAATCGCTTCGTCGGTGCGATGTCGCACGAAATGCGGACACCGCTCAACGTCATTGTCAACACTATCTCCTTGATTGACAAAAACGGCCTCAGCCCCGACCAGTGTGCGCTGGTAGAACAGACCCAGATCACCGCGCGGGCCTTGTCGAACAGCGTGGACAATGTCCTGGACATTACCAAGCAGAACTCGGGCAGTCTGGCGATGGCGAATGATCCCCTGTGTCTGTACACGATCCTGGAAACAGTGTGTGGCATCGGCAGGTCAGCCGCTGGGGACGCCGGGATCGAATTTACGACGCAGGTTGCCAACCACCTACCAAACTTCCTGGGCGACGCCGGACGCGTAGAACAGGTTCTGGTCAATCTCGTCGCCAACGCCATCAAGTACACGCCGCGGGGCGGGCGTGTCAGCTTGAAAATGGAGGCTGAAACGGACGGGAAGGCGGGTATTGCGCAGCTGATCTGCACCGTGACCGATACCGGCATCGGCATACCCGGCGAACACAAGGCGCGGATCTTCGAGCCTTTCTACCAGGTCAGCGCTGGTGCAACACGATCGCATGAAGGCGTGGGCCTAGGACTGTTCATCGTCCATCAGGTCACCGAACGCCTTGGCGGCGCCCTGCGAGTTATCGACAATCCGGGCGGCGGCACAGTGTTTACCTGGTCCGTTCCCTTGCAGCTACGCACCGACAGCAACCCGGTTGCACCTCGTCTGCCGGTGCTCGAACAACTCCGAATACATCGTGAAAGTGTTCGCGCTTTGCGATGCCTCATTATCGACGATCACAATGCCAACATCGACGTGATGTGCCGATTGCTCGAAGGCGCGGGACATTCTGTGTGCGCGGTAATGCACGGGCAAACGGCGATAGAGGCTCTGCGTCGTGGAGGATTCGACGTGGCCTTCCTAGACTTGCACATGCCCGGCCTGTCAGGCTGGGACGTGCTCGATGCGGTCGCCAGCGACTCATCTGTACCGATAGTGGTTGTGAGCGCCGACGATACGTCGGGCACCGCAGATACCGTGGTCCAACGTGGTGCGACGGCTTTCCTGATCAAGCCGATTGATGCGCAACGATTACTGTCCGTTCTTGCCTCGATTGCAAGAGGAGCCGGCATCGAATCGGCTGGTGCGCCAGTGAGCAGCCCGCTGCTTGACCTGCGTCAAATGGAGGACGTTCACCATGTACAGAAACTGCTGCTGCATGTTGAGCAAGGTTTGTCGGACGGACTAACTGCACTGGAAGGCGCGAGCTCCGCGATGGAGCTCGCGCAGAGTCTGCACAAAGTAGCGAACGAGTTGGGCACGCTAGGAATGCATGATGCGGCGAATTACGTCGCGACAGTCGAGCATGCCGCCAGACGCGGCGAAACCGCGAGTGTCGAGTTCCCTCGCCTGCAGCGCGTCATCACCGAGGCAATGCGCTGGATCGCCAGTCAGCCCGAATACTCGACGCCCATGGCGTCAAGCCTGGGCGACGCAATGGCGGGTTTGCAGCAGCGCACACGCGTCTGAGGTGCAGCAGATGGGCTTTGTTGCGCTGCCATGGTCGATGCTGCTTCCGGCACTTGTGATGTTGTTGCTCGGTCGGTTGCAGAAGGTCGCATGGGCACTCGTCGTCGCCGGATGCGCGCTCGCGTTCGTGGCGGAACAACTTCGTCCGGAAGCTTTGCCAGTGCTGGCTGCGCTGGGGCTCGCCGGAGTTGCCATTCAACCTCCGAGATCGTTTGCACTCAGGATCATGGGGCACCTGGTTTTCGTTCTGCTCGCGCTGGCATTGCGCGCACACGTCGCACCCGGCTTCAACAACCCACTGGTGTTCGATGCGCAGGTGTCTTCCGGCGCATCGGTGCATCGCGCCTACCTCAATCTTGACAAGCTGCTGGTCGGACTCTGGCTGATGGCTGCGTGGCCCGGGATCGATTGGGCGGCGAATCGCGTAGAAGCATTGAGAATGGGCACGACGGTTGGTCTAGTGACTGCGGCGATCTGCATCGGAATATCATGGGAAATCGGGCTGATAGCCTGGGATCCAAAGTATCCCCCCGGCGCTGCCATCTGGGCCATCAACATGGTGCTGCTGGTCTGCTTCTGCGAAGAGGTGGTTTTTCGGGGATACATCCAGTCGGGCCTGACGCATGTCTTTCGCCGCCACGCCCAAGGGGCCAACGTGGCGTTGTTGGTGTCCGCCGTTGTCTTTGGCCTAGCGCACCTCGACGGAGGCTGGCGTTATGCATTGCTCTGTGTCGTGGCGGCATCCGGCTACGGAATCGCTTATCGCAGAGGCGGACTGCTCGCTTCAATCGCCGCGCACGCGACACTGAATTTGCTGCATTTCTTCCTTTTCACTTATCCCGCGCTCGATCTGGATCGTCATGCCCTTGCCACCTCGTCCTGAGGGCCTCTCCCGGCTGGGGTCCTGGCTCGCCGGTCGAGAGGCCGCCATCGCCGACATCAAGCCGGGAAACCAGGCGCGGTTTTACTGGAACAACCCTCAACGTCCGCAGAAGACGCCGCTCTCGGTGGTCTACCTGCATGGCTTCAGTGCAGGCCCAGGAGAGTCCGCGGACGCTCCCGAACGATTGGCGCGCGCGCTTGCTGCAAACGCCTTCATCGCCAGGTTTCCCGGCCACGGGCGACGGTCAGTAGATGCCATGTGCGGAATCCGTGCGACGACCTGGCTCGAGTCAGCGCGCGAAGCGCTAGACATCGGCACACAGATCGGCGAGCGATGCGTCCTGATCGGCACTTCGATGGGGGCAAGCCTGGCCTTCATATTGGCTGCACAGTACCCAACCGAAGTCGCTGCGGTCGCCGCCTGGTCATTAGGTGTGCGCGCACGCCAGCCGCAGGACCTTGATGCGTTGTGCGCCACTTCTGGAGTCGTTCACGATCCTCATCCACGTTCGGAGGCCCAACTGTCGTACTGGTCCGCGTCTATCCACAGCGATGGCTACCGCGCCCTTCGTTCGCTTTTTGCGGAATGGATGACTCCCGCCATAGCCCGGAAGGTGAACGTCCCATTCTTGCTCGCGTATTACTGGGCATCTGCAGATAGTCAGGACCAGACGGCGTCGGTGTCGGCAATGATCGAGATATTCGCCGCCTTGGGGACGCCGGAACCACGCAAGCGCGCGTTGGCCTTCGGGCACGGCACCCACGTGATTGGATCACCATGGCGGTCGGCGGCCGCAGCCGATGTACTTGAGGCAACAATAGCGTTTGTACGTGAGACGCTGCAGACGCCGGACCATGAATGAAGGATCTCGGGCAGCGTAGCGCCGCATCACAACTCACGGGCAAACCGATCATTCGCGTTGAGCCACCTCCGCCAGCATTCCGGTGAGAGTGCGCCATGCGTCATCGACGCTCTCGGTCAGACGCTCGTGCAGCACCTGCCACTTTGCCGGCAGTTCGTCCAACTTGCAGGCGAGTATCGAACTCGATACGGTCATGATCTGCGCCGCGCCAATCAAGTGGGCGGCACCGCGCACGGCGCGCGTACGATGAATCACGCTATTCCAGTCGGACACGACGGCCGCGCCCTCGATTTCGCGAATGTAAGTCAGCAGATCGCGGAAAACGTCAGAAACGCGCCGACTCGGATCAACCGCGAGCAGGTTGCGATGTACCGCAGCCTGACTGATCTGTCCGTGGGAAACCGTAGGGACTCGCGCGAGACGTTCCATGCGATCACTCACCATTGCCAAGGCATCGAGCAAGCATTGAGCAGATACCGGCTTCTGCAGAAAGGCCCAGGCCCCGGCGGCAAGACACTGGTTGCGCACTCTCTCCGATCGCTCGCTAGTGATGACTATGAACGGAAGCGATCGCCGCCGCGACCCATGCCTCAGTCGGTTCAGCCTCATCACATCGAGCCCACCGATGTCTGGAAGGCGCAAATCGATCACGACCAGATCGAAGCTGTCGATCGCCTCCAACTGTTCCAGCGCGCCCGTGCCGTCATGCACGACGACGACGGAATGCCCTGCGCGCTCGAGCGCCGACTGGATCACGTGTGCGTTGCTGAGCTGGTCTTCAATCACCAGAACGCGATGGCGTCCCACCTGCGCACGGTGCTTGGCGTAGTGATCCACAAATGACACGACCTTGCTTGAGCGATCGGTCACTCCGCGCGATTGCACGTTGGCCGGCAAGTCGATGGAATACGCGCTGCCTGCGTTCAAGCGCGACTCACAGGTCAACCGGCCTCCCAGCAGTTGTGCGGCGCGAAATGCCGAGTGCAGATTGAGCCCGGTACCGACTGGATTTCCGTCGGCGGTGTGCCCGACCAATCCGAAGGGCTCGAACACATGTCGCAGTGCATGATCGTCGAGGCTAGGCCCGGTGTCGCTGACCGAAATCCGAATCCTTTCTTCGTGACTTGCATGCAGCGTGACCTCAACGTGTCCTTGATCGGTGATTGCCAGGCAATGGTTGATGACATTGCCCAGCAAACTGCGAACCAGCGACTCATCCGTGACGGCGAGTACAGGCGCATCTGGCTCCACGTGAATCTCGAAATGCACTCGGCGCACCGCCGCGACTGCCACTGCCGAACCGTGGAGATCCTCGAGTAGACGTTGAATGTTGACGCTGTCCATGCGCAGCGCAGATGCGACTCCAAAGCATAACTGGGCATTTGTTGCGAGCGACAGGAGTAGTTCGGTGGCCTCGTTCAAGCGCAATAGATGTGCACGGTACTCAGTGGAATCCAGATCACCGCGCTGTAGCAACTCGCTGATTCCGCGAATCGCATTCAAGGGATTGAGGGCTTCATGTACGACACCGTTTACAACCTTGTATTGCTGATTGTCAGCCGCGATTGAGTCAGCGTCGGCACGCTGCATCGCGCGGCGAGCAACGAACCACCCGGTAGCCGCACCAAGCGGAAACAGCAAGAACGCAAGAATGACAAGCTTTAACAAAAGCACGGCTTCAGATCAGACAGGAATCGTTACTATAGCGCTATACATCTCTAGTTGAGGAAATGTAGAGCCCTATGGACGCAGATCTCAGTGCCGCTGACCAGGCAATTCGGGATCGCATCTACGCCTACACGCTGGCGGCGGAGAGCATGCCAACGACCCGACACTGGTGGCGCGCCATTCGCTCGCGCGACGATGGCAGCACGGCACGCGGAGTACTGGCTGTACTGCACGTTCTGCGTGCAGACCTAATGGTGCGCATAGGCGAGCTCTACGTCGACGCATCGCTTGCACCCAAGAGCCTTCCCGGCAGCGAGTCCCGCATACATTCCACGAAACAGGATTGTACCGCCGCGCTGGAGATCGCACTCGATCATGTCCCTCATGCCGACGATTGGGCGACCGCATGGCGACAGCGAGAAGACGGGATCAGTCTCGAGGGCGTGAAGGCAGGACTGGCAGAGATCCGTCGCGACTTCTACGCACGACTGGGCGATCTGCAGGCAACTGCGGATGCATCTTCCGGCAGCAACCACCCAACCTAGAGGAACGCGCATGCGTGACATCAATCGGACATCGGGATTGAAGGTCGTCGACAGCAATGTACCGACCGAGGAACAAACCACAATTCGCGTGCGTAAGGAAGTGCAGGAGTTGCTGCGCATCATTGCCGCGCTGGAAGGGAAAACGATCTTCTCCGTCACTGACACCGTGCTCGGGGACTATATCCGGCGCTACGAAGCCGCCAGCGGGCGCCCCTTGCAGCCCAGAAAAGCCGTCCGCTAGTTCCGAACCGGTCACGGCGGGGTTTCCCCGCCTCGGTTGAGGGCTTGTATTGTTGTAGAGAATGCGATTACGATACTCCTATACCGACAGCTCGCCAATGTGCGCGCTGTTCGCGATTTAAGCTGGAGATCGACACGCCGTGCCCCTCAATCCGCATTCCCTCGACGACGTCCAATGGATGCGCGTGGCGCTCTACTTGGTGCTGGGACCTATCCTGATTGGCCATGTCTGCACCTATCTGAAGGGCCGTTATCGTTGGGCCGGCGGGTACACGCGCAAGCTGAATCACGTTGGCATCATGCTTGTCACGGCGCCGCTGCTAGCAGTGCTCCCGGACAGGCAACTACTCATGTCAGTCCTGGTGGCCACCAGCTTGCAGGTTGGGCTTTATTGGGTGGCGGCATACAGCCGCCTGCCAGTGATCCATGCCCTCGCCGCGCACAGTTTGCGCGAGCGTGACGCGCCCCAGAGTCGGTTCTTCTTCCTGATGCCGATGATCACCACTAATGTCGCGCTGGTGATGGCAGTGCTGATGTTCCCGATGCACCTGGTGAAAGTGGCGTTCTTCACCGTTGCACTGGGCGACGGATTCGCCGAACCCATCGGTCTCTGGCTCGGTCGCAGCAACACATATCAGGTTCGCGACTTCTTCTGGGGTGAGCGGAACACCAAATCGCTAGCCGGCTCACTCACTGTTTTCGTGTTTGCCGGCGCGGTAGCGCTGACCATGTTGGGCACAGCGCACGGCGGTGTCGATGTGCCTCTGGCGATCTGTGTTTTGGTCTATGCCGTCGCGATGACGCTTCTCGAAGCAATGTCCCCGCGCGGAATGGACAACATGACCATCATTCTTCTGGGTCCGCTCCTGTTGATGGCGCTCCTGCCGACCGCGGTGATGGCGTCGTGAGCAATCTACTTCGAATACGTTCGGGCACTGCGGCCACACGGATATCCGGCGGTGGCAAGGCGCGTATTGGTCACTGGGTCAGTCGAATCGCAGAACTTGGCACGGCCCTGCTCGGTGGCTTCAGAACGACAACCTATCGCGCAGGTGAGAGTTGCCTTGATGGCTATGAACGCGGTGCCCCGCCCATGCCGGCAATATTGCTATTGCACGGGTTCAGCGGCGACAAGTCGATCTGGCTGAGATTCGCTCGGCTTCTTCCGGCAGGCTATCGCCTGCTGATCCCGGACCTCGGCGGCCACGGCCGAAATCCAAGCGATCCAACGCTCGACTATGGCATCCAGGGGCATGCGCGGCGCACGATTGCCATGCTGGACACGCAACAGATCGACCGCGTGCACCTCGTGGGCAGCTCCATGGGTGGGCTGATCGCGGCCACAGTCGCCGCCGAGCACCCAGAACGCATCGCCTCGATCACCCTGCTGAGCCCCGCTGGCGTTCCTGGTGCGCAAGTCGAATCGCTGGACCGTCAGGCCGCCGCGGGATGCAATCCCTTCCTGATCGAAGACCAGAGCGACTTCGACATCCTTTTCCGGATGATCATGCAGCGGCCGCCGTACACGCCGCACGTAGTCAGAGCTTGGCTATGTGCGCACTTCAGTCAGCGGCGAACGCACCTTGCACGGATGTATCAGGCATACGAGCGCAGCCTCGGCTTGCCATGCGTCTATTCCAGGGTACTTGCACCTGCGCTGGTGATCTGGGGCCGGGAGGACGCGGTGTTTGACGTGCGCGCCAGCTCGGCGCTCCTTGAGGCCATGCCCCGCGCCGACCTTCAGGTCTGCGACGGCGTGGGGCACTTGCCGATGCTTGAGGCGCCCGTACAAGTCGCCGAACTGGTCACTCGCTTCCTGGCCCAGGTGATGACCGCCCCAGCCCATCCACTCGCAGCGAGCGCCACTTGAACATGAACAGCCTTGTCACGCCCTGGAACGAGTCCCTTGATGTCAGCGCTCCCGCTCGTGCGCCCGCGCTCGTCGAGACCGACCTCGCCAGCCTGGACGAACATCTGGACGGGCTCTTCGACGGCCGCCTGAGCGCAGTGCTGATCAAACGCGTTGCGAGCGACCAGGACTGCTCGCGCATCTTCGATAACTTCATGCGCAGCCCAGGACTCTATCAACGCAGCGATGGAGTCTCCGGACGAATGGTCGGCACCAATGCGTTCATGAAGGACACGGCGGCCATGTTGCTCGACTATCTGCGAAACAACGGCTACGCGGAGCTGTTGTTCGAGGGCGCAAACAACGTCTTTCGACTGTTGTACGACGCCATCGAAGACGCGGGACACCGTTTTCGGCCTGCCTACATCAACGGTGTACCCTCACCCACCCATCGGGCCACGATCTGGGACGATTCCTGCATCGAGCAACTGGTGCTCAAGGCTCATACCGATTGGCCACAAGTGCGTCACTCCGGCCGCGAGTACAGCGACGTCACACACCCCATCGCGGTCAATTTCTATCCGCGCCACCCCGACGGCAAAGCCAGTTGTGTTCGCCTCTACGATCTCGTGCCCACGGCTCACTGGCTCCGGGAACGAGGCATCCACGCGGGCGGCTACCCAATCGATTTCGCCGAACTGCACGAGGTTCCCTACCTCGACATTGTCCCAAGCTCTGGCGACATGTTGTTGTTCGCTGCGGCAAACGTTCACTCCGTCTTCCAGGCCCGGGGGCACGCATCCGACGTGCGCCTCAACATCAATGGCTTCATCGGATACTCCAGACGCGCAAACCGCGTTCTGGCCTGGGTTTGAAGGGCAGAACCATGATTGAAGCTAGCAATCTCGCGCCCGAGCGCATCGACGAGACTCTGGTTCGCAATGTCGACGTAGTGTCCGAAAGCGAACAAAGTGCCCTTGCTGCCGCCCGCATGTTGATAGCCGGCTGCGGCAGCGTAGGCGGCAGCGTGGTTGAATCCCTGACTCGGTTGGGCATCGGCGCACTGACGCTGGCAGATCCCGAAGTCTTCGACCTCAGCAATCTGAATCGTCAATTGTGCCTGCTGCACGAAGTCGGTCAGTCCAAGGCTGCGGTAGCGGCGGCACGCGCCCGCGCGATAAATCCGCACCTACTCACCCGCGTACACGTTGATGGGTTGACCCTCGACAATCTGGAGGCCGCTTTCCGCGGTGTGAACATCGTATTCGACGCAGTGGATGCGGCGACCTCGCCCTGGATCAAATACCGCCTGCACGAGATGGCATGTGAGCGCCGCATTCCGGTGATGGCTGGCTTCGATTTCGGCGGAAAGGCAGTGGTCTATGTTTTCGATTACCGCACGCGCAATCCGAGACCGTTTCACGGCAGAACCACCGCGCAGGCACATCGCGAGGGAAATCTGGCCAAATGCCTCACCTGGTTGGGCTATCGACACTATCCCGCAGATTTTCTGCCCATCATCCGCGACCGGATGACGCACAAGAAGCCCTGGCCGCAAGTCGCGTACTGCGTTCAGGCGATGGGCGCCCTCGGTACGCGGTGTACCATCGATCTGCTGATGCAGCGCAAGTTGCCTCACGTGATTGCCTTTGACACGCACATGGCCACACGGACACTGGGCGCGCGCTTGCGCGAGTACGCGCGCATTCCCCCGCGATTGATCAGCGCCTACATCGCATCGCGTCGCAGGAAGGGAGCTCAGGCAATGCCCGGTGTTGCACCGGACGCCCTGTCGGCGCTGCTCGGCAGCGATCACACCCTGCGGCGCGTCCTTCTGGCCATGACCTCAGCGCCATCGGCACACAATTGTCAGCCTTGGGAGTTTCGCATTGTCGGCGAGCGGCGTATCGAAATTGGCTGGAATTCGCGACGCGCCCTGCCCGCTGTTGATCCGGATGGGCACGCGATTGCCTTCTCCTTGGGATGCGCCATCGAAGCCGCCGCCAGCGTCGCCGACGTAGAATTTCAGCCCAGTGGGCAAGGCAACTTTCACGACGCCGATTTCTGCGCGGGAACGCTCACCATCCACGCCTTACATGCATCGGACTATGCGCGTGCATTTGGTGTGCTCGGCCAACGCTCGACACAGCGAGGCAACTACCTGGACGTCGCGCTACCGTCCGACATCAGCGATCGATGCGATCAACTGGTGGCCGGCCTGGGCGCGCGCGCCGTCGTCGCCAGACTCGATCCGGGCAAGGTGCACAGCTGGGCATTGCGTGGTGCGCGCCAATTGTTCGGGCGTCGAGCCTATGTTGAAGAACTCTTGGACTTCATGCGGCTCACGCAAAAGGAAGCGCTCGCCAATGCGACTGGCTTCACCCGAGACGCCCTCGCGCTGGACCTGATCAGCGCAGCGGCGCTGCGTTGCCTTCGCGCGATGCCCTGGCTGTGGGCAGCGGCCCGACGCTTCGGCCTGAGCGATCTGATGAGTCGATCTGCGGTCGCGAGCATTCGCCATTCAGCGGCATTCGTTCTGATCACTTCATCCGATGCCAGTCTCGCGGGTCGCATCAATGCTGGTCGCGCCGTCATGCGGGTGTGGCTGCAGCTCACGCGCGAACATCTGGCTTGCCAGCCGATCGATTTCCCGATCAGTTTCGAGGAAGGACGAAACGCAATGCTCGCGGAGTTCGGTTTGAGCAACAGCGAACGACCCATCGTGTTGTTGCGCATCGGACGTGCGCTGAAGCCGTCCGTGAGCGCTTCACCGCGACTGCCACTTGCCGAGGTATGTGTGGTCCGTCCAGCATCTTTGAACGACCCGGCGCTGGCCATCCAGAGCGAACGATCGAACGCTATTCAATCGACGGTGGTCGAGTAATGGCAACCGTATTGGTCGTCGGTGCGAGCGGTCAGCTCGGGTCAGAAGTCGTGGCCCGTCTCGCTGCTGCGGGCACGCATGTGGTACGCGCGCTTGTGCGGCAATCCGCGCCGGCGTTCGCCCGCAATGTAGACATCTTCAAGGGCGATCTGCGCGATCGCGAGAGCTTGCTGCGTGCCTGCAAGGGCGTCGATGTTGTAGTAGCCACAGCCACGGTCGTATTCCCAAGGGGTCGAGCCAGTTTCCGGCGAGACGAACAAGAGGGCTACGCCAATCTGATTGATGCCTGCAAGCGCGAGGGCGTGAAACAGTTTGTCTTCATCTCCCTCAGCGTTCCTTTTGAGGCGCGCTACCTGGCGATATGCCCGACGTACCGCATGAAGGCGTGGGTCGAATCGCTGCTAGAGCAGAGTCAGATGAGCTACACGATTCTGCGCTGCCCGCCCTTCATGGATGATTACTTCGCACTGATGGGCAGTACCCTGCCTTTGCAGGGAGAAGCCGCGGCGACATTGGACCGCGCCACCGGAATGACGCGTTGGATTCGAGCCCTGGCAGGAAATTCGATTGAACGCTGGGGCTGGGCAGTGGCTCCTGGTTCGCCGAACCAATCACATAGCTTTATCGCGCTGGGCGATGTTGCGTCGTATGTGATTGCCTCGCTGGATAATCAGGAAGCACGCAACGCGGTGCTTGAAATTGGAGGGCCCGAAGCGCTCACCTGGAAACAAGTCAGCACGCTCTACGCAACCTTGCTTGACCGACCCGTGCGCCTGCTTTGCATTCCTGCACCGCTGCTGCGATTGCTGGCTTTTCTGGTCTATCCGTTTTCCCGGATCCTCAGCAACCAGGTCGCAATACTCTGGATCCTGGGTCAACACGGAACGCGCATCGATTCCGCAAACATTGCAGAACGGTTCGGCGTTCACCGTACCGACGCATTCAGTTATCTCCAGAGGAAACTCGAACTGGGGAAGACGTCGTCATGACTGCCGCATCCACCCTGCCGGTCCGCCGGGTGCTCAGCGATACCAACCCTCTGCTTTGTGAACGTGGCGGGTGTCTGCGGCAGTTGGATATTGCCTACACCACCTGGGGAGAGCTGAACCCCAATCGCGACAACGCGGTCTGGATCCTGCATCCTCTGACGTGTTCTGCGGATCCTTCAGAGTGGTGGCCGGATTTTGTGGGCCCGGGCAAGCCCGTAGACCCAACCATTCACCACGTCGTTTGTGTCAATTCACTTGGATCTTGCTACGGGACCACAGGGCCGGCGTCGGTAGATGCGCGCACCGGCAGGCCCTATCGATCGAACTTCCCACTGATCACCCTCAAGGACGTTGTTGCTGTGCACGAACGCGTGCGCAGACACTTGGGTTTGAGCCGCATTCGTTTGGGCGTTGGCGGCTCCTACGGCGGCCAACAACTGATCGAGTGGATGGCAGCGGCGCCCTCGTTGTTCGATCACGCATGCGTGATCGGGGCTGGATTGCAGCAATCGCCATGGGCCGTGGCGTTCAATGAAAGCCAACGCATGGCGCTCGAAGCGGACCCCACGTTTCTGAGTGACGCCCCCGACGGCGGCATGGCCGGCCTCGCAGCCGCAAGATCAATCGCCGTGCTGTCCTACCGCAGTGCGCAGGTATATGAACGGACGCAGCGCGAAGTCGACGATGCAGTTTGCGACGAGTTCCGTGCGAGCAGCTACCAACGGCATGCCGGTGCCAAATTCACCCGACGGTTCGACGCACACGCGTACTGGACGCTGACCAAGGCCATGGACAGCCACAATCCGGCGCGAGGCCGAGGCCAGCTGAACGAGGTCATGGGGCGCATCACTACGCGCGTACTGATCGTCGCGCTGCAAGACGATCTGCTGTTTCCGCGCAGTCAATTGCGCGCAGCGGCAGAGGCGTTTGCAGACGGCCGACTGGTCGTCATCGAATCCGACTTCGGCCACGACAGCATCTTGACGCATGCCGGTCGCATCGGTGCGGCAATCAACCAATTCCTCGTCGACTTCCGATCCCAGGAACCGTGCCATGCGCGCTGCATCTAAGCCGTCCTTGCCCGCCTATTTCACGGACGTAGACAATCTGTCGGGCGCGTATGCGCTGGTCCATGGACTGCTGCTGTGGCTGGGGTCGGGATCCGCGGCGTTGCTCATCTGGCATATGGGGCACTGGCCTTGGCCGCTGCGCCTGATCCTGGCCCTGCCGTGCATCATTGCTGCCGGCTTCGGGATGTTTTATCTAGGTTCGCTCGGCCACGAGGGTTTCCATGGGAACCTCCACCGAAACCGCCACCTAAGCATGCTGATGGGATTGATCGGTTCGCTGGGAGCGCCACTGTTCCTGTCCGTCGGCGTCAACGTTTACCACTGGCGACATCACCTACACACCAACACCAGCGCTGATCCCGATTATCAGCTCTACCGAGACAATCGCTCGCTGATCTCGCGCCTACGCGGTCCGCTCGATACGACTCGCTATAGCGCCGGCAAGTTGCTGCGCCTGCTACTGATGCGGGAACCGATCGATCGCGGCTTTCCCTACTCTGCGATTCAGATGTGCCTGTACGCGTGGCTCAACCTGACGTTGGTAGTGGGCTCGACTATCGCCTTTGCCTTGCTGGCAAGCTCCAGCTTGAGCGCCTTTGCTTGTCTGGTCGGCGCACCCGCTCTGGTGGCGCAGGCCTACTGGACGATCCATCCCTATATCGAACACGGCGATACGACCAGCCGGGTGGGAAGCAACGCCAGGAACTGTACATCCTTGCTGCAGCGAGTGTTTCTGCGTGGTTACACCTACCACCTCTGCCACCACCTGTACCCGCGAGTCCAGGCGCACAAGCTGCCGGCACTCGATGCCTACCTGCGCCAGATCGGTTTCCTGACCGATGACTCACCCCGTGAATCGACGTTCTTCGGTGCGCTGAAAGTTGGCCTGACCAAGAGTTTGCCGTAATCGCCCACCAGAACCTTTACGTATCTTCTGCAAGGAGTGTCGCCCTCATGAGTCATGGACTTTACTTCGCGCTGGGCGGGGTCTTCGTGTTGCTCTTCGTTCTCGAGCGCATGTTTCCGGCACGTCGTGAGCCATTCGATCCTGGCTGGTTTGTGCGGGCGCTGACGATCAATGTCGTGCAACTCGGGATCATGCTGGCCCTCGCACTGGCGCTGAATCCGATGCTGGCGCCGCACGCCCTCTATTCGGCGGCGGACTGGCCACCGGCCCTTGGTGGCTTGGCAGCCGCCATCATTGGCAGCTTCATTCAGTACGGTTGGCACCGTGCAGCGCATGCGAGTGACTTCCTGTGGCGCGTGTTCCATCAGATGCATCACAGCCCCAGCCGCATCGACGTGCTGACGACAAACTACTCGCACCCTCTCGACTATCTCGTCAACACAGCAATACATGCCTTCTCGGCGGTGGTCGTGCTTGGATTGGACGCCGATGCCATCGCCTGGTCGGTCTTCATCTATGGCGCGAACAATTACTTCGCGCACTGCAATCTGCGCTCGCCTCGTTGGCTGGGCTACGTCTTGCAACGCCCGGAAATGCATCGTCTGCATCATCGCTTCGAGCACCACAGGCAAAACTACGGCTTTCCCATGTGGGACATGCTTTTCGGCACATGGGAGAACCCGCCTACCCATGGCGACTACACGTGCGGATTCGGAGGCGACCGCGAGAAGCAGGTGGCAAAGATGCTCTTGGGCAAGGATGTGAACCAATGACTGGAGCGACTTCTTCACACGACAGCCCATTGCGCGGCTGGTTGTGGGCATCGGCCGTGTTCACGCTGAGTGGAGCGCTGATGTTCGGCATTAGCCACCCGCAATTGGCCAGCGTGACGGGCCTTCCGACCGAGGTACCCGCGATCTATCGCGCTTTGACCGTGCTCATGATGCTGTTGTTCGGCAGCGCTTATGGCTGGATGGCCACACGGAAAGTGATCGATCGCACCTTGGTGGCGTTCGGCGCCATCGCCAAACTCGCGGCCTTTGCAACACTGACGACGCTCTGGATGGCATCGGAAATTACCACTCGCACGTGGACGCTGATCGGTGCTGATCTCGTGTTTGCCTGCGCTTTCCTGTGGTGTCTGCGAACCACAGCCTCCACCCCATCGAGTGCTCGGAGCATCGCATGAACCTGGCATTGTTTGATTTTGACGGGACCATCACTACCCGCGAAATGTATGTTGATTTCGTGCGTCACGCGATCGGCCCGAAACGCTTCGCATTGGGCCGCGTACGACTTGCGCCGCACTACTTGGCCTATCGCATGCGGCTGCTCTCGGGCTCCAGCATTCGCGCAAAAATCGTTGCGATCGGCTTCACCGGAATGTCCGAAACGGAAGCTCGCAACGCCGGCGAGAGTTTTGCTCAAACTGTCTTGCCGCAAGTGCTCCGACCAGTGGCGATGGAGCGAATCGCATGGCACAAGGAGCGTGGAGATCGGGTGGTCGTTGTATCCGGAGGCCTGGAGACCTACCTGGAACACTGGTGCAGGACACACGAGGTCGATCTGCTCGGTTCGCGATTGGCCGTTCGAGATGGCCGACTTACTGGCCTCTACGACGGCGAGCAGTGCGTCGGTCCGGAGAAAGTGCGTCGTGTGCGCGAACGCTACCCGGAAAGCGACTACGACTGCATCTATGCCTACGGCGATACCCACGAAGACCTTGCCATGCTCGAAATGGCCCAACATCAGACCTATCGCTGGCAGAGCGCCTGAACCGCGGTTCCGAGACGGCGCAATCGCCACCGATCCCAAGGATACTCATATGACCAAAACAGCTTTGATCACCGGCGCCACCACAGGCATCGGGCGTGAGATCGCCGCGGCATTCGCCCGTGATGGCGTGAATTTGATCCTCGTGGCACGCGACCAAGCAGCGCTGAACGAGCGAGTGCTGGAGTGGCGGGATCAGTTCGGCATCGAGATCGCCACCTTTGCTTGCGATCTGGCAGTGCCTGGCGCGGCCGACGAACTGGCTGACCTGGTATCTGCGCGGGGCGCTCCGATCGATTATCTGGTCAATAACGCCGGTGTCGGGGTGTACGGCACTTTTGACCAAACGTCGCTGCGAGACGAACTGGCGATGATCACGCTGAACGTGGTCACCCCGACCGTGTTGTGCAAGCGCTTCCTACCCCAACTGATGCAGCGCAACGGCAAGATCCTCAATGTTGCGTCGATTGCAGCGTTCCAACCGGGTCCGTACATGGCGGCCTACTACGCCACCAAGGCCTATCTGCTCAATTTCTCCGATGCACTTGCTGCCGAATTGGCCGGGTCAGGCGTCACTGTGACAACTTTCTGTCCCGGCCCAACCGCTTCCGGATTCCAGCTGCGGGCTGCGATGCAGGCGTCACGGCTGGTCAAAGGCAAGACGCTCGCGGATGCAGCCAGCGTCGGCATCGCGGGATACCGCGCGATGCAGCGCGGCAAACGAGTCGTCGTACCCGGATGGACAAATCGACTTACCACCCTGATCACAAAGTTCCTCCCGCGGGCCGCCGTGACACGAGCCATCTACAGGATGTCGGCGCCAGCATGACCGCCCTAAACTGCACCGAAACTGTCAGTGAGCCTCACGGTCCGTACCAAATTTTGGTCGGCGCGGCAGGGCGCGCCAAGACGCGCGGTCGATTCGAGATCGTGCGCTTGAATCGACCGGGCCGCAGGCTCGATGCCAGCATGCAAGCCCGCGTAATCGATTGCTTCGCTCGTACGACCGACGCACTGTACCAGGCCGACACATCCTTCCACTGGCGCAGCCGCACGGACTATTTCGGAACACTTGATGTTCTGTGGGCCGTCTTCCTCGATCGCCAGCTCGTGGGGTTCACCGGGATTCGCACCTTGCACGGTGCGGGCGAGCGCATCGTCTATATCGACAACATGAACGTGCACCCGGTGCCACACAAAGTTTTTGGAAGACACACGATCGGATCGATGCTCGTACACGAGATCCTATGGGCTACGGTGCCGTTAGCCGGGCCGCCCATGTCCGTGGTCTTCCGTACCCAGAACCCCAGCGTATACCGACTCGCCTACGCAATTCATCCTACTGCCGTGTACCCACGTGTGATGCAGGCGCAACCGCGCGACGAAGCGCGCAGCAAACGAGTGGTCGACTTTCTGGCGGCAACGCTCTCACCAGACAAGGTCTTCGAGAACGACATATCGGTCATTCGAAATGCCTACGGCGGACATATCTACGGACGACCGGAGAGCTCCCCTGCGAGCCTCAAACCGGCACTAGCAAAGTACTGGAAAGAGCACGTTCGTCTCGAAGCCGGCGACGCCGTCTTGATCAGCGTATGCCCAACGCACGCGGAAGTCAGAGGAATCGTCTGGCGCTACCTCAAGGCATTGGCGCGGAGCACCTTTACCCGATGGCTTGCGGCGCTTACTGAGTCGCGACGGGCCGGCAGGGAGACCAGCCTGTGAATGACATGTCGTTTCCACAACCGGATAGCCTTCGGTGGCCGGCTAGCGCACGCGTTTCGATGAGCATCATGGGAGGCGCGGAGTACCTGCCTGAGCAAATCGCGGATAACGCCCACTTCAGCCGACTGACAGGGCGACCGGAAGCCTGGTTCGAGCGCGCCACCGGAATCGCGACGAGGCGTCGCGCTGCCCCGCACGAGAACAGCAATACCATGGCCATCAGCGCCGTGGAACGCATGCTGGCAGAAGGAGAGAGCCTTGACGGAATCGACCTGATCATCGGCGCGTCGTACACGCCCTGGGACACGGTAGGAACCATGGCACACGCGGTCCAGCGTCACTTCGAGATTCGTGGGGCGAAAGCGCTGTACGTCTCGACGGCATGCTCTTCGTTCATCAATGCCCTCGAGATTGCCGCGGCGTTTTTCGACTCGGGTCGCGCGCGTCGCGCACTCATCGTTCTGGCGGAGCACAACAGCCTGTATGCCGATGACTCGGACGAACAGTCTGGACACCTTTGGGGTGATGCCGCCACCGCGCTGATCCTGGACACCTCCCAGACTGCCCAAAGCGGCGCGTTGCAGGTCGTAGACATCGACTCACGTGGACTTGGCGATCTCGGCGCCGGACCCGGCGGCGTCTACCTGCACCCCCGCACCGATGGCTTGGTCATGCCTCTGGGCAAAGACGTTTTTCAGCATGCCTGCCGCGAAATCGAGAGTGCTGCACGTGCGATGCTGGAGCGGCATTTGCTGACCGTGGACGACATTCGACTGCTGGTCCCGCACCAAGCCAATGATCGGATCATCTCGCATGTGGCTGAACGTCTCGGCACAGCCGATGGGCAAATTGCACGATCCATTGGCTATCTTGGCAACACAGGCTGCGCCAGCACCGCCCTGACACTGTTTCGCCATCGAGACGTTCTCCGGCCAGGCGATCTGGCACTACTGGTCACCTTTGGCGGCGGGTATTCCATGGGCTGCGCGCTACTTCGCTGCCAATGATGAACAGGCAAGATTCCCTTTGGCAGCGTCTTCATCGGCCTTCTGGTCAGTTCTTCGAACCACCTGATGTCCGTAATCTTGTGCTGCCGGGCACGCGCAAAGAGTCGTTAGCTCCTTAGGCCTGTTGCTTGCATCAGAGTCGCCCGCTGCTCACGACTGAGCATCGACGCGGCCTCCGAGGCCAGCGCTTCGAGTCGCTCGTCGAAGACCAGATTTCCGTCGTCGTCGACTGATACCCAGCATTGAGCTCGCAGTTGCTGGACGAAGCCTCGGAACAGTGCTCTGTCGAAGAACTCGGGTGCCGACGGCGCGTAGAGCATCGACAGCCGCCGAGCGGCAACGTGGCAGGCCAGCTCAAGCTCACCGGCTGTCATGGAACCGGAACCCTCCCTACGCAAGATCGACACAACGATGTAATAACGCTGGAATGCCTGTTGCAGCGGCTGGCCGACGACACGCAGCCGATTGATGCCGCCCTTATTGTCCTTGCATCGACGGTAAGCAACTGCATCCGACTCAAACACTTCGCACTCCAGCAATCCCTCGCTGACGAAGAATTCGATTGCGGAAATAAGACGCTCGCCAAACTGATGCGGCGTCCAAGTCACGAAGAGCTCAGCCCGGAGAAACGGATACAGGATATCTCCCGACTGGATGATGGCCTCTTGATCGATACGCCGATCATGCTGGAAGCAGCAAGCAAGCCAAGCAGATTCCAGAAATAGGTGAGCCACGTTATTGCGGAAGTACGACAATAGGGCGACTTCTTCTGTGGCAACGCGGATGACGTCTCCAAGTGGATTGACCACACGCTGGATGAGGCCCGCGGATTCGCCATAGGCAATGATTTCGGCTGGAGACATGGGTGTCACTGTGACGCGGGACGAGTACGGCAAAATGTCGAGGGCACGCCGGAAAAACTGTAATTGGGAAATCAGCTCGGCTTCGACCATCGCGTGCTTCTGGGTAGCAAGCACTGTGAGCGCGAGCAGGTTGATCGGGTTGACGTGGGCGGCCGCATTGACCTGTTGGTTGATCGCATTTCCGAGTTCGTTCACCACATCCGACACCCATCTGGGCTTGCCGTTCGCGGCTGGCTGTTCCGCGTTATCGCTTGGCGCATGCGTCGCCAGCAGATCAGCGAGATAAATTGGTTCGCCGAAGTTGAGCGTTACCCTTCCAAAGTTGCTTCGCAGCACAGTCTTGACGCCGCTGAGAAGCCGTCCGATGGTTTCCGTCACCTTCGGTTTTCCGGATAGCTCGTCAAGATAACTCTTCCCTTCCACCATCCGCTCGTAGCCGATGTAGACGGGCTGAAACATCACAGGGCGCGAAGGCTGGTTCAAATAGGCACGAATCGTCATGACGAGCGTCCCACCTTGCGGCGTCAGCAGGCGCCCTGTCCGCGAGCGACCGCCCTCGATAAAGTAGGCCATCGAGTAGCCCCCAGATACGAGCTGTGCCGTGTACTCGGAGAACACTGCGGAGTAGAGGACGTTGCCGCGGATGCTGCGACGGATGAAGAAGGCGCCACACTTGCGCATCAGCGTGCCGACAATCGGCATGTTCAAGTTTGCTCCAGCAACAATATGCGGAGGTACTACACCGTGCGCGTGCAACAGATAGGGCAACAACAGGTCATCCATGTGGCTTCGATGGCTGGGTACGTAAACCACCTCGTGACCTAGCGCATCGCGTTTGAAGTGCTCGATATGATGCACATCGATGCCGCCGTAGATGCGCGTCAGTACCGGCCTGAGTAGCAGCGTCGCAGCACGGACGAGCGGCGGTGAGTAGTCGGCTGCGATCTCCATCGCGTAGCGGCGAGCCTGAGTCCTGGCCTTCTCTACCGAACAGCTTTCGCGGCGCGCCTGGTCGTCGATGGCGACCTTCACCTTGGGCGCTGACAACACCCGTCCAACCAGCATTCGACGAGTGGATAAGTCGGGTCCGATGACCGACTCGCGAACCCGGCGAAAATGGGTACGCAATACCCTGGCCACCTTGCGCGCTGAATGCGCCGCCGATCTGCCCTCGTTCAGTACCGTGCGCAGGTCAATAGCCGGCGAAAATCGCACGTGAGAATTTTGACCATTGAACGCCAGCGCAAGAGCACGCCTAAGCTTCCCTACGACCGCCCAGTTCTCCGAAAACAGCGCCGATAGCCAACCCGAGGCCTTTTGTGGCGAACGTCCGATGAACACTGATACAGGGACGAGTTGTACGCATAGCGATGGATCAGAGGCCAGATTTTCAAGCAGTGATTCAAGACGCATTGGAAGCCGGTGCGACGCAGCAACCACTCGCCGTTTCGGTTCGGTTGCTCGCACCGATTGCATGGGCGATGGAAAACCCTGATCTCGGCAGGCTCTATCAAGCACGAGCAACTTGGAGAGCGCCGGACGGTCGAGCACGTACCACAGCTCGACTGGCTCGGCCTGCGCTATCCACCGGCGGCCCTCATTGTCTTCCACTGCTGGAGCGATCCACGGATCAGTCAGAGTGCGGAGCAGTCGAGCCCACCAGGGCAAAGGCATTCTAGCCGCGGGGGATGCGACCGGAAGACTGCCTGTGGCGCGTTCACTCAGCTCATGCATTTACAGAGCGCTCCATCAGCGCGATTGTGCCGGTACAAGGTCACGGCGGGGCGCCAAAGATAAGATATTCAAAGCCCTCTTGCGCACGGAATATTCCATTGGGCCATTTCGCCAAGAAGCGCGGAGACAGCGCGTCATCCCAAAAGGAATTTCGGGCAATCATGAGCTGGACCAAGACGCTTTTGGGAACAGCAAAAGCAGTCAGACGGCAGGTCGCGGCAAGCATTCCACTACACGCACCAATGGGCATCAGACCCCTTTTCAATCTCCGATGCTTGCTGCGGGCTGGTTGGCACGACGAGAGACGCGGTTCGTCTGCCTGATCGTGTGGCTGAGGCGATCCCGGACTTGGACGGCCATGGTGCTCGAGAGGACGGAACGCGGGCCGCACGTGAGCCGCACACAGGACAAGCGCCCGCACATCATCAGCGGGGCAAGTCGATCATCAGCTGTCACTCACTACGGCTATTCGCATCCAATTGAGAACCGAAGAGTCCGGCCGCAAGTCCTGCCCCGTGTCGCAGCTATCGCAGTAGCGGCTTGCAGACACTCGCCCGTTCGAAGGGATCACTCAGTTGGATGGCAGGATCCGCATCCAGCACCAGATCGACGCGCGCGCCGACGATGCCGTCAGTCTGCACAATCCATGGTGCCCAAGGCCGGGTGCCACTCGCCAGCGCGGCATGGATGCTTCGCGCGATCCACTCCGGCGCGCCGAGCAGCATCGCCACATCAGTCCATGTCTGCTTGTCGCGTAGCAAACCGCTGACCCAATTGGCCTGCTCCGCTTCGCTGTCGGCATGGAGGGTATCAGGGACCTGAAAGGGGCCATCGATGCCAGCCTCCGACCACTTCGAGATCTCGCCAGTGGCGATGATCAACAGCTCACCGTCTCGGTCCCGCCATGCCTGGATCAGCGTCGTTACTGCGCTGATCGCAGCAGCCGACAAACCATCACCCAGCACGATCAGCCCGCGATCGAATGGATAAACGGAAGAGCCCTCGCCTTCGAACTGGATCACGGGCTTGTCATCCGGCTGTCGGCGGCTGGCGATCAGCTCCATGTTCTGGCGCCGGGAGCGGGGTTCGCTGCGCCGGAACACCGTCCAGCCATCACCGATTTCGCGGGAATATCCGTCAATCTCGAAATCCGCCGCATCCGTCAGCACCACCTGCGGCCGCCGCCGGTACTTCTCGATCAGCTGTTTCGCCGATACCCCGTTGTGTCCTGGGCCGTCGATCAGCAGATCACCATGCGCCAGGCCCTCCGAGAAGAACCAGATGCGGCCGTCCCAGGCATCGACACCCGCTCGGTAGTCCGTCGATGCGCTCAGATGCAACGCGTGTATCTGCGAATGCCCGGTGGCGTCGACGCGACGACGCTGCTCGGCGCACAGCAGACGCATCAGCGGCCAGTCTCCCCTGCCGCGATAGGCCACCGACACCAGATCAGGATCTCGCAGCAAGGCCTCCAGATGGTCGTAGTAGCCGGGTGAGTGTGCGGGCGGCTTTGGCGTATGCAAAGGGTTTCGAAACCGTTCGACAACCGTTTCGAAACCCTCATGACTGCACCAATGCCGATGCGTTCGCGCCAGATGCAGCTCATGGCGCATCAGCGGATCACCCTCTTCCAGTTTCGCCAGCGCTGCCTGCGCTGTGGCAAACAGGCGATCGGCAAATGCGACCACCCTGTCAGAGCCGCGCGCCCCCAGCCACGCCTCGGAATCGGGCTCGGTGTCGTCCCAGGCGTAGTAAAAGAACTTGTCGAACACCGCGAACGCGACCTTCCCCTCGGGCCACGGGTGCACCTTCGCTAATCGGGGCATGGCGTCGGCGCGCGCCGTTTCCAGCCGTTCGGCCACCCGGCCCGGTACCGCCTCTGGAACCACATGCACGTAGTCCCAGACGTCGCCGGGACGCTGGATCAAAGTCAGCTCATACACCCGATAGGCATTGCAAGCGTCGGCAATCAGCGTTTCTAGCGCCTCCGCGTCCAGGCGCACGCAGAACGGTTCGCGGTTGTAGTGGTAGCCGACTTCGCCGAAATCGAGAGTCAGCATCAAATCCGGATTCATGTGGTGCTTCCTTTGGTCGCCGGCCTCAGTCTGCGCCGTACCGTGCGTGATTCAAGGCGACTGGCTCCCTCACAGGTGGCGTACATGGCCAGTGTGCGCGGATTCGCGCCTGCGAATCGGGGTTCGATCGATGATTGGTCAGGGCATTGGGCGACAGCCAGATATCACCCGTTGAGACGGGCGCAGCCGCTGCCACGAAGCACCTGTCCGGAATCGTGTTTGCAGATGCCGACGCAGGCGATCGAGTCGTAGCGCCCGCCCTCTGACCGACGATCGGCGGCTATGCTCTGTCGTCCCATGGCACCAGACGAAATCCTAGATGCCCCTGACCCTCCCCCAACTCGAACGCCATCTGTTCAAGGCCGCAGACATCCTGCGCGGCAAGATGGATGCCTCGGAGTTCAAGGAATACATCTTCGGGATGTTGTTCCTGAAGCGTTGTTCGGATGTGTTCGAGCAGCGGCGTGAGCAAGTCATCGCGCAGGAACGGGCAAGGGGCCTGGATCAGCCCGATGCGGTGTTCGCGGCTGAAAACAAGCGTTGGTATGGGCAATCCTTCTACGTTCCGCCCACATCGCGCTGGAACTATCTGGTCAACGAAGCACACCACGATGTTGGTGGCTTTCTGAACAAGGCACTGGGTGGGCTGGAGAGTAACAACGCCAGTCTGTCTGAGGTGCTGGAGCACATCGATTTCTCGCGCAAGGTGGGCCAGGGCAAGATCCCGGACATCAAGCTGCGCCAGTTGATCAGCCACTTCAGCATCCACCGGCTGCGCAATGAGGATTTCGAGTTTCCGGACCTGCTGGGTGCGGCTTACGAGTATCTGATTGGCGAGTTCGCAGACTCGGCCGGCAAGAAGGGTGGCGAGTTCTACACGCCGCGTTCGGTGGTGAGGATGATGGTGCGGCTGATCAAGCCGGAGCAACAGCACAGCATTTACGACCCCTGTGTGGGCTCTGGCGGCATGTTGATCCTGGCCAAGGAGTACATCGACGAGCACGGTGGCGATGGCACCCGCGCGGACCTGTGCGGGCAGGAGGCCAACGGCACGGTGTGGTCGATTGCCAAGATGAACATGCTGCTGCACGGCATCAGCTCGGCCGATCTGCGCAACGACGACACCCTGGCTGAACCGCAGCACGTGGAAGGCGGTGAGCTGATGCGTTTCGACCGCGTGCTCTCCAATCCGCCGTTCTCGATCAACTGGGGCACCGCCGACACCGATCGTCAGGGCCAGCCGGTTTTCCGACCCAAACACCCTGAGCGCTTCCGCTACGGCCAGGTGCCGCTCGGCAGCAAGAAGGCCGATCTGATGTTCCTGCAGCATATGGTCGGGGTAACGTCTGACGGCGGCATGGTGGCGACGGTGATGCCGCACGGCGTGCTGTTCCGCGGTGGTGAGGAGCGCACCATCCGTGCAGCAATGATCAAGGCCGACCTGCTGGAAGCGGTGATCGGCCTGCCCGCGAATCTGTTCTACGGCACCGGCATCCCCGCCTGCGTGCTGGTGATGCGCCAGCGCCGCGGCAATCGCAGCGGCAAGGCCGCCGAGCGCCAGGGCAAAGTGTTGTTCATCAATGCCGACCGCGAGTATTTCGAGGGCCGCGCGCAGAACTATCTGCTGCCCGAGCACATCGAGAAGATCGTCAACACCTTCGAGGGCTTTGTCGAAGTGCCGGGTTTCAGTGCGATTGTCAGCAACGCCACGCTGGGCGAGAACGACTACAACCTCAACATTCGTCGCTACGCCGACAACGCACCACCGCCCGAACCGCACGATGTGCGCGCGCACCTGCTCGGCGGCGTGCCGAAAGCCGAAGTGGCAGCTAAGGCCCCACTGTTCAGCGCGCACGGCATCGATCCGATGGCGCTATTCATCGAGCGCGACGCCGACTACTTCGATTTCCGCCCAGAGCTGAGCACGCGCCAATCGATCAAACCCGCTGTCGAATCAAACTCGGGATTGCTCGCTCGCGAGCAATCCCTGCGTGAGGCCTTCGAGGTCTGGTGGCAAGCGCACAGCCCACGCATCACTGCGCTGGCCGGCGCGCCCAGCTTTGTAGGCCTGCGCAATGACTTGCTGCACAGCTTCAGTGCCGCGCTGGAGCCCGTCGGCGTGCTCAGCCGCTATCAAGTCCGCGGCATCGTCGCCGGCTTCTGGGACGCCGCCAAATACGAATTCATGACGCTGATGGCGCGCAGCGCCATAGGCGTGATCGATGCCTGGCGCACCAGCATTCTTACCGCGATGGACGACGAACAGGCCAAAGACAAGCCGCTCGACCATAAGTTGGTGCAGTTCCTGATGGCCGATTTCGTCGCCGCACAGGCCGACCTGGAAGCGCGAAAGGCTGAGATCGACAGCCAGATCAAGGCAGCCACGCCAGACAAGCCCAGCGATGCGGGCGACGAAGCCGAGACCAACGACGACGAGCCGGCAGTCGACGAGGCACAATTGAAGGAATGGAAGCGACAACTGACGGCGCTGAAGAAGGACATCAAAACGGCGCAGCAGAGCTTCGCCCAGCGGCTGAATCAGGCGGTCGATGCGCTGGATGAGGCTGGCGCAGCAGCGCTGTTGCTGGCGATCTTGCGCAGCGACATGCAAACGATTCTGGAGCGCTATGTCAGTGCGCAGAGGCAGCAGGTGGTCGCGGGGTTTGAGGGGTGGTGGGATAAGTACTCGGTGAATCTCGCCGAAATAGAAGTCAAGCGAAGCGCTGCGTCTGGCGCACTGCAAGGATTCCTTGCCGGACTTCGCTATGTCTGACGAGACAGATTTTCCTGCTGACTGGATGCGCGCGGCTATCAAGGAGATCGTCGATCCATCGCGCGCGATCACGTACGGCATCGTGCAGCCGGGACGCCGCTTCGATTCGGAACATGGTATCCCGATGATCCGCGGGCAGGACTACAGTAGCGGCACAGTAAGAACTGAAGGTCTTTACCATGTTGACCCGCGACTCGCCGCGAGCTTTTCTCGCGCAAGCGTGCGGGGCGGCGACCTGTTGATGTCGATTGTTGGATATGTCGGTACAACTGCTGAAGTGCCGAACAATTTGGACGGCGCGAACTTAACGCAGACAACGGCGCGCATAGCGCTTCGTCCCGATTTGAAGAGCCGGTACTTCCTTCACTTTCTTCGGTCGGCATTTTTCAGGCGAGAAGTGGCTCGATTCACCAAAGGCTCGGCTCAGCCCGGCCTGAATCTCGCTGATGTTGAGATAATGCGGGTCGCTTACCCGAGAGATCTGCTGGAGCGTGCCGCGATTGCAGAGGTGCTGGACACCCTCGACGCCACCATCCGACAAACCGAGGCGATCATCGAGAAGCTCAAGCTGGTCAAGCAGGGGCTGCTGCACGACCTGCTGACCCGCGGCATCGACGCCAACGGCGAACTGCGCCCACCCCAATCCCAAGCGCCTCATCTCTACAAGGATTCGCCGCTGGGGTGGATTCCGGTCGATTGGCGAGTCGGCACCGTCAATTCAGAAGTTGACGTTATCGATCCAAACCCAAGTCATCGCTACCCGGTAGAACAGCAGGAAGGTGTCCCGATCTGCTCTACAGAGAACTTCGATGGGGAGGACGGATTTGATCTCGCTCAGGCCAAACAGATGCCGCAATCGGTGTACATCGCGCAGAGGCGAAGATGTGACTTCTTGCCTGACGATGTCGTCTTCGCGCGAAAAGGGAGAATCGGCCTCGCACGGCGTTACGGCGATGAAGCGAAAGTGTTCAGTCACACGGTGGTAATGCTCAAGTCGCGGTCGGCTGCCATTGATCAAAAGTGGATTCTCTGGTTAGCCCGCTCCTCGGTTTTCCTGGGCGGAATTCGCCAGCGCATGAACTCAAATTCGGGCGTACCAACACTCGGGGTCGAGTTGATTGGATCCATTGTGGTACCGATCCCACCCGCAAACGAGCAATCGCAAGCGAGCGAGGTCATGGACCAATTGAGCGCTCGTGTACACGCCGAGACTAAAAATTTTCGAGCACTAAATCAGTTGAAGTTGGGCCTTATGGACGACCTCCTAACCGGCCGCGTCCGCGTCACCCCGCTGCTCGAAGCCAACTCAGCACCCGCATGACCACCCAGGCGCCAACCGCCATGACCGCCGCCTCGCTGCCAGCCAAGGAAACGCTAACCATCGAGTTCAAGCGCGACACGCAGCGGCTGTCGGACGACGATCTGGCCGAAGCGCTTGTGTGCCTGGCCAACACCGAGGGCGGCGAACTGTGGCTTGGCGTCGAAGATGACGGCACCGCCAGCGGTCTGCACCCCGATCACCGATCCCTCACCGGCCTCGCCGCCCTGATCGCCGCGCGCACGTCGCCGTCGCTGGCGGTCAGCGTCGAGTCCATCGCCGTCAACGGCGTCACCGTCGCCCGTATCAGCGTCCCCAAGGCCACCAGCGAAGTCGCCACCACCGCCGGCGTCTACCTGCGCCGCCGCCTCAAATCCGACGGCACCCCCGAATGCGTGGCTATGCTGCCGCACGACAAGGCATTGACATGAATCAGGTGCAACTGGATCGATTGCTGTCCAACCTGCGTCGGTTACAGGGCGAGCGCGAATGGGTGGAGTTCAAGGAGAACAACGACTCTCCCGACATGATTGGGCAAACGTTATCGGCGATGTCCAACGGCGCGCGCCTGCGCAATGAGCCCTTTGCCTACCTGGTGTGGGGTGTGCGCGATGGCAACCGTGAAGTCGTCGGTACCAACTTCCGCCCCGCCGACGCGCGCAAGGGTGGCGAGGAACTGGAGCATTGGCTGGTGCGCATGCTCACTCCCCGGCTGGACCTGCGGTTCTATTCCTTCGAGAGTGGCGGCTATCCCGTCGTGGTGCTGGAAGTGCCCGCTGCGCTTCACACCCCGGTGCAGTTTGCCGGCACCGAGTACATCCGCGTGGGCAGCCTGAACAAACTGCTGAAGGACTACCCGGAGAAGGAGCGTGAGCTCTGGCAACTGCTGAACGCCAGTCGCTTCGAGCAAGGTATTGCCAAGGCAGGCATCGATGCCACCGATGTCCTCAAAATGCTGGACTACCCCCGCTACTTCGAACTGACTGCTCAGCCTCTTCCGGTCACGCCGGCGGTCATCCTGGCCAAGCTGGCTAACGACCATTTGATCCGGGAAGGGTTGGATGGTTGGGCCATCACCAACCTTGGCGCCATCCTGTTTGCACGGAATCTCGCGGATTTCGGTTCGCTCGCTCGTAAGGGCCTGCGGGTTGTGAAGTACCGCGGAAAGAACCGCACACAAACCGAGCGTGAGGCGCCAGGCAACAAGGGCTACGCCTTGGGCTTTGAGGCGGCGATCAGTTACATCAATAACCTGCTGCCGCTGAACGAGGAAATCGGCCAGGCGCTGCGCCGCGAAGTTCGCGATTATCCCGAGTTGGCCATCCGCGAGCTGGTTGCCAATGCGTTGATCCACCAGGACTTCACCCTGACCGGCAGCGGCCCGATGGTGGAACTGTTCGACGACCGAATCGAGATCACCAACCCCGGCCGGCCACTCGTGGACACGCTGCGCATGATGGACGAGCCACCGCGCTCACGAAACGAATCGCTGGCGGCATTGATGCGCCGCATGAACATCTGCGAAGAACGCGGCAGCGGTATCGACAAGGTCGTGTTTCAGGTCGAGGTCTATCAGCTACCCGCACCGCGCTTCGAGCTGAAGGACCAAGCCATGGTGGTGACGCTCTACCGTCGGCTGCCACTCAAGGACATGAGCAAGGATGACCGCCTGCGGGCCTGCTACCAGCACGCTTGCCTCAAGTACGTGTCCAACGAGGTATTGACCAACGCCAGCCTGCGCCAACGCTTTCAGATAACCGAAGGCAATTCGGCACAGGCATCCCGGATCATCGCGGAGACCGTGGACGCTGGCCTGATCAAGCCAGTGAACCCCGACAACAAGTCGCGCAAGCTGATGCAGTACCACCCGTTCTGGGCCTGACGAGTTGTTTGATGGCTATTTGATCAGGTTGCTGAATTCTGGCCATTCTGGCGCGCAGGCTGATTGCAAGTCATTGATGTAGATGGAAGCGTCGTGTTTGATGGCTACTTGATCATGCTCGACTGATCCGGACGTTGGCGGGCCCGAGCCCCGAAGTGGTACCCCTGGCAGCCATCGATCTCCTGATCTCACCGACCGCGCTACGCGAACTGAAGCGCTTCAACACCGAGCAACTCGCCGCGCACATCCAACGCGACCCGGCGCGCGCCAAGCGCACGCTAGAGGAACTGGTTGAAGCAGGCCTGGTGCAAGCCCATGGCAGCACCCGCGGCCGCACCTACACCCTGGCGCCCGGCGTCTACCGCGCCGACGGCGACAAGGCCGCCTACACCCGCCAGATGGGCTTCACCAGCCTGCAGCATGAGCAGATGGTGCTGAGCTATGTACGGCAGCATGGGACAATCCGACGTGCGGACGCCGCGGAGTTGTGCAGGCTGACGCCAATCCAGGCACGCGACTTGCTCCGGCGCTTACGCGACTCGGGAAGACTCCAGCAGCACGGCCAGCGCAAAGCTGCGCACTACACGCTAGGACCAACGGCCGACGGGTCTTAATCAGGCGCCGATCACATGACCGAGTTGTGGGCAGTTATAGACGTCTTTGGACGCCAATCAGTTGCACAGTGCATACATATCAATAGGTCATGCCCAGTAGTTTTGCACGTTTTGGATGGTTATGAGCCCTTCATGCAGGGGCGATCAGGGCTGCCCGCAATGCCGCCTGACGAGATCGATCAATGAGCAAGTACGGTGACACAGCGCTGCGAGCAGTAGAGCTCGCGATAACGACCGGATGCACGGCATCCGATGCATGGAAAGCAGCCGCATCGGAAATATTCACCAATTCTCCAAGCTCCCAAAGCAAGGTCTGCCCGCGGGAAGCGTTCCTGGGGCTAGTCGACGCCTCGCTCATCGTCGGACTCAATCCGGAGGCCGTCACCACAACCGGGGCCGGCGTCAATCGAGAATACGTAGTCGCGGCAGCCAAGCTCCTGATCTCTAATCCCGCACTGGCGGACTCGGGCCCTGCTCAGCTCTGGCGCACGACACTGGCGACGGTAGGGGCGGATCCCGACAAGGTGCACAACCGGCAGATGGATGTGGTTCTCGCGCTATGGGAGGCGGGGCGGATCGCTGCCCGAACCTGACAAGCATCTGCCTGGACAATTCTTCAGAAAAGAGGTGAGACAAGCCGCTCGCTGACGACTCCTATGCCTGATCCGACCCGCCGTCAGTGGGATGGCTGGCGGCAACTCAAGGAGCATGAGCAATCATGGCGGTGGTAATCGAAGGCACTCCGAAGCGAATTGGACTTGCACTGTCTGGCGGCGGCTTCCGTGCAGCCGCTTTTCACCTGGGGGTCATGCGCAAGCTGGCGGCGCTCGGCCTGCTCGACAAACTGGACCTCTTGACGTGCGTCAGCGGCGGCAGCATCGCCGGCGGCTCCGTCGCATTGAACTGGGCTGCGCCAGACAAGCTGGACATCCTGGACCGCTATCTACGCACACGTTCGATCGCAGTTTCGTCTTTTCTCAGCGGCGCGCTTGATCCGTTCGAGACAAGACTGGAGAAACTTGCGAAATCCTACGATGCGGATCTCTTCCAGAAGCGAACAATGGCATCGCTGAGCGGAGGACCGCGCATCTACTTCAATTCGACCAATCTGGCGACTGGCAACATGTTCTTCTTTGTCGCCGGTGGTGGTGGAGCTGAAGAAATGGGCGACTACGAACTCGGCATTGTGCCAGCGCCCGATTTCCCGATCAGCCACGCTGTCGCAGCATCGTCGGCCTTTCCACCAGTGTTCCCGCCGCTGCGCCTGGATCGCAGCATCTACGGCCCAGCTGGACCGGTGGAATACGTCACGCTGTCTGATGGAGGCGTCTACGACAACCTGGGCGTCAACCCACTGGTGCGTGCACGTAATGATCTGGACTACGTCATCGTCAGCGACGGGGGCAAACCGTTTACGGTAGACGATCGACCGACCGAGTCCGGCGCGCGCGTCCTCGAAAAGGGCCTCGACATCATGATGGAGCAAATCCGTGGCCTGGAGTTTGATCGGTTGCAGCATCGTTACTTGGCGGGCAAAGGGCCCAAACCCCTCTGGTTCTCGATCGACAGCACGATTGGGCAAGCCCAGGCCGGTGATGCGGCATTTGCCTCGCTTGTGGGCACTAACCTCAAGAGACTCAGCGACTACGAAATGGATGTGCTTACGCGGCATGGTTCCGCTTTGGTGGAGGCACGCTTACGCGGCTATGCGCCGGAATTGATCGTATGAACCATCAACGCAAAGTACCGACGGCAATGATGCAATGGCCGCTGAGATTCGGAACAATGCCCGACGACGAAGTCGCCGCAAAAATTGTTTACGACGCCCGCAGGCTTTGGCCTAGTAGCAGGTTGAGCGAGTCCTACTCATTGACTCGGGACCAACCCAGGTGCGACGTACTGGTTTACGTCGGTGTACCTCGAAAATTGACTGATGCGCTCCGGCGCACGCGGTATCGACGGAAGGCGCGCCTTCTAGTGCTGATTTCGAGCAGCACGCGGAACGATGACTTTCCCGACGAGATGCACGCATGCCAGCAATGCGGCGCAAGCGGTTCCGCTCGCATTGCCAGCGACACTTCGTGGGAACACTTGTCGAAGATGTTGAATGAATTGGTCAATCAGCTCTCCCACAACGAGACTTTTCAAGACGCCTTGGACAGAGCTCTTGGCAAGTTGGTGACGAATTGGATCCGACAGGACCTGTCCGCCTTCCGTCTGAGCAATGTTGCGGAACGAATCAACCAAAGCGCCCGCAAGATGGCCAGTGGCATGCAGATTGCGCTGTCCCGAAGGGCTCGTGAGCTGGTCGACGGCGATAGCCAGATCAATCTAGACGATGGTTCTGACATCGGCGTAGTTCGAATGCGCGACATTCGCATCGACCCGGCGAACCTCGATTTTAGTGGAGAGGGCCGAAGTGCAAGTGATCTCGCAGAAATTGCTGAAGCGATGGCCACTGCGCCCGCCCCGAGATCTGTGGACGTTCGGCGCGCCGCAAGATTCCTCCAGCAGCAATCCAGGATCGTCATCGATGGCGCTATCCGACCTGCCTTCAATGGATTCATCGTTGGAACGCAGTGTCAGGTGCTCGTTCGAATTGGACCCGAGAGCTCAACTTGGCAGGGCCTGCGCCAAGCCTTCCCAGATTCTTCACTGCCATACGCCGACAGCTGGACGCTGCGCGTCTGGCTGACCGAACCCGAGCAGTTGCAGGCGCCGATGCACTTGGACATTGAACTCCGCGTGGATGGACCCAGCCAGACCGCGCAGTTCGAATTTGCACCGAAGCTACCCGGACGTTTCGATGCGCGCCTGACTGTCACGCACCGGGGTCGCGTGTTGCAGACCGCGCGATTTCTTGCGGGTGTCAGGGAGAACGAGAATCAGCCGGCAGCAGCCGACGCTGAGCCGAGGTTGACCGAACTGCTACCGGTTCGCGAACACATTGGTGATCTGGACCAACGTCGACCCTTCGATCTTGCCTTCGTCACGAACCACGTCTCCAACGGCCAACCACGAGCGGTCGCCCTAGCAGAAGACCACGCATGGATCTCTGATATCGGCGGCGCCCTCAAAGCAGTCGAGACTCTAAACAACAGCCTGTCAAAAGTAGCCAAACTTGTTGCTGACTACGCGGACGGTCTTGACGGTGAATTAGGACGAGAGCTGATGGTCGATCTGGCTCGGCAAGGCGCAGAGCTTCAACGTATGCTGGTTAGCCAGCAACTGTGGAATGCCCACAACCGGCCTGACGTAGCGGAGCACGAGTACATACAGATCATCAGCACGAGGAACGACCATGAACCAGTCCCATTTGAGTTTATCTACGACTACGAAATCCCCGCCCGAGCGGCGAAACCCTGCGCGCACTGGCGCAATGCGCTGACAGACGGCGCGTGTCCGGGAACCTGTCGTGGAGGCGGCGAGTTTGTCGTGTGCCCCATGGGATTTTGGGGAATGCGCAAGGTCATCGAACGCCATCAGCTGAGAGCCGACCTGGCTACAACCGGCCGAGAGTTTCTGCTGCAATCTGAGCCAGGACGAGAGTCCTCAGAACTGACTATCGGCACTGATGTGCTGGTGGCAGCCAGCAGCCGCGTTCAACAGGCAGACTTTGATCAGGTCATCTCAAGTATCAATTCCCATTCTGGTAAGCACGCGCGGCCAGCGCCTGATTGGACGGCCTGGGAGAATGTAGTTCGGTCCAGTCAGCCTACTTTCATACTGTCAATGCCACACACTGACGGAGTGGCCTCAAGAATATCGCTGGAGATCGGCGGAATCGCGCGAGAAGCACTCGATATTCGCCTAAGGCATGTCCGGGCGAGCACCAACGCTTTGCCGCCGCTTGTCGCGCTGATCGGATGCGACACAGGAACGGCGCACAGCTATGGCGAGTACCTACAGATTTTTCGACAACACGGCGCTGCAGTGGTGCTTGGCACTATCGCGACAGTCTTCGGCGGCCATGCCGCTCGCGTGGCGAGCCTGCTCGCTGACGAGCTCTACCGCGAATCGGAACAAGCTGTTCGACTGGGTGAGGCACTCCGCAACATAAAACGGCGTGCGCTATTGGAAGGCTTGTTCATGCCCATGTGCCTGGTGGCCTACGGCGATGCCGACTGGCGACTGGTTCACTGAAGGAAGGAATTTCCCATGACCAGCTTCAACATAGAAATGCTGCCAGCAGTCCAGGGCGACGCGCTGTGGGTCGAATACAGTGACGGGGCACGAACACGGCGGATGTTGATCGACGGGGGGCCGCTGACCGGATACGAGTTTCTCTCTGAATGCCTAACGCGATTGCCAGACGGCGACCAGCGCGTCGAGCTGTTGGTTGTTTCACATGTAGATACCGATCACATCGAAGGGATCGTGAGGCTGCTAGCCACGCCACGAAACCGGTGGCCAATTGAACCCAAAGACATCTGGTTCAACGGTTATCGCCACATGGGTGGCCAGGAAGTGCTCGGCGGCCGAGAGGGTGAATTCCTGAGTGCATTGATTCACCAACGGGCCTTCGCCGAATGGAACAAGGCGTTTGATCGATCTGCGGTTGTCGTTCCCGATGAAGGGCCGCTCCCGCGCATCCCATTGGCCGGCGGAATGGTTCTGACGTTGCTCTCGCCTGACAGTGGCAAGCTAAAGAAAATGGGCGACCGCTGGGAGAAGGACGTAGCGAAATGGGAGATCTCACCGGGGGACTTGGACCAAGCATGGGCGCAGTTGGCAACGGTGCAGAAGTTCCACCCAGGTGAGGAACTGACGCTCGGCGGCGATGATCTGACAGCAAAGTTGCAAGCCCAGCTGAAAGGCCACGATCCTTCCGATGCCAATGGCAGCAGCATTGCCTTCCTCGCGGAATTTTCAGGCAAGAGCTGCCTTTTTCTGGCCGACGCACACATGGATGTGGTTTGCCGATCGATACGCCGACTATTGCCCGTTGGCCAAGCGCGCCTGCGCGTTGACGCGGTCAAGATGTCGCATCACGGCAGCAAGAACAACATCACTGCCGAATTCCTGAACCTCGTGGACGCCGAACATTTCTTGTTCAGCAGCAGCGGCGCCATACACGACCACCCAAATCGAGAAGCGGTCGTGGCCGTGATCGAAGGTGCCGATCGCATACCGACGCTCTGGTTCAACTATCGCAGCGAGTTCTCGGAATTGTACGAGGCCGATTCCCTCATTCCCGGCGCGCGCTATCGCACTCGCTACCCGGCGCGAGGCACCGCGGGAATCGTGCTGCGCCTGTAGTCTTGCAATGTGTCGCTGACAATCGCCACGGTCCGAAGAGCGAGCAAAGTCAATTGAATCCTGAAGCGACAATTGTGGAGCAGCCGTTCATCGATCAACTCGTCTCGATGGGCTGGCGCTATCTCGAAGGCGATCTTGATTCCCCTGCCCTGACCGGCCGCACGAGTTTCACTGAAGTCATCCAGGAAGGCGCCCTTCGCCGCCAGCTGCGCGCGCTGAACACCCGTGACGAACTGCCATGGCTGGATGACGAACGCCTGTCCCAGGCCGTGGGCGCGGTTACGCGCATCCCCGCTCATCGGCTCATCGAAGCCAACCGCGTTGCCACCGAACTACTGCTTGGCGGGCTTACCGTCGAAGGCTTGCCTGGCTGGGATGGCGGCCGCGGCCAGACCATCCACTACATAGACTGGCAGCACCCGGAACGCAACGAGTTCACGGTGGTGAATCAGTTTCGCGTGGATTGCCCGCCGGGCTACAACCGCGGCAAGGCCTTCATTGTGCCTGACCTGGTGTTGCTGGTGAATGGCATCCCGCTGGTCGTGATCGAATGCAAGAGCCCCAATGTGCCCGAGCCGCTGGCTGACGCTGTGGATCAGTTGCGCCGCTACAGCAACCAGCGCCGCGCCAATGGAGAGGTCGACGACAACGAGGGCAACGAGCCGCTGTTCCACAGCAACCAATTGCTGATCGTCAGCAGTTTCGACGAGGCGCGCGTCGGAACGATTGGCGCGGATTTCCGGCACTTCGGTGCCTGGAAGACCGTGATCGGCCCTGACGGCCACGGCACCGAGGGCGAGGTGGCGTCGGCACTCGGCAAGGACCAGTTGTCCGAGCAGGAACGGCTGATTGCTGGCTTGCTGACGCCGACAAACCTGCTCGACGTCGTTCGGCACTTCACGCTGTTCATGACGGTCGATGGCCAGACAGTGAAATCCGTTTGCCGCTACCAGCAATACCGCGCCGTCTGTCGCGCCATCGACCGCCTGCGCAACGGCAAGACGCGATTGGAGGACGGCGAGTACGACCGTCGCGGCGGCATCGTCTGGCATACGCAAGGGTCTGGCAAGAGCCTGACCATGGTGTTTCTGATCCGAAAGCTGCGCACGGATCCGCAGTTGCGCCGGTTCAAGGTCGTGGTGGTCACGGATCGGACCGACCTGGAGATCCAGCTTTCGGGCACGGCTGCGCTGACCGGCGAGTCTGTGGAGCTCGCAACGTCCACTTACGCACTGCGTAGCTTGCTCAGTCGCAAGGGGCCGGGCCTGGTGTTCGGGATGATCCAGAAACAGCGTGGCGACGCATCTGGCGAGCCTGGTCTGACCCAGGCCGACCTGCCGACCCGCGTCGACATTCGGGATGCAGCCGACATACTCAATGACGATGACAGCATCCTGGTGCTGGTTGACGAGGCGCACCGCAGCCAGGCCGGCGACCTTCAAGCTGCGCTGCAGGTTGGGCTGCCCAACTGCGCGCGGATCGGCTTCACCGGCACGCCGATTCTGATGGGCGACAAGAAGCGCACGCACGAGATCTTTGGCGAGTTCATCGACCGCTACACGATCCGCGAAGCCGAAGCCGATGGCGCCATCGTGCCGATTCTCTATGAGGGTCGCACGGCGCATGGTGCAGTGAAGGACGGCGCCAGTCTGGACGATCTGTTCGAAGATCTGTTCCGCGAGCACACACCCGAGGAACTGGAGGCGATCAAGAAGAAGTACGCCACCAAGGGCCAGATCTTCGAGGCGCCAGACCTGATCCGCGACAAGGCGCGCGACATGCTGCGCCACTACGTCACCAACATTCTTCCGAATGGTTTCAAAGCGCAGGTGGTGGCCTACAGCCGATTGGCCGTAGTGCGTTATCTGGACGCCTTTGTCGGCGCGCGCGACGAGCTGCTGGCACAGGCGAATGCGCTCAGCACCGACGACAAGACCATGGACGATGAAACCCTGTGCCGGCGCGCGCCGGCCGTGCAGGCGCAGGTGCAGGCCTGGCGCTATCGCGAGCTGCTGGCACGAATCGAATTCGTGCCGATCATCTCCGGAAGCAACAACGACGACCCCGCCTGGAAGCAGTGGACCGATGGCGCCGCGCAGGAACTGCGCATCAAGCGCTTCAAGAAGCCACTGATCCATGCGGACCCGGCCAAGACCGACCCGCTGGCATTCCTGATCGTCAAGTCAATGCTGCTGACTGGTTTCGACGCGCCGATTGAGGGTGTGATGTACCTGGACCGGCCCATTCGCGAGGCTGAGCTGCTGCAGACCATCGCCCGTGTGAACCGCACTGGCAACGGCAAGAAATTCGGCATCGTCGTTGACTATTTTGGCCTTGCGCATCACCTGAAAGAGGCATTGAAGGTCTATGCCGACGAGGACATCGACGGCGCGCTGCAGAGCCTGAAGGACGAGGTGCCGGTGCTGCGCGATCGGCATGCGCGGGTGGTAGATCTGTTTCGCAGCCGTGGCATTGATGACCTGGCTGATCACGAGGCGTGCGTCGAGCTGCTCAGCAACGAGCGCCTGCGCGCCGAATTCGCCGTGAAGCTCAAGCAGTTCCTCGATATGCTGGATGTGGTGCTGCCGAGGCCCGAGGGCCTGCCGTTTGCGCCTGACGCGAAGCGGCTGGCCTTCATCTACGCCCGCGCCCGCAACCGCTACCGCGACACGCCGGTGTTGGGCAAGGACATCGGCGCCAAGGTGCGCAAGCTGATCGACGATCACGTGGTGTCGATGGGCGTCGACCCGAAGATTCCGCCGGTATCGCTCACCGATGCTGATTTCGGCAGCAAGCTGGCGCGCGAGCCCAACGATCGCGCCAAGGCATCGGAGATGGAACATGCGATCCGTGCGCATATTCGCCAGCATCTGGATCAAGATCCGGTGGCCTACCGCAAGCTGAGCGAGCGTCTGCGCGAGTTGCTTACGAAGCTGGGCGAGCAGTGGGAAGAGCTGACCAAGGCGCTGCAGGGGCTGGTTGATGAAATCCGCGGGGGGCACCCGCCACCTGACCCGGACATGCCAGATCTGCCCGAGCACTATGGGCCGTTCCTGCGGCTGATAGTCGACGCGGCCGTGGGTGATCGTGCGCTGAGTGACGCCGAGCGCAAGCGCTTGGTCGACCTTGCCGTGGAGGTCGTCGAGACCATCGTGGCGGAATTGGTGCCGAACTTCTGGCGGCCGAACCGACTGCCGGCGCAAGATGCCCTGGGGTCGAGAATCTTCGAAATATTGATGCACTCGCGCCTGCTGCCAACGCTGCAGATCGAGGCGCTGGTCGACAAGCTGATGGAGCTGGCGCGAGCTAACCACGAGCGACTCATGAAGCTGTGAGTACGCTGACCGTCAACGACCTAAAGTTCGAACTACGCCGCAGTAGCGCTCGACGCGCGCTGGAGATCACGGTGGATCGCGGCGGCGAATTGATCCTGTCGGCGCCACCCGACGTGTCGGTCGCCGTGCTGCGCGACTTCGTGCATCGCAAGCGAATGTGGGTCTACAAGCAGTTGGCCAAGAAAGATGCGCTGGGGCGGCAAACAAGGACCAAGGAGTACGTCGACGGCGAGGGATTCGTGTACCTCGGTCGCAGCTATCGTCTGAAACTCGTGCCAGAGGCCGACGCTGCCGTGAGGCTGCAGTCGGGGCGTTTCATCATGCCCAGGGCATTGGCGCGCGAAGGCCACGCCCACATGGTGCGCTGGTACTGCGAGCACGCCCGCCCCTGGCTCGCGCGCAAGGTCAACGAGTACCAAGCCCGGATGGAAGTCGAGCCCACCGGCGTGAAAGTCCAAGACCTCGGCTACCGCTGGGGCTCGTGCGGCAAAGGCGCCTGGCTCTACTTCCACTGGAAGACCATCCTGCTCCCAGCACCCATCGCGGAATATGTCGTCGTGCACGAACTGGCTCATCTGCACGAGCCACACCACACAGCCGAGTTCTGGCGGCGGGTTGAGCGGGCGATGCCGGACTTCGAGCTAAGGAAAAGCTGGTTGGCGGCGCGTGGGGCTGAGGTGGAAAGCTAGCTGACAAGGAGTGGCGATGGCCCTACCACTATTGCCTATAGTGGCCATTCAACACAGTCAAGTGCAAGCCTGCATCTAGTTCCATACTCAGGCTCGATTTGCGCAGCAAACGCTGCCAGACCGTATAGATGATTCCTCAATCCGACAATCGAGGCGAATCCAATTCTCTTAGCGTGGACCCCGGGACCAAAATCGGCCCGACTTAGGTAATACAGGTGCTGTCGCATTCGCGCCTTGAAGTCGCGCGGTAGTTTCGGCTTCGCGCCATCCACAAGCAATCCCAATACGACCTTGCGGGCTCCCGGAGACAGGATGCGCGCCTTTGCCACGTTTGGAGTCAACCCTACCGTTCGCAGCACCGCGTAGACTTCTTTAATAACGGATTGGGCTTGCAACCGCGTGAAATTTGGGTTGACTGTAGACAAGGTCAAGTCATCGGCATATCGCGTGTAGATCAGTCCCTTCCGATCGGCAATAGAGGCAATTACCTCATCAAGTTCTTTCATTGCCAGATTGGCCAGCATAGGGCTGGTAGGCGCACCTTGCGGCAGATGTCCCATAAGACCCGTCCGAGACGAATAGGCTGAAATTACAGAACGCTCCCGCGAGCGGACTCGCCATCGACCGTTTTGATGACGAGTGCCGACCGAAAATTCGCGCGTACACAATCGAGCAAACTCAAATGCGACCAACGGCTGGTATCCTAACGACGTGAATACACGATAGATCAGCATCTCGCTTATAGATTCAAAGAAGCGACACACATCCAGCTTTATCACCCACCGACACCCGCAGTGTGGCGCCGCAGCTGCATGCAAGGTATCTCCTTTCGAGAAGGCGACACTCGCGTCGCTGGGCCTGACTACACTTAGGATGTTATCAACAATCCAACGCTGCACCCGGAGCAAATTTTGATTCGGCACCGCAATAATCCGATACCGCCGCTCTCCGTTCTGAGCCGGTCGCTTTTTTATCCTGAATATGCGATACGGCTGTTCGACGGTTCTTGAGACTACGGCGCGAAGAAACCCGTAGTTAACATCCGATAGATAGGCGAGATGTCGTAGTGTAAAAACTGGCGGCAACGACGGTGAGACCGTTCTCGTTATCGCAGCTACCGCGATCGCGTTATTAGTTGTAGACGGATCTTGGCCGGCACGTCGCGCATCCACTTTGTAGCGTTGAGGGCGCCACGAGGTCATCTACTTTGACACCTGAAAGGTGAGATCCGCCACGCAGTGAAGCCAGACCACGCAGCATCCGCCAGAGGCGGTCACTGCGTGGCGGGCCTTGGCGTCATGCGGCCGCTTACTCGTAGAGCTGCAGAATCTGCGCCCCGTAGTCGAGCACTGTAGGGTGCTCGTCGCTGCCAACGTCGTCGCTGGCATTAGCTAGACGAACTCGATGGCGCCCTCAACTGCTGCGGATAGTAGGGCTGTTTGGGCGCATGCGGAAGCAACTTTGCCGGCGGCGAGGCTCTACGCGCCGCAGAAAGTTCGGATCTTCCGCGATCAGTGAGCGCGTTTCCCACACCGATCCAACCCTCTTTTGATGCCAGTGAGAGAGCACGACCCACCTCAAGAATCGTCAGACCAGTCCTAAGCGCAAGCACTTCGATTGACCTTGGTCTCTTTCCGAGAGCTGCCATCACAAGATATTGGTTTTGGACTCTATGCGGCGCTCTGGCAACCCATTCGGATTCGGCCAAACGATTCTCACGCAGCTTTAGCAGCTGCTCCCGCACCGAAGCCAGCGTATCGACCTCAAGGCCGATGCCTAGCCGCACTCCCGCCGTAACACGTGCCGGAAACAACGGGCGCCATGCTGGTCCGCGCGCATGCAGGATTCTTGGCGCGTTGTTTGGAATCCCGTGCGCGAACGCAATCAGCGCACCAATCCCACCAAACCCCAACGCAGATGACTGACTTGCTGGCGCATACCGTGAGCATACGTCCGCCACCTGCGCACGAACCGCCGCAGAGAACTCCGTGTCGATTGTGGGGCAGCCCACTGCGCAGTGAAGTACGGGATGGCATGCATGCGATTCAACTAGCTGGCGACCATATGCCGTAGCAGCGTACGCGACCACTTCAAACGAGAGTCCATGTGACGCTCGCCGTGACCACCAGCTTCGCACCGACCGAACTCGCCAAGCTGCTTTAAGGTAGGAACTTGCGCGCTTTCCCGATCCAACAAAATCCGTCACCAAGATGAAGCGACGGATCTTGTGCTTGCGTATTTGGTCGGGCCCAGGGTGACTGAAAAGACGCGTGCGATGTTCGCGGCAAAGATCCGTCACCAATTGAGCCAGGATACCTTCGCTACCCACTTCAGGATCAATGCTTCGCATTGGTTGGACAGGCCTGGGTCCCGCGCCATAGGCGCGCCTTACCTTGCGATCGTGCTCCTTGAACAATCGATGCGGGATCCCTTTACGATGTCCGAGCTCCCTCTCAACGTACAAACCTACGGGCAACCCCCCATCATTTGCCCTGCTAAGAATCAGGTCGCGCATCCCGTCGGAAAAAGCATCTCGTGACACCAGCCTTATTGACCGAAGGACCTTCACAGCTAACTGCTGATCCAAAGGATCGAACTGACCAAGCCAAGCGAGCGTCGCATCACTCTCTAACAGGGATGTGTTGCCTAGCACACGAAATCTCCGTCGTTGAATCTTGCGACCCATTGATTGCCACTTGATGGCGAAGGGAGTGTCGCAGGCTGGGAGGCTGTCGATCAAGAAGCGGCCCGCCAATCAAGACTCCGCGCAAGACTGGCGCTCAGCGAGTGTATTTGTGAGTGCCTGTATCTTCCTGCATAACGAAACGCTCAACATATCAATATTTTATAAGCATATTTGCACGCCCACCTTCGCACCAAACAACCGCGCTGAGGCGCGGTTTTTTGTGGCTGCTTCTCGCGTTTGGCGGCCAGGGCCCTGGTTCGCGGCCTTCCCGAAGGCGCTCCCGCGAGAAGCTGCGCACTGTTGTAGGAGCGACCTTGCGTCGCGACCTGGAGTCGTGTCTACCCGCGTCGCCGATCGCGCCGTGAAGGCGCTCCTACGAGAAGCTGCCCCTGGTCTGTGCCTCTCAGAACACAAGCAGTCGCGACCAGAGTCCGAGCACCGCCAGAAAGTTGATCGTGAACACGACATGGCGCTGTTCCTCCGATCGGAAATCGCCCGGCTCAGAGCACCGACGCCATCGCCAGCGCCTTCTGCACCCATGGCTCCATGCGCTGGCGCCAGGCGCTGATGGGATCGTCCGCCGGCAGCAGCCGCTCGCCGAGCACGCCTTCGGCCCAGAGCATATTGCCCAGTATCAGCACATCGCCGGCACCCACAGCGGCTCCGGAAACACAGGGTTGCGCTTTCAGCAGCGTGCGCAGCGGTTCGAGCGTGGTGTTGAGGATGCTTCGATACTTGGCCTCGTCGCGCGCCAGTGCGTCCAGGGTCACACCCATGCGCTGTTCGCGGCTGCTTTTGAAGTAGGCCTGGTCTGCACCCTGCAACAGGGCGCGGATCTTCGGCGCCAGAATCTTGAAAGTGGCAGCGAGCAGGCTGCGATCGGTCCAGGCCCGCAGGAAACCCAGTGACACGTCGCCCGGCGTCAGCAGCGGCGCCTGCGGATAGCGTTGTTCCAGGTGCTGCAGAATTCTGAAGCTGTCGCAGACCACGGTGCCATCGGGCTCCACCAGCACCGGCACCAGCGACTGCTGGGTGAAGGCGATCTTCTGCTTGTCGGTGAAACTCACCAGTTCGCTGCGGAAGCTCAGGTCCTTGTGCGCCAATGCCAGCTTGACGCGGAAACAGAAGGGGCTGAAGCGGTCCTTGGGGTCGCTGGCGACCAGGTCGTACAGCAGGCGTTCGCTCATGATGGGGTCCACGGCTGGAAACTTGGCAGGATAGCGGGCTGGAGGCCGGGGATGGAGGCAAGGCCGAATCCGGCGCTCACCGAGGGAAGGTCCTGGCAACTTGTCCTTCCCGCGTTCGGGACTCCAGCGCTTTCGCAAGTGCCTGAAAAACTGGATTCCCGCATTCGCGCGCATTCGCGGGAATGACGGTTTCCGAATGGTTTGGGGGATCTCTGGCCCTGCCCGACAACGTGACCCACCAGAAGCGACGAACTTGTCACCCGATCGGGTGTTTTCGGCTACCGTAGCGGCATCGTCCTTGATCCTGGGTGGGCAGCATGACGGCTCTGAGCACACGTTTCACCGACGCAGTTGACTACGCCCGCAGTGCGCACGCCGCGCAATACCGCAAGGGCACCCAGATTCCCTACCTCTACCATCTGCTCGGGGTCGCCAGTCTGGTGCTGGAACACGGCGGCGATGAGGATCAGGCCATCGCCGGGCTGCTGCACGATGTGCTGGAGGACTGCGGTTCCGAGCATGAGGATCCGATCCGCACCCGCTTCGGGGCCAAAGTCATCGAGATCGTGCTGGCCTGCACCGACGGCAGTGTGGAAGACAAGGCCGCGGCGGAAGCCGCCGGCAGCAAGCTGGAAAACTGGCGCCGCCGCAAGCTGGCCTATCTGGCGCAACTGCGCGACAAACCGGATCACACCCTGCTGGTCTCCGGCTGCGACAAGCTGCACAACGCCCGCGCCATCCTGGGCGACCTCGAGCACCCGGACGTCGGCCCGGCGGTGTTCGAACGCTTCACCGCCGGGCGTGAGGGCACGCTGGCCTACTACCATTCGCTCAGCGACATCCTCAGCGCGCGCCGCGCGCCGATGGCCTGGGCTTTTGAACAGACGGTCGCGCGGATTCATTCCCTTGCGGGCGCACAGGAGCGCCGGGGGCTGGAATGAGCGAAGGCTGGATCACCCGGATGGCCGGACTCTTCCGCCGCCGGCCAACCGTAAAGATGACCGAACAGTGGTACGTCAAGGTCTACGACAACTTCCATTACATGGACGAGAGCGAAAGCTATCGAAAGGGTCCCTACCCCTCGGCCGAGGCGGCGCTCCAGGCGGCCCGCGATGTGGTCGAAAACTCGTTGCTGGAATCCGTGGGCTCGCTGTCGCAGGCCAGGGATGTGGACGAACTGATCCGCAACTACCGCATGTTTGGCGCAGACCCCGTGGTCGAGGGCGAGCATCCGGTGGAATTTTCGGCCTGGAACTATGTGGACGAGATTGCGCCGGCGGTGTTGGCGGGGAAGTTCTTCCGCGCACACCCTGAGCGGAAATCCTGATCCGGGCAGGCTTTGGCCTCGTCGACGGCGGCTCGGGACTATTCCACCGACACCCCGAGCGCCGCCGCGGCCAGCATCAGGCTGGTCAAGGCGGCGAACGCCAGCGTGCGCCAGTTCCACCCGGCGCGGCGATGACTGGTCCAGGTGGCCAGCGCGCATTGCAGCGCGTAGTACAGCGCAAAGGCGCGCGAGGCGTAGCTGATGATCTGATAGATGTTGGCGCTCCAGGTCAGCAGCAGTGCCATCGCCACCAGCAGCAGATACGCCACGCGCGAGTGGATGCGGCCACGGCTCATTTCCTGAGTCAGGCCGCCACAGCCGTTGGTGTCGGCGACCGCCGCGCTGAATTGCGCCGCCAGTGCGGCGATCACCAGCAGCACCGGGAGCAAGGGAGAAATGGCGGCGGTCATGCCGATCACCGCCGTTTCGCGCAGGCCTACGGACTCGACCGGAAAGCTGAGCCCGGCCAGGCCGATGTAGATCAGATAGACCGCGGTGGCCAGCCACTGGGCGTAGCGCATGGTGCGCACGCGGGTGCGCGCGTCGTGGCCCTCGCTGAGATATCGAGAGGTTTCGAAGCCCTGCACCGTGATGATGAGCCCGAAGGCCAGACGCAAACTGTCCCAGTCGAACTGACCCGCGTGATGCTGGATCTGACCCTTGCCCGCCAACAGGTGGGCGTAATAGGCCATCCCCGCCAACAGGCCGGCGATCACCGCCAGCTTGATGCCCACGCTGTAGGTCTCGGCCCGCTCCAGACTCTTCAGGCCACCGCGCCAGCCGAGAAAGGCAATGAACAGCAGCACGGCGGTGGTCATCACCTTGCCTTCGATGACGCCATCGAAGGGCGTCATGCTCATCGCGAAGGCGCCGAACAGATTCAGGTAGTAGCAGACCGATATCACATAGGCGAAGGCCAGCACCCACGAGGCCAGGTGCTCGATGCGCTGCGCCGCCAGCGCCGACTGGTGTTCGGGCTCATCCAGCACCAGGATGTTCCAGCGGATGGCAGCGCCCACCGCATAGGCGACCGCACACAAGCCGGCCATGACCCAGACCGCAGCGGTGCCGAAATGCCGCACCAGCAGGGGCGCGAGCACCAGAAATCCGCTGCCGATGATCGAAGCCAGCGGCGTGACCGTCGCTCGCCAGACTGCATTGCCGGACACCCTGGGATGAAACAGCAGCAGCGCAGCCGCGATCAGCGCACCCATGACCAGCAGGTTGGAGATCAGGCTTTCACTCATCGGCGGGTGCAAGCAGGTGCGGGCATCGATTCGCGGTCACAGTGTGCTCGTGGCAGTTCTGGCTGCAGCCGATGATGCACCCGGGCCGGGGAAAGAGCTCAGCGTGTATTTTCCGTGGACTTGCCCAGACACATTACCGATCAGGACAGCGCCGATGAGTCAGATCACGATCTACCACAACCCCAAGTGCGGCACCTCGCGCAACACGCTGGCGATGATCCGCCACACCGGCGTGGAGCCAACGGTCATCGAATATCTCAAGGAACCGCCCAGTCGCGAGACGCTCAGGTCTCTGCTGGGGCAGATGGGCCTCGGTGTGCGCGACATCCTGCGTCAGAAGGGCACACCCTACGAGGAGTTGGGCCTGGGCGATCCCAGGTGGAGCGATGAGCAGTTGCTAGATTTCATCGAACAGCACCCGATCCTGATCAATCGGCCGATCGTCGCAACGCCTCTGGGCACCCGCCTGTGCCGACCTTCCGAAGTCGTACTGGAGATTCTGCCGCAACCCTTTCCCGGGCGCTTCACCAAGGAAGACGGCGAGGTCGTCGGATAGACGCCGCCCGGCGGATCCGGGATACCATCCTCATACTCTTGCCGTTCATGGAGCAGACAATGATCAGATCCGCACTCCTTCTGGCCGGACTTGGCCTGATGGCAATGTCGAGCGCGAGCCCTGCGATTGCCGAGTCCGACACGCCGCCGCCCGCTTACGACGAGGCCCTGGCGAAAACGGTGGGCGCCGACGACTACGGCATGCGCAGCTATGTGATGGTGATCCTGAAGACCGGGCCGAACAAGGTGCCCGAGGGCCCCGAGCGCAGCGAGATGTTCAAGGGCCATTTTGCCAACATGAAGCGGCTGGCTGAGGAAGGCAAACTGGCCGTGGCCGGCCCCTTCGATGGCGCCGAAGGTTGGCGCGGAATGTTCATTTTCGCGGTGTCCGACATCGAAGAGGCCAAGTCGCTGGTTGCGACCGACCCGGTGATCAAATCCGGCGAAATGGTCGCGGAGTACCACAAGTACTACGGTTCGGCGGCGCTGATGATGGTGAACGAGCAACACGCAAAAATTGCGAAGAAGAACCCGGGATGAGTAGGCCATGACCCTGCACGCGCAGTGGCAGCAGGCCGGCTACACGCTCAATCCCTTCTGACGCCTGGCCGGGGTGCCGCTTTGCGGCAGCTTCTGCGTTCGCGCCGCGCTCTTGCAGGTCCAGACTTGTGTGGGCGCCTTGTGCACAGCGGCCTGGAAGCGTCCAGACAAGTCTGGACCTACCTGAGGCGTCGCCGGCAGAACCGAACTATTGCCTGGTATCGGCTATCGATACTGATCGCCCTGCAGGGTGCGCGAGATTGGAGATCAGCCCGGCGGCACCGGTGCGGTCTGCGCCAGCTTTTGGCCCACCAGCGCATATCTGAGCCCACCGATCAGCACGATCACCAGCAGCAGAAACAGTCCGGGCCAGGTGTCGGCAAAGGCCGAGGCCTGAACCACCCAGATCGAGAACAGCAGGGCAGCCGAACCGAGAACCCGACTTTCGATGCGCTGCTCCCGGTCGAGCAGCAGCGACAGCGCAATCAGCGCATACCCGGCCATGATCAGCACCACAGTCGTGTTGAGCAGAAGATTGAACTGGGCGACGAGCGTGGGCGATGCGGTGCTCATCGCCACCAGACTCATCATGATGGCGAGCACGACCAGGCCGCGACGCGGAAGTTGCTCCGGATCCGATTCCGACAGGAATCCTGGCAGGAAGCCCGCGGCGGCGCCGCTGCGCCCGCATTCCCCCGTGACCAGAAACCAGCCACCGAGGGTTCCGCATACCTTGAGAATGGCGCAAACCGCGACCAGGACTCCGGCGCCGGTTCCGGCGACTCTGGCCATCAGATCAGAGAAGGGTGCGGCCGAGGTCTGCAATTCAGCCGCAGGAATGACGCCCATCACCGCCACGCTGGCCATGATGTAGATCAGCCCGGCGACGACCACACCCGCCAGCGCCGCGATGGGCACATTGCGCTCGGGATTCTCGACCACCGCTCCGGCAATGTTGGCACTCTCGAGGCCAATGAAGGCCCAGAAGATGATCAGCAGCGATGCCGGCACCGTCTGCAGCAGTGGTTGACCCGTGACATTCCACGACGCCGCAAACACGGTTGGAGAAAAGCTCCAAAGTCCCAGGACGATCGCCAGGAATACCGGCAGCAGACCGACGACCAGGGTCATCCCGCTGATGCGCGTGATTACACGCGCTCCGTACAGGGCCGCCAGGGTTAGCAACCAGATCAGGGCCAGTGTCGCCGCCAGAGTCCCCATGGGCGTTTGCAGTGCCGGGATCAGGGAGCCGAGATAACCCACGGCAGCCAGGGCGATGGCGACATTCCCGATCCAGCCGGTGATCCAGTAGGCCAGCCAGGAGACAAAGCCGGCAACGGGATGGATAGCCTTGGCCGGCCATTCGACCAGACCATTCGGATTCGGGCGCGTCGCGCCGATCACGGCGAAGGCGCCGGCAATCAGCAGCGCACCCATCAGGGACACCACCCAACCGATGACAGTCGATGAGCCGATCGCGGCCAGCGATGCCGGCAGCAGAAAGATGCCTGAACCGATCATGTTGCCGGCGACCAATGCCGTCGCCAACACGGGGCCCACCTTGCGCACGGTCTTCCGGGTGCCCGGCATGTAGCTGTCCCTTGAACAGGAAGGGTCGCCCCGCATATCGCGGCTATGCAGGACGGCCGCCCGATCCTACGCTGGACCTGTGCTGCCGGGTCAGCCAGTTTGTGAACTTGTCGCTGCTGCATCCGGGATGCACGAGCCCGGCGCGAGCAGCACCGACCGAATATTCCCGCCTCTGTAGGTCCAGACTTGTCTGGACGCTTTCCCTCCAAACCGTCCGCAAAGCCGTCCAGACAAGTCTGGACCCACGAAAGCGGAGCCGGCTCGGCTTCAGGGTCTCGCAGCCTCGGATTCGGGCAAGGGGTACTTGTACCCGGTGGCGCAGTTGAACAGCACCACGCGCTCGCCGCTGCGTACCAGGCCGTTGACGCGCGCCTGTCGCAGGGCAGCCAGCGTCGCCGCGCCCTCCGGACACAGCAGCATGCCGTCGTCGCGGCCGGCCGAGCGCCAGGCGGCCGTGGTCGCGGCATCACTGACGGCCAGGGCGGCGCCGCCGGAGTCACGCACGGCTCTGAGAATCATGAAATCGCCCAGCGCCGCAGGCACGCGGATGCCATGGGCCAGCGTGCTGGCATTTTCCCAGCGCTGCGCGAATTCCTCGCCAGCATGGAAGGCGCGCACGATCGGCGCACAGCCGCTGGCCTGCACGGCAAACATGCGCGGTCGCTTGGATCCGATCCAGCCCAGAGTCTCCAACTCGGCGAAGGCCTTCCACATGCCGATCAGCCCGGTGCCGCCGCCGGTCGGGTAAAAGATGGCATCGGGCACGGTCCAACCGAGCTGTTCGGCCAGCTCCAGGCCCATGGTCTTCTTGCCCTCGATCCGATAGGGCTCGCGCAAGGTTGCGCAGGAGAACCAGCGACCTTCTCTTTCACCCTCGGCGACCAGCTTGCCGCAATCATCGATCATGCCGTCGACGCGAATGAGCTTCGCACCCTGCAGTTCGATCTCACGCAGATTCGCTTCCGGGGTATCCGAGGGGCAGAAGCAGATCGCCTCGATACCGGCACGAACGCAATACGCCGCCATCGCCGCACCGGCATTGCCGTTGGTGGGAATGGCCATGCGCGTCACGCCCAGCCATTTGGCCATGTTGACCGCCATCACCAGACCACGGGCCTTGAACGATCCTGTCGGAAGCCGGCCTTCATCCTTGACCCACAGGGCGCCCAGTTCCAGCTCCGCGCGCAGTGCCGGCAGATCGATCAAGGGGGTGATGGTTTCGCCGAGCGAGATCGGCAGTCGCGTGCCCGGCAAGGGCAGCAGCTCGCGATAGCGCCACAGCGTAGCCGGACGTCGGGCCAATTCCGCGCGTTCGACCGCACGCTCGATCTGGTCGAGGTAATAACGCACCAACAAGGGCTTGCCGGCGCTCGACACCGTGTGCAACTGACCGGCATTGAATCGTTCACCAGTCAGCGCGCACTCCAGATGACTGACAAACTGAGCGGCGCGCATGGGTAGCTCCCCCCGATTGCTGAGGCAGAGCATAGTCCCAAACCAACAATGACCCTATCCTGACGTTCAGGGCAACCGCGCCTTCGATGCCGAGCCGCAGAAGCGCAGGAAAGCCCAGTCCACCCAGCAGAGTTCTCGCCATGACAGTCACCGATCCCTGCCCCTGCGGCAGCAGCAAGGGCTACAGCGATTGCTGCGGCGTTTACCACGGTGGCGCCGCAGCCCCGGACGCGGCAGTGCTGATGCGCTCGCGCTATTCCGCCTATGTGCGAGCCCATGCCGAGTACCTGTTAGCCAGTTGGCATCCCAGTACCCGGCCACCGAGCCTGGAGGCGAAGAGCCTGTCGGGCGTGCGCTGGCTGGGCCTCGCCATCAAACGCCATCAGATCTTCGACGACGATCATGCGCTGGTGGAATTCGTGGCCCGCTCGCGGATGGGCGGCGGCTCCGCACAGCGCTTGCACGAGATCAGCCGATTCGTGCGTGAGGACGGGCGCTGGTATTACCTGGATGGCGAATTTCCGGAGTGAGTCCAGAGCGCAAGGGTGTGGCCGCGCGCGGGACACGACGACGGGCTTGCCTGTAGGAGCGACCTCGCGTCGCGACCGGCAAGCCGCACGCCCGTAGCAGCGGTCGCGCCGCATGGGCGCTCCTACAGGTGATCAAAACCGGCGTTGCGCTGGACCTACGGAACACGGTGCGACGGGCACCACCAGGACCATGCCCCCTGCCCTCGCGCTCTACAGCTCGCGCACCACCCGGAAGCCGACACGGGCGCCGCTGGATTCGGCCAGTGCACTGCCGCGCCAGGCGCTGCGTACCTGATCGCGCGAGCTACCCCACGAGCCGCCGCGGATCACGCGCAATTCGCATCCGGGATTCACCCAGGCCACCGGCTGGTCCGGCGCGCGCAGATAGTTGTCATGCCAGCAGTCCTCCACCCATTCGGAGACGTTGCCAGCCAGGTCGTACAGGCGGAAGGCGTTGGGCTCGAAGGTGCGCACCGGCGCCACGCCCCAGTACTTGTCATCGTAGCCGGCAAAGCCCTGATTCCACCGCCGACCCTCCTTGGACAGCTCGCCGGCACCGGCCACATTGGCGAGCACCCGCGGTGGATCACCATCGCCCCAGGGGAAGGCCGTGCGCGTGCCGGCGCGCAGCACGTATTCGAATTCGGCTTCGGTCGGCAATCGATAGGTCTTGCCAGTCTGTGCCTTGAGCCATTCGGCATAGGCGCGGGCGTCGTTCCAGGACACATGCACCACCGGATCATTGTCCCGAGCCCGGCTGCCGTTGTAGCTGCGCTGCCAGTTGGCCCGTCTGGACTTGGTCATGCGTCCGGTCTTTTCTTCGTAGATGGCGGAAGTGCCGCTGCGTTCGGCATCAGTGGTATAGGCAGCGCCCTGCACGAAATCGCGGAATTCGGCCACGGTGATTTCGTTGCGGGCAATCGCAAATCCACGCGCGAACTCGATCTGCCGCTGCGGGCGCTCGCTGTTGCTCGATCCTTCTTCGGACTCGGCCGAGCCCATGACGAAGCGTCCGACCGGCACCACCACCATGCGCGGGCCGCGATTGCCGTTGGCAAGACTGTCACCGAAACGTTCGCCCGGCGCAAAACCGCCGTAGAGACGCACATTGACCACCTTGCTTTCCAGATCACGGATCTGTTTGTCGTCGGTCAGCAACTTGCGCAGGATCGCCAGCGTGCTCTCGGCCTGCTCCAGATCAGCGCTGGCCAGGGCATCCTTGAATTTCGCCAGATTCTCGGCTTCAGCCTGGGCCCTGAAGGCCATCACCTGCGATCGGGCATCCAGCACCCTGGATGTGCCGGTCTGCAGTTCTTCAGCCTGGTCCAGCAGCTTGCCGGCCGTGATGAAGCGCAGATCATAAGCCGAGGCCAGTGCCCGCTCGATCATGCGCCGCTGCAGATCTTCCATGCCGCGCAGGGCGCGGGCGTTGGCCGAATCGATCGCCAGCGCGCCGCGAAAAGCCTCTGCGGCACTGGCAAAGGTCTTGGGGCCGGCGCCCTCGCGGGCACTCAATCGTTCGGCGCGGGCAATGAGGCTGCGCATCTTGAGGGTGTTGTCTACGCTGGCGCGCAGCTCCACCGCCACGGCATCCTCGGCAACGCCGTCGGGCAACAGCGCCAGCGCCTTCTCGGCCGTTTTCAGCAAGTCATCGGGCACCACCGGTGTGCTGGCGTCGCGCAATTCGGCGAGTGCCTTTTGCAGCACTTCGCGGGCCTCGTCATTGGCCGGGTCCACCGCCAGAATGCGACTGGCCTGGGCGAAAGCACTGCTGTCGATGGGCTCCAGCAGGCGGCCCTCCTTGATTTCCGAGCGCATGGTGCTGATCAGCGCCGCCAGTTCCTCCGCTGTGACATCCTCCGGCGGAACCTCCGCAGCCGGCTCTGCAACATCCGCGGTCGCGGTCGCGCTATCGTCCAGCGCCTCGTCCGGTTCCATCTCGGTCGGGTCCGGCGATTCCTCGTAGGCATCCTGCTGAGCCAGCATCGGCGCAGTCATGCCGCCGGGCGTTGGCGCGTCCTCCCGCTGTTCGCGCCACCAGCCGATCCAGGCGCTGCCCAGTATGATCGTCAATGCGATCACGAAGCTCAGTCTGGATTGACGATCGGAAGCCATCGGTCCTGTTCTGTACCCACCACGCTATCGAAAGGATTCACTCTAGTGTCAGTTACCCATCCGGCGCCAGCGCCACTCTGGATCAACAGCCGCGATGCCGCTGCCGGATTTGTCGCCAGCGCCTGCAACCATACGACAGTCGCGCTCGATACCGAGTTCATTCGTACCCAAACCTACTATGCCGAACTGGGACTGGTTCAGCTGGCGATTCCGGACCACATTGCACTGGTCGATCCGCTGATCGAGGGCATCCCAGCCGATCTGGCGCCGCTGATGGCGGCCAGCGGCACCCTCAAGATTGTCCACAGCGCCAGCGAGGATCTGGAAGTGCTGGGTCACGCCCTGGGTCAGGTGCCCGAACCCCTGTTCGACACCCAGACCGCGGCCGTGCTCTGCGGCTATGAGATGCCGCCCAGCTACCAGAAGCTGGTACAGGCCGAACTCGGCATTGCCCTCGACAAGCACGCCACCCGCACCGATTGGCTCAAACGCCCGCTGGATGACGAACAGCTGCGCTACGCGGCGGAGGACGTCGAGCACCTGCACGCCCTGCATGCGCGGCTGGACCAGCAACTGCGGGAACTGGGCCGGCGTGAATGGCTGGATGAGGAGTGCGCCCGCGCGGTGGCCAAGGCCCGAGCGCCGGGCGATCCTTATCCCCACCTCAAGGTGCGCGCGATCGAGCGCATGAGTCCGGCCCAGCAGCAGCGGCTGTGGCGTTTGCTGATGTGGCGAGATGCCGAAGCGATGCAGCGCAACCGCCCGAAGCGCTGGATTCTCGACAACCCGGTCGCCATCCGCGCCGCACTGCTGGAGCGCCCCAGTCGTTCCGACCTGGAGGCGGCAGTCGCCGCCGACGGCAAGCCCAGTCCGCGCCTGGCGCAGAAACTGGAAGCCATCCTTCACGCTGAAGCGAGTGCCGAAGAACTGGCGATCCCGCTGCAAAGCCTGCTCAGCGAAGCCGAGAAGGCCCGCGCCAAGACCCTCAGGGAAACCGTAGTCAAGCAAGCCGAGCGCCTGGGCATCAGCGCCGATTCGCTGCTGCCACGCCGCGCCCTGGAGCACTGGGCCAGACACGAGCAGCTACCCGATGACCTGCGCGGCTGGCGGGAAGGCGTGCTCGGCCTGTAGATCGCGATTCGCGCCGGACCCCACAGCCCTTGGCTCTACCGAGCCACTGCTGTTATCCTTATCCGCTTATCGTGGGGCGGTAGCTCAGCTGGGAGAGCGTCGCGTTCGCAATGCGAAGGTCGGGAGTTCGATCCTCCTCCGCTCCACCAATTCGAAGTCCAGCGCAGTCTAGGAAAGAGCAGAAGTAGCCGGATAACAAAGGCGTTTGAGCCTTCCCCGGCCGATGTTGTGCGATTCGGTGCATTGTAAGACTGGGGCAACTAGGGGCAACATTGGGGGCAACTAGCTCAGCCCGCAAAGAGATGCCCCCTATGGCCTTGACCGACATGCTAATTCGGACCGCAAAGTCTGGGCAGAAATCCCGGCGTCTGTATGACTCCGGGGGCCTCTACATCGAAATTTCGCCTTCGGGTGGCAAGTGGTGGCGGCTCAAGTACCGCATCAGCGGCAAGGAAAAGCGGCTCAGCCTTGGCACGTACCCGGACACTGGCCTCAAGGAAGCTCGCGCGAAACGCGACGATGCGAGAAAGCTCATGGCTGCCGGCGTGGATCCTGGCGAACAGCGCAAGGCCGCGAAAGCTGCAGGCGCTGACAGAGCAGCAAACAGCTTCGAGGTCGTCGCACGTGAATGGTTCGGAAAACAATCGCCACAATGGGCAATCGGTCACTCTAGCAAGATCATTGCTCGGCTGGAGCGCGACCTGTTTCCGTGGGTCGGAGCGCGACCGATAGCCGAGATCACGGCACCCGAACTCCTTCAGAGCCTGAGGCGAATCGAAGACCGAGGCGCATTCGAGACGACCCACAGAGCGCTACAGAACGCTGGGCAGATATTCCGCTACGCCGTTGCAACTGGGCGAGCCAATCGCGATCCGTCGATCGACCTACGCGGCGCGCTGGCACCCTGGAAACCGGTGCACTTCGCCAGCATCACTGATCCGGCGAAGGTCGGCCAACTCCTTCGTGCTATCGACAAGTTGCGCGCTGGCCTCATCGTGAAATCAGCACTTCGCCTCGCGCCACTGGTTTTCGTCAGACCCGGCGAATTGCGACAGGCTGAATGGCGCGAAATCGATCTCGACGCCTCCGAGTGGAATATTCCGGCGGCGCGAATGAAGATGCGTGAACCCCACTTAGTCCCGCTATCTACCCAGGCGGTGTCGATTCTGCGCGACCTCCAAGCACTAACGGGAAGCGGAACGTACGTCTTTCCTGGCCGCACTCCTCGAACGCCAATGAGCAACAACGCGGTACGGCTGGCGCTGCGGCGCATGGGCTATGGGAAGGACGACATGAGCGGACATGGCTTTCGCGCGATGGCCCGCACCATTCTCGATGAGGTCTTGCACGTCAGGCCGGACTTTATAGAGCACCAGCTCGCGCACGCCGTCCGCGATCCGAACGGCCGCGCCTACAACCGCACGGCGCACATTTCCGAACGGCGCAAGATGATGCAGACATGGGCTGACTACTTGGAAACATTAAGGTCCACCCTGGATGACGCTGTCTCGGCACAGCGAAAGGCCGGTTAGGTGCGATCTGCTTCGGTTCCGTTTCGACGTGACGATCGAGAGTTTTCCAGCCCGAACGTCATCGCCGCAAGGGTCAGGGCCAGGGTTAAATTTGATGGATGATGAGCAGTGGTTGCTTGGAGCGAAAGGGTACTTCGGCGGTTACCGATTCAGCGATGGACTCGCTGTACCGAGATTCGCCTCCGTCGTCCGCGCGCTCGTGAGGGATGGCACTTTCGTTAGGGCCATAAAAAGCAGTGTCATGTTTTACAAAGGCCTGGATGAACGAAGTGATAGTCCATTGGTGCGTTTCCGCTCACCGGACCACTACCTAAAGCGCTTCGGGTTCAAGGTTGAGCAGCTCGTATTGAGCGGCTTTCGCGCCAAGAGCGAATTCGCGAGCCTTCCCAAACGAACACCGAGTGAACACAGAATTCACTACGAAGCGATAGCGACCGCGGCCGAGGCGTTGCGGAACATGGTTGAAAGCGATCAGATCCTCTGTGACGAAGAGCGGGCGATCAAGGAGATGAAATCTCTCTCTGAGTTCGCCCTCGAATTGGCGCGTGACCCGCCTCTGCAACGGCCGCACGTGGCAAACGCTGACGTGGTGTACGTTGCGAAGAATGTTGTCGCTAGCTTCCGATCACACCTTCATCGGCCTTTTCCTGCGGCGGCGGCAAGTCTCGTAAATGCGATCTTTTTGGGCCACACCCCCGAAGTGACTGTCGACGCCACCTACATACAGAGCCTGGCTCGCAAGATAGATCCCAAGTACTTTCTCTAGGAAGAACAAGGGGGGAAAGTACTTCGCACCTGCGATTCGAGGCGCATAGCCTTCAAATCCTTCAGGCCAATATCGGCCAACGAGGGACGGTTCGATGCACATTGGTCTGATTCCAGAGAGTGGCTTCCTTCGTCTTCACCAGATTATCGGGAACCCGAAGGCGCGGCCGCCGGTTCCGGCGATCATCCCTGTCAGCAAATCTACCTGGTGGGCTGGAGTTCGCTCAGGGCGGTACCCACAGCCGACCCGTGCGCTTGGGGAGCGCATCACCGCCTGGCGAGTCGAGGACATCCGAGCATTGATCGACTCGGCTCGCTGCGGTTACGCGCCGTGAGGAACGCCCCCAACTTCAACGAGACATGCGCGCGGCTGAGGGTTGCCTTGGTCTTCGGGCACTACCAACGCGACGTGAATGATTTTACATCGCACCACGAAACTGGACGAGATGGAGCTGCGCCAGTACGTGTAAAAGCGTCTTCTACCGACTCGAAGTGCCTGCCCGCACTTGGAGACCGTCGCGGATCTCCACCCAGCTCTCACGACCGCTGGAGGGCCCCGTGACCAAATCGAGCAAATCTTCAGGTTGGAAGGACATCCACGGAGGCCAAGCCTTCATTATCCCTGTGGCGTTATTGAATCATTCGAACTTTCGAAGACTGACCCCGCATGCCATCAAGCTTTTGCTTGATCTAGCCAGACAGTACGGCGGCTACAACAACGGGTACTTGCATGCTGGGTGGAATCGCATGCGCAAGGACGGATGGAAATCGCCGACTACCCTTCGATCGGCAATGCTGGAACTGGAGCACTACGGGATTATCTCCCGCACCAAGCAAGGGGGCAAAAACAGTCCGTCCCTGCACGGCTTCACGTTTCGCGCCATCAATGCAATAAAGGGAAAACCCCTCGACGCGCCGCACTCGCCCACGCCAAGCAATGAGTGGCTCAAGGAGCAACCCATCTTCATAGCGGCGGGGCAAAAAAACCGCAAAGTTAAACGGTTAGTACAGCCAGCGCACAAAATTAGTACTGACACTGAACTAATCAGCACCGAGTTTGTACAGCATGCGAATCAAGAAAGTTCGACTGGTACAGCTAGCGAACCAGTCAAGGCCGTTGATCAAGCGCCATTAGTACAGCCTGTGAACACGATTAAATATATGCCATGTAGTGCAAGCTCGGAAATCGTCTCGACCCCGAGCAAGGCTCGCCCGTCACCGCCGGCACAGAGGGAAACCGGCGCAGAAGCGGATGCATCTTCATCACAACCCCAAATGCCACTCATGAAGAGAATTCGGATATGAGCCTGCTCGATTCGGCTTTCGCCGCGGGGCTGCATCTCGAAGTGGTCGGCGAAGACCTTGAGGTGACTGGACCAGACCTGATCGTCAATGCATGGGTTGGTCGCCTCCGAGCCGGGAAAACAGAGATCCTTGACTTGCTCAGGAATAGTGCCCTCGCCGAAAGACGTCGCTCTTGGCGCGCGGTGCTAGCCGATTGCAGCCTGATTGCCCTGTCTCCAAGTCCGGTGACCGCAAATGAAATGTTAAGCGTCGTGCGGCACCAGTTTGGGGCTGATCGCGTAGCGCGAGTGGAGCCGATCTAACAACGCCGAGTGCTGGAAGGGATCGTTACAGCCATTCGAAATCCAACATGGGTCACTTGTACCTGAGCAACGCAAGACTTCTCCAGAGAACTCGCCGATGAAGAATCTCATACCGATGCAGTTTGAGAACGAAAGTGTCCGAGTCCACGCGGACAGCTCCGGAGAGCTGCTTTTCGTTGGCAGAGATGTGGCGACCGTCCTTGGGTACGCTGACGCGACCAATGCAATGAAGCAGCATTGTCGTGGGGTGGTGAAACGCCACCCCATCATCGATAGCCGGGGGCGTGCACAGGAAGCTCGCATGCTGGCAGAGCCCGACGTCTTGCGCCTGATAGTCAGTAGCAAACTTCCTGCAGCTGAGCGATTCGAACGCTGGGTGTTTGAGGAAGCGTTACCATCTATTCGGAAGTCCGGCGGCAACGGCGATCGAGTTGACGTGGGCGCCGTGACACGCGCGCAACTCGCGCAGATGGTTCTCGATTCAGAGAATGAGAAACTGGCATTGGAAGCGCGAGTCGCAACCCTGCAGGTGAAGGCCGATCGGTACCAGTGCTTTCTGGAGTCCGACGGGCTCTACGGACTGAACAACTCGGCTCGTGCACTTGGCGTGGCACCACGGGCGTTTACAAACTGGCTAAGGTCTGAGGGCTACCTCTTCCACGAGGGTGGTGCCCTCGTCCCGCGCGCCGTTCATCGCGGACGAGGATATTTCATCGTCAAGACCAGGCTAGTCGACAATGTGGCGCGGCCGCAAACTTACATCACGCCCAAGGGGCTGGACTACTTTGCCAGGAAGATCGCGCAGGCCGACCATTTCCAACTCTCGGCTCCCGATAGAAACCGTGTGCCCCGCTGAGGCGATCCGGGCCGCGATCGAGCAATCCGCTCCCGAACACACGCGCCTTGGGGTTTCCAAGCCTATCGCTGGCGACCTGCATCACTACTGCGCGCTCAAACCCATGCCGTCGTCAAACTCGGCTGCGTGCAGTGCGCCACGGCGCCGAGCGGGCGAGCTCTCCGTTGACCGGTTCTGACAAGACTCAATCTTCTCCGTGCGCCGAATTGGTGGCCAGCACAGGCAATAGCGGTGCACTGGTGATGAAACGTAAGGGTAGCCCTGTCACCACGTGTAGACGACGAATCTGCGAACCATGCTCACGAAAACATGTGGCGGGCCTTTCGCGGACAGGGCGAGTTTCGCACGTCATCCAACCACCTGAATTCGCGCCGTTGTGTGCCGCAAAAACGCCGTAACTGCCGCACCCTCTACGTGCGCGCGCGCGAGGAAAGAGGCAAAAACACGCTGGCACGACAGCTCGAAAACCGCGTCCGGACGCGGAAAACGCCGAATTCCACAGAGTGCCGCAGGGTGCGGCACTTTGCCGCAGTGCGGCACTGGGTGCGGCAGCGTCTCACGAACGCGTTATGTGGCCCGTTACGCGCCGACCTAACGCGTCATCTGATCCCCCAAGAAAACGCGATCGGGCCTATGCTGACCAGCGCCGCTCAACCCGTCGGCATCGAGATTCGGGTGTCACTTTGAAGGTCTTCTACACGCCCAAGATGCTGGGCCCACCTCAGGCCCTATCGCCGAGTGCGCACAAGCCGCAAGCGGTCGTGGAGTCCTGGCTGGCCATCGCGCCGCAGTTGGAGATCATTGCGCCGCAACCGGTGAGCGTCGCGCATCTGTGCCTCGCGCATTCGCCGGAATATGTCGCCGACGTGTTGGCGGGTCGCGCGTCCAACGGATTCGGCAATCGATCGCTGGAATTGGCCGCTAGCCTGCCCTACACGAGTGGCTCGATGCTCTCAGCGGCGCGCGCGGCGATAGCGGATGGAACGGTCGCAGTGGCGCCCTGTGCCGGCTTCCATCACGCCATGTACGCCTTCGCGGCAGACTTCTGCACCTTCAACGGGCTGGTGGTGACGGCGCGCGCCTTGCTGCAGGAGGGCGTTGCTACACGCGTAGGCATTCTCGATGCCGACATGCACTATGGCGACGGCACCGACGAGATTCTGGAGGCGGTCGGGGAAACGCGTGTAGTGCACTACAGCGTCGGCGAGCACTACTGGCATCCCAAGGATGCGGCAGGCTTCTTCGATCAGCTGCAGACGATCCTGGCGGCCTTTGCCGACTGCGACGTGCTGCTGTATCAGGCCGGCGCGGATCCGCATATCGATGATCCCTTGGGCGGCTGGCTGACCACCGAGCAGCTTCGTGAGCGTGACCGCAGCGTTTTCGAATTCTGCGCCGCGCGCAGGTTGCCGATTGCGTGGAACCTGGCCGGTGGATACCAACAGCCGCTGCGCCGTGTTCTGGACATCCACGACCACACGCTACTGGAGTGTTTGCGGGTCTACGAGCCGAACACCGTAGCCAGGCACCCAACGCATCAATTCAGCTGATGCCTTGACCCGACGGGACCAACCGCCAGACGTTTCGCCGCTTGTGTTTCGGCACGCTTGACCTTCGAGAACTCCGCTCCCAACCTGCACGCCAACAAGCGTTTCACGCTTTCCGCAGCGCTGTTTCGAACAGTCCAACGTAGCGGTACAGGAGACCGTTTTCGCCGGTATTTGTTACGGTCCTACACGCGCGCGCGAGAAGCAGCGTTTTCGACGATCGCCAGAACACCCGGAAACAGCGTCCCAACGCGGAAAACACGCCCTTTGCCGTGTTTGTGCCAAATGGCACAAACACCGGTGTATTCGTCATGTGCTGGCACAAACACCCTGTTTGGCGCCGAAACAGGGCTCGTGGAAACACGCTGAAACCTTGTAAGGACGCGGAAAACACGTGTTTTGTGGCACTGCACTGAGCCGTAACAAACAGTGGCACAAACACGGCACGCTGGGTGTTCTTGGACTGTTCACTTGCAACCCTTCAGAACACCAGAACGCAACGCCAGAACACGTGTTCCAGATGCGTCTTGAGCGAGCACTTGTCATCTGACCCGCTGGTGCTGTCTACACGCAGACAGCGGTCTACTGGGCGTAGCTAGATCGTGCCAGGTGCTGGCAGCACAGGCCAACATGCCCAGGGCCAGGCTTGGTGGTTGACCATGAGTCGGAACAACTCGCGACACTTCGAGAAGATTCGCGAGCCCTCGCGACTCCTCGCGACGAATCGCGACTGATCGCGAGACCCGGCGTGCGTCAGTGCATGCGGATCCGCACGTCGCTTGCGAATTCCTGCGGCTCGCAAATGGGGCGCATTCGGATCGCTGCGGGCCGCACGTTTGACGCGTGACGACGCGTGGCTAACGCGTGAGAGCCAGCGAAGCGTGATGTGGATTGGTGCACAACCAGCGCAAGGACCTACCTCAACTTTGGCTTCCAGGCTTTGTCGCGCTCAAGCGCATCACGGAGCTGGATGGCAGGATCCGCATCCAGCACCAGATCGACGCCCGTGCCGACGATGCCGTCAGTCTGCACAATCCATGGCGCCCAAGGCCGGGTGCCTCTCGCCAGCGCAGCATGGATGCTTCGCGCAATCCACTCCGGCGCGCCGAGCAGCATCGCCACATCAGTCCATGTCTGCTTGTCGCGTAGCAAACCGCTGACCCAGTTGGCCTGCTCCGCTTCGCTGTCGGCATGGAGGGCATCAGGGACCTGGACGGCGCCATCGATGCCAGCCTCCAGCCACTTCGAGATCTCGCCAGTGGCGATGATCAACAGCTCACCGTCTCGGCCCCGCCATGCCTGGATCAGTGTCGTTACTGCGCTGATCGCAGCAGCCGACAAACCATCACCCAGCACGATCAGCCCGCGATCGAAGGGATAAACGGAAGTGCCCTCGCCTTCGAATTGGATCACGGGCTTGTCATCCGGCTGTCGACGGCTGGCGATCAGTTCCATGTTCTGGCGCCGGGAGCGGGGTTCGCTGCGTCGGAAAACCGTCCAGCCATCGCCGATTTCGCGAAGGTAACCGTCGATCTCGAAATCGGCGGTATCGGTCAACACCACCTGCGGCCGCCGCCGGTACTTCTCGATCAGCTGTTTCGCCGATACCCCGTTGTGCCCTGGGCCGTCGATCAGCAGATCACCATGCGCCAGGCCCTCCGAGAAGAACCAGATGCGGCCGTCCCAGGCATCTACGCCAGCACGGTAGTCCGTCGATGCGCTCAGATGTAGCGCGTGAAGTTGTGAATGCCCGGTGGCATTGGTGCGGCGGCGTTGCTCGGTGCACAGCAGACGCATCAGCTGCCAGTCGCCCCGGCCCCGGTAGGCAACCGAGACGAGCTCAGGATCCCCAAGCAAAGATTCCAACTGCCGGTAGTAGTCGGGCGAATGTGCCGACGGCTTTGGCGCATGCAAAGGGTTTCGAAACCGTTCGACAACCGTTTCGAAACCCTCATGACTGCACCAATGCCGGTGCGTTCGCGCCAGATGCAGCTCATGGCGCATCAGCGGATCACCCTCTTCCAGTTTCGCCAGCGCTGCCTGCGCTGTGGCAAACAGGCGATCGGCAAATGCGACCACCGTGTCAGAGCCGCGCGCCCCCAGCCACGCCTCGGAATCGGGCTCGGTGTCGTCCCAGGCGTAGTAAAAGAACTTGTCGAACACCGCGAACGGGACCTTCCCCTCGGGCCATGGGTGCATCTTCCCGAACCGCGGCATGGCATCGGCGCGCGCCGTTTCCAGCCGTTCGGCCACCCGGCCCGGTACCGCCTCTGGAACCACATGCACGTAGTCCCAGACGTCGCCGGGACGCTGGATCAAAGTCAGCTCATAAACCCGATGGGCATTGCCAGCATCGGAGATCAGCGTTTCCAGCGCCGCGGCGTCCAGGCGCACGCAGAACGGTTCGCGGTTGTAGTGGTAGCCGACTTCACCGAAATCGAGCGTCAACGTCAAATTCGGATTCATGTGGTGCTTCCTTTGGTCGCCGGCCGCAGTGTGCGCCGTACCGTGCGTGATTCAATCCTGTTCGCTGCCTCAAAGATCGCGTACGTGCTCACGTTGCGCAGATTTGGGTGCGGTGAGCGGGAACCCTAGCAGGGTGCTGCAAAAGTCTAGGGCGCTTTCGCGAAGGGCAGCGTACGCCAATTCTGAGCAGCCGCCTTGCCTTCGAGCGCCAAGTTTTCACCTACGATGCCCAATACCGGTCAAAATTTCGCCAGTTCGAAACGCGAAATTTCACAGCGAGGCTTTTGCAGCAGCCTGCTAGCAGGATGCTGCAAAACTGCTGAATTTCCTCAATCTGACCGATTGGTCGCGCCAGGTTGATCCTTCGGGGGCGGCGCCGGTGGACGTGGACTGTATCGTCATGACCGGAGGCGCGCCGAGTTCTG
>JBFWOF010000031.1:0-75125 GCA_050250665.1 Lysobacterales bacterium | reverse complement strand
AAGGTCGGCGATTTCCACCCAGGCCTTGCGCGACTGCTCCGCCAGTTGCCGGCGATCGAGCGCGCCACCGAGAAAGGAACCCAGGCAATTGGCCAACAGCCCGAGCAGATCCAGTTCGGCCTGCGCCAGCGGGTGCGCCGGGGCGCAGCCCAGCAGCAGCAGATGATCACTGCGGCCAGCGGCATGGATCGGAAGCGCAATCGCCAGGTCGGCTGCCAGCAGCTGTTGCAGCACACAGTGCGGGGCCTCGACGGGCAGATGCATGCGCATCGGTTCGGCTGTTGCCAGCAGCGCTGCAGTGCTGTCGTCGGTCAGCGCCAGAGCCGAGCTGCCGAGGTCAAAGGCGTCGCTGGCGTCGATATGGACCTCGCCGGTGCTGCAGCTCAGTGCCACCAGGCGTGCCGCGGACTCTGCCGAGCGCAACACCAGGGCACTCGACACTTCGCCGTAGAGGCTGTGCAGGATTTCGCTCTGCAGCCGCCAGGCGGCGATGGAATCGCCGTCGAAGGCGCTCAGCCGGCGCAGCTGTTCGGTACTGGGCAGCGGGATCATGGACATTCAGCACCCTTGGTCATCGGGATCCGGTGCCCGGCGACTGCGGATTCACCGGCTGGTAGCGCGTCGGATCGGGCACGCCAGCATCGGCAAAGCCCTCGCGACGCAAGCGGCAGGAGTCGCAGCGACCGCAGGCGCGGCCGTCGCTGTCAGCCTGGTAGCAGGACACCGTCATGCCGTAATCGACGCCAAGCTCCATGCCGCGGCGGATGATCTCGGCCTTGCTCAGATCGATGATCGGGGCGTGGATGGTGATCGCAGCCCCTTCGACACCGGTCTTGGTGGCCAGACGTGCCATCTGCTGGTAGGCCGCGATGAACTCGGGACGACAATCGGGATAGCCCGAGTAATCGACCGCATTGACGCCGATGTAGAGATCGTTGGCGCCGATGACTTCGCCATAGGCCAGCGCCAGCGACAGCATCAGGGTGTTGCGCGCCGGCACGTAGGTGACCGGTATGCCGCTGGTGGGCGACTCTGGCACATCGATGGCGTCATCGGTCAGCGCCGAGCCGCCGATGGCTCGCAGATCCAGCGGAATGACCCGATGCTCGTACGCGCCCAGGGTCTCGGCGACGCGCCTGGCTGCCACCAGTTCGGCGCGATGACGCTGGCGATAGTCGACACTGAGGGCATAACAACGATGGCCAGCCGCGCGGGCCATGGCGAGGACGGTAGCTGAATCGAGACCGCCGGAAAGCAGGATGATGGCTGAGGACATGAGAGGCAGGAAAAAGGGAAAGGGAAAAAGGAAAAAGGGGAGCGGCGAATTGCGGGGCCTGGCCTTGCTACCGGGTCACTGAAGAGGGCCGCGCGCCTGCGCGGTCGCTGTTGGTCATCTGCCCCGCCAAAGCGGCGCCGCAGCGCGGCGCCCTCCACGGCTGCTTCCGGCATGGGGGTGATGCTATCGCTTGCAGGTGGTTCGTGGGGAGCGAAGCGAGCGAGGGGCGGCGTCGGGTTTCCCTGGAATGCTTCGCCGCGGCCTCCGTGAACCCATATCGTAGGTTCCTCAATCTACAGAGTCTGACTGTCGGGGACGTCGGAGCGATGACGTAGGCCGGGTCCGCGCGCCCGGCCGCCTGGGCTGCGCGCAGCGATGGCAAGCGCGCGGCGCCCGGCAGGCCAGGCCGCGGCCGCCGGCGCGAAAAACCCCGGGGCACATCCCGATTCGCCGCGCGCCGGAGCCGCGCTACCTCACACTCTGGCTCAGGGCCAGCGGCCGCTGAACCCATATCGTAGGTTCCTCAATCTACAGAGTCTGACTGTCGGGGAGGTCGGAGCGATGACGTAGGCCGGGTCCGCGCGCCCGGCCGCCTGGGCTGCGCGCAGCGATGGCAAGCGCGCGGCGCCCGGCAAGCCATGCCGCGGCCGCCGGCGCGAACAATCCTGGCGCACATCCCGATTCGCCGCGCGCCGGAGCCGCGCTACCTCACACTCTGGCTCAGGGCCAGCAGCCGCTGAACCCATATCGCAGGTTCCTCAATCTACAGAGTCTGACTGTCGGGGAGGTCGGAGCGATGACGTAGGCCGGGTCCGCGCGCCCGGCCGCCTGGGCTGCGCGCAGCGATGGCAAGCGCGCGGCGCCCGGCAGGCCAGGCCGCGGCCGCCGGCGCGAAAAACACCGGCGCACATCCAGATTCGCCGCGCGCCGGAGCCGCGCTACCTCACACTCTGGCTCGCAGCCAATGCGCGGTGTCGGGTCGAAACAGGTGGCTCGCAATGACGCCGGGTTGGAGGATTCCGGAACCCCGAGTCCCAAGTCCCAAGTCCCAAGTCCCAAGTCCCGAGTCCCGACAACCGACAACCAACAACCAACAACCAACAGCCCACAACCGCCCCTAGCGCCCCGCCACATTCCCCCACAGGACCTTGTGCAACTGCAGCTGAAAGCGCACCGGCATGCGGTCGGCGAGTATCCAGTCCACCAGGGTCGGTGCCGGCAGCACTTCTGCCACCGGTGAAAACAGCACCTGGCAGAGCGCCGGCAGACCGCGGGTCTGGCACTGCTCACGCGCCCACAGGTAGTCGGCGCGGTCGGCAATGACGAACTTGATCTGATCGGCAGGGCTCAACAGGGGCAGGTTTTCATAGCGATTGCGCAGATGTTCGCCGGAGCCGGGACACTTGAGGTCCAGCACCTTGCGTACGCGCGCGTCGACGCCGCTGACATCCATGGCACCGGAGGTTTCCAGCGAGACCTCGTGGCCGGCGTCGCACAGGGCACTCAGCAACACCAGACAGGCGCGCTGTGCCAGCGGCTCACCGCCGGTGACGCATACATGCCGGGTGTTGAAGGCGGCAACGCTGGCGAGCACGTCTTCCAGGCTGCGCTTGTTGCCGCCATGGAAGGAATAGGTGGTGTCGCACCAGGAACAGCGCAAGGGACAACCGGTCAGACGCACGAATACCGTGGGCCAGCCGACGGCATCGGCTTCGCCCTGGATCGAGTGAAAGATCTCGGTGATCCGCAGCATCACGGCCGTCGGCGCGACCGCTTCAGAGGTACTGGCGTCGGTCATTCCCGGCTCTGTCGATTGCGAAGAAATGCGCAAGCGCTCCACCTGCAGCTCGCTGCGCCTGGACGCAGCGAGCCCAGTTGCTAGCGTCCGTCGAGGCGCAAGGCCCGCAACCGGCCCTGGGCCAAACGCGCCACTGGCGTATCCGGATAGCGCGACACCACATCGTTCAGGGTGCGCGCGGCACTGCGCGAATCGCCCAACTCGTATTGGCAATAACCGACCTTGAGCAAGGCATCCGGTGCCTTGCGGCTGTCCGGGAAGCGCGCCAGCAATCCCTGGAAGGTTTCCAGGGCAATCTCATAATTCTGGGTGACGTAGTAGGACTCGCCCAGCCAGTAGCTGGCGTTGGCGGCGTACTCGCCGTCGGGATACTGCTGCAGGAACATCGAAAACAGCTGCGAGGACTCGGAATAACGACCCTGCTTGAGTGCCTCGAAGGCAGTCTCGTAAGCCTGCTTCTCGTCCGGACCTCCGATTGTCTGGCCGTCGCCTCCGGCCAGCCCACCGCCTACGGTCTCGGCGCCTGCCGGCAGCGGCGGATTCATCGGCGTCGGTTCGCCAAACCGGGTGGTCGGCTCATCCGCATTCAACTGTTCCGGGGCCACACTGTCCACCGGCTCGTTGGCTGCCGGGCGCGCTGGCACCGTCATGCCGCCTTCCAGACGTTGCAGTCGCGAATCCAGATCCACGTACTGATCACGCTGGCGCTTCTTCAGCCCTTCGATCTCGAAGGCCTGACTCTCGACCAGACCGCGCAGGTTCTGGACTTCGTTCTGCAATTCCTGATTGCGCAGGATCAGTTCGGACATGTTGCCTGAGTCCGCGCTGCCCTGAACCTGGCGCTCCAGCTGACTGACCCGCTCCGCCAGACTGAGACGGCTCTGCGCCTGTGCCGATCCGCAAACACAGACGGCGGCCACGAGGGCCGCCGTCAGGGATCGAAGCGTCATTTTACGAACGTCGATCATCATCACTACCGCTTACTGCTTCGCGGTGTAGACGATCTCGGCGCGACGATTCTTGGACCAGCAGCTCTCATCGCTGTCGGTGCAGATCGGACGCTCTTCGCCATAGCTGACCACGGCGACCTGCTCGCTGCGACCACCGTTGGCCAGCAGCATGTCACGCACTGCGTTGCCGCGGCGCTCGCCCAGGCCCAGGTTGTACTCGCGCGAACCGCGCTCGTCAGCATGACCTTCCAGCGAGATGCGGGCACCCGGGTTGCTGGCCAACCACTTGCCGTGGCAGCGCAGCATTTCCATGGCCTCGGACTTGATCGTGGTCTGATCCAGATCGAAGTAGGCAACGCGCGAGACCAGGCAGGGCTTGGAATCGAGCAGGGCCGGGTTGGTCCAGCTCTCTTCCTGCACCGGGGTGGTGGTGGGCTGAGTCGGCGGCGGAGTCTGCGGCGGAGCTTCCGGCTTGACCACTTCCTTTTTGCAAGCAACGCCAGCCAGAGCCAGCGCAATCACCAAAACGCGAATCGGGGTATTCATTTTTTATCCTTCGTACGAATGACAGCGAACCTGTTCACATCTTATTTTCACTTGACTCAACGTTGCCTGAAGGGTCCCCACGCCGGTTCCCGGACGTCGCCGTCAGGGATAGCCAAGCGTGCTCGGATCGATCCGTCGATCGGTGCCGAATAAAGGACCCCGCGATTCCCTTCGCGGGCAGCGTACAGCACCATGCTTGCGTTCGGGGCGAAGCTTGGGGATTCATCCAACGGACCCGGTGAAATCAGCCGAACCGCGTTCGTGCCCCCACGCTCGCGGTCCACGACCGCAATACGATACACGTTCCTATTTCCCTGCACCATTGCCATCAGGCGGCCGTCGTAGGAGACGGAGGCGCGGGCGTTGTAATCACCGACCGACGTCAGGCGCTCGGGCGTGCCACCGGAAACCGGCATGCTGTAGATCTGCGGCTTGCCGGAGCGGTCGGAGGTGAAGATCAGACTATTGCCACCGGGCATCCATGCTGCCTCGGTGTCGATGGCGAAATGGCGAGTCAGCTGCGTCAGATTGTTGTTCAGCAGATTCAGCGTGTAGATCTCGGGATTGCCACTGCGCGACAGGGTCAGCGCCAGGGTGCTGCCGTCGGGCGAGAAGGTGGGTGCGCCATTGATGCCCTTGAACGAGGTGATCACCCGGCGCGAGCCGGTGGCCAGTTCATGCAGGTAGATGGTGTGACCGCCCTGGCGCTCGAAACTGACGTAGGCCAGCGACTTGCCATCCGGCGACCAGGCCGGCGACAGGAAGGGCTCGTCGTTCCAGACGATGCGCTGCTCGTTGTAGCCATCCGAATCGGCGACCCAGATGGCGTACTCGTACTTGCCCTCACCCTTGCGCTTGGCCGTGATGTAGGCAATGCGGGTGAAGAAGGCGCCGCGCACGCCGATGATCTTCTCGTAGACCAGATCGGCAATCTGGTGCGACACCGCCCGAAAATCACCGGGACGCACCGGCAGCGCCAGTGCCAGCAGCGGTTTGCCGCTGCGGACCTCGTGCAGTTCGAACTCGACTCGGTACCCGACGTCTGCCGTCAGGATCCGCCCCACCACGATGTAATCCTGCTTGAGCAGCTGCCAGGTGGGGAAGCGGATGTCGGCGCCGCGGGAGGGCAGCTCGATCACGTCTTCCTTGGCCAGGGCCCGGAACTGTCCCGAGCGGTTGAGATCGGCGCGCACCACCTGATCGACGGCGGTGGGGTCGGGCATGGCTGCCGCTTCCCAGGCAAAGGGCACGATGGCGATCGGGATGGCCGCGTCGCGGCCGTTGACGATATCGATTTCCAGACCCTGGGCACTGGCGACGCGCGCCAGGCCGAGCAGAGCCAGAACCAGTACGGCGGTGCTGATAAGTCTTTGCATCGGTTCACCCGTCATAGCGGAAGTTGAAGTTCAGTGCGGGCTGGAAGACTGCCTCAAAGCCCATGTACGGCAGCGGACTGGCCCGTTCTACGGCCTGAATGATGGATTGCTGGATCAGCGGATTCGCGTTACAGGGCGAGCCAATGCTGACGCCGATGACCTCGCCGCCGGGGATCTGACGCACTTTCAGCACGCAGCGGATGCCCGGTGGCGTGTTGGCCGGACGGCGCCAGTTCTGGGTCACGACCTCCTGTATCAGTCCGGCATATTGGCTGAGCAGGTCATTGGCCGCGTCCTGACCGGGTCGCTGCTGCCCCTCGGGCTCGCGCGTGGCTGGCTGCGTCAGTATTTCCTGGGCACGCTGGGCTTCACGAGCCTGCGCCAGCTGCTTTTCGCGCTCCTGAGTCAGTCGCGCCGCTTCGGCTCGCTGCTTGCGGATGTCCTCAAGCTGCTGCATGCGCTGCTTTTCGATCTCCTGCTGACGGCGCTGCTCTTCCTGCTGCTTGCGCAACTGCTCTTTCTGGCGCTCCAGGTTCATGGCGTTCTGATCGGGCACCGTCGGCAAGGTCGGGCGTTGATCGGTGACGTCATCGGGCTTGGCCGCGGGCGGCGGCGGTGGTGCGGGCGCCGGTTTGGGTGCTGGCTTGGGCGGCTCGGGCTTGGGCGTGGGCTTGGTGGCCGGTTTCGGCTGCGGACGTCCCAGATTCATGTCGACCAGCACCGCTTCCAGCGCGCCACCGGAAATGACCGGCTTCTGCGGCGCACTCGCGAACAGTCCGGCAAACATGATGAGTGCCGCAAGCAGGTGTACGCCTATCGCGTAGACCAGTGCCCGGGTGCGGTCGGCGGCCGATTCCATGGTCAACGGCGTTGGGTTGTCGGTTGTTGGTTGTCGGTTGTTGGTTGCCAGCCGAAGCCGGCCTCAACTGTTGCCGCATCGCGACTGCCTTGGAGCGCACGAATTTCGAAAAGTCCGCGGGCCTGCGATTGCTGTGGCAGTTTCCGACAACCGACAACCGACAACCGAGAACCCATTGCCACAACCCAGGCCCTGCCAAATTGAGCGCGAAGCATCACTTGCGCGGCTCCGCAGGCAAGGGATCCGCCATCAGGCCCACGCGCGGCGCACCGGCCGCCTGCAGCGCCACCATGGCCTCATAGACCCGCCCGTAGCTGACGTTGCGATCGCCACCGACCAGCACCGGTACCTTGGGGTTGTTGCGCACAAAGGCACCGATCTTGGTGGTCAGCCCCTCGATATCGATGGCCTCGCGCTCACCCTTGATGGTGAGGAACAGGTCGCCGGCACTGTCGACACTGACAATCACCGGATCCTCCGGCGTATCCAGCGGATTGGCATTGGCCTGCGGCAGATCCAGCTCCACGCCCAGGTTCATCAGCGGCGCCGTGACCATGAAAATGATCAGCAGCACCAACATCACGTCGATGTAGGGCACCACGTTGATGTCGGATACAGGCTTACGGCGTTTACGGCGCATGGTGGCTGGGGCTGCCTTTAGGTGTTCAGTGATTCTCTTTGGCCAGGCCAGTGAAACGTGAAAGGTAAAACGTCAATGGGCGAGCCATGGGGTTGGCGGATTTCAATTGACGTTTTCCGTTTCACGTTTCACCGCTACTGAGCGGCGCAGCCGCTCAGTTGTCTTCAGCATGCGCCTGACGCTGGAGGATGCTGCTGAATTCCTCCTGAAAAGTGTCATAACGGACTTCGATGCGTTCGACGGCATTGGAGAAGCGGTTGTAGAAAATCACCGCCGGAATGGCGGCGAACAAACCCATGGCGGTGGCGATCAGGGCCTCGGAAATGCCGGGCGCGACCATGGCGATGGTGGCTTCCTTGACGGCGGCGAGGCCGTGGAAGGCGACCATGATTCCCCAGACCGTACCGAACAGACCCACATAGGGGCTGATCGAACCGACCGTGGCCAGATTGTTGAGATGTTGTTCCAGCCGGTCGACTTCGCGCGAGAGCGCCACGCGCATGGCCCGCTGGCTGCCCTCGATCAGCGTGCGGCTGTCGATCTGACGGCGTTGGCGCAGGCGCGCAAATTCGCGAAATCCGGCCTCGAACACGCCCTCCAGACCCACCGCCGGCTTGCCGCGATTGCTGACTTCGCGATAAAGCTGGGCCAGATCGGCGCCGGACCAGAAGCGCTCCTCGAATTCATCGGCCGTGCGTGTGGCCATGCTGATCACCGCACGCTTGCGGAAGATCATCCACCAGGACCAGATCGAGGCCGCAATCAGCAGCAGCATGACGACCTGCACCGGCAAGCTCGCACCGACAATCAGTTCCAACAAGTTCAACTCACCACTGTTCACCGCTGAATCTCCGTCAATACCTGGGCCGGTATGGGTATGGGTCTGAAGGTCTCGGCATCGAGACAGGCTATTTCGACTTCGGCGCGGCACAACTCGGTGCCATCGCGTTCGTGGGTGATGACCTGGGTCATCGTGAAGCTGGCGCGTCGGCAGACGCCCATCGTCGCGCTGATGCGCAGGGCGTCATCCAGTCGAGCCGGTTTCAGGAACTGTATCTGCATTGAGTAGACTGCAAACACCATTCGTGTTCCCAGCATCAGCGCACGTTGCTCGAAACCCCTGGCGCGCAGCCACTCGGTGCGGGCGCGCTCCAGGAACTTCAGATAATTGGCGTGATAGACCACGCCGCCGCCATCGGTGTCTTCCCAGTACACGCGGGCCGGCCAGCTGAATTCAGCAGCGCTCTTGCTCACTCAGGAATCCTCGAACAGATCGGGGGTGGGTTCGGGCCGTCGCGGCGGTTTCAGGCCCAGATGCAGATAGGCCTTGCGCGTGACCACGCGACCGCGCGCCGTGCGCATCAGGAATCCCTGCTGGATCAGATAGGGCTCGACCACGTCCTCGATGGTGCCGCGCTCCTCGCTGAGCGCTGCCGCCATGCTGTCCACGCCGACCGGGCCGCCCTCGAAGTGCTCGATCATCAGACCCAGCAGGCGCCGGTCGAGCGCGTCGAAGCCCTCATGGTCGACATCCAGCATTTCCATGGCGCCGGAGGCGGCTTTCAGGGTGATCACGCCCTCGCCCTTGATCTCGGCGAAGTCGCGGGCGCGCCGCAGCAGCCGATTGGCAATGCGCGGCGTACCGCGCGAGCGCCGGGCGATTTCCAGCGCCCCATCGGCATCGCACTGGATGCCGAGGATGCCGGCCGAGCGGGTGACGATGCGGGTCAACTCCTCGACCGTGTAGAACTCGAGGCGCTGGACGATGCCGAAGCGATCGCGCAGGGGCGCGGTCAGCAGTCCGGCGCGGGTGGTGGCACCGATCAGCGTGAACGGCGGCAGATCCAGTTTGATCGAGCGTGCCGCCGGCCCGTCGCCGATCATGATGTCGATCTGGAAGTCTTCCATCGCCGGATACAGCACTTCCTCGACCACCGGCGAGAGCCGATGAATCTCGTCGACGAAGAGCACATCGCGCGGCTGCAGATTGGTCAGCAGCGCCGCCAGATCACCGGCCCGCTCCAGCACCGGACCTGAGGTCTGGCGCAAATTGACGCCGAGTTCGTTGGCGATGACATTCGCCAGCGTGGTCTTGCCCAGACCCGGCGGACCGAAGATCAGCACATGATCCAGCGCCTCGCTGCGCCGGCGCGTGGCTTCGATGTAGATTTCCATCTGCGCGCGCACGGCCTTCTGGCCCAGATATTCCGACAGCTTGCGCGGGCGGATGCTGGCCTCGATGAGGTCTTCCTCGCGGCTGGCAACCGGAGAGACAATGCGCGGGTCGTTCGAACTCATGGTCATCCGTGATGCATACGGCTCGGTGGCGAGGAAGAACGGGACGCGAAGAACGCGACGGAAAAGCTGAAAGGACGCGAAGAACCGGGCGGATTCTGAACGAGCGGAGCCCACAAGCAAAGGAGCGCTTGCCGCGCGGTTCTACCTGCGTTTAGGCTGCGCGCCTATTCTGCATATCGAGTGAATACTCATGACCCCTCATCCGATCACGCTGATTGGTGCCCCTACCGACGTCGGCGCCGCCGACCGTGGCGCCTCGATGGGCCCGGAAGCACTGCGCGTCGCCGGTTTGCGCGAAGCGCTGATGGCGCGCGGCTTCGATGTCGACGACCGCGGCAATCTGGTCGGGCCGATCAACCCGATGCAGCCACCCGATGAAGGCTACCGGCATCTGGCAGAGGTCACGATCTGGAACCAGCGCGTGTTCGAGGCCGTCAGCGCGGCGCTGGATGAGGGGCGCTTGCCGATCATGCTGGGCGGCGATCATTGTCTGGCCATTGGCTCCATCGGCGCGGTGTCGGCGCACTGCCGACGCGTCGGCAAGAAGCTGCGGGTGCTGTGGCTGGATGCCCATGCCGACTTCAACACCTCCGAGATCACACCTTCGGGCAATATCCACGGCATGCCCGTGGCCTGCCTGTTCGGCATTGGTCCCAAGGCGCTGGTGGAGCTGGCCGGATTCTCGCCAGCCCTGAACCGCGACCAGATCCATCAGATCGGCATCCGCAGTGTCGATGCCGGCGAGCGCCGTCTGGTGCACGAACAGCAGATGTCGATCTTCGACATGCGCTACATCGACGAACACGGTCTGCGCAAGGTCATGCAGGAGGCGCTGGCAGACCTTGACCATCACACCCATCTGCACGTCAGCTTCGATGTCGATTTCCTGGATCCGGAGATCGCGCCTGGCGTAGGCACTACGGTGCCGGGCGGACCGAATTACCGCGAAGCCCAGCTGGTCATGGAGATGATTGCCGATACCGGTCTGTTGGGATCACTGGATGTGGTCGAACTGAATCCGGCCTTCGATGATCACAACCGCACGGCGGCGCTGGCGGTCGACCTGATCGAGAGCCTGTTCGGGAAATCCACACTGATGCGCCGCGAGCGCTGAGCGGACCGCAAGTCAAACCGGCCCGGCGCCTCCTGGCGTCGACCGGCGCTCCGGATTCTGGTCCGCCTGCACGTGAACGCCGTTGCAAAGCAGCGACGCTCGTGCGAGCGTTCAGCCCCAGGGGGCAACACCATTGAAGACGAATCTGGATGCGCGAACTCGAACGCACGCAGGTGCCGTTCCGCCGTGGCTTGCAGGCGCGGGTATTGATCGGGGTGCTGCTTGGCCTGGCGATGATGCTGGCTGCGGTTCTGCTGGTCTTCTATGGCCGCGGCTACGATCTGCTGCTGGCACGGGAAAAGGCACTGGCCAGCAGCGCCACCCAGCGGCTGGCGGCGGAAGTGGGACAACAGCTGGCACTGGCCGAGGGTCTGGCAGCCACGCTGGCCAATCTGGGTGAATTGCTGCCACGCGATCCAGCCTTGTGGCGACGACTGCTGCCCCATCTGCTGGATCTGGAGGACCGCGCCGATCTGATTGCGGGAGGTGGCATCTGGCCCGAACCTGGTGAGTTCGAAACCGGCACCGAGCGGCGCAGCTTTTTCTGGGGTCGTGATGCTGCCGGCAAGCTGCGCTATTTCGACGACTACAACGCCCCGGGTGGCCCCGGCTACCATCAGGAAGAATGGTATGTGCCGGCGCGCCATCAGAGCGAAGCACACTGCTACTGGTCGCGCTCCTACCAGGATCCGTACACCAGCGAAGCGATGGTGACCTGCGCCGTGCCGATGCGTCGCGGCAAGCGCTTCATCGGCGTCAGCACCGTCGATCTGCGCCTGTCCGGCCTGCAGGGTTTTCTGCTCGAACGTGGCCAGGCGCTCAATGGCTACGCCTTTGCGCTCGACCGCAACGAGGTCTTCATCACCCGGCCGCCCGAGCCCGCCGAAATGGCGACGGCTGGCCACGCCCCGACCGTCGCTGTCGAAGGCCTGATTCGCCAGTATCCGGTGTTCAGCGAACTGGCGTCCTATCTGCGCCTTGGCACCCAGATCAAGGCTGACCCCGACCTGACGGCGCTGGCCCGGGAGATTGCCGCAGCCAGCGACAATATCGATGATGCCGAGGCCTTGCGCATTGCCGATCAGCTCCGCGACGATGGCAGCAGCGGGCTGGCCGTGCGCCAGACCACGCTGGATCAGGATGCCTTTCTGGGGGAGCCGGTCCTGGTGACCAGCCTGCGCTTTCCCAACGCCCACTGGCAGCTGGTCGTGGTGCAGCCCGCCAGGCTGGTGCGCGATGCGGTACTCAGCTTCATGCGCCAGCTGGCCTGGACCATGTCGCTGGCGATCATCGCGGTGATGGCAGTGGCCGGCTGGTTGGTACGGCGCTATCTGGTGATGCCGATCCGGCGCATGGTCTCGCAGCTGGCCGCCGCCGAGCAGGCCTCGAGTCCGGGACGGATCGAGGTCTCCAGCCGCGACGAACTCGGTCTGCTGGCACACAAGTTCAATGCTTATGCCGAGCAACTGCAGACCAGCAGCGATCAGTTGCGGGCCTCGGCCGCGCAGTTCCGCGCCGTCACCGAACTGGCCCACGATGCGCTGATCCAGATCGATGACGACGGACTCATCCGCAGCCTGAATCGGAGCGGCGAGCTGATGTTCGGCTGGCGCGAGGAGGAACTGCTCGGTGCACCGCTGTCCCGATTGATGCCCTGGGATCCACGCGTAGACGGCGACAATGCTGGCCGGGTCGAGCGCCGCGCCACCAGCCGCGCCGCGACACGGGTCCAGGAATTCGGTGCCGAACGCCGCGACGGCAGTTCTTTCCCGGCCGAAGTCTCGGTCAGCTACTGGCGCGGCCCCAGCGGCGGCCTCTACAACATCCAGGTGCGCGACGTCACCGAGCGCAAACGCTCGGAAGAACAGATCCGGATGCTGGCCACCCATGACACGCTTACCGGCCTGCCCAATCGCACCCTGTTTAATGACCGACTGGAACAGGCGGTCGAGCAGAGCCTGCGTAAAGGCACGCTGATGGCAGTGCTGTTCCTCGATCTGGATCACTTCAAGCTGGCCAACGACAGTCTCGGCCATGCGGTCGGCGACGCCGTGCTCTGCGCGGTTGCCGAGCGCCTGAGAAAGCGGCTGGTCCCGGGCGCGAGTCTGGCGCGCCTGGGTGGTGACGAGTTTGCCATGTTGCTGCCGCAGATCAGCGACGTCAGCGTGGCTGCACGCATGGCCCATACCCTGATCACGGCGCTGGCCGAAGCCTTCGACATCAGCGGTCACCGCGTGCAGGTGGGTGTCAGCGTCGGCATCACCCTGTGTCCCAATGACGATCAGAACGCCGACCAACTGCTGCGCAAGGCGGATCTGGCCATGTATCACGCCAAGGCGGAGGGCCGGAACACCTACCGCTTCTATACCGAGCGTCTGCATCACGAGTTGATGGAACGGCGGGCGCTGCTGGACGACCTGGGCAATGCCATCGCCGGCAATCAGTTCGTCCTGCACTATCAGCCGGTGGTGTCTGCGAGCACTGGTGCCCTGCACGGCATCGAAGCCCTGATCCGCTGGCAACACCCGCAGCGCGGCCTGCTGGCGCCTGATCTGTTTATCCCGCTGTGCGAGAGCAGTGGCCTGATTGCGTCTCTGGGACAGTGGGTGATCGAGCGCGCCCTTGCCGATCTGGCAGCCTGGGATGCCACCGGGCTGCCTGGAGTGCGGCTGGCACTGAATCTGTCGCTGGCGCAGTTCCACGACCCGGAACTGGTCAAGGTGGTGAGTTCGGCGCTGACGCGCAACGCGCTGACGGCGGATCGCATCGAGTTCGAGCTGACCGAGACCGTGCTGATGCACGATCAGGACGAGGCCGTCGCCCTGATGCTGAGATTGCGCAGCCTGGGCGTCAGTCTGACGGTCGATGATTTCGGCACCGGCTATTCCTCATTGGCCTATCTGAAACGCTTTCCAGTGCAGAAGCTGAAGATCGACAAGTCCTTCGTGATCGGCGTGGCCGACGATCCGGACTCGGCGATCATCTGTCGCTCGGTCATCGGCCTGGGTCACAACCTGGGCATGGAACTGGTGGCCGAAGGGATAGAGCGCAAGGCCGATCTGGCCTTCATCCAGCGCCATGGCTGTGACTGGGCTCAGGGTTTCTATTACAGCGCCGCTTTGCCCATGCACGAACTGAGACAATGGCTGGCATCAAGATCAACGGAATCTGAGGTGCTGAGTACCACCACCGGAGGATAGAACCATGCTTGCAGCCTACATCGAAGCCTACGGTGGACCCGAGCGGCTGCGCGTGGGGACCCTGCCCGAACCCAGCCCCGGCGCTCACGATCTGCTGGTCGACGTCGCCGCTGCCAGCGTCAACCCGATCGATTTCAAGCTCCGACAGGGCAAGGTCAAATCGATGATGCGCTTCGATTTTCCACTGATCCTGGGCAACGATCTGTCCGGCACGGTGCGGGCGACCGGCGCTGGCGTGACCCGCTTCAAGGTGGGCGACCGCATCATTGCCCGCCTGGGCAAGACTCGCATCGGCGCCTTTGCCGAGCGTGCACTGGTGGCCGAATCCGATGCTGCGCTGGCGCCGTCGAGCATCGATCTCGCCGACGCCGCGGCCTTGCCGCTGGCCGGATTGACCGCCTGGCAGGCACTGTTCGAACTTGGCCAGCTCAGCGCCGGGCAAACCCTGCTGGTGCATGCCGGCGCCGGTGGGGTCGGCCATCTTGCCTTGCAGCTGGGTCGCTGGAAGGGCGCGCGGGTCATCACCACGGCCAGCGAGAAGAATCGCGAGCGCTGCCTGCAACTGGGCGCCGATCAGGTGATCGACTACCGCTCGACGCGCTTCGAGCAGATCATGCACAACGCCGATGTGGTGCTCGACACCCAGGGCGGCAACACCCTGCTGCGCTCGATCGCCATCACCCGACCCGGCGGACATGTGATCTCGATTGCGGCGATGCCCACACCCGAAGTCGCGCGGGCCTGGGGCGTCGGTCCACCGCTGACCTGGATACTGGCCTTCCTGACCCGGCCGGAGCGGGCGGCAGCCAAGGCCCGCGGGGTCAATTACCACTATCTGTTCATGCGTCCCGATGGCGCCCAACTGGCGGAACTGGTGAAACTGGTCGATGCCGGCCAGCTGCGCGCCGAGATCGACCGCCGTTATCCGCTCAAGAAGACGGCCGAAGCCCTCGCCTATGTCGAGGCCGGACATGCGGCCGGCAAGGTGCTGGTGCTGCCCTGAGCGCTTCGCTGCGGTCGACTGCGGCGGTGGCGCTCAGTAGACCCGGCAGAACACCGATTTCAGGTAGCGCGACTCCTGCACGTGCGCCAGCCAGGGGTGATCGGCGCCAGCGCCGCGCACTTCGAGTATCTGTACCGTGCGGTTGGCGTAGAAGGCGGCCCGCCGGATCATGTCCAGGAACTGCTCTTCACTGACCAGGCCCGTGCACGAACAGGTCAGCAGGATGCCGCCTGGCTTGACCACCGCCATCGCCGCCTTGTTCATGTCCAGATATTTCTTCAGGGCCGGAATGATTTTTTCGCGGTCGCGGGTCATCTTGGCCGGATCCAGGATCACGGTGTCGAACTGCTCGCCGTTGTTGGCGGCGTCGCGCAACCAGGGAAAGATGTCGGCGTGGACAAAACGCGCCCGCACCTTGTTCAGCCGGGCGTTGTGCTTCGCCAGTTCCAGCACTTCCTCGTCCAGATCCACGGCCACCACTTCTTCGGCGCCAGCGGCGGCGGCATAGATGGCAAAACCGCCGGAATTGCAGCACAGATCGAGCACCCGCTTGCCCGCCGAGAAATCTCCCAGGCGCTTGCGGTTGTCGCGCTGATCGGCGAAGAAACCGGTCTTGTGCTTCTGCCCCGGTGCCACCTTGAAGCGCAGACCGTGCTCGGTGATCGTGGTCGGCGGTGGTGGCGCCGGCACCGAGCAGTCGAAACTTTCCTGCTTGGCAACATGTTCCTCGGCGAACCAGTAGAACTGGTGGTCGCCGAAATGCTCGGCCAGCGCCCGCCGGATGACGTCGCGCAAGCGCCACATGCCGGCCGAGAAATATTCGATCACCAGCGTGTCGGCGAAACGATCGACCACCAGACCGCTCAGATCATCGCCCTCCGAGTGGATCACCCGATAGGCATCGGTGACGTCCTCCAGCTTGAGCACCTCGCGCCGCAACTCCAGTGCGCGGGCAATGCGGTAGCGGAAGAAATCGGCATCGACGACCAACTCGCGCTGCTCGGTGAGCACCCGCAGCGCGATTCGCGAGTGGCCGTTGTAGAAACCGCGACCGACCCATTCTCCGGTGCGGTCCTCGATATCGACAACGCTGCCGGGGCGCGGCTTCGGGTCCGGCTTCTCGACCATCTTCTGGAAGATCCAGGGATGGTTCGAGCGGCGCTCGGTCTTGAGCCGCACCAGCGGCAAGGTCTCGGTTGGGGTCTTGGTCATGCGCCGATCATACCTGTGGCGTCGGCAGCGGCGGACAGGCGCTCGAACAACTGCCGCAAATGCGCCAGGCGCACTGGTTTGGACAGATAGTCATCCATGCCGGCCGCGAGGCAGCGCTCGCGCTCGCCCGGCTGGGCATTGGCGGTCATGGCCGCAATCTTCGGTTGCCGCGCGATCGCCAGGCGGCGAATGGCAGCGGCCGTGGCATATCCGTCCATCTCCGGCATCTGGCAATCCAGCAGAATCAGATCGAAGTCGCCCTCGGCCACCATGGCCACGGCCTGCGCACCGCCTTCCGCGGCCGCGCAGTCCATACCCAGTGCCAGCAACTGCGCCAGGGCCACATCACGATTGACTTCCACGTCATCCACCACCAGCACCTTGCGCGGAAAGCCGCTCACCGGCTCGGGCATCGCCGTTTCGGTCGCCGCCACCGGTTCCGGCGCTGGCTCCAGCGGCAAGCTGAAGCTGAAGCAGCTGCCGCCGCCGGGCGCGTTCTCCACCGTCAGCTCTCCGCCCATGGCATTGACCCAGTGCCGGGTGATGGTCAGGCCGAGGCCAGTGCCCTGAAAACGTCGGCTGGATGACGCGTCCACCTGCACGAAAGGCTCGAAGATGCGCTCACGATCTTCCGGGCGTATGCCGATACCGGTGTCGATCACGCTGAAACGGACCTGACCCGGTGCCGCTGCCTCAACGCTTATGCGCACACTGCCGACCTCGGTGAACTTGATGGCGTTGGCGGTCAGGTTCAACAGGATCTGGCGCAGGCGCAGCGGATCGACCATGACCCTGGCCGGCAGTCGCGGATCCGGGGGCTCAAGCAGCAGCTGCAGACCGCGCTGTTCGGCCAGAGGCCGAAGGCTGTCGAGTACCGATTCGACAATCTCGGCCGGGACTACGGCCTGGGTGACCAGCGCTGCCTGTTGACGGTCTGCCCTGGCCAGATCGAGCAGATCGTTGAGCAGCGCCATCAGCCCTTCGGCGCTTCCGAGCAGCGTGCGCAATCGCTGCTTGTGGGCCGCGGCCAGATCCTCCCGCAGCAGCAGTTCGGTGGTGCCGATGATGCCGTTCAGCGGCGTGCGGATTTCATGACTGGTGTTGGCCAGCAACTGATCCTTGGCCACGCTGGCAGCCTCCGCCGCCGCCAGCGCCCGTTTGAGTTCATCGGTCTGCCGGGCGATATGGTTTTCGCGGTCGGCCACCACTCGCTCCAGATCCGCATGCGAGCGCGCCCGGGCCGCCATGGCCTCCATCCAGCCGCGGCGTGCTTCCGACAGGCGCTCGGCCAGGTGCAGCAAGCCCTCGCGCATCGAATGGACTTCGACTGAAGCACCAGCCGGAAGTGCCTCCAGTTCCGGGATGCCGACCTCGCTCTGCACATCCAGACGGTCGATATCCTGCTTGATCAGCTCCAGCGGCCGCGCAACCAGCGCGACGACACGACCGATAGCGAGCCAGATGGCGAGCATGCCTACCACGGCAATCGCCGCGACCAGCCACTGCAGCTGCCAGCGCGACTGGGCGATGGCAGTGCCGGGTGAACGCACGATCACCTGCCAGCCGAGCATTCCCACCTGGGACACCGATGTGTATCGGGCAGCCTCATGATCAAGGTCGCTGGCTTCGCTATCGGCACCATCCGACGGCTCCGGTTCAATACGCATCAGCGGCCGTGGCGCTGCGCCGTTCGAATAGACCACGGCGCCACGTCGATCCACGACGTCCAGCGACAGCCCCTCCGTCGCCAGACTGAGGCGCTCGACAATCCGGTCGAAGTTGGCAATGCGCAAGGAGCCCTGGACCACGCCGGCAAAGCGCTGGTCCAGATACACCGGCGAGGCAATGGCGACGATGATGTCGGTACCCAGACCGCGGCCCTGGAAGACATCGGAAACGTAGCTCCTGCCGCTGTCGCGGGGCACCTGGAAATAGGACCGGTCGGCTACCGAATTCCGGATCGCGACGTAGGCCAGATCCTCCTCCAGCGTGCGACCGCTGGCGACCGCGCGCAGATAACCGTCGGCATCGGTGCGCAGCATGGTCAGGAAACCCGGAAATCGCCGACGCATCGACGCCAGGTCGCGCGACAGCGAGGCAACATTGCCATCCGCCCGGGACAGATCATCCGCCAGGTATTCGATGGCGGCCAGATGCAACTTCAGATACTGGTCCAGCGCCGCCGCTGCGGTCTGTGCCGCAGCATCCAGACGCGCCTGGTGCACGGACACCAGATGGCGGCTCTCCAGCATCCCGTAGGACCAGGCAAAGAGCACCAGCGGCAGCCCGCAGACGGCGATCAGCCAGGCGCCGAGCTGGTCGCGCAGTCGGGCGCTGCGAGCGGCGGGCCTAGCCGACATGACGCCCGCCCGTATGGGCAGATGGGTTGGACGGGGGCGACCAGCGGCTGGCATCAGTCATCGGTACTTTCCTGGTACGCAATCTCGGCGCAAAGCCTCAGTGTGCCCGCGACCGGGCTGATCCGCATGGGCCCGGCAGAGGCTAACATGGGCAGTCGATCACGCCGGAGCCGCCTTCTTGACCGCATCCATGGACACATCCGAACCTCTCCTGCTGGATATGGAGACTCTGGACGAGCTGCGCCTGCTGGACCGGGTCAAACCGGGATTGCTCGATCAGCTGATCGAACGTTTCGAAGCCAAGCGCCTGGGCCAGCTGACGGCGCTGGAGCAGGCCCTGGCAGAACAGCGCTGGCCCGAGATCAAGTCGCTGGCGCATTCGCTCAAGGGCGGCGCCGGCTCGATCGGGCTGATCGCACTGTCGCGACTGGCGGCACAACTCGAAGGCGATCCTCAGGCCCTGTTGCTGAATCCAGGTCTGCTCGGCGCGCTCACCCGGGCCATGGACGAGGGGATGAACGCACTACGCGCATGGCGAAATCAGTAGCGCGCGGGCTTCGAAAGCCCACTCACAGAGCCAACGGTCCGAACCAACAACTGGCCGACTAGAACGGCAAGACCAGTTTGGCATCCAGCGCCAGCAACTGGGCCCGGAACAGCCCTTGGATTCGGGCCAGCGCGTCGCCATCGGCGGCATCGAAGCGCAACACCAGACAGGGTGTGGTGTTGGAACAGCGTACCAGCCCCCAACCGTCGGCCCAGTCAGCGCGCACCCCGTCGATCAAGGTGACGCGCGCTCCATCGAACTTGGCGCGCTCACGGAATTTCTCCATGAAGCGATAGTGGGCCCCTTCCTGCATCTCGATCTTGAGTTCCGGCGTACTCACACCCTGCGGCAGTTCGGCAAAGATCTCCTCCGGATCGCGGCCATCGGCAGCGATGATCTCGAGCAGACGGCAACCGGCGTACAGACCATCGTCGAAGCCGTACCAGCGTTCCTTGAAGAAGAAGTGACCACTCATCTCCCCAGCCAGTTCGGCCTGGGTCTCCTTCATCTTCTTCTTGATCAGCGAATGACCGGTCTTCCACATCACCGGGCTGCCACCATGACCCAGGATCACACCCGACAGATGCCCGGTGCACTTGACGTCATAGATGATCGTGGCACCCGGAGCGCGGGTCAGCACGTCGCGGGCAAACAGCATCAACAGGCGATCGGGATAAATGATCTTGCCGGCGGCCGTGACCACCCCGAGGCGATCGCCATCGCCGTCGAAAGCCAGGCCGATATCGGCCTTGAGCTGACGCACCGTGATGATCAGATCTTCCAGATTGCGCGGGTCACTGGGATCCGGATGATGGTTCGGGAAGTGGCCATCCACCTCGCAGTACAGCGGCATGACCTCACAGCCAATCTCCTCGAACAGGCGTGGCGCGATGCCGCCGGCAATGCCATTGCCGCAGTCGATGACGACCTTGAGCGGACTCTCCAGCTGGATGTCGCCGGAAATCCGCTCGATGTAGTTCTCGACCAGATCCATCTGCGTGAGCGCGCCGCGCCCGGATTCCAGACGGTCGTCGACGATGCGGTCGTACAGCGCCTGGATGTCCTGCTCGGCCAGGGTGTCGCCGCCGATCATGATCTTGAAGCCGTTATAGTCCGGCGGATTATGGCTGCCGGTCACCATGATGCCGGAGCCGGCGCTGAGATCGTGGGTGGCGAAGTACAGCACCGGCGTGGGGACCGCGCCGATGTCGATGACATCACAACCGGCGGCCAGCAGTCCCTGAATCACGGCATCAGCCATCTCCGGGCCACTCAGGCGGCCATCACGGCCTACCAGCACGGTCTGCAGTCCGCGTGCGCGCACCTCTGAACCCACGGCGTGACCAATCTGCCGGGCGATGGCGGTAGTCAGGGTCTTTCCCACCACACCGCGGATGTCGTAGGCACGGAAAATGCTGCTATCCAGTACGCCTGACTTCGAAGGCGCCGGCTTGCGTGCTTTGTCAGCCACAGCAGCCGTCTGCACCGGAGGGGCGTCCACCACCTCGATCTGCCCCACCACGGCGGCGGCTTCCGCTGCCTTGCTGGTCGCCGCGGCTTTGCTCTCCCTGGCCGCCGCTTCCACCCGCAAGCGCTCCTCCAGGGTGACTTCCCCGGGCGCGGAAGCACGCGAAGGGTGCAGCAGGCGTTCCAGCAGTTCGGGACGCGTGCGCCAGATGATGACCAGTATCGAGGCGAACGCACTGATGATCGCCGCGATGAGGTTGCCCAGAGCACCCTCCGGCCCCAACACGATCAGTGGCGGCGGAATCCGATAACCGATGCGCAACATGGCGCCGGGAACTGCCGCGGTATTGGCTACCGCTTCGCCGTTGCCTTCCAGCACCCCGGAATTACCCACTTCGCCCTGCAGCAGCGCCAGTTGCAGACCTCCGGTCGATATCTGCTGAAAGCTGGTTCGCAAAGGCTCGTAGGGCAGTTTGATCAAGGCGAAGCCGACAATGCTGCCGCCGCTGTTGACCGGATTGACCAGCACCAGCTCGCGCGGCCCCCCGCGAACACCATGAACCTGCGCCGGTGCCGGCGCCCCGAGGCGCGCGGCGCTGAGCAGCATCTCGGCATTGGCATAGCCAAAACCGCCGATATCCTCGCCGATTTCGTCGAGCACATCGGCGCCGATGAAGCGGCCATCGCTCACTTCCGGCATGGTTTCCTTGATGGCGGCCAACGCTCGCGTGGCGTCACCCGAACTGCCACTGGCGAAATAGCGGGCGATTTCCGGATGCAACAGGGCCGCGCTCAACTGGCGCTGCCGCTCGGAAACAAAACCGCCAATGCTCTGGCGTGCCTGAGCGACCACGCGATCGGCCTCGCTCTGGAGCGACTCGGAACTCCATGCCTGCCAGGTCTGAAACAGGAACAGGGCAGACAGACTCAACAGCAGTGCCAGACCTACTGGCGCGAGAATCTGGCGCACATCAAATTTCGCGCGCTTGGCGCCGGGTTTGGCTGCGCTGACGTCTTTCAGCTTTGAGAGGAGATTGCGCATCGATGGCACGCTGGCAGGAAATCCTGGTTGGCTTGATGCTGCTGCATCCGGTCAACAGACCGGCTCGGAATGCCACTAGTCTCGCTCAGCTGCGCCCACTGTGTCCAAAGCCACCGTCGCCGCGCTCGGTGGCATCAAAACTGTCGACCAACCGCAATTGGGCCTGCAGCACGGGTACCAGAATCAACTGTGCGATGCGATCGCCCGGAGCAATACTAAATGGCTGCCCGGATCGGTTCCAGCATGACACCATCAATGGCCCCTGGTAGTCGGAATCGATCAGGCCGACCAGATTGCCGAGCACAATGCCATGGCGGGCTCCCAGGCCTGAGCGCGGCAGGATCAGCGCCGCCACACCCGGATCGGCGATATGGATGGCCATGCCGGTGGAAATCAGCTCACTGGCGCCCGGCGCCAGCGTCAGCGGTGCCTGCAGACAGGCCCTGAGATCAAGCCCGGCCGAGCCGGCAGTGGCATAGGTGGGCAGCGGCCAGATGCTGCCGAGGCGCTCATCCAGCACCTTGACGGCCAGATCCAGTGGGCTGGCGCTCATGCCTTGTCGGCCCCCAGCTTCTGGCTGATCAAGCTGATCAGGCGCGCTGCCAGTTCACGCTTGCTGCCGCTGCCCAATTCGGTGGTGCCTTCGGCCGAGATCACGGTGAGGGCGTTGTCATCGCGATCGAAGGCGGCGTCCGGCCCGACCTGATTGGCCACGATCAGATCCAGACCCTTGGCCTCGAGCTTGCCGCGAGCATATTCCAGCACGTCGCGGGTTTCGGCGGCAAAACCGACCAGCAGACGCGGCCGCGCCGAACGCGCCAGTTCGGCAATGATGTCCGGATTGCGCACCAGCGCCAGGGCCATGTTTTCGGCTCCCTTCTTGATCTTGTGTGCCGCGGCCTCCGCCGGGCGATAGTCGGCCACTGCCGCCGCACCGATGTAGACATCGGCACCCGCCGCCGCGCTCATGACCGCCTCGCGCATCTGCAGGGCGCTGCGCACATCGCGGCGCTGGCAGCCGGACGGCGTCGGCAGATGCACCGGACCGGCGATCAGATCGACATCGGCACCGGCCGCGCGGGCAGCCGCAGCGATGGCGAAACCCATCTTGCCGGAGCTGCGGTTGCCGAGGAAACGCACCGGGTCCAGATCTTCGAAGGTCGGCCCGGCGCTGACCACGACCCGGCGTCCCAGCAGGCTCTGCGGCACCGCGCCGAGCAATGCCTCGATGATCTCCGCCGGCTCAGCCATGCGCCCGGCGCCTACATCACCACAAGCCTGGTCACCAATGGCGGGCCCGATAACCCGCAGGCCGCGCTGAACCAGCACTTGCAGATTGTCCTGCACCGAGGGATGGGCCCACATCTGCGCGTTCATGGCCGGAGCCAGCCACACCGGCGCAGCGCTGGCCAGGCACAGCGTGGTCAACAGATCGTCGGCCATGCCGGCGCGCAGTCGGGCAATCAGATCGGCCGTGGCCGGCGCAATCACGACATGACTGGCCCAGCGTGCCAGTTCGATGTGCCCCATCGCCGCTTCGGCCGACTCGTCCCACAAGCTGCTGCGCACGGCCCGACCGGATAGCGCCTGAAAGGTGGCAGCGCCGACAAAATGCCGGGCTGAATCGGTCATCACCACCTGCACCTCGGCGCCCTGTTCGCGCACCCGGCGCACCAGTTCGGCGCACTTGTAGGCAGCAATGCCTGCGCCCACTCCCAGGACCAGCCGCATTGTCGAGAGCTCTGCCACGCGTCAGAAAATTCCTACACCCGAATCAGGTGAAGACTACCGGAAATTGCGGGATTGCCGGATCGCGCAGGCGCTCGCGGCGCTTCATGCTGGCGATTCCCGGGCCAGTCCGCCCGCAACGGGGCAACCCATGAGCATGCATCGACCCATCCACGACTGGCCCGATCAGGAGCGGCCGCGCGAACGCCTGATCGAACTCGGTGCTGCGCGCCTGAGCGACGCCGAACTACTGGCCCTGCTGCTGGGCAGCGGCACCCGTGGCTGCAGCGCCGTCGACAGCGCCCGAGAACTGCTGAAGCAATGCGGCGGTTTGCGGACCACGCTGACGACAGCCCTGAGCGAACTGCCCGCCGGCCTCGGCATCGGCCCGGCCAAATGGGCGGTGCTGCAGGCCGCGGCCGAGCTCGGCAGGCGCGCCAGCGCCGGCAACCTGCGCCGTGGCGGCACCATCGGCGCCCCCGCCGATGTCCATCAGGTCTTCCAGGCGCGCCTGCGCGACGCCGATCGCGAGGTGTTCTCGGCACTGTTCCTGGACGCGCGGCATCAGGTCATCGGCATCGAGGATCTGTTCCACGGCGGCCTGACCGGCGCCGCGGTCTACGTGGGTGAAGTGGTCAAGCGTGCCCTGAAGCTGGCCTCTGCCGCGGTCGTGGTGGCGCACAACCATCCTTCCGGCGTGGCCGAGCCCAGCGCCGCCGACCGCGAACTCACCGAACGCCTGCGCCAGGCGCTGGCGCTGGTCGAGATCCGGCTGCTGGATCACGTCGTCGTCGGTGACGGCGCCACGGTTTCCTTTGCCGAGCGCGGCTGGATCTGACCCGCAGATTTCAGGAGGCCGCGTGCAGTCGCCGCCGGACATTGTCGAGCTGCTGATCTGACCAGCGTGTCGCGGTCGCGTCCTACAGGCCGCCAGCCTCGTATACTCCGGGGCGAACCCGCCCTCGGACGCAAGCCGGATCATTCATGCAAGCCGATGTCGCCAGCGCCTTGCTCGACCTGGACAGCCAGTTCCCGGCAGACGCCTGCGAGCGCCTGGTGCGCGATGTCGCTCAGGCTGCGGAGGCCTTGCGCGAGCGCCGTCCTGATCTGTTTGCGGTGATGCAGGAGGTCGGGCAGTCCTATCTGTCCGCTTTCGGCGAGGACCTGCGACCGCTGCTGAAGAAGGCCCAGGATGCGCTGGCGCTGAGCTTTGTGCGCATGGCCTCCCGCCACGGCAGCTGGGGCCGTGATCTGCACGAGTACCACAACGAGCAGCATGCGCTGGAGCTGCTCAACGGTCGACTGGCACGGGCACGGCTGCAACTGGGCTGGCAGGCGCTGCAGGCCGAGGACTGGCTGTTGCTGGCGCTGTTCGCTACCTGCCACGATCTGCGCCAGCGCGAAGCGGCCGATTTCTGGCATGACATCGGCGCCAACGAGCGCGCCAGCGTCGCCGAGGCCTGTCGCATCCTCGATCAGGTCGGTTTCTCGCGCGAGCAGGATCGCGAGTTCTTCGTGGCCCTGAGTCTGATGATCGCCGGATCCACCTTCGATGCCCGCCCGGCCGCCCGCAATTTCTTCAATACCGCCGAAGTCGCATCTTCGGGCGGGTCGCTGGCGCCCAAGCTGGTGGCCGAGCTCAGGGCCGAGCGCGCCGAGGAGGATCTGGATCCGGAAACGGCGCGCTATACCCGGCTGATGCTGTTTGCTGCCGATCTGGACACCGCCAATGTGGCCGAGCCCTTCGCCGCCTTTGCCGGTAGTGCCGTGCGCCTGGTCCAGGAGCGCGAGCAACGCGCCGGCCGGGCCCTGAATGCCACCGAGTCGGCCCTGCCGGTGTTCGACTTCCTGACCTCGGGGCAGGAACGTTATTTCTTCGAACTGCATCGCTTCGTGTCGCCGCTGGGGCTGGAAGTCTTCGGTAGCGGCAAGCGCAACAACGAACCCAAGGTGCAGTGGCAGAGCCGGCGCATGCGCGAGCTCTTCCCCGGTGGTCCCAAGCCCGGCCAGACCGGCCAGAACGTGATCGAGGCCTTCCTGCGCCTGGCCGATGAGATTGGCTGAGGCCCGACTGCTGCCGCGAGGGCTGTTGCTGGTTCCGGTGTCGGGTGGCAGCGGCAGCGGTGAGTTGCAGCGTGCGCTGTTGCTGGCGCGCAGCGCCCGGCAGCGCTGGCCGGGGCTGCCGATCGCCATTGCCGCCGCGGCTTCAGCGCTGCCGGCGGCGGCAGATCCCGGTATCGATCAGGTGCCGCTGCCGGGGTCACCGACCCGCTCCAGCACTGAAGTGATTGCCGCGATCCGCTCGCGCCGCCCGGCCGTGGTGATCTTCGACAGCACCGCCAGACCGGCCCAGTTGCGCGCTGCCCGCGCTGTCGGCGCCAAGGTGGTGTATCTGAGCTCGCGGCCTTCGGCGCGGGCGCGCGGCTTTCGTTTCGGCGCGCTGGCGCAGATCAGCGAGCACTGGTCGGTCGAACTCAGCCTCGATGCCACCCTGCCCGGCCGCTATCAGCGCTGGCTGCTGCGCTGGTATCAGGGCCTGCGCTGGCGTCCGCTGGGTACCCTGCATGAGGCGCCGGACCCGCAGCGTCTGCCGCCGGAGCTGCGTGACTTCGTCGACGCCCATCCCGGCTTCGCGCTGTTCTGTCCCGGCGGTGGCGGTGGCCGTATCGAGGGCCGGCCCGCCGGAGACGCCTTCGCTGAAGCTGCACGTGCCTTGCAGTCGCCCGCCGTGGTCGTTCGGGCAGATTGGGCCGCCAGTCGGACTGAGCACAGCGACAGCGTGATGCGTGTTGGAAAGCTCAGCAACGCAGCGCTGATGGCCCTGCTCCAGCGCGCCGAGTTGGCCGTAGTTGGCGCCGGCAGCATGCTGTTGCAGGCGGTGTCACTGGAGGTCCCGTGCGTGGCAGTGGCGCTGGCCAAAGACCAGTCACCGCGACTGCAATCCCTAGCCGCACATGGCGCGGTATTGGAGTGTGCGCCCAAGACCGAGGCGGTGATCACGGCGGCCCGGCAACTGTCAGGTGATGGATCCAAACGGCAAGCCTTGCGCACCCGCTCGCAGACCCTGGGACTGCGAAATGGCCTTGAGGAGGCCCTGACTGCGCTGGAAGAGCTGGTCTCGCGACCCTTGGTCACTTGAGGCTGTGTTGCGGCGAATCATCCGGGCATCCATCGACCTGACAGCCTGCGCTGTCGCAGTCCCCTGACTTCCTCTGTGTCCTTTCTGCGTTTCCTCTGCGTTCTCTGCGTCCCGCTCTTGTCAGCAAGCTCGCAAGACCAGTAGATGTCGCCGGGAACTGCCAGCAAGGCTACTGCCGGATCACGTCTTCGTGCATCGGCACCAATCTGGCCAGCAAGCGGTTCTGCACCGCCAGCGGCAGTCCGATCTGCTGCATGGCCTGCTCGACGTCTTCGACGAACCAGTTGAACTCGCGCTCGCTGATGTCCATGCCGCTGTGGGCATCGCTCATCGGCAACCCGGTGTATTCGCAGGGGCCGTCGGCGAGTTCGCAGATCTGCTCGATCAGGCGCTCACGGAAGTAATCGAAATCGGTCTCGGCAAAGAGCTCGCCAATGCGCGGATCGGTGCGTGACTTCTCGATGATGGCATCGACCAGACTGGCCACGCCCTCGGCGCCACCGAGCTGCTGGTACAAGCTGTCTCGCGGAACCGTGGCGCAAGCGCCCAGCACCAACAACAGACTCAGGACCAACAGACTCAATCCGATGCGCATAGCGAGCCATCGGCGTCGTCCCGACACTGCCCACAGGTCATGAACCGACGTCATTGCGACCCCGGACTTGATCCGGGGGAAGCCATCCAGATGCAGCGTAGCCGGTCCCTGGATTGCTTCGTCGCTGCGCGCCTCGCAATGACGCGGCTGTGAATCAGGGGATGGATTCATGGTGAGGCCTGCACGCTGAAGTAGTAGCCGCGCTGCCCGGAGATGCCGCCGATCGAGCCTAGATCAGCGTAGGCCAACGCCAGATGCCATTGCTTGGACGGCAACCAGGCGACGAAGACATTGCTCCAGTCATCCTCTCGTGCCAACGCCAGCCGGTCTGGCTTGCCGCGATATTCCAGGCCAAGGAGCCAGTCGGGAAGAACAAAGACCGCCACGCTGCCTTCCAGCGTGGTGCTGCGGCGATCGCTGAAGCCGGCGAGGCCCAGCTGATGGGCATTGGTCGAACGCAGAGTCAGGCTGGCCAGCGTGCGGCGGCTGGCGATGCCATCCACCCAGAGCTTGCTGGCGCTGAGATAGACATCGCTGCCCTGGTGCTTCTCGGCTGAGGACAAGGTGACCAGATCCGGATCGCGCGAGCGCCGCCATTGCAGACCCAAGGCCAGTTGCGGGCCAGAGCCGTAGATCAGATCGCCACCCAGGCGCAGTTTGGCTCCCAACACTTCGGTGTCCAGACGCCGATCGGGGAACAGGCCGCGTTCGACCAGTGCGTCCAGTCCCAGCGACATCCGCGCATAGGAGAGTTCCAATCGGTTGTCCCAGGCCAGCGCCAGCGCCGTTGAGCGCACGTCGAAATCGCCAGTGTCGACGACACTGGTCGCGGCCACCAGATCCCATTCGCCGCGCTCGCCATGTCCGGCGATGACCGCCCAGGGCACCAGTCCGCCACCGGCAGCGCCTTCCACGGACAGCAGCCCGCCACTGCCGCGCAATCGACCGTCGGCAGCACCGACCTGAAACGCAAGCACACACAGACACAGCAGGGATAGACCACGCATCCGCTCAGCTCGCGTAGAGTTCTCCCCGGATTGTACCGGGCACCCGCAGGTCTGCAATGGACAAACACACCCAGGGATTGAACTGCTATCTGGTCGGCGGCGCGGTACGCGACCGGCTGCTGGGGCGTGCCCACGGCGATCGCGACTATGTGGTGGTTGGCAGCACGCCCGAAGCCATGCTGGCGGCCGGGTTCCGGCCGGTGGGCGCGGACTTCCCGGTGTTTCTGCATCCACAGACGCAGGCCGAGTACGCGCTGGCGCGCACCGAGCGCAAGACCGGTCGTGGCTATGCCGGCTTCACCTTCCACACCGGCGCCGACGTCAGCCTGGAAGAGGATCTGCGCCGCCGCGATTTCACCATCAACGCCATGGCCGAAGATGCCGACGGCCAGGTGATCGACCCCTACGGCGGTCGCCAGGACCTGCAGCAGCGGCTGTTGCGGCACGTGTCCGAGGCTTTTGCCGAGGATCCCCTGCGGATCCTGCGCGCGGCGCGCTTTCTGGCGCGCTTTGCGCCCCTCGGATTCAGGCTGGCGCCGCAGACGCTGGATCTGATGCGCGGCATGGTCGACAACGGCGAAGTGGATCATCTGGTGCCCGAACGCATCTGGCAGGAGCTCCGGCGGGCACTGACCGAGACCCAACCCAGCGCCTTTCTGGCAACGCTTCGCGATTGCGGCGCGCTGGCACGCCTGTTCCCGGAGATCGACGGTCTCTACGGCGTGCCCCAGCGGGCCGAATACCACCCCGAGATCGACAGTGGCATCCATCTGCAGCTGGTGCTGGACCAGTGCCCAGCGCTGGCGCCGGGCGACGATCAAATCGCCTATGCGGCGCTGGTGCACGATCTGGGCAAGGCGCTGACTCCCGCGGAAGAATGGCCACGCCATGTGCTGCACGAGCAGCGCGGCGTCGAGCCGGTCAAGGCCCTGAGCGCGCGTCTGAAAGTGCCCACCGAGCATCGTGATCTGGGCGTGCTGGTCTGCGAGCACCACCTGACGCTGCACCGCCTCGCCGAACTCAGGCCAGGCACGGTGCTGAAGTTGCTGGAGCGGCTGGATGGTCTGCGCAAGCCGGAGCGCGTTCGGCGCTTCGCGCTGGCCTGTGAGGCCGATCACCGCGGTCGTCTGGGCCGCTCCGAAGAACCCTACCCGCAGGGCGAGCGCCTGCAGTCAGCGCTGCGCGCAGCACTCGCAGTCAGCACCGCGCCCCTGCTGGAGCGAGGCCTCAGCGGCCCAGCCGTCGGTGAGGCGCTGCGCCAGGAGCGGATCAAGGCCGTTGCGGCGGTGCTGGGCGAGGGAGCGGAAGACGCTTGAGGGCAAGGACCGTGCGCCCGCCTGAGGGGTGTAGCCCGTTGTGCCGCGCAGCGGCTCAGCGGGGTGCTTTCGCGTCAGCGCCCGCAGAGCGCTGCGCGCACTTCGGGCTACGCCTGTTGGCCATCATCAAAACCAGGGAGGAGGTTTCTTCAGCCCTCGCCAGGAGCGTCCAGACAAGTCTGGACCTACAAGAGCCGCGGTCATTCGGAGCCGCGTGTGTCGGCCCGACACTGTCCACAGCCCATGAATCACGAGCTTGCCTGTAGGAGCGACCTCGCGTCGCGACCGGCCAGCCGCACGTCCGCCGCAGCGGTCGCGCCGCAAGGGCGCTCCTACAGGTGAACAACGTCGACGTTGCACGCATACTGATTCCAAATCAATCACTTATGACATGGGCTCATGGAGAGCACAGCGAAGCATCATTCGGCGAAATTGCCGCAGCCGTAGCGCGGCTCCGGCGCGCGTGGACGTTGGTGAACGCCCGAGGGTATTCGCGCCGGCGGCCGCGGCTTTGTGGCAAGGCGCCGGGCGCCTCGCGTGTGTGGATTGCGGCTCGATCAAAGCCCGTCGACGCGAAGGACCCGGCCTACGCCTGCCGCTCAACCGATACCCGACCAAACCCACCAAGTGGCTACACCGATGTCACGTAGACCGCCTTGCGGTCAACGTGACCTACATTCACTCAGCCGTAGCGCGGCTCCGGCGCGCGTGGACGTTGGTGAACGCCCGAGGGTATTCGCGCCGGCGGCGGCGGCTTTGTGGCAAGGCGCCGGGCGCCTCGCGTGTGTGGAGTGCGGCTCGATCAAAGCCCGTCGACGCGAAGGACCCGGCCTACGCCAGCGCACGCCGATTCATGGCCGACGGTCAGTGACCGGCCGACTCAGCGCGGCAGGCGCTCCAGCGCCCGCAGGGCGTCGGCGAAGGCGCTGGCTTCGTCGGAATTCCAGCTGCCGCCGAGCATGCGCACTTCCGATTCGATTTCTTCGGCGCGGGCGCCACCGCTGAGAGCCACCCGCGAGGCCCGCGAGTCCAGGCCCGCCGAGATCAGTTCCAGAACGCCGTCATTCAGGGTCACCTGCCGATCCCGCGCATAATCCTTGATGCGCAGTGCCAGTTTTTCGTCGATGCCTCTGACCAGATAATCCGGCATGTACTGACGATATCTCCGTGCGGTCCCAGACCTCAATGCTGCGATGACGGCGCCCATCTGTCCAGAAAGCAGACGTGATGAAGCGCACAGCGGGGCCAATCCGGGCCGGTTTGCGGGCAACAGCGACGCTGCGGCGGCGGCCACCCGCAGCGATCGACTGATCTCGTAGTCTGTACAGATGAGCGAAGACATCATCCCAAAGCAGGATTGGCGTCGGCATTTGCCGGCTGGCCTCCGTCCCTACACCGAATCGGCACCGTTGGCGGCGCTGTTCCTGGGTATTTCCTCCGGTTTCCCCTACGCCATGATCGGGGCCACGCTGACCACGCGTCTGGCGCAGGATGGCATCGACAAGAAAGCCGTGACCGCCTTCTCGCTGGCCTTCCTGGTCTACAACCTGAAGTTCCTGTGGGCCTGGATCATTGATGGCGTACGCCTGCCGCTGATCGGCCATCTGGGACAGCGCGTGTCCTGGCTGTGGGTTACCGGCACGCTGGTGATGGCCGCCGTGGTCAATCTGGCGCTGGTCGATCCCAAGGCCAGCCTGTGGGCAACCGCACAGGCGGCCATCCTGGTCGGCGTGGCCGGCGCCAGTTTCGATATCGTCATCGACGCCTATCGCATCGAGTTGCTGAGCCCGCGGCAACTGGGTGTAGGTGCAGGCATGTCGCAGTACGGCTGGCGTATCGGCTCGGTGGCCGCCGGCGCGTTGGCGCTAGTGGTCGCCGAAGTTGCAGGCTGGCAATGGGCCTATGCGGTCTGCGCCGTGTTTGCGCTGCCGGCGATGCTCAGCACCCTGTTCATGGGCGAACCCTCCAGACATCGTGAGGTGGCCCACCGCAGTGGTCTGGCCGAACTCTGGCGCTCGATCAGCGAGCCGCTGATCGAGTTCTTTCAAAGACGCGGCGCCCTGTTGGTGCTGCTCTTTGTGCTGCTCCACAAGATCGGCGACACCCTGGCCAATCTGACCTTCAGATTGCTCTTTGATGACCTCGGGTTCAGCAACACCGAGATTGCCGCCTACGACGTCGGCATGGGCTTCTGGGCCTATCTGATCGGCATCTTCGTTGGCGGTGCCATGTATGCCCGCATGGGCGTGCGCCGATCGGTGATCTGGTGCCTGTGGCTGATGGCGGTGTCCAACCTGAGCTTCGCCGGCCTGGCCCAGATCGGGCACTCCAATGCCTTCATGGCCGCCGCCATCGGCTTCGAGAACTTCGCCAGCGGCGCCGGCGGCGTGTGCGTGGTCGCCTATTTCTCGGCGCTGTGCGATCTGCGCTTCACCGCCAGCCAGTACGCGCTGATCTCGGCCGGCGCCAGCGTGGTCGGGCGCTTTGTCACCGGCACGTCCGCCGGCGCGCTGATCCAGTCCCTCGGCTATGTGCAGTTCTATCTACTGACCACGCTGCTGGCCCTTCCCGGCATCGTGCTGTTCATGCTGCTGGTGCGGCGCGGCTATGTGAACGAGACCGACGGCGAGAAGCCGGTATAGGTTGTCGGTTGTCGGTTGTCGGTTGTTGGTTGTTGCTCATGGTTGGCGGCCAGAACGGCCGCGGGACCGCGTTGAGGAGGGACGCGCGCCTGCGCGGCCGCTTTTGATCTACATGCCCAGACAAAGCGGCGCCGCTGGGCGGCACCCTCAGCCTACCGGACGAGACTTGTGCGAGCTGGGTGCACGAAGAACCGCCATCAACTGCTTCGCTCTCCTTCGCGACCTTTCTGCTCTTCCTTCGCGCCCTTCGCGTCCCGCTCTTGGCTGAAGCCCGACGGCGGCGCCTGCTGATCCGCGTCAGACCTGTCTGGGCCGCAGCCACCAGGCGCAGCCGAGCGCCGCCAGCATCATGAAGAATCCGCCCAGTGCGGCGTACACATGCGGCCAGATCGGACCGCGCGCGGCCGGCGCGTAGTGCTGGCAGAGCACGATGGCGAGCACGGTCAGCGCGGCTGACGTGACCAGAGCGAGACGGTCATAGCGCTGCAGCTTTGCAGTGCGCGGCGTTCGGGTGGCGGCAAACCAGTAGATGCCCATCAGCACCGCCAGCAGCGGCGCGAGCAACAGGATGCCGACCAGTCCCGCCATCGACGCTATTCGCTGTCTGCAGCGGCGAGTTCTGCCAGCGCTGCGCTGACCGCCGCAAAGCCTGCCGCAGCCTGCTCCGGCGCTGCGGCCAGCACGGCCACGGCGGAGCCGTCGATCAACAGGTCCACGCCCTGCAACTGCAGTGCGCCATCGGCTCGCAGCGCACTCATCGCAGCCGCGCTGGCCCTGGCATCTGCATAGCCGATGCCGGTCAGCAGCAACTCGCCGCCGGCGGCAAAGAACTTGAAGTTGAGCTTGCCGTCGGGCTCCTTGAACTGCACGAAGCGCGGCAGCTTGGCCTTCTTCGCAGCCTTGGGCGCGGCTGCGGGTGCCTGCAGGCGGTTCAGGGAGCGCAGGCCCACGGCGTCGCGCAGCCGGTCCAGCAGCGCCCGCGCCTGGGGTCGCAGGCGATCGGCACCGGCCTGCAGAATCCCTTCGATCTCCTGCGGTCGAGTCACCAGACTGATGTAGCGCTCGCGCGCCGGGGCGAGTTCGGCGTCTAGGCGCTCAAACACGCGCTGCTTGGCATCGCCCCAGGAGATACCCTCGGCATAGGCCTGGCGCAGGCCCTCGGTCTCCGCCGCGCTGGCGAAAGCCTGATAGAGCTGGAACAGCGAGGAGCTCTGCGGATCCTTGGGCTCGCCCGGCGCCTGCGAATTGGTGACCATCGCGAAGATCGATGCCCGCAGCGCCTTGCTGCTGCCCCAGAGCGGGATGACGTTGTCGTAGCTCTTGCTCATCTTGCGACCGTCCAGACCCGGCAGCACCGCGGTGTGCTCCTCGATGGCGGCCTCGGGCAGCGTGAAGTAGTCGCCGCCGTGCAGATGATTGAAGCGTTGCGCCAGATCGCGCGCGATCTCGATGTGCTGGATCTGGTCGCGGCCCACCGGCACCCGATGGGCGTTGAACATCAGGATGTCGGCGGCCATCAGCACCGGATACAGGTACAGGCCCATGGCAATGCCGTGATCGGCATCGAGACCCGCCGCCAGATTGACATCGACCGCCGCCTTGTAGGCGTGGGCACGATTGAGCAGTCCCTTGGCGGTGACACAGGACAGCAGCCAGGTCAGTTCGGTGACCTCAGGCAGATCGGACTGGCGGTAGAAATGCACGCGCGCCGGATCGAGGCCTGCTGCCAGCCAGCTGGCGGCCACTTCCAGTGTCGATCGATGCACGCGCTCGGCATCGGCAGAGCCGGCGAGGGCGTGGTAATCGGCCAGGAAATAAAAGGACTCGATGCCCGGATCGAGGCTGGCCGCGATGGCCGGCCGGATGGCGCCGACATAATTGCCCAGATGCGGTGTGCCAGTCGGCTTGATGCCGGTGAGGACGCGAATGCTCATCGGAACCTGCTGAAGGAGGAAGATTCGGGAGGTCTGAGCCCGGCGCGCAGCGTGGCGACCGGGATTGCGCGAGCGAATGGTGGGTCGTGAAGGGATCGAACCTTCGACCAAGAGATTAAAAGTCTCCTGCTCTACCGCTGAGCTAACGACCCACTGCAAGCCGGGCGCGGAAGTTTAGGGAAGGGGGGCGGATACGGCAAGCGTTGATACACCGGGATCGCCGATCAGCGGCTCGAATCGAGCCATACTGGGCATCCTCGCGACCCGCCAAGGAAGTCCCGCCGCAGCGACCACGGGGGTAATCGCTGCGACGGGAGCGCCAGGCATGCCAGTGCGCCAAAGGGGTCCTGATCCTGTTGCCAGAATCGGACTGTCAGCAAGCATGCCCATGCACCAGATGTCGCCAGCGCCGCAAAAGTCTCGTTCACACGACCGGTTCCCGACCAGCGGTAGGCTTTCCGGGCGGTGTGGCCCGATCGGTCAACCGCTGTCGCTTGCAGACGTTGGCTATTGGAACTTCAAGGAACTCATGCCATGCGCTTGGGATTGGCAGCACTGTTGTTCTGGTGGGCGTCCGTGGCCACCGCCATGGCGCCGACACCCGGCCTGTATTTCGACCGCGATCGCGATGGCCACGGTCTGGATCTGCAGATCGTCGGCGACCGCGTGGTGGGCACCTTCTTCAGCTTTGCCGACGACTGCCAGCCGATCTGGTATCTGATCGACGGCAGCTGGTCCGGTGACAGCGGCGATCTCGCCATCAGCGAGTACCGCTACGATGCAGACGCCAATCCCCCCGCCACCGTGTTTGCACGATTTCCCGACGCCAGCATGACCCGCGTCAGCGACAGCAGCGGCTGTGGCAATGGCAGCGCCAGGCCAGGGGCCAGCAGCCTCTACGACTTCCGCTTCCAGATCGGCGGCGAGGCGCTGCGCTGGTGCCTGGAACCCATCGTGCCAGCCACCACGGCGCCCGAATCGGCGCTGTCCGGCAGCTGGTATGGCGGCAACGACGACAGTGGCTGGGGCCTGATCGGCTATTTCTTCGGTAGCCCAGGCGTAGTGAGCGCTTTCCATACCCTGTACGTTTACGACGCTGAGGGCAAGCCGCGCTGGGCCTACGCCAGCAGCGCAGTCAGCACCACGGCCTACGCGCCACAGTTGCGCTTTGCCCGCGGCTATTGCCGCAGCTGCAGCAGCCAGCCTCTGACGACGGAAGATGCCGGAAGCGTCCAGCTGCAACTGGTAACCCCACGCAATGATGTCGGCAGCAATCGCATCGATCTGGATGTGACTTATCCCTACGGCGCCGGCGGGCGCTTTGTCCGCGCTGACCGCAGGCTCGAGATCCTGACCCGATCGCCGTCGCCGCCGACTGTCGCGGCCACGCGCGAAGGCCTGGTCGTCGGCGAAGCCTTGCCCTCGGGCGGCGTGCGCCTGCTGGGCATTCCCTATGTGGCCCCACCGCTCGCCGCCTTGCGCTGGCGCGCGCCGCAGGCGCCCCTGCCGCGCACGCAGCCGCTGACAGCCAGCGTGCCCGGGCCTGGCTGCCCGCAAAAAGCGGTGAGTGACGGTCTCTACAATTCCAGCCTGACCCGGCGTGACGAGGACTGCCTGCAGCTGAATATCTGGACACCCGAATTGCGTGCGGGCGCGGCACGACCGGTCATGGTCTGGATCCATGGCGGCGGTCTGGTGCAGGGCTCTGCAGTCGAGCAGCGCCCCGATGGTGGTCTGGTATACGACGGCGCCACGCTCGCTGACGATGGCGTGGTGCTGGTCTCGATCAACTACCGACTCGGTCCCTTGGGCTTTGTGGCCATGTCCGAATTCGCTGGTGAATCGACAGACCATCCCACCGCGGGCAACTATGGGCTGCTCGACCAGATCGCGGCCTTGCAATGGGTGCGCGACAACATCGCTGCCTTCGGTGGCGACCCCTCCCGAGTCACGATCTTCGGCGAATCGGCAGGCGGCGTTTCGACCTGCGCCCTGCTCGCCAGCCCGCTGGCCCGTGGCTTGTTCCAGCGCGCGATCATGCAGAGTGGTGGCTGCCGTCGGTCACTGCCGGAACTGGACAGCGCGCCAGCCGGCCAGAGCAGCGCTTTTGCCCAGGGCGATCGGGTCATCGGCCTGGCCGGCTGTGCCGGCGTCAACGATCGCAAGGCCTGCATGCGCGGTCTGGCCTGGCAGGCACTGATCGAGGCCACCCAACCTACGGTGGGCTTTGGCCGCAGCGGCGAGACCTTTGGCCATGTCATCGATCGCCACAGCCTGACCGAAGCGCCCGGTCTGGCCATGCAGAACGGCACTGCCGCACCGGTACCCCTGATCGTCGGCATCAATGCCGACGAGCTGACCTCCTTGCTGCCGGTCAGCTCGCGCCCCGCGACTGCGGCGGCTTACGAAGAACTGGTCCGACAGACCTTCCCCAGCATCGGCGCGCTGGTGCTGCAACAGTATCCGGCCAGTGCCTATGCCGAGCCCTGGTACGCCTATGCCGATCTGCTCGACGATCTGCAGTTTGCCTGCCCCGCCGCTGCCTACTCCCGCAACCACGCCGCCAACGGCCACCCGACCTGGCGCTATGTCTACACCCATGTCTTTGCCGGCCCGGCCGCCGTCTATGGTGCCTTCCATGGCGCCGACATCGGCTTTGTCTTCGGCCCGACACCAAGTGCCACCGCGGCCGAGGCCGATCTTTCGGCCCAGGTACAGCGCCAATGGACCCGCTTTGCCGCGACCGGCGACCCCAACGGCGGCAACGACCCGGCGTGGCCGCAGCGACAGGCGAACGACGATGTAGCCATCGAATTCGACGATCAGAGGCGCGGTCTGATCAGCAACTACCGGAAGAGCTACTGCGATTTCTGGTCACGCTATCTGGTGTTTTGAGGGCACGAAGGCGCGGGGCACGGGGCACGGGGCACGGGTTTGCAGAATCACCCCTTCACGGCGTCATTGCGACCCCGGACTTGATCCGGGGGAAGCAATCCAGACACACAGCCGCAGAAGCACTGGATTGCTTCGTCGCTGCGCTCCTCGCAATGACGCCTTTGTTCCACGCGCGAACAAGCGCATCGACAGGGTCGACGGGAATCCGTCAGCGAAGCATCGCGGCTGAAGCCGCTCCCACAGGAATGCAGGGACTATCGCGGCTGAAGCCGCTCCCACAGGGGGGCGTTCAGGCTGGATCGATCTAGCGGAAGTTCTTTCCGAGCTTCAGCACATTGCGGCCGTCGGCGTGCTCGTAGCTGAATTCGTCCATCATCGAGCGCACCAGATGGATGCCAAGACCGCCGATCTCGCGATCGGGAAGCGCGGTATCCAGATCGGGTGCTTCGACCTGGGTGGGATCGAAAGCCGGACCGGCGTGCACGATGACCGCCCGCAACACACTCTGACCGATGATCAGATCCACCTGCATCGGATCATTGAGGCTGACGCTGCCGTGCATGATGGCGTTGGTCAGCAGTTCATCGAGTGCCACCTGCATGGCCCGCATCGCCGGCTCGGGCACATCACCGGCCATGGCAGCGCGCTCGAGCGCATCGTTGACCGCACCAATTTCGGCACGCCCACCCTTGATCCGGAAATTCCAGATCTGCGGTTCAGGCTCGGCAACTGCGGCTTTGCGGCTGAACAAACTCTTGAGCCATTGCCACATCGTTAGCCCTCATTGGTCGGGGAGCGCGGTGCCATCGTGGCCGAAGCCATGAAGCTACGCAAGAGTATCAGTCAGAGCGCCGCAGATGTTCCAGTCGGTAATCAACAATCAGCGGCGCGTGATCGGAGAATCGATCGTCCTTGTGCACCCGCACGGCAGCGGGCGCTTCGGACAGATTCGGCGAGGCCAGCTGGTAGTCGATGCGCCAACCGACGTCCTTGGCCCAGGCCTGACCGCGATTGCTCCACCAGGTGTATTCGGCGACATCGGGTTTGAGCTGACGATGACTGTCGACCCAGCCACGCTCCACGAGCAGACGCTCCATCCACGCACGCTCCTCCGGCAGGAATCCGGAGTTCTTCTGGTTGCCGCGCCAGTTCTTCAGATCGATGGCGCGATGGGCGATGTTGTAGTCACCACAGACGATGTAGCGGCGGCCATCGGCGGCCATGGCATCGAACTTCTCGGCTAGCCAGTCCAGTGTCTGGAACTTGAAGGCCTGACGTGGCTCACCGGACGAGCCCGAAGGAAGGTACAGCGAAACGATGGACAGATCGCCGAAGTCGGCCTGCAGCCAACGCCCTTCGGCGTCGAAGTCGGCCTGACCGATCCCTTCCACCAGACGGTCAGGGCGGCGCGGCAGATACAGGGCAACCCCGCTGTATCCCTTCGCCGCCGCATCCACGAAGTAGCCGGTGTATCCGGCGATGGAGAAATCCTGCTTCAGACGGTCGGGCTCCTGCAGGCGGGTTTCCTGCAGGGCAATAACGTCGGCCTGCTGCTCGGCCAGCCAGGGCAAGACGCCCTTGCGTGCAGCCGAACGCAGCCCGTTCAGATTGAGACTGATGATGCGCATTGCCACCACTGGATCGCTTCAAGTTCCGGCGCAGGCTAGCAGCCTGCCGGAATGGAAGGAAATCGGCGGCCAGCGCTGTGAGCGGACAACGCCGTGGGGGCTTCGGTTTTGGCCCGCCACGACTGCCCCGCTTGAGGGCCCGTGCTAGTCGGGTCGGACCAGACGCGTTCCCGACAGCAGTCCACGTTCGGTGCAGCTGACACCCGCGGTCGGGTACTCCAGCGTCGTTCGATAATTGATGCTCACGGCATGATCGGCGACCCGCATCTGCTCGACCTCGAAACTGCCGAAACTCACCGGCGCACTGTTGCCGTCGCGGCAGGCAATCAGGCCTTCGCCGTGAATCATCGAACCGGCCTGGGTGAAGTTGCCATCGGTCCAGTCACAGAACACGCCTTCGCCACCCAGGATGGTGGTGGTGACCCGGGTGTCGCGGATCGCGCTGGCGACGATGTCGAACTCCGCCGGAAACACATAACTGCCGATCTCGGGGCTGTTGTCACAACTGAACACGGCGACCTGGGAGCCGAAGTAGATGCCGTCGACACCGAGATTGGCATAGCTGATGCGCTGGATCGGTCGCATCGTCGTGGCGCCATCAATGGTGTAACTCAGGGTGGCTTCGTTGATCCCGGTGAAATGCAAGGTCATGCTGCCGACATTGCGGGGCAGCACGGCGGCCGGATTGAACAGACCGAACAAGGGCGGACCGGTCACCTCGTACAGCGTTCCGGTGAAGAACTCCTCGGTTCCACGCGGTGCGTTCGACAGCAGATACCAGGCGGGCTTGCCGTCGGCGCGATAGTGGAACATCACCGCGGAGATGACGTCGCCCTGATGCAGCACCATCAGTCCCCAGCCACTCTCGTCGGGCAACCACCACATGTCCTGATAATTGCGCGAGGCCAGAGCCGGCCAGGCCGAAAGCGCCAGTACCAATGCCAGAAACAGACTACGCCAGCGTGCCATGGCCATCTCTCCAGGTCAGTCCGATGCCTGATTATGCGCCGCTGAGTCCCTGCCATCTGCCAATTGCGACACGCCGATGGTGCCTTGGGGCTGGCGCCGAGGATGGCCATTCATGGTAGTTGCCTGAACAGCAATGGCGCACAAGACGGGAGTTCAGCTGCAGCGAACCCCGAGCGCCGCGCCGATCGCCATGCTCGCGCCTGCCTCGCAACCCGCGTGGGCGCAGTCCTCAGCCAACGTCGGGAGCCCATGTGCGTCAGCGTGCAGCCAGATCATCAGCGACGCGCACTTTGTCACCCGCCCGGATTGCCGCCTGGACCGGCACCCTGGTCCTGCACACGCTGATCATCGGCAACCTCTGGCGCGACACTGCCGTGCGCCCGGCGCTGATCGAGCGCACCGCGCTGACCGTCGACATCGCCCTGATCGAAACGCCGCCGCCGGTGCCACCAAAGCCGGCCACGGGCGCGCCGGCAGCGCCAGCAAGGCCGCAGCCGGTCGCTGTCAGGCCCAGTGGCCCGACTGCCATGTCGCCGCTGCCGGCCAATGCCACGGAGCCGGAGCTGATCCTGCCGGATCCGGTAGCACCCAGCCTGCGCCTGGAGCAGAGCCGCGTGGCCGTAGCCGCCGAGATCGCCAGAGAGAATGCCCCCAGGCGCCGGGCCTTCGCTGGTCGCTCCATTGACGCCATGCTGCCCGGCGCCGACACCGGAAAGCTCCCGGGCTTCCGCCCGCAGACCGTCGAAGAAAGCAACGGCCTGGCGCGCCAGATCGGACAGATGCTGAGCATGGGCGTGCCCAGCGCCGCCGTGGACTACCACGCACCCCTGGATCTGCTCACCGAAGGCTGGGAAAACCGCCACCACAGCAGCGACCAGGCCGATTGCGATCGACGCTACGCCCAGTTCGAGTCCGATCTGCGCCATCAGCTGTGCGGCGATGTGCGGCCGCCGAAGTGACAGGTGCTGCGTCCTCTGTTGGTGTCATCCCTGCAAGGCAGGTGTCATCGTCAGGTGTTGAGGCGTCATTGCGAGCCAGCTGTTCCGTGCCGGCCATGAACTGTAGGTTGCCGTGAAAGTCATTCAGGCGACGGCTGTCGCTCCCTCCCCGATGTTCGGGGGTGAGCCTGGCGCGCTTGGCCGGCATGCCGGCCGCGCCTGCGAACGCGCGGCGGCTTGCCGCCGGGCCGGACGGGTTGGGGAGGGGTTAGGCAAGAAACCCCATGCAACGGTCATGGCACCAGCGACTTTCATGATTGCGAGTGGCCCGCAGCCACGACCGTTGGGCTAAGCGCAGCGTGCCCAACAATGGACTCTGGTGTTGGGCACGCTGCGCTTAGCCCAACCTACCCCTCTGCGCGCGCAGCGCCCCGAACCAACACTCCACACCGTAACGCGTAGACTGCGGGCCGTTTCCAAGGCCCCACCCATCATGACCCAGACCCGACCCAGCGCGCGCCAGCCCGACCAGATGCGTCCGGTGAGCTTCGAACGTCACTACACCCGTCACGCCGAAGGCTCGGTGCTGGTGAGCTTCGGCCACACCCGGGTGCTCTGCACCGCCACCGTCGATGACCGTTCGCCGCCCTGGCTGCGTGGCACCGGCGAGGGCTGGGTGACGGCCGAGTACAGCATGTTGCCCCGGGCCACGCACACGCGCTCGGCGCGCGAAGTGGTCAAGGGCGCACCGGGCGGGCGCACCCACGAAATCCAGCGTCTGATCGGGCGCTCCTTGCGCGCCGTCGTCGACCGGCGGGCGCTGGGCGAGCGTCAGATCATCCTCGATTGCGATGTGTTGCAGGCCGATGGCGGCACTCGCACCGCAGCGATTACCGGTGCCTACGTCGCGCTGGTGGATGCCACGCGCAAGATGCTGAAGAACAAGATGATCAGCAAGGACCCGATCCATGGTCAGGTGGCGGCAGTATCGGTCGGCATCTGGAAGAGCATCCCGGTGCTCGATCTGGACTATGCCGAGGATTCGGACTGCGAGACCGACATGAATGTGGTGCTCAACGACGGCATGGGTTTCATCGAACTGCAGGGCACGGCCGAGGGCCATGCCTTTCGTCAGGACGAACTCGACGTGATGCTGGCCCTGGCACGCAAGGGCGCCGCAGAATTGCATGCAGCCCAGCGTGAGGCACTGTCCCGTGACTGAAGCGCGTGACGTGGTGCTGGCCAGCCACAACCAGCACAAGCTGGATGAGCTGCGCAGCCTGCTCGCAGATCTGCCCTGGCGCTTGCACGGCGCCGGTGAGCTGGCCATTCCCGAGCCGGCCGAGCCGGCCTGCACCTTTGTCGAGAACGCCCTGATCAAGGCCCGCCACGCCGCTGGCCTGAGCGGCCGCTGGGCGCTGGCCGACGATAGCGGCATCGTCGTCGACGCACTGGCCGGCGCGCCCGGCGTCCACAGCGCCCGCTATGCCGGACCCAGGGCCGATCCGAAGGCCAATATCGACAAGCTGCTCAAGGCCACGGAAAGCCTGGAGGGCGCCGCCCGCAGCTGCCGTTTTGTCTGCGTGATCGTACTGATGCGCGCGGCCGATGATCCCTCACCGATCATCGCCGAGGGCGTCTGGACCGGGCGCCTGTCACGCATCCCGCGCGGCCAGGGTGGATTTGGCTATGACCCGGTCTTTCTGGACGCCTCCAGCGGCCTCAGCGCCGCTGAGCTCAGCCCCGAGCAGAAGCATGCGCTCAGCCATCGCGGCAAGGCCCTGGCCCAGCTGCGCGCACGCCTGGCCGGCTGACCATCACACACAGTGGGAGCGGCTTCAGCCGCGACGGCTCTCGCACTACTGTGGGAGCGGCTTCAGCCGCGACGGCTCTCGCACTACTGTGGGAGCGGCTTCAGCCGCGAATGCTCCTGCGCTACTGTGGGAGCGGCTTCAGCCGCGAATGCTCTTGCACTACTGTGGGAGCGGCTTCAGCCGCGAATGCTCTTGCACTACTGTGGGAGCGACTTCAGCCGCGAATGCTCTTGCACTACTGTGGGAGCGGCTTCAGCCGCGAATGCTCTCGCAAACCTATCGCGGACAGAGTCCGCTCCCACAGAATCGCAAAGTTATTGAGCTCAGCCGCAGATGATCACGCCCATCGATCCCGCCAAGATCCCGTTGTCGCTGTACGTGCATCTGCCCTGGTGCGTGCGCAAGTGTCCCTATTGCGATTTCAACTCGCATCAGCGCCCGGCCACGCTGCCCGAGGATGCCTATGTCGACGCCCTGATCGCCGATCTGGCGCTGGAAGTACCACTGGCTCTGGGCCGCCCGCTGGAATCGATCTTCTTCGGCGGCGGCACACCCAGCCTGTTCAGCGCCCGCGGCATCGGCCGCATTCTCGATGCCGTGCGGGCCTCGCTGGTGCTGCAGCCGGGATGCGAAATCACGCTGGAAACCAATCCGGGCACGGCCGAGTTCGACCGCTTCGAGGGTTATCTGGCTGCCGGCGTCAATCGGATTTCCTTCGGCATGCAGAGCTTCGACGACGACAAGCTCAAGCGCCTCGGTCGCATCCACGGCGCCGATGAAGCTCGTCGCGCCTACACCATGGCCCGCGATGCCGGCTTCGACAACATCAATATCGATCTGATGTACGGCCTGCCCGGCCAATCCGTGGCCCAGGCAATCGACGATCTCGGCATTGCTCTGGCACTGGCGCCCGAGCACCTGTCCCACTATCAGCTGACGCTGGAACCGCAGACGGTGTTTGCCCGCACACCGCCCACCGATCTGCCCGATGAAGAGGTGCTCGCCGACATGCTGGATGGCTGCCAGCCACTGCTGGCGACCGCCGGCTTCGAGCACTACGAGGTCTCGGCCTACGCACAGGCGGGCCGACGCTCAAGGCACAACGAGAATTACTGGCTGTTTGGGGATTACCTGGCCGTTGGCGCGGGCGCCCACTCCAAGGTCAGCAGCGCCGATGGCCGGGTGCGCCGCCGGGTGCGCCAGCGCACGCCCAGTTTCTTCCTGCAGCAGGCCGGCAGCAGCCGTGCCTGGAGCGAGGATCGCGACGTAGCCCCCGGCGAGCTCGGCTTCGAGTTCATGCTCAACGCGCTGCGCCTGAAGCAGGGTTTTGCCGATGAGCTGTACCCACAGCGCACCGGGCGCCAGCTCGACCGCGAAGCCGGCTACCAGCGCGCGCTGGCGCTCGGTCTGCTGCAGCACGAACAGGGCCGTGTGCAGGTCAGTGAACTCGGTTTTCGTTTTCTCAATGACGTGGTCGCCGGCTTCCTGCCGGATGCACCATCCACTTGATCGCGGGCGGCAAAACCGGATTCACTGCGCCCGCTCGCTGAACTGCCCTGGAATCGGGCACAGCTCCTGCGGCGAAACGATACCCCCGTTCATGCCACCGTTGCTGACCTTGATGCGCCAGATCTGGCGTCCGCCTCCGAAAGCGTCCAGCACCGTGCAATTCGAGTCCTGATCCAACTCATTGACGAACAGGGCGTGGTTTCGCAGCTGCGGATCGTTGTAGACGATATTCAGGTGATCGCTGGTACCAGGCGCGTAGGTCACGAAGACCAGACTGGGTGGCTTTCCCGAAAGTGCCCGTACCAGATCGTGATGATGGTGAATGGTCTGCGCATCGGGAGAGGCCAACAAGCGAGGCAGGAACAAACCGACAAGCAGAGCCGCGATGGCAACCAGACCCATGGCGGGCCGGCCCAGTCGGTCGAGGCCGACCTGAAACAAGGCACCGATAGCCAGAAACCAGATCGGCGCCACTGGCGCAAAATAGTAATCCAGCACCACGTAATTCGACGCAGCATGCAAGAGCGGGAAGCCGACGAGCACCGCCATCAGCCGCCATTGCAGGTAGGCCAGGAAGGGCAGACTGATCAGCACCAGCCAGAGCAGAGTCACTCCTCCCACTGCGATGATCGCGTGGTAGCCACCCACAGCCGATTGCTCTGCATGCGCAGTCCAGCCACCGGAAGCAAGCAGCGCCTTTTCCACCACGGCCAGTCGCGGTGAGGGCTTGCTGGCCACGGTCTCGTGTTGCCAGATGAAAATCGGTTGGCTCATGTACTGGGCGTGATACACCGAGTGCGGCATGCGCCAGACACTGCCGCTGACCGACAGATTCAATGCCCCCTGGAACAACAGCGCCAGGATCAGAGGGATGGATGCAATCAGGCAGCCACGCACGAGCGGTCGGATTCCGGCACGGCAACTTGCGATGATTTGGGGGGCGTAGGCCGAGCCACATAGCAGGCAGACGACCGCGCCTTCGAAAGGCCGCGACAAGAACAGCCCGCCGAGACCGATTCCCAGCGCCAGGAAGGCCGTGCGGTCAGGCGTGCCCTGGCGTAGTCGCAGGAAGAACCCAAGCACCAGTGCGGCGCTGGCAAAAGCCACCAGTCCCCCCATGTACGAGCGTATCCAGGTACCCGCAACCAACACCGTGACCACCAGGGCGGCGCTGGCGGCCAGAGCCGGAAGTGGCCTCACCATGGCACGCAAGGCCCAGAGCAGAGCTACCGCGGCCGCAACCCCACTCAACATCAAACCAATGAACGGATTTCCCAGCCAGAAACCCAAGGCCAGAAACAGGCCCTGAGCCGGAGGGTACTTGGACGAGAAAGTCGGTTCGACCAGCAAATGCGGAGACCAGAACGATTCCGGGCTGGGCGGACTCGGGTTGCTCAGGCGCAACTGGGAGTAAGTCTCGCCGGCAAAGAGATAGGTGAACTCGTCATGGATGTAGGGCACCGGGAGGCCATGCAAAGCCACCGCGAGCAGGCAAACCACCAGCGCGAGTAGCGCCAGCAAAACATACGCTTTGCGTCCAGTGCACCATTGCTCGACCGGACCGACTGACGCGAGAGTGGAAGCGGACATCGACGGGAATCTCGCGAGGGTTCAAGCGATTGTGCCGAGCGCTGTCGGTGCCCGCAAGGCGTTCACGCGAGGACTCCGGTGAAGACGTCCATCCGCAAGCTGGCACCACATCCCCGGCCTGCTTATAGTAGGAAATTCCTGCCGACTCTGGACCAGCCCTTGGAACCGGAAGTTTCGATCGTGATGCCCTGCCTGAACGAGGCAGAGACGGTAGTCACCTGCGTGCGCAAGGCGCGGGAAGCGCTGGCGCAACATGGGATCGAGGGCGAGATCATCGTCGCCGACAACGGCAGTACCGACGGTTCGCAGGCACTGGCCGAAGCCGCCGGCGCTCGCATCGTGCACGTCAAGGAACCGGGCTATGGCGCCGCGCTGATGGGTGGTATTGCCGCTGCCCGCGGACGCTACGTGCTCATGGGCGATGCTGATGACAGCTACGACTTCGGCGAGGCGCCGAAATTCGTGTTCAAGCTGCGCGAGGGCTTCGAACTGGTGCAGGGCTGCCGCCTGCCCACCGGCGGCGGCACCGTGCTGCCGGGCGCGATGCCACCCCTGCATTTCTGGCTGGGAAACCCGCTGTTCTCCAGACTCAGCCGCTGGTGGTTTCGGGCGCCGATCAACGACATCTATTGCGGTATGCGCGGTTTCACCCGTGAGCTCTATCAGCGTCTGGATCAGCGCTGCATGGGCATGGAATTCGCTACGGAGATGGTCATCAAGGCCAGCCTGATCAAGGCACGCATCGGCGAAGTACCGATCACCCTGCATCCGGATGGCCGCAGTGCCCATCCGCCTCACCTGAAAACCTGGCGCGACGGCTGGCGCACGCTTCGGTTCTTCCTGATGTGCAGCCCACGCTGGCTGTTTCTGATTCCCGGCCTGGCACTGTTGCTGCTGGGTGCGCTTGGATTCGCTCTGGCACTGCCAGGCGCTCTGAGTTGGCGCGGCTGGCAACTGGACGCACACACTTTGCTGGTCTCGAGCATGTTGGCCGTGCTGGGTTATCAGGCCATCTGGTTCTCGATCTTCGCCAAGACCATCGCGATCACGTCTGGGGTATTGCCGCCAGACCAGCGCCTCGAACGCTTTCATCAGCGATTGTCGCTGGAGCGAGGTGTGGTGCTTGGCGCGCTGGGCGCGGTGGCTGGTGCCGCGCTGGTCCTGGCCGCCGTCTGGCAATGGGCCGAGCGCGGTTATGGCGAGCTACCCTATGCGCTGGGAATGCGTCTGATCATTCCCGGGGTCACTTTGATCACGCTCGGCACCCAGACCGTATTCGCCAGTTTTCTGGTCAGCCTGATGGGATTGCGCCGACGATGACGGATGCGCTGTCGGCCGTACATTCGGCGACGGTGCACAAGCGTCGCGTGCGACGGCTGGCCACGTTGCTGTCGGCATTGCTCCCTGCGGATGCGCTGGTACTCGACGTAGGCTGTGGCGACGGCCAGCTCGGCGCTTTGTTGCTGCAGATGCGCCCGGATTTGAAACTGGAAGGTCTGGACGTGCTGGTGCGCCCGCACACACACATACCCGTGCGCGAATTCGATGGCCACACCCTCCCCATGGACGATGACAGCGTCGATGTCGTCTTGCTGATTGATGTGTTGCATCACTGCGAAGTGCAGGTCGAACTGCTGCGCGAATGCGGCAGAGTGGCGCGCCATTCGGTCACGATCAAGGATCATCTCGTCGACGGCTTCCTGAGTTGGCCCTTGCTGAGATTCATGGATTGGGTCGGCAATGCCGGCCACGGCGTGGCCCTGCCCTACAACTACTGGCGCAAGCACCAATGGCAGCAGGCACTGGCCGACCTCGGTTGGAGCGTGGACAGCTGGCAGCAGGATCTGGCCATCTATCCCAAGGCCGCCGACTGGATCTTCGGCCGCAATCTGCATTTTCTGGCGCGCTGCCGGCCGGCATCAGTGCAGGCGGCGCCATGAGTACCGATCCGAAAAGGAACACCGACAACGGCGGCGACACTCCAACCATCGTCCACGTGCACCCTGCGCTGACTTGCTGCGATGCGAGCTGGGAAGAAGCCTATCTGCGCTTTGAATCGCGGGAACAGGAAATCGCCAAGTTCCAGCAACGCCTGCTGCGTCTGGGGGCAGCCAACTGGTCGCGCGATGCGCATATCGTCGAGCTCTTCTGTGGTCGCGGCAGCGCCCTGTGTGCCTGGGAACAGCTGGGCTATGCGCGCCTGGATGGGGTGGACCTTTCTGAAAGCCTGTTGCAGCAATATCGGGGGCCGGCCACGCTCTATGTCTGCGACGCGCGCGAGTTGCCCTTTGCCAGCCAATCGCGCGATATCGTGGCCGTTCAGGGCGGGCTGCATCACCTGAACCTCTTGCCGGAGGATCTGGATCGCACCCTGAGCGACGCCGCCCGCGTGCTCAAACCCGGCGGCCTGTTCCTTGCCTGCGAACCCTGGCTCACGCCTTTTCTGAGTGTGGTACATCACGTCAGCGAGATCGGTCTGGTGCGGCGTCTGGCACCGCGCATCGATGCCTTTGCGACGATGGTTGACGGAGAGCGCAGTACCTATGAAGCCTGGCTGGCACAACCGTCCCTGATCCTCGATCTGCTGCATCGCCATTTCGAGCCTGTGCAGCAGCGCATCCGCTGGGGCAAGCTGGAGTTTGCCGGCCGCAAACGAGACTGAAGGGATGGTGCCTACCTGGCTCCTTTGACAACGGGTTGGCGCGCAACGCCCATCGCAATTCGACAGCCCCACCACTTGGACAGCACACCCATGAACTCTCCCTCCAGCTATCCCATCGGCACACCCGGCACACCCTGGGGCGCGGCGGAAGTCGCCGAGTGGCGGGCGCTGCAGCGGCGCCAGCGCAGTTATCAGGACGAGGTGCTGAGCGCGATCGATGGACTGCGCTCGCGCCTTGAGGTGCTGCAGTACGGTCAGCTGGATCACGATCCCGCGCGCTATCCGCTGTACGCGGTCAAGAGTCGCCATTGGCGAGAGGAGTTGCCGATCGTGCTGGTGACGGGCGGAGTCCATGGCTACGAAACCAGTGGTGTGCATGGCGCCCTGCGCTTCCTCGATCGGCATGCCGAGGACTACGCCGGGCGGATCAATCTGATCGTCGCGCCCTGCATCAGTCCCTGGGCTTACGAGGTGATTCACCGCTGGAACCGCGACGCGGTGGATCCGAACCGTTCGTTCCGCGCTGACAGTCCAGCCCAGGAATCAGCCGCCCTGATGCGGTTGGTCGAGCCCCTGCGCGAGCGCGTGCTGGTGCACGTCGATCTGCACGAAACCACCGACACTGACGAGACCGAGTTCCGCCCGGCGCTGGCCGCCCGCGATGGCAAGAGCAGCGAGCCCGGCGAGATTCCGGATGGCTTCTATCTGGTCGACGATACCGAGCAGCCGCAACCGGAGTTCCAGCAAGCCATCATCGCTGCGGTGGCCCGCGTGACCCACATCGCGCCAGCCGACGACCACGGCGAGATCATCGGCTCGACCGTGGTCGCCCCCGGTGTCATCCGCTATCCCTTCCGACAGCTCGGCCTTTGTGCCGGCATCACCGATGCCCGATTCAAGACCACCACCGAGGTCTATCCCGACAGCCCCAGCGCCAGCCCGGAGCAATGCAATGCGGCACAGACGGCGGCGGTGTGCGCGGCCATCGACTTTGCCCTGGCGTGGCGCGCTGCGGCCTGACGGCACTTTGATCGTGGCCGCAACTTGAAACCATAGAGCACAGGTTTTTGTATTCTTTTGTATCGTCGCTATCCACTGCGTCGCGTGAGACTGGCTGTGAACCCTTTGAAAAATCCGTGCCGACCATGGATGCGCTCGCTGGCGTCGGTTCTGGGCCTGGCCCTGCTGCTGGGATGCAGCCTGCCGCTGCCCGCTGCCGAGTCCTATCGCATTGACGCCCGACCCGCGTGGGTCACGCCGGTCGAGGCCGGCGCAGTCAAGCCCGAACTGCTCAATCAGGCGGCCGATGGCGTCTACTACCTGCTGTCAGATATGCAGGTCCGCCTGGACGGCGAGCAAGGCAGCCGCTACCGCCGCGTCGTGGCCAAGGCGCTCACCGCCAAGGGCCTGGAATCGCTGGCCAATCTCGAATTCGAGTTCGATCCGAGCCATGAGGAACTGATCCTCAATTCGGTGTCGGTGATCCGCAAGGGCCGGGTCATCCCCAAGCTGAAAGACGCCGAGATCCGCATCCTGCAGCGCGAGACCGAGCTGGACTATCTGGTCTTCGACGGCTCGATGAGCGCCAACATCTTCCTGGAGGATGTGCGTGTGGGCGATCTGGTGGACTACGAATACACCGTAGTTGGCCGCAATCCGGTCTTCGCCGGGCGCGACTTCGGCGCTGCCAGCCTGGAGTATTCGGTGCCGGTGGCGCGCATCCATGTGCGCCTGCTGCACCCGGAGACCCGGCCGCTTCAGTGGGCCTCCAGGCCCAAATCTGCCAGACCCAGCGCGAGCAAGGTCGATGGCCAGCAGCAGCTGGTCTGGGATCTGCGCGACGTGCCGGCGCGGCATGTGGATAGTGACTCACCCGGTTGGTACGACCCGTACGCCGCTGCCTATTGGTCCGAATATCCAAACTGGGCGGACGTGGTCAACTGGGCCCTGCCCTTGTACGCCGTGCCGAAGCCCAATGCCGAATTGCAGGAAGCGATCGACGAGATCAAGCGCGATCACGCCGATTCCGCGGCGCGCACGCAGGCGGCACTGAATTATGTGCAGTCGGAAATTCGCTACATGGCGGTGTCCCTGGGCGCCGGCTCGCACGCGCCGAATGCGCCGGACGTAGTGCTGAAGCGCCGCTTCGGCGACTGCAAGGACAAAACCCTGCTGCTGTTGACCATGCTCAGGCAGCTCGGGATCGATGCCAATCCGGCTCTGGTCAATACCAGCATGCGCCGCGGCCTGCGCGAGCGGCTGGCCAGTCCGGGCGTGTTTGACCACGTGCTGGTCCAGGCCCGGGTCGACGGCCAGACCTACTGGCTCGATCCGACTCGGATGACGCAGAAGGGTCAGCTCGCCGACATCCACCAGCCCGACTACGATCTGGCACTGCCGTTGAAGTCCGGCTCCAGGGGGCTGGTGGCCATGGGTGATCCGGCGGCACGCGTGGCCCGCAAGGAAGTGCGGGTGCAGATAGACGCGCGCGCCGGCTTTGATCAAGCCGTGGGATTCACGGTGACCACCACGTCCAAGGGCGCCCTCGCGGAGCGCGCGCGGGCGGATCTGGCCGATACCGGCAGCGAGGAGATGCAGCGCAGCTTCCTGAAGTTCTATGCCGGCTACTACCCGGGCATCCGGGTGCTCAAACCCATCGATATCGAAGACCGGGATGACCGCAACGAGGTGCGGGTGACAGAGCACTACGAGATCGACGAGTACGCCAGCTGGTCGGAAGAAAAGCAACGCTTCATCGCCCCGGTCAAGGTACCCGATCTCAACGAATACCTGCGCAGCGAGGCCTCACCGGCCCGCAATGCACCGCTGCGTCTGGGCTATCCGCAGAACATCCAACTGACCACGAAGATCCTGCTGCCCGTGGCATTCTCGATCAAGCCCGAGACCGAGCGCGTGGATGATCCGGCATTCAGTCTGGTGCGCAGCATTCAACCCAAAGGCACGGTACTGACCATCGTCGACGAGTGGACCAGCAAGACCGACGAGATCAGCGCCGCCGAGACGCCGCGCTACCTGAAGAACCTGCGTGCTGCCCGCGAACTGGTCGGATACGAACTCTATTGGAACAAGGAGTCCCGGTCGCGCAAGGCGCCCGCTGCCGACGCCGTTACCTGGCCCAAGGTGCTGTGCTCGCTGGGCTTCGCCTGGCTCTGCCCGTAGAGATGCCGAACGGCGCTGTTGGAACTCCGGAGTGCCCGCACCGCAGGCACTACAGGCACCTGCGATCCAGAAGGCCGTCCCCGGCCAGCATCGCACTGCAGCGCCCGTGCACTAGAGTCCCTGGCACCTATTGTGACTGATCAACACGAAAGGATGTCGACCCCTGCTGGCGACGCCAGGCTTGGTGCTAGATTCAGCCGGGGTTAACCATCCCATGCCGGGCCAGCGTGTTGCTGCCCGCCCTCGACAGAAGCTCGGCTTGAATCAGCGAGACATCGGAGTAGATATGGGCAAACGCATCGCGTTGTTTTGCTTGATGGTCACGCTCGGCAGCGCGGCGCTAGCGCAGGGCCGGACTCAGGTCCTTGCCGACAGCGGATTTCGCCCGGTGCCCGATGGTTTCGGATTCGCCAACTGGGGCGGAAAGCAATATCCGCATGCCAAGCTGACCGCCGACGATGCCTCCTTCCTGTTTGGCGACCAGGTCTGCGCCCGCAAGCAGGGCGATACCTGCATCCCGACGCCGGCTGCGCAGCTATGGATAGACCAGGTCAACAAGAGCACCGAGAACGGGCACTGCGAAGGCATGGCCGCGCTCAGCTCGGCCTTCTTTCTCAAGCAGGAAAACGTCGACAACTACGGTGCAAAGCAGCCCTATGCACTGAAGCCCGACGACGAGTGGTTGATGCGCACCATCTCCACCTACTACGCAACGCAGATGCTGGAGCCGGTCAGTACCACCGTCACGACAACGCAAAGGTGGTCCCTGCAGCAGATCGTCGACGAGATCATCAAAACGCTGAAGGCCCGCAACGACTATCCCCGGATTGGTATCTGGGGCGACAGCGGCGGCCATGCGGTGACCCCCTACCGGGTCGAGCAGGGTACACCGGGTGTCTATCGGGTATTCCTCTATGACAACAATTTCCCGGGAGCCGAGCGCTACCTCGACATCGATGTGCCGAAGAACCGCTGGGTTTACAGCGGCGGAGCGCTGAATCCCAGTCAAGACCCCAAGCCCTGGCAAGGCTCTGCGGGCTCGATGGCCCTCACCCAGCTGTCGGTACGCTATCAGCCGCTCAAATGTCCGTTCTGCCCGAAGACTCCGCAGTCCGGACCGAAGGCTACGCCCAAGCCACAGCCCAAACCGACCGCCAAGCCGCAGCCACAACCGGCACCCAAGCCACAGGCGAAACCGACTGCCAAACCTCAGGCTAACCCGAACTCCAAGCCTCCGGCGAAGCCGACTGCCAAGCCCCAGGCCAAACCCAAGCCGAAACCACAGGCCAAACCGAAGACGGTGGCCCAGCCCAAGCCGAAGGCACCCGCCACTCGACCAAGCTCTGCGCCGAAACGTCCGCCTGCGGCACCAACCGACACCTGGACGGTGTACACGCCCAGTCGCTGCACCCAGGTACAGGCCGTAAGCCGGGGTAACCAGAAGCAGCTGTCGATGGGAGCCACCGGCGCCAATAACGGCATCGATGGCGCGTCGATGCGACCGATCTTTGGCTCGCAGGGCTGCGTGGTGCAACTGCCGCGCAATCAGGAATACGACGTCAAACTGATTGATGACGGACGCCCCTCCGACAATCCGAAGTCCGAGGTCACCGTCTTCACCGACGAGAAGGTGTATCAGGTCAGCGATGTCGAGGTCGGCGGCGGTGCGGTCGAGACCGTCCGGTTCAGCGGTGACGATTTCGTCTACGAAGCCGGTGCCAGACAGAAGCCCAGTATTCGCGTCGCCGATAGCCGCGGGCAATACGAAGTCAGCGATTTCGAGATTCAGAAGGGTCGCAGCTTCAAGGCCGAAGAGGACGACAGCGGGCGCATTGCCTTCAGTGATGACGATCCGGACCTGGACACCTACAACATCGACGTGGAAATCGTCGGCGACGAAGAGACGCTGGAATACGAACTCGAGGATGTCAGTGCCGGCGACGACGGCCAGGTACTGATGGACATCGATGACGAGGGCGAACTCGACTTCGACGTCGACAGCGATGGCGACGGTGAAGGCAACTATTACGACGAAGACGACGACAACGACGGCTCTCTGGATGAAATCGACGCCGACGACGACAACGATGGCGTGGCTGACGACGAGGATCAGAACTACGTTGGCGAGCCCGACGATGACTATTCGGACGACGGCGCCGATGAAGGTGACGAAGGTGACGACGAGTCGGCCTACGACGACGAAGACGACGACAGTGCCGACGACGGCGATGCCAAGTCAGCCTACGATGACGAAGACGACAGCGCCGATGAAGGTGATGACGAGGCCGCCTACGACGACGACGACTGCGCCGACGAAGGTGACGATGAGGCTGCCTACGACGACGAAGACGACTGCGCCGACGATGGTGACGACGAGGCTGCCTACGACGACGAAGACGACTGCGCCGACGTAGGTGTCGGCGAGGCTGCCTACGACGACGAAGACGACAGCGCCGACGAAGGTGACGACGAGGCTGCCTACGACGACGAGGACGACAGCGCCGACGAAGGTGATGACGACTCGGCCTACGACGACGAAGACGACAGCGCCGATGAAGGTGATGACGAGGCTGCATACGACGACGAGGATGACAGCGCCGATGAAGGGGACGACGAGGCTGCCTACGACGACGAAGACGACAGCGCCGATGAAGGTGAAGACGAGGCTGCTTACGACGACGAAGACGACAGCGCCGACGAAGGCGACTACGGCTCCGATGAGAGCGAGGACTACGGCTCCGATGAGAGCGAGGACTACGGCTCAGACGAGGCCGAGGACTACGGCTCAGACGAGGACGAGGGCGATTACGACGAATAAGGCTCGAGTCTGATCTTCCGCCGCTCTACCCATCTGATTCCCGCGCTCCTGATCACGGGAGCGCGGGATCAGCAAGTTCAACGTTCTACCTCGATGGTCTGCGCCGAAGCACGCAGGGGCTGCTGCGCGCCGACGGCCAGGGCCCGAGTGAGCATTCCCCCGAAGAGCAGCACGAGTACGCCGCCGGTCGCACCGATGGCAGCGTGCAGACCCCAGAACTGGGCCGGAGTCATGCGCTCGTAGTAGCCGCCGATCCAGCCGATCAGGTTGTTGGCGACAAACAGAGTCGTGAAGGCCACGCCCATCAGGGTCGCGTTGACGCTGGCAGGCGCAGTCCGCGAGACCAGCGCCAGCAGTGTCGGCCAGTAATACAGAAAGGCGATGCCCATGCCGGCGCAATAGAGCATGGGCCAGACCGGATGCACCGGCGCGCCATCGGCGATCAGGATCGCCGCGACCAGGATCAGATTGCTCAGGGCTGCCAACCAGGCGCCGATGCCGATCTTGGCCAGATCGCCGGGCTCACGTCGGTGCTCGGCCTGCTGGCGCCAGATCCAGAACAGCAGCGGCACGCCCATGATGCTGAACAGCGGATCGATGGACTGGTACCACGGCACTGGAATCGTGAAGCTGCCGAGGTCGAGCGCCACCTGGGCCTGTATCCATACCGGCAGCACATTGGCCAGCTGATAGTAGGACACCGACTGGAAGATGCTGATCAGCATCACCGCTGCCAGCGCCAGGATCACGCGCCAGTCGGCGGCAGTGAGCCTGTCGCGCTCGAAAGTCCGGCGTTCCACACGCGCCGGCAGATGCCGATAGCCGACCAGATAGGTGGCGAGGCCAGCCAGCATGAAGATCGCCGCAATGCCGAAGCCGTAGTGCCAGCCGTAGACCTTTGCCAGCAAGCCGGTCAGCAGCGGACCGGTGACGGCGCCGACATTGATGGCAACGCTGAAGATCGCGAATCCGCGGGTACGCAGCGCCTCTTCATCGCGCGGATACAGCGCTCCCACCTGGGCCGAGATATTGCCCTTGAGGAAACCCGAGCCGACTACCAGCAGCACCAGCGCCAGCAGAAAGGATTGTTCGAAGGCCATCGCCAGATGACCACCAGACATGCACAACGCACCGATCACCACCGCGCTGCGCTGGCCGATCCAGCGATCGGCAATCCAGCCACCGAACAAGGGCGTCAGATAGACAAAACCGGCGTACAGACCAAAGATCTGCGAGGCCAGCGCCTGCGTCGACATGGCCCCGAACAGCGACTCCACCGTCGCCCGGAATCCGGCAAAGCCGACGATGTTCTCCACATGCCCGGGCAACAGCAACTCGTTGACCATGTACAGCACCAGCAGCGCGGTCATGCCGTAATAGGAAAAGCGTTCCCAGGCTTCGGTGAAGGCCAGGTAGTAGAGACCCTTGGGATGGCCGCCGAGGCTGCGTGTGCCGGAGTGCATCTCCGAATCGTCGAGCGTACGCATGGCCTTCTCCCTATCAGAAATCAGTCAGAGTTCCGCGCTGGTCTGCCTGACCAGCACCGCTTCGCTGTGTTGGCTCGACTTATCGGCGGGGTGAGGCTACGCCATGCAGCAGATCGATGCATGGTCACAGGTGCGTCAACCAGACCCAAGCCGGTCTGGAACGCCGCCCGCCCAGGCGTCCCGGTCGATGAGGGACCTCGTGACAATCTGCCACTGCCGTCCCCCGCACTTTCAGTGACGGTGCTGATAAAGTGAAGACGGCTGCCGTCCTGCCACTGCACTGTGCGTCGCCTGTGCAACACTGAATCTGACCTGTCCTCCGATGATGAGCGAGACCGCCAAGGCAAACGAGGAGCAACGGCTAGCGGCACTCTTGCGCTATGAGGTGCTCGACACGCTGCCAGAACCGAATTTCGACGATCTGACGGCACTCGCCTCGCAGATCTGCGAAACACCGATCGCCTTGATTTCGCTGATTGACGAATCGCGGCAATGGTTCAAGAGCAGGATCGGGCTGGACGTTTCCGAGACATCGCGCGAAATCGCCTTCTGCACTCACGCCATCGCCGGACAGACCACCCTGGAGGTGGAAAACGCGCTAGCTGACATCAGGTTTTCTTCCAACCCGCTGGTCCTGGGAGAGCCGCGAATCCGCTTCTATGCCGGGCATCCTCTGACCACTCCCGACGATAGGAACATCGGCACGCTGTGCGTCATCGATCAGGTGCCGCGCAAGCTCACTCAGCCTCAGAGGCTGGCGCTGGCCCGGCTCGCGCGCCAGGTCGTGGTACAGCTGGAGCTGCGTCTGGCCAATCGGCGTCTGGCCGGACAACTGACCTTCGAGAGTTCCCTGCTGGCCAGCGTAGGCTCCGCCGTGATCGGGATTGATCGCAACAGTCGGGTGACGCGTTTCAATCCGACCGCCGAATCCATGCTCGGTTGTACGGCGAGCGACATCCTCGGGCGGGAATGCTGGGGATTGTTCGCGGCTGCAGTCGCGAACCCCGTCGGCACCGAAGAAACCCTGCCTGCCCTGGTGGCGCAGGCTGGTGATGGCGAGACCATCTCCCGGGAATGGTTCCTGACTGCGGTCAACGGACGCTCGATTCCGGTCATTCTCTCCATTGCGGCGATTCACGGCAGTGACGGGAAGATCAGCGGGACACTGTTCGCCGCCTACGACATCAGTGCTCGGGTTGCTGCGGAGGATGAGCGCAACCGCTTCTTTCTGCAGTCCCCCGATTTGCTCTGCGTTGCGGGTGCCAACGGCTACCTGAAACGCGTGAATCCGGCTTTCGTACGCACACTCGGCTGGTCGGAAACCGAACTGCTGCACCGTCCGCTGCGAGACCTGATCCATCCGGACGATCTTGCCGCCACCGGCGAGGCGGTGACGGTCGTATCTGCCGGTCAGACCGTCCGCGATTTCGAAAATCGGTATCTTGCTCGGACAGGCGGCTACCGGATCATCGCCTGGCAGGCGACGGCCCAGGCTGACGGCGACATATTCGCCAGTGGCCGTGATGTCACCGAGGCTCGGGCAGCCAGTGCTGAGCTCGGCACCCACCGACGATTGCTCGAGGCTTCCCAGGCGATTGCGAAAGTGGGCGGCTGGGAGCTCGACCTGCAGAGTTCAACGCTGTATTGGACACGGGAGACCTTCCGCCTTCATGACACCAGCCCGGAGGAGTACCAACCCAGCGTGGAAACGGCGATCAATTTCTATGATCGCGCCTCGCGAAAGAAGCTGTTGAAGACCTTTCGTCTCGCCGTTGAAACGCTCCAGCCCTACGACCTGGTACTGCAGATCACCACCGTGAAGGGGCGTCAGATCTGGGCGCGAACGACCGGCCAGGTCACGGCTGTGAACGGCAAGGCAGCACGGCTGACCGGCATTTTTCAGGATATTACCGAGCGCGTTGCCAACGAAGCCTCGCTGCGGCGTTCCAATCGTCAACTGAAGGAACAGGCGCAGGCTTTGCGTCGGGCGCAACAGCAAGCGGAAGCTGGCAGTCGTGCGAAGAGTGCGTTTCTGGCCAATATGTCACACGAGATCCGCACGCCTCTGAACGCCATCGTCGGCACAGTGGATCTCCTGGCAGGGACTCCGGACTCTGAAGATAGCTCCCGCATGCTCGCCGTGCTGAAGGACTCATCCAAGGCTCTGGTAGGAATCATTGATGACGTTCTCGATTTCTCCAAGATCGAGGCGGGTTTGCTGGAGGTTCGTCCGGAACCCGTAGCCCTCAGGCAACTCATCGATTCTGCGGTCAATACCTTCTCCAGCAGCGCCCTCAGCAAGGGACTCAGCCTGAAGCTGGATTGGGACCCACAAATCCCCGAACGCCTGATCTGTGACCCGCTCAGACTCAAGCAGGTGTTGTTCAATCTGATCGGCAACGCGATCAAGTTTACCCGGCACGGCGGAGTGACCGTGAGCGCGCGGCAGCTCGGCTACACCACGGGTACTGCCAGTATCCTGATCGAGGTTGCCGACACCGGCATTGGCATCTCACCAGAAGCGCAAGGCAAGCTGTTTCAGCCCTTTGTCCAGGCCGATGGCGACACGACGCGCGAATTTGGCGGCACAGGTCTGGGTCTGGTCATTTCCCGTCGGCTGGTGGAAATGATGCAGGGCAAGCTCAGCATCGATAGCGTGGTCGACCGTGGGACAACAATGAGCCTGACCCTCGACCTCGCCGTGGCCGAGACCCCGGCTGACAGTCCGCCGCCACCGGCGAATCCGTCCCCGACGACGCCTTACGCCAATGTGCTCGCGCAGGGCAGAGGGCACCTGCTGATTGCAGACGACAACCCGGTAAATCTGGAACTGTTGTCACTGCAGGTGGCCGCGCTGGGTTTCAGTGCGGACAAAGCCACGGACGGCATGGAGGCGCTACGTTTGTGGGAACAGAACGAGTATGACCTGATCTTCTCCGACTACCACATGCCGAGACTGGACGGCCACGCCCTGGTGCGGGCCATACGCAAGATCGAGAGCGAATCACCCGACCGACGCCGCACGCCCATCATCGGCTATACGGCCAACGCAATGCACGAGGCCCGGGCGGGCTCCATCGACGCGGGAATGGATGACGTGTTGGTCAAACCCGTGGAACTGACGTCCTTGCAGATCCTGCTGGAGCGATGGCTGGGACCGGGGGCCTCCGCTCGAAACGAGACCGCTTGACCTGCATCAAGACCGCGCGCGCAGAGCCGGCTACGCTGCAGCCATGAACATCCGACTGCCCTTTGCTGACCGCACTGCCGCCGCGCACTTGCTGGCGAGGGCATTGGACGAATACCGTGGCTATAGGCCGCTGGTGCTGGCGCTGCCGCGGGGCGGAGTTCCGATCGGCCAGATCGTCGCCCGGGAACTGGGTGGAGATCTGGACATGGTCCAGGCCCGCAAGATCGGTGCCCCTTCCAACCCGGAACTCGCTATCGGCGCCGTGGCCGAGAACGGCTGGCGCTTTGTCTTCGACAGCACGGCGGATATGGACATCAGTGCCGCGCAGATCGATGCGCTGGCCGAGCGTGAGTTGGCCCTGATGCGCGAGCGGCGCGTCGCCTGGGTGCAGGGACGAGTGCCACCCGAGGTCCGCGGTCGATTGGTACTGGTGGTCGACGATGGCATCGCCACCGGCGCCACCATGATCGCAGCGATCGAATCGCTGCTGCCGCAGAAACCCGAGCGCCTGATCTGCGCCACGCCGATCGCCTCCCGGGACTGCCTCTCGCGCCTGCGCGAGATCACCCACGATCTGGTCTACCTCGCCGCGCCCGAAGATTTCCGCGCCGTCGGCCAGTACTACATCGACTTCCGCCCGGTCGAGGATGTGGAGGTCAAGGCGATGCTGGCGCCATTCGCAATCTCGGGGAAGTCGGGCTAGCCTGATCACGCTCGACTTGGTTAGCCTGCCGGATTCACTGATCGCAGGCACCCATGGACTTGCAGGCACTAACCTCGCAGCATCGAGAACGCATCCTCTTCGAGTGTGTGTCGGGTAGCCGCGCCTACGGCACAGCCAACGCAGACAGCGACACCGACATCAGGGGCATATACGCACAGCCAGGCTCGGAATTTGTGGCGCTGACGCCACCGAGCGCACAAGTTTCCGACGAACGCCACAACACGGTGTACTACAGCCTCCGACGCACCCTGGAACTCCTGGGGGCGGCAAATCCCAACATCCTCGAACTGCTGTACATGCCGGAAGACTGCGTGCTGATCGACACGCCGGAAATGCAGCTGTTGCGCGAAAACCGCGCACTCTTCATCACCCGCCAATACGCCGACACCCATGTCGGCTATGCCTTCAGCCAGATCAAGAAAGCCAAGGGTCAGAACAAGTGGATCAACCAGCCCAAGTCGGAAACACCGCCGCGCAAGGAGGACTATTGCCATGTGCTGACGCGCGAGGCGTTGGCTGGCCGCACCGACACACCCTGCCGACCCACGCCCCTGTCGGGCAGTGGCATTGACCTGCAACATTGCCACGCGGCTCGACTGGAACACGCACAAGGCGTGTACCGGCTCTACCAGGTCAGCGCTGCCGGGCGCGGCGTGTTTCGCGGCGACAGCATCGCGCTGGAATCGATAAGTCTGGAGGAGGAAGCGTCGAGCTTCTTGGGACTCCTGCTCTACAACGAACACGCCTGGCGCCAGGCCATGGATGACCACCGCAACTACTGGACCTGGCGCGCCGAGCGCAATGAAGCACGCTGGCGACAACAGGAATCGGGTGAGCTCGATTACGATGCCAAGAACCTGATGCACACGATCCGCCTGTTGCTGTCGGGCGAGTCCATATTGCAGTGCGGTCAGCCCATCATCCGTTTCGAGGGGGAACAGCAATCACTGCTGCTGGATGTACGCGCGGGGCGCCTGAGCTACACAGAGGTGATGCAGCTGGCACAGGACATCAAGTCCCGCTGCGTGGCACTGCGTGATCATGCAGCTCTGCCTGAAGCCGCGAATGCGGCATCCGTCGATGCACTGTTGCGCGAACTGACTCACAACTGGGAGCAACGATGTCTGTAGCCGAAGCCATACAAAGAGCCATCGCAGACATCGAGAGGGATCAGGATGTCCGGATCCTGTTCGCTGCCGAGTCGGGCTCGCGAGCCTGGGGCTTTGCGTCGCCCGACAGCGACTACGATGTGCGCTTCATCTACGTGCACCGACGCGATTGGTACATCCGCATTGATGAGCCGCGCGATGTGATCGAAGCCATGTTGCCCGGCGACCTGGACCTGTCCGGCTGGGATCTGCGCAAGACGCTGAACCTGTTCCTGCGCTGCAATCTGGCCCTGAACGAATGGCTGGGCTCGCCCATCGTCTATGCCGAGCGCGGTGACCTGGCACAAAGGCTGCGCACACTGATTTCCGCAGCATTTCGCGCGCAGGCGGGCTATCACCATTATCTGAGCATGGCGCGCGGCGTCTACAACAGCCATGTTGCGGCCGATCCCGTGCGCCTCAAGAAGGTGTTCTACGTGTTGCGGCCACTGTTGGCCTGTCGCTGGATTGAACAGACCGGCAGCCAGCCGCCCACCGAGTTCAGTCGATTGACAGCAGCCGACTGGGTGTCCGATGTGGAGCGTTCCATGATCGGCGATCTGGCCACGGCCAAGGCCGAATCCCGAGAGGGGGACGAGACTCCGCTGGATGAGCCCGCTCGTCGCTGGCTGATTGCCGAACTCGATCGCGCGGAAACAGCGAAGGATTCGATACGTTCAAGCGCCACTCTGGGCGCGAGAGAGCTCAACGAGATCCTGCGTGAGTGCACTCGGACGGCCTGGCAATAGCGCAATGGTGGAAGCAGTTGCACGGGCTGCGCCACTGAAGCTGTCTCAGGTGACTATGATTCGCGATTGACGCGAGGCTGGTCCCGCTCGAGTTCATTTGCCGTCAGCGAGCCACGTTGTACCTGAAACCTATCCAGCACGGCGACTGCCAGACCTGCGGCGAGCCCTGGCTGCCGTTTCAGGATGCTTTCTGGCGGTAGTCTGCCCCGGTCAGCCGCTCCGACAGCTCCCACAGTTTCTTCGCTGCGTCCTCGTCGCGGGCGCAGCGGGATACGTGGGCCTTGCCGGGTGCGCCTTTCATCTCGCGCCAGCCTTGCGGGCCAAAGTAGTCGCCGCCTTGGGCCTCGGGCTGCAATGCCGCCATCACCGTCGGCAATGCCGCCAGCCGCGGCGGGTGAAACAGCAGCGGGCCGATGCTGTAGCGCATCAGCAGCACCTGCCAGGGTTTCAGCGTGCGCACCAGTTCGGTCTGGGACACGCCCGGATGCGCCGCCAGCGACAGCACGCGGCGGCCGGCGCCCTGCAGTCGCTGCTGCAACTCGCGGGCGAACATCAGACAGGCCAGCTTGGTCTGGGCGTAGGCCTGATACTTGTTGTAGCCCTGCTCCCAGTGGATGTCCTCGAAGCGGATCCGTCGCAGCGGCTGCTTGTGGGCGATGCTGCTGAGCGTGACCACGCGCGACTCGGGTTGATCGGGCATCAGCTCCAGCAGCAGCGAGGTCAGCAGGAAGTGGCCGAAGTAGTTGGCCGCCATCTGCCCCTCGAAACCATCGACGGATCGGGCATAGGGCGTCCACATGATGCCGGCGTTGTTGATCAGCAGGTCCAGCGATGAGTGCTGCTGGCGAAAGCGGGTGGCAAAGGCGCGCACCGAGGCCAGATCGCTCAGGTCCAGCGGCAGCACGCTGAGCCTGGCGCCCGGTATCTCGGCCTCGATCTCGGCCTTGGCCGCTCGCGCGCGATCCTCGCTGCGGCAGGCCATGACCACCTGCATGCCTTTCAGCGCGAAATAACGGGTGGTCTCAAAGCCGAGCCCGGTATTGGCGCCGGTGACGATGGCCAGCCGACCGGCCTGGTCTGGAACAGCATCGAGATCGAAACGCATGAGGCCTCCGGCGGGTGATGGGGCGAGAACGCTCGGGCCATGTGCCCGTGGATCTCCTCGCTCATGATGACTCAGAAGCAGATCGGGAAGCGTCGTCCATGCGAGCCGCCTGTCGTGTCGGGCAAGCACGAAGCAACATTGAGGAGGGACGCGCGCCTGCGCGGCCGCTCTTGATCTGCATGAAGCCCAACAGCGGCGCCGCAGCGCGGCGCCCTCCACGATCAGCCGGCCTGCGGCTCCGCGCTAGGCCATAGCCGTCAACCCGCTCTCCAGAGCCTCCAGCATCAGATCCGCTTCGGTCTTCCCGAACACCATCGGCGGCTTGATCTTGATGACGTTGTCCCAGGGGCCGTCGGTGGACAGCAGCACGCCCTGCTCGCGGGCGTGGTTGATCAGATCGGCGGCCTCGGCCGTTGCCGGTTCCAGCGTGCTGCGGTCGCGCACCAGCTCCACGCCCAGAAACAGGCCGGTGCCGCGGACGTCGCCGATCAGGTCAAAGCGTCCGGCCAGGGCTTCCAGACCGGCCTTGAGATAGGCCCCGGTGCTTTGCGCGTGCTCGAGCAGCTGTTCGTTCTCGATGACGTCCAGCACCGCCATGCCGATAGCCGTGGACACCGGATTGCCGCCGAAGGAGGAGAAGAATTCCATGCCGTTGGCAAAGGCGCTGGCGATCTCCGGCGTGGTGATCACGGCCGCCATCGGGTGGCCATTGCCGATGGGTTTGCCCAGGGTGACGATATCGGGAACGACGTCCTGCAACTGATGCGCCCACCAGTGGCTGCCGACCCGGCCAAAACCGGTCTGGACTTCGTCGACGATGACCAGGCCACCCGCCGCGCGCACCTCGCGGGCGGCGGCGCCGAGGTAGCCTTGCGGATACATGATCTGCCCGCCGCAACCGGAAATCGCTTCGGCAATGAAAGCCGCCGGACCAGCACCGGTGTTGCTGCGGATCAGCGCCAGTTTCTCGGTCACTGACTGCACATAGGCCGCCGTGCTGTCGACGCCATAACCCTTGTACGGTCCGCGATAGGGATCGGGCAGCAGGGCGATCTCGACCTGCTCGGGCTTGCCGCGCCCGCCCTTGCGATTGAACTTGTAGGGGCTGACATCGATCAGCCCGCCGCTGTTGCCGTGATAGCCCCAGTCCAGTGTCAGCACGTGGCGACGACCGGTGACGGTACGGGCGATGCGCAGAGCCAGTTCGTTGGCCTCGGTGCCCGAGCACATCATGTAGACCACCGACAGCGGCTGCGGAAATTTCGCGCCCAGGCGTTCGGCGTAGTCAATCAGGGTGTCGTGCAGATAGCGGGTGTTGGTGTTCAGCAGCGCGGCCTGCCGCGCCTGCGCCTGCACCACATGGGGATGGCAGTGGCCGACGTGGCAGATGTTGTTGACGCCGTCGACATAGGCGCGACCGTGGTGGTCGTAGAGATAGGCGCCGCGGCCGCGCACGATCTTCAGCGGATTGCGGTAGCTCAGCGACAGCGAAGGCCCGAGCACGCGGGCGCGGCGCTGGCGCAGGGTCTCAATGGACTGCGCATCCACCGGCAGATGCTCGGGCGCTGGCAGTCCGGTCGCGGCGGTATCTATCGCTTGCACATCCAGCCCCGCCGCGCTGCGGACAAAAGCCGCCAACTGCTCCGGGTCGCATCCATCCAGTCGAGCCAGCAGACGCAAGGCCGGTGCCTGCGAGATGGTCAGATAGTCGTTGTCGGGAAACTCCCGACTGCGCCGGGAGGAGATGCAGACACTGGCGACCAGACGCATCGCCACCAGATCAAACAGGGCATCGGCCTCCTCCACTTCCAGCGGAAACCGGGCGGCATAGGCGACGATCAGGGGGCACGCCGCGGCCTGCAGGTCGACCTGATCGAGCAGCGCATAAGCCAGCGTGATCGCCAGTTCGTTGATCTGGCGGCCGAAGCACATGTCACCAAAATCGATCAGCCCGCAGACCTGATCCTGATCGTCGACCAGCAGATTGTTGTCGTTGGCATCCTGATGCAGCACCGCGGCGCGCAGGCACGGCAGGCTCGGAGCGGTACGGGATTCGTAGCGGGCCAGCAGTCGGGTCGCAACGGCGCGATTTCCGTCATCGACAATATCGGCCAGCCACGGTTTCAACTTCACCACCGTGTCCAGATTCCAGAGAAAGTCGGGGCGATGCGCCGCAGGATGTCCAAAGCCCTTCAGCGCCCGCGACAGCCGGCCCATGAAACCGCCGAGACTGGCCAGCGTGGCGCTGGATCGGCTGGCCGTCGAATACAGCCGCCCCGGCAGATAGCTGAGCAGGCGCACCGAGTGCACGCCGTTGGCACCCGACCAGCTCACCAGGGCGCTGCCGTTCAGTGCCGGCAGAACACGCGGCACCGCCAGCATCGGATCCACCCGCTGCAGATGCGCCAGCGCGGCGTTCTGCAGATCCAGAAGGGCTGGATCTTCGGATTGATTGGAGATCTTCAGCACATGGCTGCGCCCGCCCGCATCAACCCGGAAATTCTGATCACGCTCGCTGACCAGCGGGGTCAGCACGGCGCTCAGGCCATAGTCGCGTCGTAACAGATCGAGGACGTCGGTCTCAAGGAATTGCGGCTGGGGTTGGTCGAATTCGGACATGGAGTGAGTCGCTGGCAGGCGTACAGCCATGATCGGCGATTTCTCGGACGCTGGTGCAAGCGATGGCAGCGCTGCTCCGTCGGCGTACGATTCGGTGGCGCCAGGGTGCCGCCAAGAGTCTTGTAAACAGCGGTAGCGGCATCATCGTCCGCGGCATCGACTGCCCTTGGGGCAAACAGCGTCCGTGTAGGATCGCGGCACTCGGTGTGGATCTTGGTGCCCGGCATGTTTCAGCGATTCCTCGCGTTCCTTCTGCTGTGCCTGGGCATGGGCCTGGGGCCGGCGCACACCGCGCCGACGGCGGAGGACCTCAACGACTATTTCAAGCCGGTACTGTGGCGCTCCATCGGCCCCTTCCGCGGCGGACGCTCCAATGCCAGCACCGGCGTGGTCGGTGACCCGCGCACCTATTACATGGGCACCACCGGCGGTGGTCTATGGAAGACCGAGGACATGGGCCTGAGCTGGCGCAATGTCTCTGACGGCTACTTCCAGACGGCGACCATCGGCGCGGTCGCCGTGGCCGCCAGCGACCCGAATGTGATCTACGTTGGCACCGGCGAACATGCCGTGCGCGGAGTCATGACCCACAGCGGCGACGGCGTCTATCGCTCCACCGATGCCGGCCGCACCTGGAAGCGCGTCGGCCTGGAAAAGACCGCGCACATCTCAAGAATCGTGGTCCATCCGGACAATCCCGACCTGGTCTATGTCGCGGCCCAGGGCGCGCTCTATGGTCCATCGCCGGAGCGCGGCGTGTACAAGTCCGCTGATGGCGGCGCCACCTGGAAGCAGGTGCTGTACGTGGACGAGCGCAGCGGCGCATCGGAACTGTCGATGGATGCCAGCAATCCGCGGATCCTCTATGCAGCAATGTGGGAACACGGCCGGCTGCCCTGGAAGATCATCAGCGGCGGCCCTGGCAGCGGCCTGTACAAATCCACCGACAGCGGCGAGAGCTGGGAAGCGTTGAGCGATGGCCTGCCCGAGGAGATGGGCAAGCTGGCGATCGCCGTCAGTCCGGCCAATCCGGACAGGGTCTACGCCCTGATCGAGAGCGATTCGAACAAGGACGAGCGTGGCCTGTACGTTTCCAACAACGCCGGCAGACACTGGTCCAAGGTCAGCGGCGACGCCCGGCTGGTACAGCGCGCCTGGTACTACATCGAAATCTTTGCCGACCCCGGCAACGAGAACACGCTCTATGTGCTGAGCGCACCGGCGCTGCGCTCGATCGACGGCGGCCAGACCTGGGAAGAGCTGTCGGCGCCGCACGGCGATTTCCATGATCTGTGGATCAATCCCGACGACGCCGACAATTTCATCATCTCCAACGACGGTGGCGCCTCGATCACCTTTGACGGCGGCCAGAGCTGGAGCACCCAGAACAACATGCCCACGGCCCAGTTCTACCGCATCAACGTCGACAACCAGTTCCCCTATCGCATCTACGGCGGTCAGCAGGACAACAGTTCGGTGTCGATCGCCAGCCGCGAACTCGGCAGTGACGGCATCGGCACTTCCAGCTGGGCACCCTCGGCTGGCGGCGAAAGTGCCTTCCTGGCTTTCGATCCGGATGCCCCGCGCTACGTGATGGGCGGCAGTTATCAGGGAGCGATCGATGTCCTCGATACCAAGGCGGCGTCGGGCGCCAACATTATGGCCGCGCCGATCCAGTACCTGAGCATGGACGCCCGGGACATGAAGTACCGCTACAACTGGAATGCGCCGATCGTCTGGAGCCGCCACGAGCCCGACACCTGGTTTCATGGCGCCCAGTTCCTGCTGAAATCCACCGACATGGGCAAGACCTGGGCGGAGATTTCGCCCGATCTCACCCGCAACGAGCAGAGCAAACAAGGCAGGCCCGGCGGCCCCTACACCAATGAAGCAGTGGGTGCCGAGAACTATGGAACGCTGGCCTACGTGGTCGAATCTCCGCACGAGAAGGGCGTGATCTGGACCGGTAGCGACGACGGCCTGGTGCACCTCACTCGCGACGGAGGCGCCAGCTGGAAGAACGTCACCCCATCGCAACTGGCCGAGTGCCTGGTCAACGCCATCGAAGTGTCGCCCTTCGATCCCGGGACCGCCTACATCGCGACCACCCGCTACAAGTTCAACGACCACGCTCCAGGTCTGTACAAGACCAGCAACTACGGCGCCAGCTGGACACGGATCGACCATGGCATTCCTGCAGACGCCTTTACCCGCGTGGTCCGGGAAGACGAGGTGCGCCGCGATCTGCTCTACGCTGGTACCGAGCGCGGCGTCTATCTGTCGTGGAATGGCGGCAAGAACTGGTCGCCCTTCCAGCTGAACCTGCCGATGACGCCGATCACCGATCTGCGCGTGCATCAGGACAATCTCATCGCCGCCACTTCGGGGCGATCGTTCTGGATCCTCGATGACCTGAGTCTGATCCGGCAATACCAGGCCAAGCGGCCCGCCTACCTGCTCTATCGGCCTGGCGATGCTGTGCTCGCCAACAGCAGCAGCGAACTGGACGACCCGGATGAGGAATTTGCCGGCGCCAACCCTTTCCAGGGGGTCAATCCGGCCAACGGCATCGTCATTTACTACCAGTTGCCGGACATGGCTGAGGACGCGGAGATCACGCTGGAGATTGCCGATGCCGCGGGCGGGATCATCCGTACCTTGTCTTCGATGGAAGATCCCGATGCCGAGGAGTGGGACGGTGGCCCGGGCCTGGACCCGGTGCTGCCGCGAGACGCAGGGCTGAACCGTTTTGTATGGGACATGCGCTACCCGACCATGGCCGGCGTGCCCGATGTCTATATCGAAGGCAGCTTCTACGGTCACAAGGCGATTCCCGGCCAGTACCGCTTCACCCTGAAACTCGGTGACCAGGTCTGGACCACCGAGGCCAGCATCCTGGCGAACCCGCTCTACACAACCGACGCTGCCGGCTATCAGGCCTATCACACACTGATGTCGGGCATGGAAGCCGAACTGTCGGCCATGCATGAGCGCGTCAACAGCCTGCACGACAAGCAAATCCAGCTCGAAGCCCTGCTCGCCAAGCTCCCCGACGAAGACCGCTTTGCGGCACTCAGGGCCGAGGGCGAAGACTTGCTGAAGAAGCTCAAGGCCTGGGATGCAGACATGGTGCAACGCAGATCCAAAGCCTACGACGACGTCGAGAATTTCCCGAACAAGTTCACTGCGAAGTACCTGTTCCTGATCAACCACAGCGAGAGCGAAACGCCGCAGGTCAATCCGCCGACGCTGGAACAGCGGCAGCTACTCGAGGCCCAGTGGGCCACGTTGAAATCCCGTTCCGACGGGTTGATAGACCAGGAGATTCCGGCGCTGAACCGCAAGCTCTGGGAAGCCGGGATCGGGGCCATCTGGCAATAGGCCCGCGTCAAAGCCCAAAGAGCGCAGCACACCCTGCCGAGCAAGCTCGGCACTGCAACAGCCTCGTACACCAAGGCTCTCGTAGAGCGGAGCTTGCTCCGCTGCTGTTCGGACCGCTAATGGCGCGGGTGTAGGTTGGGCAAAGGCCGCAGGCCGTGCCCAACAAGGGCGCGCCAGATCGTTGCATAGAGTTTCCTGCCTAACCCCTCCCCGAACATCGGGGAAGGAGCGACAGCACTCGCCCGAACGACTTTCACGGCAACCTACCCAAAGCGGACTAGTCCATCAGGGCCGCGCGCAGCGCCTGCATCTCGGCGTCGACATCGGCCGGATCGGACACGGTCTGCGCCAACTCCAGTCGCAGCAATTCGAGCAGGCGTTGGCGCATTCGACGCACCTGCACGCTGAGCGTATTTGCCGGCATGCCGAGGTCCAGCGCCAGGGTGCGGAATTCGCCGGGAGCCGGCGGATCGACCACAAAGATCGCCAGTCGGGCGTACTGCGCGCCGCGGCCGGCGGCCTCGGCTTCATCGCGCAAACGGGCCAGCGCCGCCGAGACCATCGCCAGTGCGTACTCGCGCTCGAACTCGCGTTCCGGCGTCGGCCCGGCGTCGCGCAATTCCGCGGCGGCGTTGGCCGCGTCCAGAGTATCCATGCGCACACCACCGCCGCGCTTGGCGGCAAAGGCCGCATCACGCTGATTGGCCAGAAAGCCCTGCAGCGCGCTCAGCAGATAGCTGCGAAAACGTCCGCGCGAGCGCTCGGCACCGATGTCATAGCGCTTCTCCAGAAACTTCAGGAAGAAGCCCTGGGTCAAGTCTTCGGCATCCTGGCCCGGGTAGCCGCTGCCGCGGATGTAGGCCAGCACCGCCGCTCGATAGCTGCGGCAGAGCTCGGCCAGGGCATCGGCGGCAGCCGCATCATCGCTGCGCGCCGACAGCACCAGACTCCAGCGGGTGGTCTGGAAGCGGGCCATGCTCAGGTCTTCCGCCAATGACGGTCAGAACGCGCGGCCCTGACCTGGCCAATCCCCTGTGGGAGCGGGCTCCGCCCGCGACAGCTCGCTGATGCAATCGGGCCCTTGCAGTCGCGGATGAATCCGCTCCCACAGCGGTGGTTCGGGGAGCAGGCGGCGCCCACGCTGGCGGGTAATCGGTGGCGTGTGCAGTCGCGGATGAATCCGCTCCCACAGGATGCGGGCGCCACCGTCATGATCCGGCCGGCCAATTCATCGCCTCCGGCGGTAGACGCAGGCGTTCCAGCAGGGCAAGGAAACGCTTCTCGCCAGCCAGTTTGTCGATGCCATGCACACGGTTGCCGATCCATTGCCACAGCCGCGGATCGCCGGCGCTGTACATGGCCTCCAGCGCGCCGAGGGCCTGGTCCTTCTGATCGAGAGCCAGATAGCTCAGGGCAAAGGGTAGATCACTGATGGGATCTCCGCTGGCGCGGCGGCGCTGCAGATCGCGCAGCAGCGCCCGGGCCTGCTCGATGCGGCCGTCGCAGACGTACAGGCTGGCGCCATTGCCGTCGAGTTCGGCGCGGGCGTCGGTCAGAGCCATGGCCTGCTCGTGAGCGGCGATGCCGGCGCTGCATCGCCCCAGCTGTTCCAGCACCAGCGCGTGCAATTCCAGACTGGGCCAGTGGTCAGGCTGTCGCTGCAGACTGCGCTCACTACTGCCGAGGGCCTCGGCCTCACGCCCGGCATACAGCAGGGCGCGGGTCAGGGCATTCCAGGCGCGCGCCGATTCGGGCTCGATCTGCAGCAGACGCTGGGCATGCTCCACCGCCTGCTCTCGCGAGCCCAGGCTCATGTGAAACTCGACAGCGGCTGCGCGCACCTCGGCCACACCGGGCCCGTAACTCAGCGCCTGATCGATGTCGGCGCGGCATCCCGCCCAATCGCGTTGCGCGCAGCGCAGCTGGGCGCGCAGCGCCAGAGCGCCCGGCAGTTCGCTGTCGATCTGCAGCGCCTTCTGCAACAGCGGCGCGGCCTGTCGCTGCCACCAATCGCTGTCGCGCTGTTGCAGCTGCAGCTGTGAACGGTAGACGTCGGCCAGGGCCAGATAGGCGCGTGCATAGCCAGGATCAATCGCCAGCGCCTGCTCGATCAGCCGGATGCCGGCTTCGATGCCGGCCAGGGTCATCCGATCGGCCTGGCTGCGTGCCTGCTCGACCAGGGCGATGGCCTCGATGCTGTCGGTGCGGTGCTGGATCAGCTGCGCCCGCTCGGGGCCCGCCAGATTCAGCAACAGACGTTCGCTGATGGCCACCGCCAGTTCGTCGACGATCCCGAGCAGCGCGTCGTCGCTGGCGCGGTCGTACTCGGCCGACCAGCGCTGGGTACCGCCGGCGGTCTCCACCAGCTCGGCGACGATACGCACGCCGCTGCCGGCAGGCCGGATCGAACAGGCGAGGATGTGGCTGGCGCGCAGGCGTTCGCCGATCTCGGTCGCCGGGAGTCCGGATCGCTGCAGCGGAAAACTGGAGCTGCGGGCAATGACGGTGAGCGCGCGCAAACGGCTCAGGCGATGGATCACTTCCTCGGCCAGCACCTTGGCCATCAGCGCATGCTCGGCACTGCCGCTGTAACTCTCGCAGGGCAGCACGGCGACCGTGGCCAGCGTGCTCGGGCCCAGCAGCCGGCTCCAGTCGGTCTGACCACGCAGGTATTGCCAGCCCCACACGCCCGCCGCCAGCAACAGGGCGACACCCACCCAGGCGCCGTTGCGCCAGCGTGTTCCGCGCGCTCGGGGCTCGGCTGCAAACAGCGCCGCCAGTCGCTGCGGTCGTTGCCGCAGATGCTGTACCGGATCCGGCATGGATGCCGCTGGCGCCTGATCGAAACGGGGCAGCTCTTCCAGTTCCCGAACGCGCTCGATCAACTGCGCAGCGTCACCGATCCGCGCATCCGGATCCTTGGCCAGCATGCCGGCCACCAGCTCCTGCAAGGCGGCACAGGCATCCGAAAGTCGCGGCAGCGGCGCCTGCTGATGCTGCATGCCGATGACCCAGCCATCGGCGCCTTCATAGGGCACGCGGCCGGTCAGAGCCTGATACAGGACCACGCCCAGACTGTAGATGTCGGTGCGCGCATCGACGGCCTGATCGCGCCACTGCTCGGGCGCCATGTAGGCCGGCGTACCGGCGAATCCGCCGTCGGCGGTGAGGCGACTGGCGCCGAGCATGCGGGCAATGCCGAAGTCGGCCAGCACATAACTGCCATCGTCCTGCAGCAGGATGTTGGCGGGCTTGAGGTCACGGTGGACGATACTCTTGGCGTGGGCCTGTGCCAGGGCGCCGGCAATCTCGCGGATCAGGCGCAGCGCCTCGCGTGGCGCCATCGGCAGATCCGACAGATGGCCACCCGGCAGATATTCCAGCGCCAGGTAGGCCAGACCCTGATGCACGCCGACATCGTGGATGGCGAGGATGTGCCGATGGCGCAGACTCGCGGCAATGCGACCTTCGCGCAGGAACCGTTGGGTGAATCCCGGGTCGCTGGCGAGGCCGGGGGCGAGCACCTTCAACGCCACCTGGCGCTGCAGCGACAGCTGCGTCGCCAGATAGACCGTGGCCATGCCGCCATGGCCCAGCTCCCTCTCGATGCGATAGCCGGGGATGTCGATCATGTGCGCAGCGCGATCATTTCAAGGCACCGGCGTCGATACGGGAGTAGCTCCACTTTTTGAATCGATCTCATTGCGAGCCACCTGTTTCGACCCGAAACTGCCCACGGGCCAAGAACCCTCAGCGTCATTGCGACCCCGGACTTGATCCAGGGGAAGCAATCCAGACTCACAGCCGCAGAAGCACTGGATTGCTTCGTCACTGCCTTCCTCGCAATGACGCATCAACAACTTGGGATATGGGTTCATGGAGAGCCACCGGTTTCGACTTGCGGCTCGGCACCTTCTGCCAACGATGTCGCCGCGCCGGAGCCGCGTTGCCGAGGGACGCGCGCCGGCGCGGCCGCTCTTGATCTCCCGCCTGCGCAAGGCGGCGCCGCAGCGCGGCGCCCTCCAAAGCAGGGATCAATCGGCCCGTACCCGCGATTCATGGCGCCCGCGCATAGGGCAGATCCCAGGGATTGCCGCGCGATTTTTCCAGCGGAACCATGCGCACGACGCCGGCATCGGTGTCGATGCTCATGGGATGCTCGGCGCTGCGCATGGCATCCGGGCGCGCGTCGAAAGCAGTTTGCGCCGCCTCGGCCGACAGTCCGCGCACGAGGATGGCGGCGTTCAGCAACCTCAGGCGCGCATCCAGATCGAGCAGACGCTGCCAGTAAGGTTCGACGCTGTACGAGGTCTTGGCCACGTAGCAACCGACTGGATCCAGCGGCCAGTCCAGGGCGCCGCATTTCCCGGTCTCCGGCAAGGGCGTCGATGTTCTCGCACGAATGCGGCTGTACTGCTCATCGGTACAGTAACGGCCCATATTGCGGGCGAACAGGGCCTTGGCATGGCGCTTGTTGATCAAGCCCGTGCTCAGCTTCAGCAACGGTGGCACGGGCTCACCGAACAAGGCCAGATCCCCCTGCCCGAGTGCATCGATGGTATTGCCCATGGCGCGCACCTCAAACTGGTACACCGCACACTGATCCAGTTCGGCATCAGCCAGCGGTGCAAACACCTCCGGGCAGGGCGCAGAGAACTCAACCGGCATCTCCGCCAGCATCTCGGCATGGAGCCGGGTGGCGCCGGTCATCAGGGCGATGCCGAGCATGTCCATGATCAGCAGATCGGCGTGCGAACGCAGCTGTCGCCAAGCTTGAGTGTGCCGGCACAGTGCAGCGAAGGCACCGGCGCTGTCTCCGTCGATGTGCTGCAAGGCAATCGAACTCAGCAGGACCGGAAAGTAGCCGCCGAAAGGCCCCAGCGGGGAGTCGGCGCGGGGCTTGAATCCGTATCGATAATGATCGTACGCGAGCATGGCCTCGCCCTGCGCCAGCCGAGCCTGCAGCTTGCGCACCCACTCGCGCGCTTCGACCTGATGCTGACGAACCTTCGACAGGCATTCGGGATCCCAGGGGCTGCACAGGGAAGGGTCCTTTCCCGGAATCGCCGGATGCGCCGGGTACTTGCCCTCGGCCGTAGTCACAAAGCTGCTCCCCGGCGGCGCCTGCTCGAATGCGGCCACATCAGCCGCCGCCACGGCCTCCCATTCGCTTTCCGGCACCTCGTGGCCGAAGGCCTGGAAGCCGGCAAAGGCATTGCGCTTGCCGTCCAGATTGGCCGGTGCACGCGCCAGCGCGGCTTGCAGCGCCAGATCTTCGGCCGTCGGTCGCGGCAGCCATTCGCTCGCTACCAGGCCCACCCACAACAGGATCAGCAACAGTAATCCACCGAACCATTTCAACACGCGCATGACAATTCCCCGATCAGAGCGGCAAGGCCGCGAGCGCGGGCGCAATCGGTTCTGACGAACCCGGACTTGCCCGCACCTGTCCTGTTAAGCAACTGGCGCTGACGATGACAGCCAGCGCGCATTGGAGCATTCTGCTGCAGGATCAATTTTCTGGCGCGGACACAATCGCGCAGGTCAGCGGGCTGGGTCCCCGACCCCAGTGCCCGTGCTGAGCGGCCGATCATTCACTGCCCCTGGAGTCTGTATGTCACTGTGCCTGTGTTTTGTCCCTGCAGGTGTGGAGTTCGAAGACGTCGACAAGCCCGACTACAAAGCCTCCAGATCCGTGCGTAGCGCGCGCAGCAAGATTCTGAAACAGCTGATCGAGGCCTACCCCGGGACCGAAGCACCAACCAACATGGAATCCGGGCTGCTGACGGGTTTCCCCCGCGGCGAAATGATGCTGGCGCCCGGTTTCCTTTCATGGTCACTGCACGGCGTCACTGACGAGGCCCCGATCCGCGCCATCGTGGATTGGTTCCTGCGCCGGGGCTGGTATTGCGTAGACCCGCAGGACGCCGGTTTCGGCAATCGCGAGGCCATGACGGAAGCGCTGCCCGATACCCTCAAGGACTATGACGAACTGATCGGAGCTCAGCTGTCTGGTCTGCGCCTGGAGCGCGAATGGGGGAGTGGGCTGGCCCTGGATTGGCTGATGGCCGATGGCCGGATGGCGCACCTGCGCTTTGCGACTTTCGTCAACGGGCAGCTACCCGATCTGGCCGAACTGCTCGATCACAGCGTCAGTGCGGTGCACGTAGACGACACTCAGATCGGTCGCTATGGCCACGATTTCACCATCGTCCTGTCCAATGGGCACGAACTCAAGCTGGGTGGAGCGGTCTACCGCAGCTGTATCCTCACCCGGATCGCAGGCAAGCCGATCCGTTGAAGGGGCCCGGTTTGTCGAGCGCAGAGCAGTTGCCGATCGCCTGAATTTGGGCCTGGGCGCAGCAGCAGCTAGTCATCCGCCTCAAGCTCTGGCATTATCGTCGGCCCACGCTTTCGTGGCTATGTAGCTCAGACGGTTAGAGCGCGGCACTCATAATGCTGAGGTCGGTGGTTCGATTCCACTCATAGCCACCACACCTCCAGATTCCCTGCTTTATCAGATACTTACAGGGAATCCTTGGGCGCAACTGGGTACAGCTTCTGGGTCCAGGCTTGGCGTTCAGCTGAGGCTGGTTTTTGATCCAGTCTGCCGGACAGTCCACCGGACTGGAGCAACCGCTCAGCTTGACCTCAGCCGACCCATACTCGC
>JBFWOF010000030.1:0-76066 GCA_050250665.1 Lysobacterales bacterium | reverse complement strand
GCTTTTCAGGGGGGGTGTCGTTGCGGGGCCGCCTTGGCGCGCCATGGGTGTCGGGTCGACAGGGCTCACGGGCCATGACCCCCGGCGTCATTGCGACCCCGGACTTGATCGGGGGTCGCAATGACGCCGGGGTTCATGGCCCGCAGGCAGTTTCGGGACGGGAGGGTGGCATGCTAAGCCGAATCAAGCCTCTCTCTGCGTTCTCCGCGTCACTCTGCGTTCTCCGCGTTGAGATTCTTGTCCCCACTTGGGCGAGAAGGACGGGGTCTAGCGTCCTGAACGCGACGGTCGCGCCGCAAGGGCGCTCCTACCGGTGGACACATCCGGACAACTGCTCTTCTACAACTCGATCCGCAGAGCTGCTGCGGCACGACGGGCCTTCTCGCGGGCGGCGAACAGGGTTTCGCCGCGGGCCAGGGTGACGCCGACGCGGCGGCGGCCATGGACGTCGGGCTTGCCGAACAGCCGGATCTCGGTGTCGGGCTCGGACAATGCCTGTTCCACGCCGTGGAAGCGCGGGCCCTTGCCCTCGCCTTCGGCCAGCACCGCGACCGAGGCCGCGGGGCCGCGCTGGCGGATCACCGGTATCGGCAGGCCGAGGATGGCGCGCACATGCAAGGCAAACTGCGACAGATCCTGCGAGGCCAGCGTGACCAGGCCGGTGTCGTGCGGTCGCGGCGATACTTCGCTGAACAGCACTTCCTCGCCGCGGATGAACAACTCGACCCCGAACACGCCCCAGCCGCCGAGATTGTCGGTGATCGCCCGGGCGATCTCCTGGGCGCGCTTGAGCGCCACCGCCGACATCGGCTGCGGCTGCCAGGACTCGCGATAGTCACCGTCTTCCTGAAAATGGCCGATGGGCTCACAGAAACTGATGCCGGCGCGATGGCGGACCGTCAGCAGCGTGATTTCGAAATCGAAGGGCACGAAACCTTCGACGATGACGCGACCGGCGCCAGCGCGGCCGCCACTCTGGGCGTAATCCCAGGCGGGGCCGATGTCGGCCTCGCTGCGGACCACGCTCTGACCCTTGCCGCTGGAGCTCATCAGCGGTTTGATCACGCAGGGCAAACCCAGTTTGGCAATGGCGGCCTCGTACTCCTCCCGGGTGGCGCAGAACTGATACGGCGAGGTCGGCAGGCCCAACTCTTCGGCAGCCAGGCGGCGGATGCCCTCACGGTCCATGGTCAGTCGCGCCGCTCGCGCCGTCGGGATCACACGCAGGCCTTCCGCCTCCATCGCTTCCAGGGTTGGCGTGTGGATGGCCTCGATTTCCGGCACCACCAGCGTCGGGCGTTCCTGCTCGATCAGTGCCCGCAGGGCATCCGGATCGAGCATGGGCAGCACATGCGAGCGATGGGCCATCTGCATCGCTGGTGCGTTGGCGTAGCGATCGGCGGCAATCACCTCGATTCCGAGCCGCTGCGCCTCGATGGCCACTTCCTTGCCCAATTCGCCCGATCCGAGCAGCAGCAGGCGGATGGCATTGTCGGTGCAGGCGGTTCCGATCACAGTGTTGACTCCTCAATGGACCGGCACATTCTATGCCGGTGTCGTGCCTGAACAAGGAATGTGACTGACGGCACCCTGCCCTGATCAAGCCACGATGCATTTGGCACAATAGCCGACCCTTTGAGAGCCGCCAAAACCTGATGCGTCTTGCTGCATTGCTGTTCGCCATCGGCCTGTGCGCTGCCACCCTTGCGGGTGCGGCCGATCCAGATTCCACCGAACGCACCTGGCGTGCCGTGCTCTTCGACGGACGCAAGGTGGGCTTGTCCGTGACTGAGCGGGAAGTTCAGGCGGATGGCGCAGTGCGCAGTGCCGAAATTCTGGAACTGGAAATCCAGCGCGAAGGCGTGTCGGTATCGATGCGTTCGCTCGAGGAAACCGTGGAATCAGCCAGTGGCGAAGCCATCAGCTTCCGCGCCGATATCCGCACGGCGGGCCAGGAGCTGCGCTACGTCGGCACCCGGTCCGGGCCGCAGGAATTTCAGGTGCGCATGGAAGGCGCCGGCGATACCCGGACGCAGACCATCCAGGTGCCGGCCCAGGCGCTGTTCTTTGAAGGGCAGCGCAAGGCCATGCTGGCGGGCTTGCGTGGCGAAAAGAGCCTGATTGCGCTGGATGCCTTCATTCCCAGCCAGCTGATGGTGGTACCGCTGGAAACCAGCTTCAAACCCCGGCGCCGCATCGAGTTGATGAAGGACGAGGCCGAGCTGACCGAAGTCGAGCAGCTGGTGCGCTATCCGGATGGCCCGATGCAGGTCTCGGCTTTCGTTGATGATGAATTCAACGCCCAGCGTATCCGCATGGATCTGGCCGGCATGAAGGTCGAGTTGCTGGCCTGCGACGAAGCCTGCGCCCGCGCGCCCAACCAGCCTCTCGATTTTCTCGACAAGCTGGTGATCGATGCGCCACGGGCGCTGAGCGCCGGTGAACGGAGACGGGCTCTGACTTTCGAGGTCAGCATCAAGGGCACCGATATCGCACCCGCTTCGACCGGCCAGCAGCGCGTCAAGGAACTGGCCCCGGGACGCTTCTCGATCCAGATCGATCCCAAAGCCAGGCGCCCGGAGAGCGACGTGCTTGCTCTGTACCAGGAGCCTTCGGTGTGGGTGCAGTCGGACAGTCCGATCATCCAGGATCTGGCGAAACGCGCCGCAGGTGATGCCACGGACGATCAGGCGCGGATGGCCAATGCCGAGGCGTTCGTGCGCCAGTACATCTTCGGCAAGACCCTGTCGGTGGGCTATGCCTCGGCGCTGGAAGTGGCCACCACCCGACAGGGCGACTGCACCGAACATGCGCTGCTGTTGACGGCCATTGCCAGGGCGCTGGGCATCCCGGCGCGGGTGGCGACCGGTCTGGCCTATGTGCCGAGTTTCGGTGATCGCGATGACGTCTTCGTGCCACACGCCTGGACCGAGGTCTATCTGGATGGCCACTGGCAGGGCTTCGACGCTGCCCTCAACGGCTTCGATTCCGGACATATCGCTCTGGCCGTCGGCGATGGCGATCCGGTCCGCTATTTCGCCGGTGTCGCGCTGCTCGGTCGGCTGCAGATCGATCGCGTCGAGCGGGACCTTCAATGATGCGTGGGCTTGCCTTTGCCGTACTCGGTCTGGCGCTGGCCGCCCCCCTGCAGGCGGAGCCGCAACGGCCGGTGAGCCGCCTCGGCATTGCCGGCATCGTGACCGACCCGGCCCTCGGTGAGCTCAGTGGTCTGGCGGTGTCGCGGCTGGCATCCGATCGTTTCTGGGGCATCAATGATGGCGGCAACGGCAATCGGCTGGTGTTGATCGATGGTCGCGGTCGGGTGCTGCGCGAGTTTGTGGTGACCGACGCCGAAAATGTCGACTGGGAGGATCTCGCCAGCTTCGCCTGGAAAGGCCAGAACTGGCTGCTGGTGGCCGACACCGGCGACAACTCCGGCAATCGCGAGCAGGTGTCCCTGTGGTTGTTGCCCGAGCCCGATCCCGATGGGAAGGCCAGTCAGACCAGCGCCGCGCGTCAGCTGCGTTTCACCTATCCGGATGCACCTCACGACGTCGAAGCGATGACCGTCGATGAGGAAGCTGGCCTGGTTTATCTGGTGTCCAAGCGCACCGTGCCGCCAATCCTGTTTCAGTTGCCGCTGGACGGCTTTGACGCCAAGGAAGCTCTGGTGGCTGAGCGGGTTGCCACCCTGGACCGCATTCCCCAACCGACCCCCGCCGAGATCAAGCGCGACGGCAGCCTGAGCCGCTTTCGCTCGCAAACGACGGCCATGGAACTGGACTGCACCGGTCTGAATTTCCTGGTATTGACCTACGATGCGATCTATCGCTACAGCCGTAGCAAGGATCAAAGCTGGGCCCAGGCTTTGGCGGAACAGGAACCGACCCGCTCCAGCATCAGTTTGCTGCCGCAGGCCGAAGCCATGGCGCTGGATCAGGGCTGTCAGCATTTGTATGTGGGCAGCGAAAAGGCGCCGGTACCGTTGCTGCGCTTCCGCTATCGACCCGCGCAACCGGTGCAGCTGGCACCGGCCGAGCACTGAAGCCACCATGCACGCCCGAACCGCAGCACACCATCGGCGAGCGCCGTCACTGCCCCTGGATCGGGCTTTTCTGCATGGCTTGCGCTCGGGCCGACTTCGGCTGACCAGCGTGTCAGTGAAATTGCGCGGAAGCAGTTTTGCGCGCATCCGCCAGCGCCTGGCTGAACTGGATACATCGCAGCTTTCGAGCATCGAGAAGGCCCGGCAGTGGCAGACTGCGGAACAGCCCTGCGCGGTCGAGCGGCTACCACATGCCGAATTGTGGCTGAGCACGGCAAGCACGCGGCATCTGCCTGCGCATGGCGAAGCCGCTTTGCTGGAAAACGCCGGGCGCGACCGTTATGGCCGCAGTCATTGGCTGCAACCGGCTGCCCTGCGCGCCTTGCGGCGCCTGCACCATGCTGCCGCGCTGGACGGCGTCGAACTCGAACTGATTTCCAGTTTCCGCAGCGCCCGGGATCAGCTGCGCATCCTGCTGCGCAAGCACGCCAGCGGACAGAGCTGGGATGAGATTCTCAAGGTCAATGCCCCGCCGGGCTACAGCGAACACCACAGCGGCTGTGCGCTGGACTTCGCCGTGCCCGGTGCTGCACCGCTGACCGAAGCCTTCGAATCCACGACCGCTTTCGAGTGGCTGCAGCAGAACGCCGGCAGATTCGGCTTCGAACTCTCCTACCCGCGCGGCAACCGCTGGGGCTTCATCCATGAGCCCTGGCACTGGTGCTATCGGGGTTGAGGGTGCGTTCGGCGAGAACACGACAAGCGATTGATCTTGAAGTAGGTCACGTTGACCGCGTTGCGGTCTACGTGACTACTGAGCTGCCTCGGGGACGGAAGCCAGAGCTTCGCGGCTGAAGCCGCTCCCACAGAGCAGCTCTCACGTAGACCCTTGGGTCAACGTGACCTACTTTCTGGGGCACAAGATCAAAACGCTTCGCGGCTGAAGCCGCTCCCACAAGGGTGGGTCAGTTCAGCACCACCGGGCCGGATGCTGGTGGATTCTGGTTGAGCTGCTGCGGCAGATCCATGGGCAGGCGGATGTTGTGCAACCCCAAATCCTGCAACAGGGTCTGCGCGCGGATGGAAAGTACCGGGAACAACTGTCGGGCCAGCACCGTGTGGTGGGTGGCGAAGTCGGTGGCGTTCAGGCCCTCTCCGCCGATCTGTCGGTACAGCGCAAGCGCGCGTATCTCCAGATCGAAGAGCTTGATTCCCGGCACACCGCGCACCGGCGTACCGACGCAGGTCAGGCGGGTCTGCAGCGCAAACTGCGGTGGAACCGCCCCTTCAACGGCCGAGGGCGTGAGCTGAAACTCCACGTGCGCATTGCATTCGGTGGTGCGCGCCTCGTTGCCGTGCAGCGCTGCCTGCAGGGCCGTCAGGCTGAGGTTCTCCAGCGTCAACCAGCGAAACAATTCGTCTGCAGTCATGATGTGCCTTCCCTGGCGCTATCCAAAGCCCGCCAAAGATACAGGCTTGCGAGGCTGCGGTACGGACTCCAGGCAGCACCGAGCTGCGCCAGTTCAGTTACCGACGGCAAAGCCGGAAGTTCATGCACGAGTTGGGCCCCGGCGCGCACGCCATAGTCGCTGAGCGGCAGGATGTCGCAACGGCCCAGCCTGAACATCAACAGCATCTGCACCGTCCACGGTCCCACGCCACGGACCACCGTCAGGCGCGCGACCGCATCCTCATCGCTCATCTCGTGCAGGGCATCCGGTGATGGCAATCGGCGCGCCAGAGCGTGCTCGGCCAGATCCTTCAGGGCCCGGGCCTTGGCGTTGGAGACGCCGGCCGTACGCAGTTCATCCACCGACACGGCTGCCAGCGCCCGCGCCGTGACCTGGCGTACACCCAGCAATTGCTGCATGCGGCCGAAGATGGTTTCCGCGGCCTTGCCATTCAGTTGCTGAAAGATGATCGAGCGCGCCAGCGCATCGACCACCGTAAAGCGCGTACGACAGGGCAAGGCCAGTTCGCCGATACGTTCCATCCAGACGGCCAATCGCGGATCAGCCCGCCGCAGATGTTCCCGAGCTTGGACGTCAGTGGACAAGGACTTCGGTCTCCAGACATGTCGTTGAGGGCGCGAGGGCGCGAAGAATCAGGAGCTCGCGTCGAACCTGCTCTTGCTTGCCCTCATGCCCTCGAGCCCTCGTGCCCTCGTGACAAACCCAAGCCGGCCCCGTTTCCGGGGCCGGTGGTGCTGACTGCTACGGACGGAAGTCCAGCCGCTGGCGTTCGGCGGCCAGTGCCTGATCGCGGTTGATGATCAGGGTCTTGTAGCGGTTGGTCAGCCAGCGACCCAGCTGGCTGGCATAGGTCGGCGAGCCAAGCACGCCGGACTGACCGCCCGGATGGATGTTCTCGGCACTGATCGGTGTGCCCAGCGAACCGACAAAGCGCCGTGCCGGCCCTGATCCGAACATGAAGCCATTGACGGTATTGGCACGGGTCGAGTGGCCACCCACATCCAGCGTGTCATAGCCGCCCGGACGGGCAACACCCGGCAACTGCGGTGACAGATTGGCGAAACCGTAGGGGTTGGCGCCCGGCAGATTGAAGGGCCCGCCCAGCGGGTGGTCGAACACGATGCGATGCAACCTGCCCCAGCGGTAGTCGTCGAGATTGGTCGAATTGCCGAAGGCTGCCGCAAAGCTGTCGCCAGACAGCGCGTTCAGACTGTCACGCAGTGCCCGCAGCAATACCAGATCCCGGGCGGCCTCCGGACTCGGCGCCCCAGCCACCTGGAAGAAGTTGACACCACTGGCGCCCACGCCATGAGCCGTCGGATAGTTCTTCAGCAGATTGAGCAAGGCCCGAACCGATTCTTCCGAACCGGGTGTCTGACTACCCAGGCCGATGCGCGTCAGTGTGCTGTCGACCACACCACGGATCGCGAAGGAGCGCCACACCGCGAACAAGGTCGCGGCGGTCGAATGGCGGATTTCCGTCGCGCTCGGCTGCGGCAGATTGCCCGGATCATCACCCGGATCGAAGCCTTCGGCGATACCGGTGGGTGTGGAATAGTCCCAACTGGCGAGGCGGTTGATCGCTGCCGCCACGCGGGCGTCGTTGATCAGCGTACGCAGCTCCGACCAGGCATTCGGCGCGCTGGCATTGGCGGCGGCCGTCAGCAGATAGGGCGTCAGCTTTTCAGCATCCAGCGGCTGATTGTTGGCCTGCGTCTGCTTGATGAAATCGACCGTCACCGGCTGCCCGGACTCGAGTCGCTCATTCAGCAGTCTGTCGATACGCCCCTGGCGGAAGCCGGAATAGGCGATGTCGAGGTAGTAGAGACCGCCACCTGGACGCAGCTGGTTGAGAGCGTTGTTGTCCAGCGTGTTGCCGACTGGATCATTGTTGCAGTTGGCGATGTAGCCCGACTGCGGATTGATCACGAAGGGCATTTCTCCTGGCGGCAGGATCTCGTAGGGCAGTGACTGATTCGGGTAGTTGCTGGTGCGCGGCAACCAGTCGTGCTTGCGGGCGCCGGAACCATCGCGGATCAGGAAGGGCGGAATGCCACCATCCGGTGCGCCCAGGGTCTGCAGATCGGTGCGCAGGGGCGATTCGGCCGTCGTGAAATAGGCGATGTTCCCTTCGACATCAGCGTAGGAGAAATTCTGCGAACCAACGTCGAAATAGGACAGATTGTCGCGGAATTCCTGCACGTTGCGCGAGCGCGGCAGCCGCCGGAAGGTCTCCAGTTCGTTGGTGGCGCCCCAACCCGTATAGGCGGCCGACAAACCGGAACTGCCGCTGATCTGCAGCACCGGACCGTTGTTGCGTCGTGGCACGATGATGGTCACGCCGCCATTGGTGTAGCCGATGGCATTGCTGCGGGTGATGTTGTTGGCGATGCCATCGCCGAGGTTGTTGACAAAGTAGCTCTGGAAGATCCAGACCACCGGTTCCGCCACGCCATTATGAATGGTGTGCGTGGGCAAGCCGTAGGTGTTGAGGCGGAAGGTCTCCTGGAAGACGTCGGTGACGTCCAGCGGATTGGTGGTCAGACCCCAGCAGAAGCTGTCGGTACAGCCCAGCAGCGGCCCCGGCGCACCGGCGACCGAAGAGCCGCTGAAGTTGTAGGGCACCGGGAAGCGACTGTCGGACGAATACAGACGGTTCTCATAGAAGGTGGACGGGGTATCCAGGCCCAGATGGGGATCATTGGCCAGAATCGGCTTGCCGTCGGCGGTCTTGGTACCGGATACCACCCACCAGTTGCTGGCGCCACGATCCTCGCGGAACTTCAAGGCGGGACCGATCAGGGGGTGATCGGCAATCTTGTCCCGATAAGACTGCGCCAAGGCCACGGTCTGCTGCGAAACCAGCGGCACTTCCTCTGCCAGACGCTTGTCGGCTTCGCCCTGCCCACCGATCGAAGCGAGAAAGCCGGGGATCGAGACTCGATCATCACCCGGCTGGGTGCGGTGGGTGTCCTCGAAGAACAGCGCCGTCCCGTTGAAATTGCCGGCAGCACCGGCAGCCTGATAGGCGGCCAGACGCAGCGTGAAATCGATATCCAGATCGAAGGAGAGCTGGAAGGCCAATGCCTTACCGATGACCAGGGTGTCCACTGGCGACCACGGTTCGGCCTGGGTAAGCTCCAGCGCGCCGTACTCAGGCGGCAGTGCCGGCGTGGTGCGCAGCCAGTAGTTCACGCCATTGGCATAGGCCTGCAGGAATTCACGCATGTCGGGCGACAGCTTGACGTAGGTCTCCCAGGCAGCGCGACGCAATCCCAGCGTGCGGATTTGTACGTCGTTGGCCAGCGCCGCAGCACCCACCAGTTCGGACACCGTACCACTGGCGCCACGACGGGTGAAGTCCATCTGCCAGAAGCGGTCGCGCGCATGCGCATAGCCCTGCAGATAGGCCATGTCCAGATCGTTGCTGGCAACGATGCTGGGCACGCCCTCGGCGTCGTAAGAGATTGATCCGTTGGCAATAAGGCCCGGAGCCACGACAGGCGTCGATTGCGCCAGTGATGCTCCGCTCCAAAGCAGAAATGCGCTGGCAACCGCCAAAGGTCGCCGCGCCAGCTTCGCAATGCTCATGATTTACCCTCCCAGGCATGACGCCACCGAGAGGCGGCGCTTCGTCCGATTATGCCCCTTTGAAGGCATGGACGAGCAAGCAGGTCCGCGCCTTGTTTGCGTGGAAATGGCGAGTGAACGTGCCGTGCTTTTGAGGGGCACGGGGCACGGGGCACGGGGCACGGGAAAAGCTACGGGCTTGAGGGCTTCTGTAGGTCCAGACTTGTCTGGACGCTTCTCCAACCATGTACCGAAAGCGTCCAGACAAGTCTGGACCCACCAGAGCACGCGTCAATGCGAGCCACCTGTTTCGGCCCGATGCTGCCCACGGGCCATGAACCACAAGCTTTTCTGTAGGAGGGACCTTGCGTCGCGACCGGCCAGCCACACGTCCGCCGCAGCGGTCGCGCCGTGATGGCGCTCCTACAGGTGGACACAGCCTGCGTCGCACTCACGCGGAACCCAAATCAAAGACTTGCGACATGGTTCATGGACAGCCCAGCGAAGCAATCCAGGTGCTCTGTTTCAAGAGCACTGGATTGCTTCGTCGCTGCGCTCCTCACAATGACGCCGCGAGGGAGCATCGGGCACGGCCAGGATTATCGAACCCGGGCCTACCGCAGAAACAACAAGGGCGCCCTGAGGCGCCCTTGTGGCGGAAAGAATCCGGCGCTTAACGCTTGGCGTAGGCCGCCAGATCTTCCTTGATGCGCGCTGCCTTGCCTTCCAGCTCGCGCAGGTAGTACAGCTTGGCCGCACGGACCTTGCCGCGACGCTTGACCTGCACCGAATCGATCGCCGGGCTGTAGGTCTGGAACACACGCTCCACACCCTCGCCGTGCGAGATCTTGCGCACCGTGAACGAAGAGTTCAGGCCGCGGCTCTTGATCGCAATGACCACGCCTTCATAGGCCTGGATGCGCTCACGAGCACCTTCCTTGACTTTCACATTGACCACGACGGTATCACCGGGGGTAAACACCGGCAGTTCGCGGTTCATCTGCTCAGCTTCCAGCTGTTGAATGATTTTGCTCATGGCACGTCCCTCGCAGTACACACAGACTTAGCCCGTCATTGTACACCGATTTTTGCTTTATGTTCATCCATAAATTCACGCAACAGCGCCTGATCCACTTTGTTCAGATTCAGCTGTGCCAGCAGGTCCGGACGCCGCAACCAGGTGGCTCCCAGCGACTGCTTGCGGCGCCAGCGCGCGATCAGGGCATGGTTGCCTGACAGCAGCACCGCCGGCACCTCGCCCTCCGCGGACTTTTCCGGGCGCGTGTAGTGCGGGCAATCCAGCGTGCCGTCCATGAAACTGTCTTCGATCGCCGACGCATCGGTGTGCAGCACGCCCGGAAGCAATCGGGTCACGGCATCGATCACCGCCAACGCCGGCAATTCGCCACCAGAGAGCACGAAGTCGCCGATGGAGAGCTCCTCGTCGACGTAATGATCAACAAAGCGCTGGTCCAGGCCTTCATAGCGACCGCAGACGAAGATTGCACCGCTGCCGGCCGCCATGGACTTCGCGCGTGCCTGATCGAAGCGCTGTCCCTGCGGACTCAGCAGGATCACCGGATTGTCGGGAGCAACACCGCGCGCCGCCTGCACGGCCCGTCGCAGCGGTTCGATCATGAACACCATGCCCGGCCCGCCGCCATAGGGCCGATCGTCCACGGTCCGGTAGTTGTCCTCGGTGTAATCGCGCGGATTCCAGCAATCAAGGCCAATGATCTGTCGATCCAGCGCCCGACCGACCACACCGATGGCCATCGCCTGACGGATGAACTCGGGAAACAGGGTGATGACATCAAAACGCATGATCAGGTCCGGCAATTCCTAGAAAAGCGACATCAGGCCATTGTGGCGTGTTTGCCAGCGGAGTGTCTTGGCACACCGCGCGCCGACTGTAGGTTGGGCTAAGCGCAGCGTGCCCAACATCAGGCGCAACTGTTGGGCACGCTGCGCTTTGCCAACCTACGACAACTGAAGCACCCGAAACTGGATTGCGTCGCTGCGCTCCCCACGAATCCATATCGTAAGTTGTTGATTTGGCGTCCACGTGAGCGCAACGCCGGCTGTGTTCATTTGTAGGAGCGCCCTTGCGGCGCGACCGCTGCTGCGGACGTGCGGCCTGCCGGTCGCGACGCGAGGTCGCTCCTACAGGCAAGTTTGTGGTGTCCGTAGGCATCATCTGGCCGAAACAGGGTGGCTCGCAATGACGCCGGCTGGCGTCGCTGGACAGCGCCGCACAAACACAGGCCATCGCGGCGACTTGATTTCGAGATCCACCAGCAACCGCAACACAGGCGCTGGACAGAACCTTGGCGTGGCATGAGCTGCGACGGATCTAGAAATCAGCATCCCAATCGACCTGAATCCGACCGGCGTCCAGATCCACCGACACGACGTGGTGATCCATCACGAAAGGAATCAGACGTTCGCGCTCGCCGTCGCGGACCACCAGGATAGGATGCGCGCCATTGCTGAACAGGTGATCGACCCGACCGAAGTCGACGCCGTCCTGATTCAGCACTTGCAGGCCTTCGAGATCGGCCCAGTAGTATTGCTGCTTGCGTAGCGCCGGCAGCAGCTTGCGGTCCACCGCGATTTCCACGCCTTTCAGCGCAGCGGCGGCGTCGCGATCGCTGATCCCTTCAATATCGGCGATCAGACCCTTGGTCGACACGCTGCCACGCAGCAGCTTGACTGCCTGCACGCCGCCATCGCGGCGCAACCACCAGGTCGGAAAATCCAGCAGACGCCCCGGCGGCTCGCAGAAAGAGGCCACCATCAGCGAGCCTCGTACCCCGTGGGCGCCATGGATGCGCCCCATCGTGATCAGCCGCTCCGGAACCGGAGCGGCGCGATCCGACGCCGGCAACACTGCCTCAGGCAGCTGCAGCGGCGGGCTGCTGCGCCTTCTGCGCAATCTTGATCAGCTGGCGGACTTTCTCGGTCGGCTGTGCGCCAACGCCCACCCAGTGCTTCACGCGCTCCAGGTCGACCGTCAACGGCACTTCCTTGCCCTGGGCGATCGGGTTGTAGTAACCCAGACGTTCGATGCTGCGGCCGTCACGCGCATGGCGCTCATCAGCGACGACGATGTAGTAGAAGGGCCGCTTCTTGGCACCACCACGGGCAAGGCGAATCTTGACCATCTTTGATTCCTTTCAAAACTTCTATGGAACGAGCTAAGCCCGCAAGTTTAAATGATTCGGCGGCCTACGCCAAGAAAGAAACTGAACAATTGCCCTTGATCGCATGCCGACCACGGCTTCGCGCCCCCGCCGTAGCTCTCAATGGCGTCATAGCGACCCCGGACTTGATCCTGGGGAAGCAATCCAGGCCGTTGATTCTACTACACCTTCTGGATTGCTTCGTCGCTGTGCTCCTCGCCGAGAACCCATATCGTAACGTGTTGATTCGGGGTAGTTGATGTTAGTTGCCGTGAAAGTTGTTCAGGCGAGTGCTGTCGCTCCCTCCCCGATGTTCGGGGGTGAGCCTGGCGCGCTTGGCCGGCATGCCGGCCGCGCCTGCGAACGCGCGGCGGCTTGCCGCCGGGCCGGACGGGCTGGGGAGGGGTTAGGCAAGAAAACCCATGCAACGGTCATGGCACCAGCGACCTTCATGATTGCGAGTGGCCCGCAGCCATGACCGTTGGGCTAAGCGCAGCGTGCCCAACATGAGCGTGCATTTTTGGGCACGCTGCGCTTTGCCCAACCTACAGTTCATGGCCCGTGGGCAGCATCGGGCCGATACCGGTGGCTCGCAATGACGCCAATCCAAAGGGCGATGCCTGAATCGCGAAGGCAGTTGGCAACAGCCCATCGCCGGCAGGAAACAAGGACTCTCGCACCAGAAATCCATCTGCCAGCGCCCTGCCCGTGCCCGCGAACGCGCTTCGATGTAGAGTCCGCGACCTTCTGAACTGTCATTCGATCCCGCGATGAGCACTGGCGAATTGTTGCCCTTCGAGCAGATTCCCCTCAAGGAATACGCCGAGAAGGCCTACCTCGACTACTCCATGTACGTGGTGCTGGACCGCGCCCTGCCCTTCATCGGCGATGGTCTGAAGCCGGTGCAGCGACGCATCGTCTACGCCATGAGCGAGCTAGGCCTCAATGCGGCGGCCAAGCACAAGAAATCGGCGCGCACGGTGGGTGATGTCATCGGCAAGTATCATCCTCACGGCGACTCGGCCTGTTACGAGGCGCTGGTGTTGATGGCGCAGTCCTTCAGCTTCCGCTACCCGCTGATCGACGGCCAGGGCAATTTCGGTTCGCCGGACGATCCCAAGAGCTTTGCGGCGATGCGCTACACCGAATCCAAGCTCACGCCCTTCGCGCGCCTGCTGCTGGAAGAGCTGGGACAGGGCACGGTCGAGTGGGAACCCAACTTCGACGGCACGCTGGAAGAGCCGTCCTGGCTGCCTTCGCGGGTGCCGCATGTGCTGCTCAACGGCACCACCGGCATTGCTGTCGGCATGGCCACCGATATTCCGCCGCACAATCTGCGCGAGGTGCTGAGCGCCTGCATCCGGCTGCTGGATGATCCAGACGCCACCACGGCTGACCTGTGCGAACACGTGCGCGGCCCGGACTACCCGACGGTGGCCGAGATCATCACCCCGCGTGCCGATCTGATCCGCATGTACGAAACCGGCAATGGTTCGGTGCGCGTGCGCGGCGTCTACACCCGCGAAAATGGCAATGTGATCATCACCGCGCTGCCGCATCAGGTGTCGCCTACCAAGATCATCGAGCAGATCGCCGATCAGATGCGATCGAAGAAACTGCCGATGCTCGAGGATCTGCGTGACGAGGGCGATCACGCCCAGCCGATCCGCATCGTGCTGATCCCGCGCTCGAACCGCGTCGACATCGACGAACTGATGCGGCACCTGTTCGCGACGACCGACATGGAGAAGAGCTTCCGGGTCAACGTCAATCTGATCGGACTGGACGCGCGCCCGCAGGTGAAATCCCTGAAACTGCTGCTCAGCGAATGGCTGCAGTTCCGCACCGACACCGTGCGCCGCCGTCTGCAGCACCGTCTGGGCAAGGTCGAACGTCGGCTGCACCTGCTGGAAGGCCTGCTGATTGCCTTCCTCAATCTGGATGAAGTGATCCGCATCATCCGCAGCGAAGACGAGCCCAAGCCGGTGCTGATGGCGCGCTTTGGCCTGAGCGAGGATCAGGCCGAATACATTCTCGAAACCAAGCTGCGCCAGCTGGCGCGTCTGGAAGAGATGAAGATCCGCGGCGAACAGGCGGAACTGGAAGCCGAACGCACCGAGCTCAAGGCCATTCTGGACTCGAAATCGCGAGTCAAGGCGCTGCTCAAGCAGGAACTGGAACACGACGCCCGCGTCTACGGCGACGATCGGCGCTCGCCGTTGATCGAGCGCGAACAGGCCAAGGCGCTGTCGGAGGCTGATCTGACCCCCTCCGAACCGGTCACCGTGATCGTCTCCGACAAGGGCTGGGTACGCGCCGCCAAGGGTCATGAAATCGATGCCACGGCGCTCAGCTATCGCGAGGGCGACAAGTACCTGGCCAGCGTGCGCGGGCGCAGCAATCTGCAGGCGGTGTTCCTCGACTCGACCGGCCGTTCCTACGCCACGCCAGCGCACAGCCTGCCCTCGGCACGTGGCCAGGGTGAACCGCTGACCGGGCGCTTCGATCCGCCCACGGGGGCGCGCTTCCTGGCGACGGTCTGCACCGACGCCGATACCCGGCTGTTGCTGTCCACCAGCGCCGGCTACGGCTTTGTCACCCGCTTCGAGAATCTGGTCTCACGCAATCGCGCCGGCAAGCAGGTACTGACCGTACCCGATCGCGCCGAAGTGCTGGCCCCAAGCCTGGTACCCGGCGCCGTCGATACGGCGCTGGTGGCAGCGGTGTCGCTGGATGGCCACCTGCTGGTCTTCCCCTTGAGCGAACTGCCGGAACTGGACAAAGGCAAGGGCAACAAGATTCTGGCACTGCCCGGCGGCAAGAACGCCGCCAGCGCCAAGGTGATTGCGGTGGCGGCTTTCCAGCCGAATCAGGAACTGGTGGTGGTCGCTGGCGGGCGCATCACCCGACTCAAGGGCCATGATCTGGATGCCTATCGCGGCGCTCGTGCGCAGCGCGGGGGTCTGCTGCCCAGGGGCCTGCAGCGGGTGGATAGACTCGATGTAGTGTGAGCGCTTCAGCTTGAGCCTGTTATCGTGCCGGTGATGAATGAATCGATCCTGCCCGCACAGACTCTCGCTGACCGCTTCCGCGGTTTCTATCCCGTGGTCGTGGACGTGGAAACCGGCGGCTTCGATGCCGCCGGCGACGCCCTGCTGGAAATCGCCGCCGTCCTGCTCGACATGACGGTCGACGGGCGTCTGGTGCGTACGCAGACGGTGTCCACCCACGTCAACCCATTCCCCGGCGCCAATCTTGACCCGCGCTCGCTGGAAATCACCGGCATTGATCCCACCCATCCGCTGCGCAATGCGCTGGATGAGCGGGAGGCGCTGGAATTCATCTTCGAGCCCATCCGCAAGGCCATGAAGGCGGCCGAATGCCAGCGCGCCATTCTGGTCGGCCACAACGCCTCCTTCGATCTCGGCTTCATCAATGCGGCGATTCGCCGCACCGGCCACAAGCGTTCGCCCTTTCATCCCTTCAGTACCTTCGACACGGTATCGCTGGCCGGATTGGCCCTCGGTCAGACGGTGCTGGGCAAGGCCCTGCGGGTGGCGGGTCTGGAATGGGACAGCACGTCGGCGCATTCGGCGGTTTACGACGCCGAGCAGACCGCCGATCTGTTTTGCGGCATCGTCAATCGCTGGCTGGATCTGCACTTGAATGCCGGCGCGACGGCCGCACCCATGTTGGATGAAGTCGCAGTAACTCCCTGAGAATCCGAGCATGCCGATCTACGAGTACACCGCCACCGACCCAGCCCAGAGCTGCGAGCAGTGTGCCCACTGCTTCGAGATTCTGGCACGCATCAGTGACCCGGAACTGGCCCAGTGCCCGAACTGCGGTGCCCCGGTCAAACGCGTGATTTCCGTCGCCAGCGTCATCGGCGGCAATGCCCACGTGCTCAAGGAGAGCCACTTCTCCAAGCACGGCTTCACCCAGTACAAGAAGGCCGGCGGCGGCGTCTACGAGAAGACCGCGGGCGACGGGCCGAAATACATCAGCGACAAGGATTAGCGGGCAGCGGCACGGGGCACGGGGCACGGGGCACGGGGCACGGGGCACGGGGAAGGCTACGGGGCTCACCGCTCTTGCAGGTCCAGAACACACGACCCGGTGTCTTCGCGCTCCTCTCCATCAACCCATGTCGCAAGGTGTTGAGTTGTGGTCGTCGTTGTAGGTTGGGCTAAGCGCAGCGTGCCCAACGGTCATGGCTGCGAGTCACTCGCAATCATGGAAGTCGCTGGTGCCATGACCGTTGCATAGGTTCTCTTGCCTAACCCCTCCCCAGCCCTCCCCGAACATCGGGGAGGGAGCGACAGCACTCGCATGAACGATTTTCACGGCAACCTACAGTTCTCCTTGCACCATGACGGAGAAGCGTCCAGACAAGTCTGGACCCACCAGAGCACAGGACCCGGTGTCATTGCGACCCGGGCTTGATCCGGGGGAAGCAAATCCACGGCACCATTCCAAGGCGCCATCCACCCACCTCCGGTCGCGATTCTTGGCATCTCTCCGGCCCCGGCAAACGTTCACGCGACGGGCCCTGGGCTATGCTCGGCGGCTAGTCGATTTCGGGAAACCGCCCATGCGTCAAACCCTGCTGCTTGTAGCCACCCTGGCCTGCGTGGCCTGCACGCCGTCTCCCGAGAGTACCGAGCCGGTCGCCGCGCCTGAGCAGAAGCTGGCCTATCCCGCGGCTCGTACCGTGGACCAGGTCGACGACTATCACGGCACCCAGGTGGCCGATCCCTATCGCTGGCTGGAAGAACTGGACGCAGCCGACACCCGGCAGTGGATCGAAGCTCAGAACGCCCTGACCCAGGACTATCTGCAGAAGATTCCGCAGCGCCCGCAGATTCATGCGCGCATGACCGAATTGTGGAACTACGAACGCTTCGGCCTGCCCAGCCACGAGGGTGATCGCTACTTCATCACCCGCAACGACGGGCTGCAGAATCAGGCGGTGCTCTACACCATGGACACGCTCGATGCCGAGCCGGTGCTGCTGCTGGATCCGAACACGCTGTCCAGCGACGGCACTGTCGCCCTCTCCGGTACCAGCGTATCGCCCGATGGCCGCTGGCTGGCCTACGGTACGTCCTCTGGCGGATCGGACTGGCAGGAGTGGCGGGTTCGGGATATCGCCAGCGCCAAGGACAATGAGGAGGTGATCCAGTGGGTCAAGTTCTCGGGCGCCACCTGGGCCAAGGACAGCAGCGGTTTCTATTACGGTCGCTATGACGAGCCCAAGGGCGAAAACGCGCTCAAGGCGGTCAACGAGTTCCAGAAGATCTATTTCCACACCGTCGGCACACCGCAGTCGGCCGACACCCTGGTGTACGAGCGTGCGGACCAGCCCAAATGGGGCTTCCAGACCGACATCAGCGAAGACGGACGCTACCTGATCATTTCGGTCAGTCAGGGCACTGACGAGCGCAACCGCCTGTTTTACCGCGATCTGTCACAGGCCGATTCCCAGGTCGTCGAACTGATTCCGGATCTGGAGGCCAGCTACCGCTTCCTCGGCAACGAGGGTCCGGTGTTCTGGTTCCAGACTAACCTCGACGCCCCGCGCTACCGGATCATTGCCATCGATACCAGCGCGCCGGATCGCGCCAACTGGAAGACGCTGGTGCCGCAGTCGGATGCCACGCTGGTCGACAGTACCGTGGTCAATCAGCAGTTCATTCTGGAATACCTGCGCGACGCCCGCAGCGAGGTCAAGCGCTTTGCACTGGATGGCAGCCCGATCGACACCCTCGCCCTGCCCGGCATCGGCAGCACCGCCGGATTCCGCGGCAAGCCGGAAGACACCGAGACTTTCTACAGCTACACCAGTTTCACCGTTCCCACCGACATCTTCCGCCTGGATCTGAGCACGGGCGTGTCGACGCTGTTCCGCAGCCCCAAGGTGGCTTTCGACGGCAGTCGCTTCGAAACCACCCAGGTGCGCTACACCAGCAAGGACGGCACCAGCGTGCCGATGTTCATCACTGCGCGCAAAGGCCTGAAGCTGGATGGCAAGCAGCCGACCCTGCTGTACGGCTATGGCGGCTTCAACATCCCGATCACTCCGAACTTCTCGGTACCGATGGCCACCTGGCTGGATCTCGGTGGCGTCTACGCCGTGGCCAATCTGCGCGGCGGCGGCGAGTACGGTGAGGAATGGCACCAGGCCGGCACCAAGCTGAACAAGCAGAATGTGTTCGATGATTTCATCGCGGCTGCCGAGTTTCTGATCGCCCAGGGCTACACCAGCCCCGACAAGCTCGCCATCTATGGGCGATCCAACGGCGGCCTGCTGACCGGCGCCACGCTGCTGCAGCGCCCTGACCTGTTCCGTGCAGCGCTGCCCGGCGTGGGCGTGCTCGACATGCTGCGCTTCAACCAGTTCACCATCGGCTGGGCCTGGGAATCGGACTACGGTTCGCCGCAGAACCCCGACGAGTTCAAGGCGCTGTACGCCTATTCGCCGCTGCACAACATCAAGCCAGGCACGCGCTACCCGGCCACCCTGATCACCACCGGCGACCACGACGATCGCGTCTATCCGGCCCACAGTTTCAAGTTCACCGCCGCGCTGCAGGCGGCGGGAGCAGGACCCGGCCCTTATCTGACGCGCATCGAAACCCGCGCGGGTCATGGCGCCGGCAAGCCCACCAGCATGCAGATCGATGAATGGACCGACATGCTGAGTTTCCTCGCCCATGAGCTCGCCATGAACACGCAGCCGGCCCAGCCCTGATGCACTGGCTGCGGCGTACTCTGGTCTTTGTACCCGCGCTGCTGGTGCTGGCGCTGGTCAGCGGCTGGCTGGTGCTGCGCGCCAGCTTGCCGCAGCTGGAGGGTGCCGCAGCGGTTTCGGGCATCAGCGCAGCGGTCGATATCGAGCGCGACTCACTCGGCACGGTCACCGTACGCGGGCGCAATCGCCTCGATGTCGCTTTTGCGCTGGGCTATGTGCACGGCCAGGAACGCTTCTTCGAGATGGATCTGCTGCGCCGGCGCGCCGCCGGCGAACTCTCGGAACTGATCGGCGCGGCAACGCTGGCGGTGGACCGAAGTGCGCGTCTGCATCGTTTCCGCCATCGCGCGGAGGGCTTTCTGCAGGCTTTGCCGATGACTCAGCGGCAGCAGCTGCAGGCCTACGGTGCGGGCGTGAATGCCGGCATGGAGGCGCTGGCGGCGCGCCCCTTCCCCTATCTGTTGCTGGGCCAGGCGCCGAAGCCATGGACCGAAGAGGATTCCCTGCTGGCGCCGCTGGCCATGTACTTTGACCTGCAGAATTCGATGAACACCCGGGAATTGAAGCTGACGCAGATGCGCGCGGCACTGCCGACCGCCACCTTCGCTTTCCTGACCGCTGCCGGCACCGAGTGGGACGCCCCTCTGCAAGGCGCGGCACTGCCGGATCCGCCGTTCCCGGCCATGCAGGAACTGGATCTGCGCAATACCGAAATCGCCGCCCCGCCTGTGGATGCACCGCCCAGCAGTGAAGGCATCGGCAGCAACAATTTCGCAGCGGCCGGCAGCCTGTCGCCTCACGGCGGAGCCATTCTTGCGAACGACATGCATCTGGGACTGCGCGTTCCCAATATATGGTTCCGGGTCGAACTGCGCTACCCCGATGCCCAGGGCGAGCAGCGTGTCATCACCGGACTGAGCCTCCCCGGCACGCCCTTTGTCGTGGTTGGCAGCAATCGCCACGTGGCCTGGGGCTTCACCAACAGCTATGGCGACTGGCTGGATTTCTTCGAACTCAAGCTGGATCCGCAAGACCCGAGCCGGTACGCCGGCGTTGACGGCTGGGAGAGCCTGCAAACGGTGGTTGAAACCATCCACGTGCGCGGCGCCGCCGATGAACAACTGACCGTGCGCGAATCCAGTCTGGGGCCGATCGTTGCCGAGTCCCCCGATGGCAAACCGCTGGCACTGTCGTGGACCGCGCACCATGCCGAAGCCGTCAACGCCAGTCTGGCCGACATGGAAGGCGCCCAAACCCTGGAGCAGGCCCTGGAAGTGGCCCATCGCGCCGGCATTCCGGCCCAGAATGCGCTGATTGCCAGCAGCGACGGCCGCATCGCCTGGACCATCATGGGCCGTATTCCCAAACGCGGCGCGGGCGCCAATCCGCAGTTTCCGCTGGACCCGAGCGTGCCCGGGAATCGCTGGCAGGGCTGGTATGACAGCGCCGAGATTCCCGCCGTGGTGAGTCCGGACTCCGGCCGGCTGTGGACCGCCAATGCGCGGGTCGTCGACGGCGACCCGATGGCCATGATTGGCGATGGCGGCTACACCATCGGCGCCCGGGCGCGACAAATCCGCGACGACCTGATGGCCAGACGCACGCTGTCGGAGGCCGATCTGTTGAAGATTCAGCTCGATGATCAGGCCGTGTTTCTGACCCGCTGGCAGGAACTGCTGATCAAGACGCTGGAACCGACCGGCGAACCGCGCCTGATCGCGCTGCGCGAGGCTCTGGCCGACTGGAACGGGCGCGCCAGCGCCGACAGCAAGGCCTACCGGCTGGTCCGGGATTTCAGGTTGCGCGTGCATCGACGCTTCCTGCAGTTGTTCGAAGCACCGCTGCTGGCGAAATACCCGGGCTGGACGTGGCCCTCCCTGCCGCAGATCGAAGGCGTGGTCTGGAAGACCGTTCAAGAGCGTCCGCCGCACCTGTTGCCGAAGAACTTCGCCAGCTGGGATGATTGGTTGCTGGCGGCTGCCGGCGACACCCTGGACCGGCTCGATGCGAGCAAGACGCCACTCGATCAGGCCACCTGGGGACAGCTCAACACCACCGCCATCCGCCACCCACTAAGCTCCGCGCTGCCGCTGATCGGCAACTTGCTCGACATGCCAGCACAGCCACTCGACGGCGATCAGTACATGCCGCGCGTGCAGGGCCCGCGCTTCGGCGCCAGCGAGCGCATGGTCGTCGCGCCCGGCCATGAGTACCGCGGCTACCTGCACATGCCCGGCGGCCAGAGCGGCCACCCGCTGTCACCCTACTACGGCGCCGGCCACGCCGACTGGGCCGCAGGCAAGCCGACCCCGTTCTTGCCAGGAACGGCAGAACACACGTTGACGCTGGTGCCGCGGGCAGATCGCGCTCCTTGACCGGTTCGTAGGTCACGTTGCGCCATCGGCGCTACGTGACGCGGCGTAGCGCCGATTTCGGATTCGGCCATCGCACTGCCACGGCAACTCCGCTGCTTCACTTCGTCACGTAGCCCCTGCGGGGCAACGTGACCTACAACAGCCTCGGGTCACAGTGCATCGGTAGGTCATGTTGCGCCAACGGCGCTACGTGACGCGGCGTAGCGCCGTTGCTGGAACTGGCCGTCGCCCTGCAGGGCAACTCCGCTGCTTCATTTCGTCACGTAGCCCCTGCGGGGCAACGTGACCTACGACAGCGTCGGTACACGGTGCATTGGTAGGTCACGTTGCGCCAACGGCGCTACGTGACGCGGCGTAGCGCCGATTTCGGATTCGGCCATCGCACTGCCACGGCAACTCCGCTGCTTCACCTCGTCACGTAGCCCCTGCGGGGCAACGTGACCTACAACAGCCTCGGGTCACGGTGCATTGGTAGGTCACGTAGCGCCCACGGCGCTACGTGACGCGGCGTAGCGCCGATGCTGGAACTGGCCATCGCGCTGCCACGGCAACTCCGCTGCTTCACCTCGTCACGTAGCCCCTGCGGGGCAACGTGACCTACGACAGCTGCCTCAGCTCCTGGCGCCTTGCTGCGAAAGCGTCCAGACAAGTCTGGACCCACAAGAGCCAGGCGCGGCACTCCCGGGTCGCGCGGCCTGATCAATCCCCAATCGGCCGCACCTGTGCGCCCGGCTTGATGTCACCGACCACATCCACGCCCGGCGGCGGGTCGAAGACGAAGGTTGCCGGCGGCAAGGTGCTGTTGCGCTTCCAGTCGGCAAACACGATCTCGGTGCGCTGACCGACGATATCCACCATCACCATCCGTACCAGCTCGTTCTGGCGCAGACCCAGGTCGACGTAGGCAAATTCAGCGTCCTTGGATTTGGGCGTGAGCCGCAGCCACTGGGTATCGGCCACCGCCGGGCGTTCTTCGGTGTCGAACTGCAGATCCAGTGAGGGCAGATCCAGCAGCACCGCCAGCGGACTCTGCTGCTCGTCGAAGGACTGCGGGCGCACACTGACCTGCTCCAGCTCGACATCGTAGATCCAGATGTTGTCGCCATCGGCAATGATGCGCTGCTCTTCCGGCTTCAGATAATCCCAGCGAAAGCGGTTCGGTCGCGCCAGGGCCAGCGTGCCCGAAGCCGAATCCAGAGCATTGTCGCTGTCGTCATAAACCTGCTGCACGAAGCGCGCCGTCAGATTGTTGATGTTCTCGCCAAAGCGATCGAGCTCGGCGCGAGCAGGCCCTGGCGTCGCCGCCCACGAAGGAAGAGCCAGACTGCACAGCACGGCCAGCGAAATCAGATAGCGCATCAGTTCCAGTCCATCGAAATAGCTGCAGCAAAGCTAACCCATGGCAGCCCAACGTAGGCTGTCGGGGGGGAATCCGCACGAAGGTCGCGGAGCCAGCCTTGGCAGCTCAATGACTGTCCCAGTTGAACATCACCCGTGAAAAGTCTCCGCGAGCAAGGTCCTCTGCCGGAATGAAGAAGTTGGCAACCCCGGCGTCTCCCCACATCAGATACTCGTCCGAATCCAGTTGCAGCAGCAGTTGCAGATTTGAATCCGGCCCACGTGGATCGTCCTGGGCAAAATCCGGCCAACCCCCGACCTTGTGTCCATACCCGGCAGCCAAGGGCATTGCCTCGGCCACGGCGTACTCCGAAACCCTGAGCTCCTTGGCGAGGCGCTCAGCCAGCTCGAAGGGATCGACGCCGACCCGCTGTGGAAAGCTGGAATCCGCGGGCGTGATGGATTCTTCCGCCGCCGAGAACCGCATACGCAGGACCAAACCGGACATCAGTGACATCGGCGCCGGCAGCTGGGCAGGCAGTTGCTCCAGATCAGAGGATTGCTCTGGCCAGAACACGACCCGAAAATAAGTCTGCCGACTCTGCTGCGCCACACGATCTCCGCGAAATTCGCCAAAGTGCCGCAGTTTTGGATCCTCGGCGACGAAAAACTGCAACAGGCCTGCGCGCGGATAGCCGTCCATCGCTGGCAATTCCGCGAAATCGATCTGTGCCAGGAGGGCCATCGGCCGCCCCGGGTGATCCGGATCGAGGGGAAGCTGCGCACCCTTGGGCAAGTAGGGCCTGCCGCCGATCTTGCTGGACCAGAATTCGTCGTCGGATGTCAGTGCCAATTCAATCCGAGCGTATCTTCGAAGCGTGGCTTGCAGCGCCGCATCAAATGGGGCGAAGGCCGCCTTTACTCTCTCTGCTTGTTCGGGTGTCAGCTCCGGCACGACAAAATTGGTCGCGGGAACGTCGTTCTGATCGGGACCCCGGAACATCCCCGAAAACAACAACAAGAAGCCCACAACCACAATCACCAGGAGCACCGGGAGGTAGTTTGTCCTCGCCCGTAGCTCGCGGGCGGCCGTGGGCAGCATGAAGGCCGCAACGACCTCCGGATCAGTCTCAATTCGAAAGCGCAATCCAAGCAGCCGGGAACGACACCCTCCGTCGAGCGCTTCCAGGCGTTCAAGTGCATCCGATCCGGACAAGCGCATGATGGGTGCCCCACCCTTCTCGTGGATCGTTTGCGTCAGTTGAATCGCGTCATATAGCTCGAGGCCGCATGCCGACATGAGCAATCGAACCACGGCGTCTGCCGGCGTGTAGTTGTCGTTCAAGGCTTCGAGCAGCACTTCCCCATCGCCGAATGAGGCAGGGTCCGGCGGTGCGGGTCGTGGCGAACCATGCGTGATCAGATCGACAAGATTCGGCGCTGACACCTCATGCCTTGCGAATGCGCGGGTCAGCACTTCAGGCGCCCCACGAAAGATCACCGTCAGCAAGAAGCGAGCATCATTGGCCTCGGCGCCGGGGCGGCTGTTCAGCAGATTCATCACCACGGCCTCAACGCCCGGGGACAGCAGATCCGGGTTCTTCAATTCCGCCAGCAACGCTGAGGGCATGGGCCCGATCAGTTCGACGATCTCAGTTCGCTCCAGCAGCCGAGAGAGCATGAGTGTCACGCGATCCTGAGTTTCTGCGCGAAGCTCCTCCAACAGGGTCTGATCATTATCGGTTGGACTGGCCATGGCACGCTCGTTGACGAATGCTTCAGGCTAGCTGGAAATCAGCGCATCCGGACAGATTGCTGCAGCTCGCTCAACACCCTCAGCGCCTGCTGCCCCTGCTCGAACGGCACGAAGATGTGGTCGTGCAGGGTGCCGGCGATGACATTGCAGCTGATGCCGGCATCGCCGAGCGCGGTTGAAAAGGCGGCGGTCAGACCGACGGCGGTCAGATCGGAATGCACTTGCAGGGTGATCCAGGCGGCCCGGAACTGGATCGGCAATCCAAGTTCGAGGGCGTCGGCTTCGCTCAGGATCAGGGTGACGCCTTCGGGCTCTCGGACCAGGGCGATGATCTGCCGCAGCGGTACCGTGCCGGGATCGTCGACCTGACAGTAGACGTAGCAACCCTCGTTGAGCACGGCTTGCATTGATCGCAGCAACACGCCGAGATCCGAGATCCCGCCGCTCACGGGCGTCAATCCTTGGGCGGTGGCGGTGCCAGCACGGTGCGATTGCCGTTGTGCTCGGGCGCGCTGACGATGCCGGCGGCTTCCATCACTTCAATCAGTCGTGCGGCACGGTTGTAGCCGATCTTCAGGCGTCGCTGCACGCCGGAAATGGAGGCGCGGCGGGTTTCGGTGACGATGCGCACGGCCATGTCGTAGAGATCGTCGGCCTCGCCGTTGGCTTCTTCCGGCAAACCGGTCTCGCCGACCACACGACCATCGCCCAGCTCCTGGGTGTCTTCCAGAATGCCTTCCAGATACTCGGCGGTGCCGTGGTTCTCGCGCAGATACTTGACCACGCGGTGCACTTCCTCGTCGGACACGAAAGCACCGTGCACGCGTTCGGTGGCGGCGGTGCCCGGCGGCAGATAGAGCATGTCGCCATGTCCGAGCAGGGTTTCCGCGCCGGACTGGTCGAGAATGGTGCGCGAGTCGATCTTGCTCGACACCTGGAAGGCCACGCGGGTGGGAATATTGGCCTTGATCAGGCCGGTGATGACGTCCACCGAGGGCCGCTGCGTGGCCAGGATCAGATGGATGCCGGATGCGCGCGCTTTCTGGGCCAGACGGGCGATCAGTTCCTCGACGTTCTTCCTGGCCACCATCATCATGTCGGCGAATTCGTCGATGATGACGACGATATGCGGCATGGTGTCGAGCGGGTTCGGATGCTCGCCCGGTGCCGCCTTGGCCACATTGAACAGTGGGTCGAGGATCGGCTGTCCGCTGTCCTTGGCTTCCCGCACCTTGCGGTTGTAGCCAGCCAGATTACGTACACCGACCGCAGCCATCAGCTTGTAGCGGCGCTCCATCTCGGCCACGCACCAGCGCAGCGCATTGGAAGCTTCCTTCATGTCGGTCACGACCGGCGCCAGCAGATGCGGGATGCCCTCGTATACCGAGAGTTCCAGCATCTTCGGGTCGATCATGATCATGCGCACGTCCTTGGCGCTGGCCTTGTACAGCAGCGACAGGATCATGGCGTTGATCGCCACCGACTTGCCCGAGCCGGTGGTACCAGCCACCAGCAGATGCGGCATCTTGGCGACATCCACCACGGTGGGCCGGCCGCCGATGTCCTTGCCCAGCGCCAGCGTCAGGAAGCTGCTGGCCTTGTCGTACTCGCGTGAGCGCAGGATTTCCGACAGGAACACCATTTCGCGGTGCTGGTTGGGAATCTCCAGCCCGACCACCGACTTGCCCGGAATCACGTCGACCACGCGCACGCTGACGACCGACAGCCCGCGGGCGATGTCCTTGTCCAGCGAGGAAATCTGGCTGCCCCGGATACCCGGCGCCGGTTCCAGCTCGAAACGGGTGATCACCGGCCCCGGATAGACGCCGACCACGCGGGCCTCAATGCGGAAATCCTTGAGCTTGAGTTCCACCTGCCGCGACAATGCTTCAAGTGCCTCGGGCGAGTAGCCCTTGCCGGTCTGGCGGGCTTCGTCCAGCAGCGCCAGCGGCGGCAAATCGCCGGAGGGAATGTTCTCGAACAGCGGCATCTGCAGCTCGCGCTCGGCGCGCTCGCTCTTTTCCATCACCGGAGCGATGGTTTCGATCTTCACCGGCTCGCGCTTCTTGCGCTTGACCTTCTCTTCCTCGCGAACGACTTCGCGCTCGGCGCGGGCCTTGCGACCGACCCGCCAGTCGGCGAACTGCTGACGCCAGACACCGATGCGCGCGGCCAGAGCGATGGTGAATGCCCCTACCCGATCCATGGCCCGGAACCAGGACACGCCGGTGGCAAAGGTGGATCCGATCAGGAACAGCACCATCGAGAACACCGTGGTGCTACCGCGACCCAGGCTGCGCACGAGGAAATCGCCGGCGAAACTGCCGAGCACACCGCCAGCGCCGCCGGGCAGGCCATCGGCCCGCATCTGGGCGTGACAAAGGATGGTGCCACCGATCAGCGCCACCACCAGCCCGGCAATGCGGGTCAGCGGCACCAGCGGATTGGCGGCGCCCGGTCCGTCCACCGGATCTCGCAGGAAGCGCCATGCATACCAGAGCAGCACCAGTGGCAGCAGAAAAGCCATGCGCCCGATCAGGTACAGCAGCACATCGGCTAGCCAGGCGCCGGCACGCCCACCCCAGTTGTGGACTTCGAGGCTGGAACCCGCATGCGACCAGGCCGCGTCGTTGATGTCGAAACTGCTCAGGGAAACCAGCAGATAGGCAGCCAGCGGCACCAGGAGCACAAAGGCGCTCTCGCGAATTGCCCTTTGAAATCGGTCGCGCCAGCCCATCATGGCCACAGTCATCGCCATTCGAATTCTTGATCCCTTACGCGAACTATCGCACGCAAGGTATTCAGTCTATTCGAAAAGGCGGTCGGACGTAAAACGCTAAACGTTAAAACCTTGCGCGGATCTCCAGCACCGAAACCCCCCACTTTGGAGCAGACGGCACCACCGGGCTCAATGGAAGCCTGATCGCGGGCAGAGCCCGCTCCCACAGGGTGCGGCTTCGAGGAGGACCGCGCGCTCGCGCGCACCCTCGCAGACGCGGCAAAATCCGGTCACCCGACCGTTCAGGCAGCTTCTGAATGCCAGCGTACCGGTCAGAACACTTGAATAGCTGTCATTCGCCCCCTAGTTTGCCGGTCTTCCCGCCATTCCCCGCATCCCGCGTCTGGAGCCCCACATGTCTGCACCCAAGCATTGCCGAGTCCTGATTCTTGGCTCCGGTCCCGCTGGCTACGCCGCCGCCGTCTACGCCGCCCGCGCCAATCTGAAACCAGTGCTGGTCACGGGCGTCGAGGCCGGCGGTCAGTTGATGACCACCACCGAAGTCGACAACTGGCCGGGCGACGCCCATGACCTGACTGGTCCGGTGTTGATGGAGCGCATGAAGACCCACGCCGAGCGTTTCGATACCGAGATCGTGTTCGACCACATCCATACGGCCGAGCTCGGCGAGCGCCCCTTCAAACTGATAGGCGATGCCGACAGCTACACCTGCGATGCGCTGATCATCGCCACCGGCGCCTCGGCCAAGTATCTGGGCATCGACAGTGAGACGGCGTTCCGCGGCAAGGGCGTCTCGGCCTGCGCCACCTGCGACGGCTTCTTCTACCGACAGCAGGACGTGGCGGTCATCGGTGGCGGCAATACCGCGGTGGAAGAGGCGCTGTATCTCTCGAACATCGCCCGCAAGGTCACGGTGGTGCACCGCCGCGACAAGTTCCGCGCCGAGAAGATTCTGCAGGACAAGCTCTTTGCCAAAGCCAATATCGAAGTCATCTGGGATCACAGCGTCGATCAGGTGCTCGGCGACGATTCCGGCGTGACCGGCGTGCGCATTGCCCCGCGCGAAGGCGGACCCACTCGTGATATCGACGTCCACGGCCTGTTCATCGCCATTGGCCACACGCCCAATACCAGCGTCTTTGCCGGCCAGCTGGCCATGGAGAACGGCTACATCACGGTCAAGAGCGGATCCAACGGTCTGGCCACGATGACCAGCGTCCCCGGCGTGTTCGCCGCCGGCGATGTAGCCGACCCGATCTACCGCCAGGCCATCACCTCGGCCGGCGCCGGCTGCATGGCGGCGCTGGATGCCGATCGCTTTCTGGAGCAGCACGGCTGAGCAGCCGGGACTCGGGACTCGGGACTCGGGACTCGGGACTCGGGAAAGGCTGGCATGGAGGTGTCAATGCGAGCCGCTCTTTCGCCCCGAAACTGCCCAAGGGCCATGAACTCGCTTGCTGCGCGTAGGCAAGCTCGCCTGTAGGAGCGACCTCGCGTCGCGACCGGCAAGGCGCACGTCCGCCGCATTGGTCGCGCCGCAAGGGCGCTCCTACAGGTGGACGAAGCCTTGCGGCGCGGCTCCTGGCTTTCATCAAGATCAACCGCGGCGGCGCGGGCGCGTGTCCTTCCTCGAAGCCGCTCAGTGCCTGAGAGAGTATGGTGCCCGTAGGTCCGGAGTAGTCTGGACGCTTCTGCACCCATGCACCCAGAGCGTCCAGACAAGTCTGGACCTGCAAAAGCACGCCAGCATCAGCCCCCACACTCATGAGCCATCCGCAAGCCATGCCCCCACCGACTCCGCGCCTGCTGATCTTCGGCGCCACGTCGGTGGTCGGCGGCTACCTGTTGCCGCGACTGGCAAGCACGCCCTGGCCGGTGACGGCGGTCTCGCGCCAGCCAGCGACGGCGCCCAGACAGGGCGATGCGCACGTCGAATGGCAACTCGGCTCCTTGCCTGATTCGTGCCCGGCGCCGGATCCGGCGGTCACGCACATCCTCAGTCTGGGTCCCTGCGACGCCTTTGTCGCCTGGTTGGCACAACAATCCCCGACTGCCGCCCTGCGGCAGGTGATCGCCTTCGGCTCGACCAGTGCCCAGACCAAACTGGATTCGAGCTCGGCGCCGGAGCGCGATCTGGCGCAGCGTCTGCTGGCCTCGGAAGCGACGCTGGCCCGGGAATGCGCGCGCCTCGGCGTGCGCTGGACGCTGCTGCGGCCAACGCTGATCTACGGCGGTGACCATGATCTGATCGCCCGCATCGGGACCTTCGCCGCACGCTGGCACGTCTATCCGCGCCTGCTCGGGTCCGCCGGTCGCGGACGACGCCAACCGGTGCACGCCGATGATCTGGCCGGGGCCGTCATCGCTGCCATCGATTGTGAGTCTGCTTTCGACCAGCGCATCGACCTGCCGGGCGGCGAGGAACTCAGTCTGGCGCAGCTGATCGCTCGGGCGGCACACGCCCGCACCGGGCTGGTCCTGCCCGTGCCGATCCCCTTCACGCTCGCCACGCGACTGGCAGCGAAATGGCGCTGGATAGGTCGCAGCTCGGGGCTGAGCAGGGATGCCGGCGCACGCATCAGCCGCGATCAGGTCTTTGAACTCGGACCCGCAGCGCAGGCTCTGGGATTTGCTCCGCGGTCATTTGAGCCCTGACCGATTCCTCACACACCCTGACTGCAGCTTCGCCTAGTCTCCGACGATGCCCACCGCTCCCGAGATCGATCGCAGTCTGCAACTGACCATCCGTCACGGGGTGGCAGACATTGCCGCGACCGATTGGGACGGCCTGATCGGCGAGGACGACCAGCCCTTCGTGCGTCACGCCTTCCTGTCGGCACTGGAACAGAGCGGCAGTCTGCAGCGCGAACTGGGCTGGTCGGCGATGCCCTTGTTGCTCTACGAGAAAGACGCATTGATCGCTGCGGCGCCGGGCTATCTCAAGGCCAATTCGCACGGCGAATTCGTGTTCGACTGGGCCTGGGCCGATGCCTACCGCCGCCACGGGCTTCCCTATTACCCCAAGCTGCTGATCGGCGTGCCCTATTCGCCCATCACCGGTCCCCGTTTGCTCGTGGGCCACGGATCTGATGCCGCCGAACGCCGCGGCAAGCTGGTGCGGGCCATCGAGAGCACGGTCGCCCAACTGCGCCTGTCCAGTGCCCATCTGAATTTCCTCAGCGACAGCGACGCTGCCGCACTGACCCATGATCCCTGGCTGTCGCGTTTCGACTGGCAGTTTCATTTCCACAATCCGGGCTATGCCGATTTCGAGGCCTTGCTGTCGGAATTCACGTCCAAGAAGCGCAAGAACATTCGTCAGGAGCGGCGCCACGCCGGCGCTTGCGGACTGAGCATCGAATGGCTGGATGGCGCCGATCTGAGCGAGACCAATCTCGACGATCTGCACGCGCTCTACATCGAGACCTTCGACCGCAAGGGCAACACCCCTGCCCTCACCCGCGAGTTCTTCTCGATGATCCGCGAGCGCATGCCGCAATGCCTGCATGCCGCCGTGGCCCGCAGCGGATCGCAGATCATGGCTGCCGCGATCTATTTCTCGTCGTCGACCACGCTCTACGGCCGCTACTGGGGTGCCCGGGCCGATCTGCCAGGCATGCATTTCGAGCTCTGCTACTACCAGGGCATCGAGTACGTCATCCGTCGCGGCCTCCAGCACTTCGAACCCGGCGCCCAGGGCGAACACAAGATCGCCCGCGGCTTCCTGCCGACACGCACACGATCGGCTCATCTGATCATCCACCCCGATTTTCGCCGCGCCATTCGTGGGGCACTCGATCAGGAGGCGCAGGCGCTGCGCGCCTATCGAGCGGAACTGGACGCGCATTCGCCGTATCGGGAGAAACGGCAAGTAGCGGATAGCTGCTAGCGATTGGGGCGCGGCGTGCGGACCTGGGATCGCCGACTTGCACTCGGCGCTGTTGACCTTGGTCTTGATCGGGCGTCGAGCGCCGGGAAAGGCAGGAGCCAGAGCGCCGAGTACAACTCGGCGATCCCACTCGCAGGTCTCACACCTTGGTCAGCGCCTGAGCCAGATCCGCCATCAGATCCTCGGGCTCTTCCAGTCCTATCGACAGCCGCACCAGATTCCACGGCAGACCGGTACGGTTGGATTCGGCCTTGCCATCGCGGATCACCACGGCCAATGGCCAGGCCAGCGATTCGTGTCCGCCCCAGGAGACAGCCATCAGGAACAGCTGGAGGCTGTCGCAGAAGCGTTCGATGCCGGCCACATCCTCGGCCTGCACCTCGATGGACAGCATTCCTGATCCGCTGCGCATCTGCGTGCGGGCCAGGTCGCGCTGGGGATCGCCACTGCTGCCCGGATAGTAGACCCGGGCAATCTTCGGATGCTGCTCAAGGAACTCCACGATCCGAGCAGTCGTCCGCACCACCCGCTCCATGCGCACACCCAGGGTGCGCAGGCCGCGCAGCATCAGCCAGGCTTCGAAGGGGCCCGGAATGGCGCCAAAGGTCATGAACGGGCCGCGGAAGACTTCCTGGATCAGCGCCCTGGAACCACAGAGCACGCCGGCCACCACATCACTGTGGCCGTTCAGATATTTGGTGGCCGAATGCATCACCAGATCGATGCCCAGATGGGCCGGTCGCTGCAACAGGGGGCTGGCGTAGCTGTTGTCGCACAGGGTACGCACACCGCGAGCCCTGGCGATGTCCGCAATCGCGGCCAGATCCTGCAATTCCATCGTCAGCGAATTCGGACTCTCGAGCACGATCATGCGCGTACGCTCGGTCAGCGCGGCCTCGATCGCGGCCAGATCGCCCCCGTCGACAAAGCTGACGCTCACACCGAAGCGCGGCAACCAGTCGCGCACCAGCACACGGGTCCAGGCATAGGGTTTCTGCACGCACAGCACATGATCGCCGGCGCGTACCGCCGCGAGCACGCCGGCTGCGATGGCCCCGGCGCCAGAACCGAACACCAGCGCATCCTCGGTGCCTTCCAGCGCCGCCAGCTTGCGGCGCAGGATCTCCACCGTGGGATTGTTGCCGCGGGTGTAGAAGGCATTGGCCAGCTCGTCCTGACCCGCAGCGCGCATCGCCGCCACCGTTGGAAAGGCGAAATTGCTGGTCTCGAAGATCGGCGGGGTCACGGCACCGCGATAGCTGTCACGGTCCTCGCCGAGATGATTGAGGATGAAGCTCAGGGTGTGTTCGTCAGTCATCGGCGACCGTGGTGCAGGCAGGACGGCACAGACTGACGGCGGTCGGGATCTGACGCAAGGGTGGCGACGCGGAGGGCCGCGGGTGCCGCGGAGCGGCTCCCCGGCGCCTTTCGCATCACTTTGGCCCACGAGTATCCGTATCGCCAACCGTTGATGCGTCATTGCGAGCCACCTGTTTCGCCCGAGACGGCCCATGGGCCATGAACCGTAGGTTGGGCTAAGCGCAGCGTGCCCAACAGATGGGCCCGACGTTGGGCACGCTGCGCTTAGCCCAACCTACACCCGCCAATTGACAATCAATGACTTACGAGCTGGGTTCATGGAGAGGAGCGAAGCGACGAAGCAATCCAGTGCTTCAGAGGCTGTACTTCTGGATTGCTTCATTACGCTCGCAATGACGCCGGGTGGAACCGGGCAGCTACGAGGACGGCCGCGCGCCTGCGCGGCCGCTTCTGAACCACCTACCCTCGACAGCGGCGCCGCAGCGCGGAGCCCTCCAGAGCGGCAGCCCACAGTTTCGCGGGTCCAGCCCGAAATCAGCGCTAGCAGCCTTCCCCGACCGGGTCGGTGATGAAACGACTCTCGAAGATATCGGGCTCGATCAGTTTTCGCAGCGGCGGCAAGGCAGAAACCTGGCTTCTCCGGATTTCCACGCGACGCTCGGATGGCGGCGCCGGTGCGGTGGGTGCAACGGGCGCAACGGGAGCCGCTGGCGCTACCGGCGCTTCGGGCGCGAGCCCGGCGGGCGGGGTCGGTGGCGTTGGCGGCGCAGGAGCCAGCGGTGCTGACGGCGGCGTCGGTGGAGTCGGCGCCTTCGACAATTTCACCGCACCCTCGGGCGGTGCGGGTGGCGCTGGCGCCGCGGGTGGTGCCGGAGGCGCTGGCGGCTCGGGGATCTGGGCAGACAGCGCTGGTGCTGCCGGCGGCGCCGGGGGTGTCGGTGGAGCCGGTGGCGTGGGCGGTTCCGGCACATCGGACAGCGCCGGTGCGGCGATGGCGTCGGTCAGTCCGACACCAGGCAGGGTGACACAGGCCGCCAGCAGCGCCATGACCAGCGCGGATTGACGGACGACTGACAACGGTTCGAATCCCATGGCTTGCTCCTTGGTCAATCGGTAGACACGCTCGATCAATATCGAGCGCGGTTGTGCCATCGCAGCAGCGAACATCGAGGGCGTGCGCCCCGCATATCCATATTCGGCACAGACGGCCAGTGTTTCGGCCAGGGCGCGCCCGCCACCCGAGCGCTGCGCGGCCCAGGCGTCGCAGGCAAATTCGGCCAGTTCCGCCAGGCGCCGCCTGGCCAATGCCCCGAGCGGCTGCGGCAGCACCTGCGACACCAGGGCGCAGGCACACTGCCAGTAGGAATCGCGACGGCGAAGATGGGCCATCTCGTGCGCCAGCATCGCCCGGCGCTGAGCGCCTTGCAGCTGCGACAGCGCCCAGGGCGGCAGACAGATGAGCGCAGGCGGCATCGATACGGGACTGGCCAACTCGGGGTCCAGCGCCAGGCGTATCGGCGGCAACCCGGCCAGCCGCTGCAATGCCCGCGTCTCGGCGACCATGCCACTCTCATCAACGTCAGCAAGCAGAGCCGAGCGGCGATGTTCGCGTCGCCAATGCCAACCCATTCGCAGCAGCATGAGCAGCGCAAACAGCGACCAGATCCAGGCCACGGACACCGCCACGCTGGCTGCAGCCCAGCTTCGAGCCGACGACGTGCGCAAGGCCTGTTCAGTCGAATCCAGCTCAAAGCCGTTCGCGGCATCGGAAGGACCGCCTGCTGCGGCCAACAAAGGTGCGATGGCTTGCTGCGACAGGCCTCCCGACAAAGGCGAGTCCGGCCTCAGCTCACGCGCCGGCGACTGCGAATCCACACTCACGGCCAGAACCACTCTGCCCGCCCAGGGATGATCGACGACCAGCGCCTGTACGCTGGCGGTGAGCAGCGGCGCCAGCAAGGCCAGACGCCAGGCGGCCTCGCGCAACGACGGCGCTTTCAGCAGGGACAGGCGTTCGCCCAGAAATACCAGCAGCAACATCAGGCCGCCATGCACCCAGGCCGTGAGCCACCAGGACAGCAGCAGCAAGCCGGTCTCAGTCATGGCCAGAATCCTTGTTTGAAAGCAGCTGGCGCAGCTGCTCAAGATCACCCGGGGCAATCTCGTCTTCGCGCACCAGATGGGTCACCAGCGCCCGCGCATCACCGCCAAACAAGCTGCCGAGCAAGCCGGAGACCATCGAGCGCCGCACCGCCTGTTCAGCGACCAGCGGTCGATACACCAGTTGCCGACCGTCCTTGTGTGATGCGACCACGCCGCGCTTTTCCAGTCGCGACAACAGCGTCGCGATGGTGGTGTGCGCCAGCCCGCGGCTCTGCGCCAGCACCTCGGCCACTTCGGCGGTACTGGCCTGACCCCGGCGCCACAGCACCCGCATCAGTTCCAGCTGCAGCTCACTCAGGACGGTATCGTCGTCGGCCATCGCAAACTTCTACAGTTGTCGTACTACATTTGTAGAAGATAACGGCCCTCTCGTCAAGCAGTCCGGAAGTCATTGCCAACGGTCATTTCAGCTTGATTGAACAATTGCCCGAAGCCGATCACGGGCGAGCCCGCCCGATCTTGCCGCTTGGTGAACCCATATCGACATTTGTTGAAGCGTCATTGCGAGGAGCGCAGCGACGAAGCAATCCAGTGCTTCTGCGGCGCTGTGTCTGGATTGCCTCCCCCGGATCAAGTCCGGGGTCGCAATGACGCCGGTGGGTTCATTGCCCATGGGCAGTGTCGGGCCGACACACGCGGCTCACAAGAAGCCGAACAGGACGCCTCAGAATCGGAGCTTGCGCAACACAGCGCAAGCCTGCTCGATGGCCTCGCCACCCACATCCAGATGGGTCACGAAACGCACGGTCTTCGGACCGAATGCCGAGGCACGCACGCCCTGCTCTTTCAGACTGGACAGAAAGCGCTCGGCACTGAGGTCACCGGCAAGGTCGAAGATGACGATATTGGTGTGCACCGGGCGGATGGCGGCGACATAGGGCTGCTGGGCGAGCACCGCAGCCAGTTGCCGGGCATGGGCGTGATCCTCCCGCAAACGTTCGGTGTGATGCTTCAACGCATACAAACCCGCTGCCGCCAGGAATCCGATCTGGCGCATGCCACCACCGAAGCCCTTGCGCAGCCGACGGGCCTTGGCGATGAAGGCTTTCGTTCCCAGCAGCAACGAGCCCACCGGCGCGCCCAGTCCTTTGGAAAGGCAGATCGAGATGCTGTCGAACTCGGCGCCCCACTCACGCGGGGACTCGCCGGTTTCCGCCAGCGCGTTGAACAAGCGGGCGCCGTCGAGGTGCAGGCTCAGACCGCGTTCGCTGCAGAGCTGACGGATCGGACGCACCTGATCAATGGTGTAGTAGCTGCCGCCGGCGGCATTGCAGGTGTTTTCCAGCACCACCAGTCGTGAACGTGGCAGCCAGTCGGCAGTCGGCTTGATGGCCGCCGCGACCTGCGCCGCATTCAGCCGGCCATGGTCGCCGGGTATGGTCTGGATGGCGATCTGCGAATGAAAGGCGTAACCGCCATTTTCATAGCGGAACACATGTGAAGTCTCATCGCAGATCAGCTCATCCATGGGCTCGGTATGGGCCTTGATGGCGATCTGGTTGCTCATAACGCCCGAGGGCATGAACAGCGCCGCTTCATGGCCAAAGAGATCGGCCGCGTAATCCTGCAGCGCGTGCACACCCGGGTCTTCATTGAACACATCGTCGCCGACTTCAGCCGCAGACATGGCCGCGAGCATGCCCGGCGTCGGGCGGGTGACGGTGTCGCTGATCAGGTCGATGAGCATGGTGGCGGGCCTAGGTTGGTCAAGTAGGTCACGTTGAGCGCGCAGCGATCTACGTGACGATGCCGGATGGGTCAAACGTAAAACGTAAAACGTCAATTCGAAGCCGCAGCCCCAGAAGCCTTAACTCACGACCGACCAAGTCACCTGCGAACAGACTGGCTGTGGTGGCGAATCAAAACGTAAGACCTGAAACGTCAATCAGGAGCCAAAGCACCAAAAACCCAAATTGACGTTTTACGTTTTACGTTTGACGCTTTTCGATTTACGTTTTACCGCTTCACTCACGCGGTCGACGTGAGCTACAACCTCAAGCCGCCTGCATGGTCAGGCGCGTCGCCTCGGCCAGATCCACGCTGACCAGTCGCGACACGCCGGGTTCGCGCATGGTCACGCCGGCCAGCTGATTGGCGGCTTCCATCGTGACCTTGTTGTGCGAGACCACCAGGAACTGCACGCTCTTGCTCATCTCCAGCACCATCTGACTGAAGCGGCCGACATTGGCCTCATCCAGGGGCGCGTCGACCTCGTCCAGCAGACAGAAGGGCGCCGGATTCAGGCGGAAGATGGAGAACACCAGAGAGACCGCCGTCAGCGCTTTCTCGCCGCCGGAAAGCAGACCGATGCTGGCCGGCTTCTTTCCGGGCGGACGGGCAATGATGTTGACGCCGGTGGACAGCAGGTCCTCGCCGGTCAGCTCCAGATAGGCGTGCCCGCCACCGAAGAGGCGCGGGAACAGCTCCTGTACGCCGGTGTTGACGCGGTCGAAGGTCTCCTTGAAGCGCGTGCGGGTTTCGCGATCGATCTTGCGGATCGCCTCTTCCAGCGTTTCCAGGGCTTCGGTCAGGTCGGCGTGCTGGGCATCGAGATAGGTCTTGCGCGTGGATTGTTCTTCCAACTCCTGGATGGCCGCCAGATTGACCGGTTCCAGGCGCTTGATGCGCTGTTCCAGATCGACCAGGCGTGCTTCCCAAGCCGGCAGTGTCGCCTCGGGATTGAGCTCGGCCAGCACCGCCTCACGCTCGTAGCCTTCCGCGTGCATGGCCTCTTCCAGAGCCTCGGCCTTGATCCGGATGGCCTGCTCGGCCAGTTGTGCCTGACTCTTCTTCTCGCGCGCCTGGGCCAGCTGATGATCGATGCGCTGGCGCTCGAAATCCTGCTTGCGCAGCCGCTGATCCAGCTGCTCCAGTTGCTGACGGGCCGCACTCAGCTTCTGGTCGACGATCACGCGCTGATCCAGATGCAGTCGCAGCTCTTCTTCCAGCTTGGGCAGTGGTCCATCGGTCTCGGCTAGTTGCTGTTGCAGCTGCACACGGCGACCTTCCAGCTGTGACAGCTGCAGCTCGATGCGCTCGATGGCGGCGGTCAGCGAACGCGCCGCAGTGCGCTTTGACTCCACCGACAGCGCCAGCTGACGCTCGCCTTCCTGCGCTTCACGGGCGCCGGCACGCACGCTTTCACGCGCCTGCGCCAGCTGCTGCCGCTCGATCTCCAGTTGCTCGCGCTGCTCGGCCAGGGTTTCCAGTCTGGACATCTCGCCGTTGAGCTTGCCGCGCGCTTCCTTGACTTGCTGCTCGGCCTGGGCAATCTGCTCGGCCAGCTGCTCGCGCTCCTTGGCGATGGCTTCGCGGCGCTGCCGCTCCTGCTCGACCTTGCCTTCGTGACTGCGCACGCGCCCGGCGAAATCCGCCAGCTTGCGATGCGCCGCATACAGACTGGTCTGCGCCAGTTCGCGCATGCGTTCGGCTTCGGCCAGGGCGCTGCGACTCTGGGCCAGCGAATCTTCCAGCTCGGCCGACCGCGCATCCATGGCCTCGATATTGGCCTTGAGTGCTTCGATCTCGCGACCGCGCTGAATCACCCCTTCGTGTCCCTGACTGCCGCGATCGATGCGCCGCCAGCCGGGTCCGAACCAATGGCCGTCGCGGGTCATGGCGCTCTGATGCGGCGCCAGTGTAGGCGCCATCGAGCGCGCCGCAAACTCGTCCTCGACCGCCATGATGCCGCCCAGCCAGCTGGCCAGCGCCGCCGGTCCGCGGACTTTTTCCGCCAGGCATCCTGGGGTCAGGGCTGCGCTCGCGCTGTTGGCATCCACCAGTGTCAACACGCCCTTGGGCAGGCTGGCGACATCGATTTCGCGACTGGCCGCGGCATCGATGACGATGGCTTCCAGGGCCATGCCCAGTGCCGTCTCCACGGCCGCTTCCCAACCGGGCTCGACCTGCAGCAAGGTGCCGAGTCTGGGCGCCTGCTGCAAACCCTGCTTGCTCAGCCAGGCGCCGAGATCGCGCTTGTCCTCGCCCAGGGCGGCGTGTTGCAGGGCTTCCAGCGACGCCAGGCGTCCGCGCGCCGCGCTCAGCTGCTGGCGTTCCTGATTCAGTTGCGTCTGCGTGCCACGCAGAGTCTGCTCGGCCCTGGACAAAGCCGATTTGCGCTCATCCAGTTCCGCCGACAGCGTCTCGACGGTGGCTTCTTCAGCAGCAAGTCCCTCGCGCAGCGCGTTCAGCTCGTCGGCACTGCCACGCGAGCTCAGCATCGCGGTTTCCGAATCGAGGATTTCCCGGCGCTTGAGCGCCTGATGCACCTGCCGTTCCAGATAATCGATGCGAGTGCGCTCGACTTCGGCGGCCTTGGTGGCCTCACCCTGACTGCGATTGAGCAGATCGGCTCGGCTCTGCCACTGCGCCAGCGCGCCTTCCGCCGCGGCCAGTGCTTCGCTGCGTTCTTCAGCGGCGTCAGCCAGTGCGTTGAGCTTGGGCTCTTCGCGCTCGAGCGCCTGCTGCAGCATCTGCTCCTGCTCTCGATCCAGCCTGCCCTGCTCGCTCAGATGCTCGCGCTGACCGGCCAGCTCGGCCAGCTCGCGCTTGAGGCGGGCCACGCTGTCGCGGCGGAAATTCAGCTGCTGCTCGACCCGGGCAATTTCCGCGCCCACCTGATAATGCTCGGCCTGGACCGAGCGGAAAGCCTCGGCGGCCTCGCCGTGCTGGGTCCGTGCGGCCTCGATATCGGCCTCGTTGCGGGTCTGATCGGTGGCGAGCTGTTCGACCAGCAACTCGGTCTGCCGCAGCTTGGCGATCTCGGCCTCCAGCTGCTGTGCCAGCGCCCGCCAGGCCAGGGCCTTGGCCTCGGCATCCACCTTGCGCTGTTCGGCGCGCAGCTCGGTCCAACGCTCGGCCTGCTTGGCCTGCCGGCGCAGATGTTCCAGATGTTTGTCGACCTCGTCGCTGACGTCTTTCAGACGTTCCAGATTCTCGCGCGTGGCGCGCATGCGCGACTCGGTTTCCTTGCGCCGCTCCTTGTACTTGGAGATGCCGGCGGCTTCTTCCAGATGCACGCGCAGGTCTTCGGGCGCCGCTTCGACGATCTGCGAAATCATGCCCTGTTCGATGATCGCGTAGGAACGCGGGCCTAGCCCCGTACCCAGAAACAGATCGGTCACATCGCGTCGACGGCATTTGGTGCCGTTCAACCAGTACTGCGACTGACTGTCGCGCCCGACCACGCGCCGCACCGAAATCTCGTTGTACGCCGCGTACTCGCCGAGGATGCTGGCGTCGGAGTTATCGAAGATCAGCTCCACCGAGGCCTGACCCACCGGTTTGCGCTCGGTGGTGCCGTTGAAAATGACGTCAGTCATGGAATCGCCGCGCAAGCGGCTGGCCGCGGATTCGCCCAGCACCCACTTGACCGCATCAATGATGTTGGACTTGCCGCAGCCGTTTGGCCCGACCACCGCCGTCATATTGGTGGGCAGGTGCAAGGTCGTCGGGTCGACGAAAGACTTGAAACCGGCCAGTTTGACAGTGGCTAGACGCATTGCGCGGGCAATTCTCGAGGATCGGTGGCCAAGCCGGATGCCTTGGCGCCATCGACTGGCCCCGGCAACCGGACCGCGAACTATAGCACCGCGATCCCGAGCGCCAATTCGAGAGCCTGACCGCCAACGGGCGTGAGCTCAGGTAGGTTCCAACCGGTCTGCGCGGGGACTTGTTGCCGGGCGCAGGGGCGTTCATGCTGAACGTAACTGTTCCGATCGGGCGCTGCCATGGATACGCTGACTACCGGTGCCATCGTCGCAACCATTGTGCTGCTGGTCGTGGCCGCACTGTTTCTTCGGTTGCGACGCCGGCGGGCCAGGCTCGGGGAACTGGCGCAACTCCCATCCCGGGTCACCAATCCGCGCCTTTACACGAAGCTGCGCAGCATTCGCGCCTGGGAGCTCAAGGCCGGCGAGGGCCCCCGCGCCTGCAACTGGGCACGCGAAAGCGATGGCCAGCGCTTCCGCACCGAGCAAGCGGTACGGCTGCCGATAGCTGGATGCGGGCGCACTTGCAATTGTGAATATCTACCGGTGACCGAAGGGCGACGCCGACAACGACGGGGGCTGGTCGACGCCCAAACCGTGCTGAATCTGGGCGATGGCAAGGCCAGCAACCGGCGCAGCAAGGACGGCCGACGCAAGGGTGATCATTGGGGCGGCGATCAGCGCTGATGCGATGGGCGGAGCTCCCTGGGATCGCCGACTTGCAGTCGGCGCTCGTGCTGGTCGGCTGTCCCGTTGTAGCGATCAAGATCAACAGCGCCGAGTGCAACTCGGCGTTCCCGATCCTGCGAGTAGCCGCGGTACGCCAATGGCGCCCTCTGGGCCTTGTTCGAAACCGACCGCAGGTGAGCCTTCGGCATAGCTTGGCTACACCCTGCGCCCGTTCGCGGACGGAGTCCGCTCCCACAGTAGGAGCGACCTTGCGTCGCGACCGCTGCCAAGGTTTGCCAGTTGCGCCCTGCCGAGAACCGGCACGGCGGCCAGAAGACGCAGCTACGCCGCCCTCACCCTGGTCCGCCTCGGCGCCGAAGCCGGCACGTTCAGCAGTGCGCGCATTACCCGCAACAGCGCTTCCAGGTCATAGCGGTTGTGCTGCATGACGCGTAGCAGATCCCGGGTCTGGCCAGTGGCCAGGTATACGCGCCAGGCGCGCGGCGCCTCGCTACCGGGAAGGTCCAGACCACGCTCCTTGCCCAGCAACATGCGCTCGGCGGTGGTCAGCTTGCAGTTTGGCCAGGCACTGCGAAAAGCCCGGCGCACCGGGTGCAACAGATCCCAGTGTCCGATGGCGGCCGATCCCGAGTCCCGGCCATGCAGGGTTTCCAGCGTGCGCATCGCCGGCACATCGAAAGACTTGCCGTTGTAGCTGACCAGATGTGCCGCGCCTGCGCATTCGCCCACCCAGGCATCCACCAGCGCGGCCTCGCCGCATGGTCGGGTCATCAGGTACTGGCGCATCACCCAGCCCTCGGAGTCCCAGCGCAGGACCCCGAGCAGGAACACCTTGAGCCCTACCCCACCGCAAAGACCGCTGGTTTCGGTGTCGAACAGCCGCAGATTTTCAAGTGGCACTGCCAGATCCGGATCCCAGGGTGCTCGCAGCACATCGGGCACATCCAGCCCGGCGAGTTTCAGGCGCAGGGCGCTGACGCGAACTTCGTGCAAACGCAGCCCGGGCGCAAGCTCGTGACCGGGAAGCTCCGCGGGCCGACTATCGGTCACCTGGCCGCTGCGCTCACGCGCCAGCAGTCGCAATCGACCCAGGCGTTCCGCCCATTCGGGGTCCGGTGGCGGCAGCGTCGCGGGCGCCGTACTTCGGCCGCTGAGCTGCCCCAATCGTTGGCGCAGATCCATGCTTACCCCGCTCCTGGTCCCGGGCCAGCGCGTTAGTGCCGGCTTGCCGTCGCCGGCACGGCGTCGACCAGTGTAGGCATCGACGCGCCGCTCCGGTGCTTCAGCAAGGCCAGCACCCGCAGCGCGCTGCCCTTGGGCGAACGCTGCTCGTCGGTGCTGAGTATCGGCCCGACACAGGCCGGGCAGCCCGGGCCGCACCGGCAGCCGGAGATCAGACCGATGGCCGCCGTCACCAGTTCTTCGCGCCGCTCGAACAGCGGTCTGGACAGGCCGATGCCACCCGGGTAGTTGTCGTACAGATAGACCGCAGGCGCGAAGCTCGCCAGCGTCTCGACGTCGAGCGCCTCGCCACCCGGCCCCCGCAACTCGCCGCGACCCTTGCTCGACACCTGGGCCGACCAGTCGTTGTCGCCACTGCCCACGGCCTTGCCCAGATCGCGCGGCTCACACATGGACAGCAGCGTGGCCACCGTATGCAATGCGTAGGCCGCGCCCAGAAAGCCATCGAGCGCCTCGAATCGGGTCCTGAATGCCCGATCGATGGCTTCCGGCGACAGCCGCCACCAGACCGAGGTGGTCTGCAACTCCTGATCCGGCAGATTGACCGGTCCGTAGCCGATGTTCTCGTGGCTGTAATAACGGATCTTCTTGTAACCAGTGACCCGCCGAACCACGTGCACTTCGCCGTGCTGGGCCGCACCCTCGCCGGAATCGGCCTGACCAAACTCGGCCAGAGGCTTCAGCCGCGTGTAGTCGATGGCATCGGTGTAGTAATCGACGTGAGTGCGTGTGACATAGGCCTTGCGACCGACCCAGTCCAGCTTTTCGACCTGCCAGGGCACCGATTGCACCATGTAGATCGCGCCTTCATACAAGGTCAACGCCGCCGATGAAAAATCGACTTCGGCGATGATGGTCTGCTTACCACCCGTGCGGTCTACGACAACAAAATTGCCGTCAGCCACCGAGCGCAAGTTGACCGCACCGGCCGGGTAGCTGTCGTCGATCCAGTGCCAGCGGGCGCCATCCCGATGCAGCACGCCCTCTTCAGCCAGATATTCGAGGAATTCGCGGATATCGCGCTCGCCATAGCGATCACTCTCGGTGAATGGCAGCTCGAAGGCGGCACAACGGATATGGTCGAGCAGGATCAGCAGCTGGTCCGGATCGATACGCGCATGTTCCGGCGACTGCTCCAGAAAATAGGCCGGATTGCGCACCACGAACTGATCCAGCGGCTCGCTGCTGGCGACCAGCACGCCCAGCGCCGATTGCTGCCGGCGCCCCGCTCGGCCGAGGCGCTGGCGGGTGGCGGCAATGCTGCCGGGATAGCCACACAGCAGGGCCACATCAAGCGCACCGATATCCACGCCCAGCTCCAGAGCCGAGGTCGAGACGATGGCATCGATGGACCCGGCGCGCATCAGCCGTTCGGTGAGCCGTCGCTCTTCCGGCAGATAACCACCGCGATAGGCGCGCACCCGCGCCGGCTTGCGCGGATCGTGATCGAAGACATCCTTCAGATACTTGGTGAGGACCTCGACCATCAGCCGCGACTGCGCGAATAGAATGGCCTTGAGCCCGGCCTTGACGCTCATCCGCGCCAGCTTGCTCACCTGCGAGCGCGCCGAGGCACGAATGCCGAGGTCGGGATTGATTGGCGGCGGATTCCAGAACAACAGATGGCTGGCACCGCGCGGTGCACCGCTGTCGGTTACCGCCTGCATGGGCATGCCGGTGAGGGCCTGTGCGTGCTCGCGCGGATTACCGATGGTGGCCGAGCAGCAGATGTACTGTGGGCGCACGCCGTAGAAGGCGCAGACGCGCTGTAGCCGACGCAGCACATTGGCGACATGGGCGCCAAACACGCCGCGGTAACTGTGCACCTCGTCGATGACGATGTAGCGCAGCGACTGGAAGAACTGCGCCCATTTGGTGTGGTGCGGCAGGATCGCCTGATGAAGCATGTCCGGGTTGGTGACCACGACATCGCCCTTGGTGCGCACCGCCTGACGCGCGTCGGAAGGCGTATCGCCATCAAAGGTGTAGGCACGCACGCCGAGCTCACCGGCGCGGTTGAGTTCCATCAGTTCCGCCACCTGATCCTGTGCCAGGGCCTTGGTTGGGAACAGGTACAGGGCCTTGGCCTGATGCTGCAGCGCGGCGTTGAGCACAGGACCATTGAAGCACAGGGTTTTTCCCGAGGCCGTGGGCGTGGCCACGACGCAATGTCCGCCCTCGTCCAGCAAGCGCCAGGCCTCGGCCTGATGGCTGTAGAGCTCGCGCACGCCGCGTGATTGCAGCGCCTGCCGCAGCCGTGGGTCCAGGCTGTCGGGTATGGGCGCGTAGCTGCCGATCTGCGCCGGAGTTACCGCTTCGGCGGTGATGCACCCGCGGTACTTGCGCTTGAGCCTGGCTGCCAAGGCTGCCACCCGATCGGGTGCCGGCGCTTCAGGCGCTCCAAATCCAGACTCGACATCTGACAGCACGGCGTTTAAGCTCACGACTCGTTCTCTTTTCGTTCTCCCGATGACTCAGCGTAGAGAACCAATGGAAAACACGCAAGTGCTTTCTTTGACCCCAGGGCAACGCCAGCTCTATCAGCATCTGCTCAAAAGGCATGAGGATGGCGCCGACCCGGCGACGCTGGATCAGCTGTGCGCTGAACTCGGACTGGCCTCGCGCGGCTCACTGCACAAGCAGGTCAGCGCGCTGATCGCGGCGGAACTGGTCGAGCCGATGGACGGCAAACAGCGCGGCGTGCGCTTGCGCCACTCGCCACCCGGCGATGACGAACACGAGGGCACCCTGCCCTTGCTGGGCCGCATCGCCGCCGGCAGGCCGATCGATGCCATGGCTTCCGACGAGCGCATCGCGGTCCCTCTACCGATGCGACCGCGCGGCACCGGTTACGTGCTGCAGGTACGCGGCGAGTCGATGCGCGACATTGGCGTGCATGATGGCGACCTGGTGATCATCGAATCGCGCGATCAGGCCCGGGCGGGCGAAATCGTGGTGGCCCTGATCGATGGCGAAGCGGCCACGCTCAAGCGCCTGCGGCCGCGATCGGGCTGGATCGAACTGGAATCGGAGAATCCGGATCATCCCACGCAACGCTACGAGCCCGAGCGCGTGCAGATCCAGGGCGTGCTGGTGGGGCTGATGCGGCGCTATTGAGCGTGGCCGTGGTTCATGGCCCCTTTCGGGCCGAAACGGGTGGCTCTCCATGAACCGATATCGCAAGTCGTTGAATCTTCGTAATTCGGCAATAGCCGGCTTTTGAAGCCCGAAGTGCGCGCAGCGCTCTCCGGGCGGTGAGGCCAAAGAGCCCCGGTGAGCCGCTGCGCGGCACACCAGGCTACGCGCAGCAGGCGAGTTCATGGCCCGTGGGCATTTTCGGGCCGAAACCGGTGGCTCGCGATGACACCAAAACCAGAGACTCGGGCTCGTGCGCTGCCACTTGTTGTGCCGGTGTAAAGATCCGGTTCAGTCCAGCTGAATGCCTGGAGTCGAGCATGCAACCTTTGCCGTCCCGGGGGATCAGAATCGGAGTCGCAACAACCACCCAGTGAGGACATTCACGATGCAAATCCAGGTGATTGATCAACTGCAGGCCGACCCCCAGCGACTGCGTGCGATGTTCGTGGTCCGGGCCCTCCGAGCGCTGGATCGCATGGCGCCGGGCATCCTCAAGCTGGTTGGCAAGTTCCGTGATCTGAATGGCCCCAAGGGCGGCGTCGATCACGCCTGCAGCATCGAAGTTGCACTGCGCGATGGCACCCATTTCCGCGCTGAAGCGCGCTCGGCCCAACTGCTGGAAGCGCTGGACGGCGCTCTGGCGCGTCTGGTGCGTCGCATCGATGCCGCGAACAAGCGCCAATTGAGCAAGCGTCGCAGTGGATTGCTCGCGCTCGACGCCGGCTAGATCCTGGTCCAGGCTTTTCTGTGGGAGTCCCGGTCGCACCTGGCGGTGCGCTTATTCGCGCATCAAACCGTGGAGGTAGGTCACGTTGACCCGAAGGGTCTACGTGACAGCTGCGTCAGTCACGTAGGCCGCTTTGCGGCCAAGATGGCACCCACATCAAAATCAAAGACTTGCGGCATGGTTGGTGAGAGCGGGCGCTGCCCACGACTCTGTCCGCAGATACTCAGTCCAGCTTGATCGCGGACAGAGTCCGCTCCCACAGCGGAGTTGTCGTGGGCGCTGCGGACTGCCCGGCGCCCCTACACCCGTCGCGCTGAAGAGCGATACTTGTCAGCCTCCTGCAGCGGACCTCATTGATGAGCCTGCCTGATCGACTGGCGCTTGCGCCGTCGCTGACGCGTGCGGAATTGCTGCTACCCACGGCAAATCTGGATGCAGCCCTCGCCTTCTATGTCGACCAACTGGGCTTCAGGCTGGAGATGATCATGCCGGCCGATGCGCCGCAACTGGCCTTGGTGTCCGGATACGGCATCCAGCTGCGGCTGGACACGACCACAACAGCCGTCCAGTCCTCGACCACGCCCTTGCGACTGCGCTTGCCTCTGGTGGGCCGGGCTGCGCATTTACCAACGGAATCAAAGCTGATTTCGCCTGACGGCGTCGAGATTGAATGGGCCGACCTGGATCAGGCTCCGTTCGATCCTCCCGCTGTGCAGGAGTTCGTGCTCAGTTGCGCCACCCACGAGCAGCACTGGGTCCGCGGCCGTGCCGGCATGCGCTATCGGGATCTGCTGCCAGGGCGATTCGGTGGACGCTTCATCGCCTCGCATATCCGCATCGAAGACGGCGGTCCGGTGCCCGATTACGTGCACTACCACGAGATACAGTTGCAGCTGATCTACTGCCATCGCGGTTGGGTACGCGTGGTCTACGAGGATCAGGGCGAGCCCTTCCTCATGCGGCCGGGCGACTGCGTGCTGCAACCGCCGACGATCCGGCATCGAGTCCTCGAAGCCTCGGCTGGCCTCGAAGTCATCGAGTTTGGCTCACCGGCGATACATCCCACCCGCCGCGATCATGATCTGGAATTACCCAGCGCAGCCATTCAGCGTGATCGACGCTACGGCGGTCAGCACTTCATCCATCATCAGGCCGCGACCGCCGTGTGGCAGCGGGATCAGGACTCGGGCCTGGTGTTTCGTGACCTCGGCATCGCCAAAGCCAGCGCGGGCCTTGCTGATCTCAGGGTCTGGCGCATCCCGGGTGGGAGTGCCCTCGCACGGGGTGGGCATGACAACGAGTTGCAATGGTATGTCGTGCTGGCAGGCGAACTCGGCTTGAGCAGCCCCGCATTGGGGCAGCACCGGCTGGCCAGCGATGACACCTTCAGCATTCCCGCTGGCGCCGATTGCCGCCTGTCAGCGAGCAGCGACAGCGAACTGCTGGCGCTGACGATTCCGGTCTAAACTGCTGCACTTGTCGTAGCACGAGATGACCCGCGCAGCGGCTCACCGCGGCTTTTCGTCGTCATCGCCCGGACCGCGCTGCGCGCCGTTCGGGCTACCGAGGCCGCTGCGTCAACGCAGCGCCACATTCCCCGCCATCGGCCTGAATGCCGATTCTTCCGGAAATTCGCTGCGCACCGGCAGGTCAGCCAGCGCCATGCGGTTCGGCGCCTTCGGTGTGGAATCGTCGTAGGCAGCCTTGGAGGCCAACTGCGCCGCCTTGTGCGCGATCCGGCACAGATGTCCACTGTCATAGAAGGAGCTGTACTTGATCCAGCGCGGCCCGCCGGTCTTGCCCTTCGGCGCGATGCCCTTGCGGCCAGGCCCGGGCCCGGCAAACAGCGGCACCCACAGCGCATCCTTGGGATTGGCTTCGATACAGACGTAGAACTGCTGCGGCGAGTATTCGACGTCATCGGTGCCGGTGAAGCTGGCACCATCGGATGCGAGAGTCTGCGGGTCAAAACGCAGCACCAGACCTGGTGCATGAACGTGGGGCATGAACATCCTTGAGTAAGTGCGCCGGCGGCGCCGGCTGCCGCATTGTAGCCCCCGCAAGCCGACTGCGCCGGTCGCGAGGCTCAGTCCAGCGCCGCCAGTTGTCGGAGCCGATCAGCGGTAGTCGGATCGGCCGGATAGAACGCTTCCAGCGCCAGCTCCGACAAGGTGATTTCGGTCGGCGAGCCAAACACGGTCAAGGTACCGAACAGGGCCAGATCCCCGACCGGACTGCGCAGACGCAACACCATCATCACATCGGGCAGCACCGACTCGGGCGCACCGGCCGCACCCTCACCCGGCAAGCTCGGGTACGCGGTCAACTCCTCGCGCAGCAGCAGAAGTTGCGGGTCATGATTCTGCTCACACAAGCGCTGCAAGCGCGCCAGCAGATAGCGACGCCACTCGCCCAGATTGATGACCGCCGGGGCCAAACCCTGCGGATGCAGACTGACCTTGAGCACATTGACGGGCGCCACCAGCAACTCGGGAGACACCATCTGCAACAGCCGCTCCGCGCTGCGATTGCTGAGCAACAGATTCCAGTGGCGATCAACGGCCAGTGCCGGAAAGGGCTCATGGCCGTCGAGCACGCTCTGTACCGCCTGCCGCGCCGCCTGCATGGGGGCGTCATTCAAGGCCTGCTCGGCAAACTGCGGCGCATAGCCGCCCGCCAACAGCAGGCGGTTGCGCTCTCGCAGCGGCAGATCCAGCGCCGCTGCCAATTCCAGGATGACTTCACGACTGGGCCTGGAGCGACCGGTCTCCACAAAGCTCAGATGCCGGGTCGAAATCCGGGCATCGGCGGCCAGATCCAGCTGGCTGCGCCGGCGCCGCTGGCGCCAGTCCCTGAGCAATAGTCCGACGGCAGGATCGCGATTCATGTGTCCATCCTAAACGTTCCAGGGAAGCGCGAAAATTACCTGCCGGGTAATCGACGGACGCCAGCGCAGGCGCCAATCTGTGACTGTCGCGATGACGCGCATTGGCCATGGAAATCCAGATGCAGGAAGCGAACACTGCACGCGAACCGTTGATCCGCGCAGCACTGCTGCTGGCAGCGCTGATCCACCTGATGCCCGCAGCCAGTTTCTTTCAAGCCGGGCTGCTGGCCGAGCTGTATGGACTGTCGACCGACTCGAATCCGGACCTGACCCTGCTGATGCGCCATCGCGGCGCCATGTTCGGGCTGCTGGCGATGGCGCTGCTGGCGGCCATCTGGCAAAAGCCATGGCGTGGACTGTGCGTGGCCTGGGCGGCGCTGAGCGATCTGGCATTCCTGCTGCTGATTGCCGCGGCGTGGCCACCCAGCCTGGGGCTACTCAGGATCTTCCAGGCCGATGTGCTGTCGCTGGCACTGTTGCTGAGCGCTGTAATCGCTATGCGTTCTGCTCGGTCAACGCGCGCCTGAACTCGCCTGCGGACACCCCGAACCAGCGCTTCACCGCATGTTGCAGCGCCGCCGGTTCTGAAAAACCGAGCAGATAGGCAATTTCGCCGATCGACAGGCGTCCCGCAAGGTGCACGCGAGCCAGATCCCGGCGGCAGTCATCCTTCAGCTGCCGGAAATTCAAGCCGGCATCGGCCAGGCGTGATCGGAGAACGTCCGGGCTGACCTCGCAGGCCCGCGCCGCCTGCTCCAGGGACAAGGGCTTGCCACCCAGCCAGCCCAGACGCAGCTGTTCGGCGACGCGCTCGCCGAAACTCTCGTCCGCGGCCGGCAGACGGTGAATGGCAAATTGCTCGAGTATGTCGCGCAGGTACTGGTCGTGGGTCTGCAGCGGCCAGGCCAGAGCCTGCTGATCGAAGCACAGGGCGTTGCGCGCGGTCGAGAATTCGGGATCGATACCGAAACGATGTCGATAGGCCACCAATGGCGCCTGCGGCGGCGCCCGAAACTGAACCCGGCGCAGCGGCAGCTGGCGGCCCGCGGCCTCAGCCATGAACACGCAACACATGCTGTAGAAGTGTTCGACGATCCAGGGATTGTGTCGATGCCCCTGATCCAGTGCGGCGTTGGCATAAACGAGGCAAGCCTGAGCGCCGTCCCGCTCCAGCATCATCCGATCATCGGCATCGGTCAGGGGGATGTAGCGCACCACCGACTCCAAGGCCTCTCCGACGCTGGCACAACGCAGCGCCAGGTGGGTGACCACATGCATCTGACCGGGCGGAAACTCATCGACCAGACGCAGACCGATATCGGCATGCAAGCTTGCGGCCATGCTCCAGAGCTGATCAAAGGCATCCAGCGGAAACTGCATTTCCGGCGACGACAGCTGTTCACGGCTGACGCCGGCGCGCTGCAGCAGGGCATCCGGCGCCGCCCCGAAACGATCGAGTTCGGCGACCAGAAACCTCACGGTAATCGACGTGGTGGTGCCGCGCGCCACTGGGCTCCGATCATCATTTTCCCTTGTCGGATCATCGCCAGCGCGAACGGCGGTGTCCACCATGACACCATACGCCGTCCTGGGAGGGGCACAGCATGCTGCAGTGGATTTCCGAGCACACCGCACTGGCGATCGTCATCATCTTCGTCGGATTTGCGATCGCCGAAGGGCTGCGCGGGCGCTTTCGCAGCCCGCATGAAACCCACGAGGACGCGCCGTTGGAAGGGGCGATGACCATGCTCTTTGCCGGCGCCATCTACCCCGGCATCCTGTTGCTGGTGGGCTGGCTGGCACAGCACTACACGCCGGAACTGGCGGGTACTCTGTCACACCTGCCGGTCTGGGCGATGATCGGCCTGTTGCTGATCGGCGATGATCTGACCCAGTACTGGTGGCACCGGGCCTCACACTCACCACTGCTCTGGCCCTTGCACCGCGCCCACCATTCGGCGCCGTACATGGGCATCCGGGTGGTCTACCGCAACAATTTCTTCTACTACGCGATGATGCCGGGTCTGTGGATCAGCGCCTATCTGGTGTTCCTGGGACTGGCCCCGGTCTATCCCTGGTACGTGCTGGTCAAGATGCTGGTGATCTTCGGCGCCCACAGTGAAGTGCGCTGGGATACCGTGCTTTATCGCCATCGTTGGCTGCACCCCCTGGCCTGGCTGGTCGAGCGCACGATCTCCACCCCGGCCACCCACTATGCCCATCACGCCATGACCCAGAACGATGGCATTGGCCACTACAAGGGCAACTACGGAAATCTGCTGTTCTTCTGGGATGTGCTGTTCGGCACGGCGCGGATCACCCGGCGCTATCCGGCGCGCTCAGGACTCTATGACGATGTGGTCTACGGGCCGGAATCCTGGACGGTACAACTGTTCTACCCGCTGCTGCGTTCGAAGCGTGAGCAGTCGGTGCTGACTGGCAGCAAGGCACCGCAGGTTGCCGCGGCGACACTGGATCCGAGCGCCGAGGAGCTCAAGCAGCCCAGTCCGTGGGCGCGTGGACCGTTTCCGGCTTCGATGCCCGAGCTTGTGCCGGAGTAATTCGCGGTAGCCGACCCAATGCCGGCAAGCCGCTGCGCGGCAGCTGTTGTTCCTCCGTGCACGGCAGAAAAGAGCGGCGCCGCAGCGCGGCGCCCTCCATAAGCGCGATACCGATGACCGGCAGCACTTTGCCTCAGGGGTATCGAAACATCTCCCCGAAATTCGAGCTACTCCGGGGTCGACAGATCCGCCCGATAGCGCATGACCGTGTAGGTGGTGTTTTCGACATTGGCGCCGAAGTCCTGGAGCACGGCCCTGGCCGCATCTTCCGAACCCAGCGACTTGGCCAGCAGCGCGGCGGCAGACATTTCAGGGTCAGCCATGTCGGCGTAGTCGCTGAAGCCATTCACCAGACTCATGCCACCGTGACCGCCAATGCGGAAACTCACCGCCCAGTGCTCGGTCCACGACTGTTCGACGGCAGCCTTCTTCACGGCCTCGATCGCGGCCTTCACCTTCGACCATCCGCCTGGCTTGATCTTGCGGTGTGACACGCCGTAGAACTTGTAACTCTCCGAGCCCTTCCAGTTGCTCAGCTCAGGATCGATTTCTGACAGGTAGTGTTCGTAGCGAGCCACATGCGGCCCGACCGAGCGACCGAATTCTTCAGAGGCCTTGGACTTGGCGCTCCATGCCTCCTCGGCATCCAGATCAGCCCAATGATGGCCGCCGGAACGGATCACGTAGTAGGTCAGGTCTTCACCAATCACCGGCTGGTACATGCGCCAGCTGAAGGGATCTCCAGCCTGCTTGCGCCAGGCCACATGAGCCTTGAGTGCAGCCTCGAATTCGTCTTCGTGACCGGCGACCGGAACCATGATCCATTCACTGGCGATGTTGCCGGGCTTCTCATCGGCGGCCAGTGCTGTCAGCGGAAACGCCAGCAAACAAAAAACGGCGAATACCAGCAGCGCGCGCAGTGGATTCTGAGTTCGATGCATGTAGTCCTCCTTTCAATCGCGATTCGGCGATTGGGTGCCTGGGCACCCCCCCGGGCGCCGGCAGACACCCGTCAGAGGGTACGCCCCTTTGCCAGTCACGCCAAATTCACGATTTTCCTTCACGCGCAGCGCTGTCCTGGCCGAGGGCACGAGGGCACGCGAGGCAAGGGCATACAGAATCACCGCAACACGGCGTCATTGCGAGCGCAGCGAAGCAATCCAGTGCACTGCGCAAATTCCCGGATAGACCTCGCGTCGCGACCGTTACCCGCGATGATCCAGAATCAGGGCGGGTCGCCATCAGAAGCAGGACGCGGAGAACACGAAGGAAAAGCAGAGAGCGTGCGGAGAGAAGCAGAGCCGTCATGGACCTGCTTTTCTCTGCGTTCTCTGCGGTCCTCGGCGTTCTCAGCGTTTAAGCTTTCGTCCGCCATTGGGCGAGAAGTGCCGGCTGTCGCGTCCCGATGGCGCCGGTCGCGCCACGAGGGCGCTCCTACGACACCGGGTTCATGGTCCGTGCGCAGTGTCGGGCCGAAACAGGGGGCTCTCCATGAACCCATGTCGCAACTTGTTGATTTGTGGTCGTTGATGTAGGTTGGGCTAAGCGCAGAGTCGGGCCGAAACAGGGGCTCGCAATGACGCCCAGAGATCAGGGACTTCCAGCGACGAGAATTTCTAGTCGTCACGCCAATGACGGGCGCCCAGAAATATCAGGCGCAGCTGGCGCACGAAGTTTTCGACCAGTTCGGTCTCCTGGCGCGATCGACCCTGGGGCAGATCGAGGATGTCGGAAGCGGCGTTGAGCATGGTCGTGACCACCAGGCCACAGATCATCTGCAGGCTGCTGCTGGACAGATCCGGCAAGGTTCCCAGCGCGCGCAGATCCTGTGCCATCTCCGAGGCGAAATGACTCTCTTCCGTGCGGATGGCTTCGCGGATGACCCTGGACCCGCCGCCGCGTTCGCCGGCAATGAAACGGAAGACCAGACTGCGTTCCTCGACGAAGCGTTTGTAGATCAACACCGATCCGCGCAGCATGTCGGTCGGTGGTACACCGTCACGGCGGGCCTCGCGCAGCAGGCGTCTGAGGGTGACTCCGCCCATCTCGACCAGAGCCAGGCCAAGCTCGTCCAGATCCCGGAAATGTCGATAGAAAGCCGCCGGAACGATGCCGGCCTCACGGGTGATTTCGCGCAGCGAGAGTGAGGTGAAGCCGCGACCCTGGCCCAGCAGCACCAGCGCCGCCTCGATCAGGTGCAGGCGCGTGCGCTCCTTGCGTTCGCCGCGGGTGCCCGCTGCCTCGCCCTCGACACGCGGCACTCTCTTGATGGCGGGCAAATCCCTGTCCCCTGATGACGACCAGATCCAGCGCCAGTATAGGCCCTGGGCCTGAGCCCCGGTTTCTGGAGTCGCTGCTCCAATCATTTGGGTGAACATATGTTCACTCACTTTGAACGCGAGCGCTATGATCCTGACCGAATCGACAGCAGCCAAACCATCCCTGCGACAGTGGTTGCGGCATCCGATCTGGGCGCCGCTGAACGATCCTGTCGCGTGGCAACGCCTGACCACGGCGATCAACCCGCTGTGGACCCTGGGCGAGGTGCGGGCCCGCGTGATCCGCAATGTGTTCGAAACGCAGGACACCCGCAGCCTGTGGCTCAAGCCCAATCGTCATTTCCGCGGCTTCAGGCCGGGCCAGCACCTGATGCTGGAACTGGAGATTGCCGGGGTCAGGCATGCGCGCTGCTTCAGCCTGTCGGCAGCGCCGCGCCCGGATGGACTGCTCAGGCTGACCATCAAGGCCAGGAAAGGTGGACGGGTGTCGATGGCCGCCCACCAGCTTGAACCCAGTCAGATCGTGCGGATCAGCCAGGCCAGTGGCGAGTTCTCGCCCAAGTCCGGTACGGCACCGCTGCTGCTGATCAGTGCCGGCAGCGGGATCACGCCAATGCTTTCGATCCTGGACGGTCTGGCCGCCGCCGCCGTGCACACCGACATCCATCTGGTCCATGGCGCCAGGACGCCCAGCGACTGGATTGGTGCGGACGAACTCAAGCGGCGCGCCGAGCAACTGCCGGGACTGAAGATTCACTTCCACGGCAGCGATGCCTCAGGTCGTTTGCAGCCCCAGGACCTGTCCGCACTGGTGCCGGACTGGTCCGAGCGCGACGCCCTGCTCTGCGGTCCCGACGCCTTCATGCAAGCCTTTGAGGCGCATTACGCCAAAGCCGGATTGTCGGCGCGACTGCGCAGCGAGAGTTTCGGACGCCGTGCGGCGCCGCTGGATCCCGCTGCCAGCCGCCATGCGGTGACCCACGGGAAACCGGAACAGATGTTCACTGCAAATAGCGGACAGAGTCTGCTGGAGGCCGCCGAGGCGGCCGGCTTGCAGCCCCGCTTCGGTTGTCGGCGCGGCATCTGCATGAGCTGCCAGTGCCGCAAGCACTCGGGCACGGTCAAGAACCTGCTCACCGGACAGCTGTCCTCGCCCGGTGAGGAACTGATCCAGTTGTGTATCTCAACCCCGCAAAGCGCCGTTGAACTGGCGCTGTGAACCCAAGGACCTGCCGATGAATCCGAAAACACGATTGAGCCCCGAGCATCTGGCCAGCTTCGAAGCTGAACTCGACGCACTGCGCATGCAGGTGGTCAATGAACTGGGGGAGAGCGACGCCCGCCACATCCGGCGCATACGCGCCACCGCCCAGGGCGCCGCCATCGGCGGGCGCGGGCTGCTGATGTTCGGCTTCGGGCCGATCAGCTGGGTGCTGGGCGTGATCAGCCTGGCCTTCGCCAAGATTCTCGAGAACATGGAGATCGGCCACAACGTCATGCACGGTCAGTACGACTGGATGAACGATCCCAGCCTGAATTCCCAGAGCTACGAATGGGACATCGTCTGCGATGGCGATCACTGGCGCCATTCGCACAATGTCGAGCACCACGATCACACCAATGTGCTGGGCAAGGATCACGACTATGGCTACGGCATGCTGCGCCTGACCGAGGCCCAGCGCTGGTCACCGGCCGCGCTGTTCCAGCCCTTCTGGTATCTGCTGCTGGCGATCAATTTCCAGTGGGGTGTGGCCATCCACGACCTCAAGATCGGACGCTGGTTCAAGGGCCGCATGAGCGGCACAGACCTGGCCACCCGCTCGCGCCCCTTCCTGCGCAAGGCCGGCCTGCAGCTGTTCAAGGACTATGTGCTGTTTCCGGCACTGGCCTTCTGGCAGTGGCAACGCGTGCTGCTCGGTAACCTAGCAGCCAACCTGATCCGCAATGTGTGGACCAACGCCATCATCTTCTGCGGTCATTTCACCACCGAAGCCCACATCTTCACGCGGGCGGAGGTCGAAGGCGAAAGCCGCGGTCATTGGTATCTGCGCCAGATCCAGGGCTCCAGCAATCTGGAAGGCGGTCGCTGGTTCCACCTGATGAGCGGCCATCTCAGCCACCAGATCGAACACCATCTGTTCCCGGACATCCCGGCGCCGCGCTACACCGAGATGGCCCCGAAAGTGCGCGAGATCTGCGCCCGCTACGGCGTCTACTACAACACCGGCGGCTTCTGGAGCCAGTACGGCGGCGTGCTCGCACGCATCTTCCGCCACGCCCTGCCGACACGCGCCCGCACCCTCGAAGCAGCGCCAGGTTTGTAGGAGCGACCTCGCGTCGCGACCGCCGGCCTTCACTTCCTGATGTAGGAGCGACCTTGCGTCGCGACCGCCGACGACAATCCTGCGCTAAGGCAGAACCAGGCCAGAAGCCGGACGCACGGAACGCGAAGGAAAAGCAGAGAGGACACGAAGAAGAGCGTTCGGATGTCCAATGCGCGGTGACATGCTCGGAATGTGCAGGACCTTGGCCAGCCCGATCACGTGCAGGAGTCGGCCGCAGCGGCTTTGAGGAGGGACGCGCGCCTGCGCGGCCGCTGTTGCCCCGCGCAAAGCGGCGCCGCAGCGCGGCGCCCTCCAGGCAGCGGCGCGATCGCTGGTGAAATGATCGCGACTGGGTAGTTCACCTGTGGAGCGACCTCGCGTCGCGACTACCGGCGACAATCCTGCGCTGAGGCAGAACCAGGCCAGAAGCCGGACGCAGAGAACGCAAAGGAAAAGCAGAGAGGACGCGAAGAAGAGCGTTCGGATGTCCAATGCGCGGTGACATGCTCGGAATGTGCAGGACCTTGGCCAGCCCGATCACGTGCAGGAGTCGGCCGCAGCGGCTTTGAGGAGGGACGCGCGCCTGCGCGGCCGCTGTTGCCCCGCGCAAAGCGGCGCCCTCCAGGCAGCGGCGCGATCGCTGGTGAAATGATCGCGACTGAGTAGTTCACCTGTGGAACGACCTCGCGTCGCGACCGCCGGCCTTCACTTCCTGATGTAGGAGCGACCTTGCGTCGCGACTGCCGGCGACAATCCTGCGCTGAGGCAGAACCAGGCCAGAAGCCGGACGCAGAGAACGCGAAGGAAAAGCAGAGAGGACGCGAAGAAGAGCGTTCGGATGTCCAATGCGCGGTGACATGCTCGGAATGTGCAGGACCTTGGCCAGCCCGATCACGTGCAGGAGCCAGTCGCAGCGGCTTCGAGGAGGGACGCGCGCCTGCGCGGCCGCTGTTGCCCCGCGCAAAGCGGCGCCGCAGCGCGGCGCCCTCCAGGGCAGCGGATCTGCGCCCTTTGACGGAAACCTCAGGGCGCCGACTCGCGCACCGTGAACTTGACTAGCTGCTGCTCGTCTTCACACAAGTTCAGCGCCACATCGATCTGGTCGCCGGCCTTGAAGCTGCGCTTGGGCCCGATCAGCATCAGATGATTGCCGCCGGGCGCGAGCTTGATTTCCTGACCCACCTTCACTTCGATCAGCTCCAGCTTGCGCATCTGCATGACGCCGCCATCCATGCTCATGCTGTGCAGCTCGGCCTTGTCGAAGTCGGCCGAGCTGGCGCCCTGAACCAGCACCGATTGCTCGCTGCTGTTCGACAGGGTCAGATAACCGGCCATGACCGCCGCCCCCGGTGGCGCCAGGCGCACCCAGGCATCGGCCGTGGTCAGTTCTCCGCAGGCCCAGGCCTGACTGCCGAACATCATCCATCCCACCAACAAGCATCTCGTCTTCATTCGATGAACTCCCTTGAGCGTGAATTCCATGCGCCGATGTTATGTTCGGGCACCTGAACCTGCCACCGGTGAACCGCATGCTGGACAAGATCAAGCACGAAGACATTCTGGAACTGCGTCTGGCCCGGCCGCCGGTCAATGCGCTGTCGCCCGAACTCATTGCGCTGCTGCACCAGTCGGTGCGGGCGGCGCCCGACAGTGGTGCGCGCGCCGTGGTGATCTCTGCGGGGCCGGGCCTGTTCAGTGCTGGCCTCGATGTGCCGGCACTGCTCAAGCTGGACAAGGCCGGCATGCTGGCGATGTGGGCCGATTTCTTCGGCGTGCTCAGCGCCATTGCCTGCTCGCCAATCCCGACTGTCGCCGCCATCACCGGCCACAGCCCGGCGGGCGGCACCGTGGTCGCGTTGAACTGTGACTACCGGGTCATGGCGGACGGTCCATTCAAGCTCGGCCTCAACGAAACCCAGGTCGGCCTGGCGCTGCCCACCGCCATCCTGGCTTCCTTGCGTCGACTGCTGGGCCCGCATCAGGCCGAACGCCATATCGTGGCCGGCAACATGATCGACGCCAGTGAAGCCGCGCGTATCGGACTGGTCGATGAGCTGGCGGCCCCCGATCAGGTCATCCCGCGAGCGCTGGAGTGGTGCCGTTTCCACCTGGGCCTGCCGCCACGGGCCATGCGCATCAACCGCGAATCAGCCCGCGCCGACCTGCGTGCGATCTATCAGACGCCGAAGGCGGATCAGGTCGACGAGTTCGTGGAAGGCTGGTTCCACCCGGAAACCCAATCCGTGCTGCAGGCGCTGGTCGCACGTCTCAAGGCCCGCGGATGATCGGCAGCTGGCCCACCCGGATGGATCAGCGTAGCTCGGACCTGGTAGGTCACGTTGCCCGCGCAGCGGGCTACGTGACAGCCGGGCTCGATGGAGTCGCTGTCACGTAGCCGTTGCGCGTGCAGCATGACCTTCAGCACCTCTGACACACTGGGCCGCCCCAGCCACGGCAACATCACGGCTTCACCTCGCTACTGACAAGCTGCCCGACATGGATATCAATGTCTCCGGCCTGACCCGCAGCTTCGGCCTTGTCCCGGTGCTCGATGGCATCGATCTGCGGATCGAGTCGGGTCTCTGTGTTGCGCTGGTCGGACGCAGCGGTGCCGGCAAATCCACCTTGCTGCACCTGCTCGCCGGCATCGACACGCCCAACGCGGGTCGAGTCTGCTTCGGCGACACCGATCTCACCGCCCTCACCGAAGAACAGCGCACGTCCTTCCGCCGCCAGCATCTGGGGCTGGTGTTCCAGAGCTACAACCTGGTGCCTACACTGACGGCGCTGGACAATCTGCGCCTGCCGCTGGAGCTCAATGGCGCGACGGCCCGCGAATCGCGCATTCGCGCGGCCGCCCTGCTCGATGAACTCGGCCTGGGCGAACTGGCGGCGCGTTATGCCGATCAGCTGTCCGGTGGCCAGCAACAGCGGGTGGCGGTGGCCCGGGCGCTGGTGCATCAACCGGCCGTGCTGCTGGCCGACGAACCCACCGGAAGCCTGGATGCCGACAACGCCTCTGCGGTGATGCGCCTGCTGATCGGTGCCTGCAGGGAGCGCGGTGCCAGCCTGGTGATCGCCACCCACGCCCAGGAGGTGATGGGTCAGGCGGATCGTTTGCTGCGCATCGCCAACGGCCAGCTGGTCGACGCTTGAACGCGCTGCGACGATTGCTGTTGGCGCTGTACCAGGAGCACTGCCGGGCGCCGGGGCAGGCGCTACTGATGTTGCTGGGGTTGAGTCTGAGCGTTGCCGTCGTGGTAGCCATCGACGTTTCCATCGACAGCGCACAATCGGCATTCACCGACGCCCGCCGGACTCTGTCGGGCGCCGCGACCCATCAGATCATCAGTGACGCCGATCCGGTGCCGCAGTCGCTGCTGGCCGAACTGCGACAGCAGGGCCTGCGGCGCAGCGCCCCGGTGATCGATCTGGAAGCGATACACGCAGCGGATGGGCGGCGACTGCGCCTGTTCGGCATCGACCCGATCAGCGAGCTGCAGATGCGCCCCTGGCTCTCCGGCGACAGCGGCGACTCCGAGGATCAGGCCATTTCCTTTCGTCAGCTCATCGGCGATGCCGATGGGATCCTGATCGGCTCCGGCATGGCCCGGCAACTGGGCCTTCAAGCCCATTCCGCCCTGCGCCTGCGCGTCGACGGCCGCGATCTGGAATTCGTGGTGCGCGGACTGATTGCCGACGACGCGATCCCGCCAGCGGCGCGCGAATGGGTGATTCTGGATATGGCCGCGGCGCAGCGGGCTCTGCACGGCAGCGGCTACAGCCGCATCGATCTGCAGATCGATCTCCCGACCGCCGAGCGTATCGCCCGGACACTGCCCGGCGGATTGCGACTGCTGGCTACCACCGAGCAGGACACCCAGCTGGCGTCGATGAGTCGGGCCTTCGAGATCAACCTCAAGGCGCTCAGCCTGCTGGCACTGCTGGTCGGGCTGTTCGTGGTGTTTCAGACGCTGAGTTTCCTCACGCTCAGGCGCGCTCCCACCATCGGCCTGTGGCGCGCGCTCGGCGTTGGCCGTCGGCTGTTGGCGACCGTGCTGCTGACGGAGGCCGCGCTGGTCGGTCTGATCGCGGCGCTGGTCGGCATCGCGCTGGGCATGGTTCTGGGCCGCTTGCTGCTGGTCGGCATCGACGGCACCTATGCCGAGCTGTACGGCCGCGGCGCCAGCGGCGGGCTGAGCATCGCACCATGGCTGTGGGTCAAGGCGCTGGGCTTGTCGATGCTGGGCGCGCTGGTGGCGGTCACGCTGCCGCTGCTTGATGTACTTGGAAAAAGCACCCTGAGTGCTCTGGGACGCTCTTCGGAAACCGATGCGGCGGCCAGCGCCCAGGCGCGCCGGATCCGCGGCCTGGCCCTGCCCTCCCTGCTGCTGCTGGCGCTGGGCGCTGCCTTGCTGAAACTGGGACCGGAGAATCTGGGCAATGCCTTTGTCGCCCTCTTCATCTGCCTGATCGCAGCGCTGGGACTGGTGCCCTGGCTGGCCTACGGCATGCTGCTGCTGATGGAAAGCGGTCTGCGCGGCGGCCGGGTGCTGCCGCAATGGCTGCTGGCCGGCAGCCGTCGGGGCCTCGGCCGCACCGGCATCGCGCTGGCGGCCCTGTGTCTGGCCATCGCCACCGTGATCGGCATGAGCAGCATGATCCACAGCTTCCGCAGCGCCGTGTCGCAATGGATCGATCGCAGCCTGCAGGCCGATGTCTACGTCTCCGCGCGCGGCCGCGGTGCGCTGCCCCCCAGTCTGATCGCGGCCGCCAGCGCGCTACCCGGCGTGCGTCATCTCAGTCAGACCCGGCGCAGCCAGCGACTGCTCGACAGCGGCCCCATTGACGTGGTCGGCCTGGATCTGCCTGCCGAAGCCCGCGACGGTTTCGACTGGATCAGCGCAGACACGGAGCACGTCTGGCTGCAGTTTGCCGCCGGCGACGCCCTCATCAGCGAACCACTGGCAACACGCCTGAAGTTGCAGGTGGGGGACGATCTGGCGCTGCCTGGCGCACAAGGACTGGCGCCGGTACGGATTGCCGCCATCTATCGCGACTATGCGTCTTCCCAGGGCGTGCTGACACTGCGGCTGGATGAGTATCGAAAGCGATTTGCCGATGGTGCGGTCGGCGCCATCGGCGTCTATGCCGACCCCGGTTCGATGGCGCCGATGACCCTCGCGCTGGAAGCCCTGAGCGCCGATCAGCCCGGCGTGCAGGTGGTGTCTGCGGCCTCGATCCGGGAGCGCACGCTGGCCGTGTTTGCCCGCACTTTTGCCGTGACCGATCTGCTGCGGCTGCTGGCGGGCCTGATCGCGATCGTGGCCGTGGTCGGGGCATTGTCGGCGCTGGCGATCGAACGTCAGCGCGAGTTCGCGCTGCTGCGCAGTCTGGGACTGTCCGCTGCCCGCCTGTTGCGACTGCAATGGCTGCAAGCCAGTCTGCTGGGCCTGATCGCCGGCCTGCTGGCCTTGCCGATCGGGATCGCTCTGGCCCTGCTGTTGATTGAAGTCATCAACCGCCGCTCCTTCGGCTGGAGCATGCAGCTGCAGCTGCCCTGGGATCAGCTGCTGACCGCCACCGCCGTGGCGGTGGTCAGCGCCATGCTCGCCGGCACGCTGCCAGCCCGAACCCAGCGCCGCCAGACCCTGGCGCAGCAACTGCGGGAATCGCCGTTGTGAGAAGAAGCTCAGGACTGCGCCAACTGTGGGAGCGGGCTCTGCCCGCGATCCTGGGTCTGATGCTCACCGCCTGCACCACCCCACCGCCGGAAACCGACTCGAGCACTTCGCTGTCACGTACGCTGTCTTCCGCCAGTGACCAGAGCTTCGAGCGCATCGAATCCCCCCTGGAACTGGCGTTCCCACGCGATCACGCTGCCCATCCGCGCCAGCGCATCGAATGGTGGTACCTCACGGCCCGCGTGCAAAGCCCACAGGGCCGACGCTTCGGCACCCAGGTGGCGTTGTTCCGCTACGGTCTGCAGCCGGAAGACGCCGCTGCGCGCAGTGACTGGAGCGGACAGCAGATCTATCTGGCGCATGCGGCGGTAACCGATATCGACGGCGACCGCTTTCTCTACGACGAACACTGGGCCCGCGGCGCGGCGGGCCTCGCCGGTGCGCAGAGCAATCCCTGGCGGGTCTGGGCCAATGATTGTTCGATCGCGAGTGCCAGCGCAGAGGCATTCCTGCCGCTGGAACTCGATTGTGGCGGCACCGGATTCCGCTACCGAATGTCCTTGAGCGGCACCGACTCGCCGGTGCTGCATGGCGAATCAGGCTACGGCCGCAAATCCGATGCACCCGGCAGTGCCTCAGCCTATTACAGCTATCCCGGGCTTGCGGCGGTCGGTCAGATCCAGATCGGAACCAGCACTTCCGAAGTCAGCGGCCAGGCCTGGTACGACCATGAATGGACCTCGGGCGTGCTCGCCGCTGATCAGGTCGGCTGGGACTGGTTCTCGCTGCGACTGAGCGACGGCAGCGCGCTGATGCTGTTCAATATCCGCGATCGGCAGGATCAGGTGGTCGCCCGTCATGGCAGCCTGATCGCGGCCGACGGCGCAGTGCAGGCGCTGACCGCTGACGATGTCGAGATCGAGCCCAGCGGACACTGGTTGAGCCCGAAGACCGGCGTCTCCTGGCCCGTGCGCTGGCGCCTGCACTCGGCATCACTAGGTCTGGAGCTGGACATCACACCACTGCGAGAAGACCAGGAACTCGACACCTCCACCCGCTATTGGGAAGGCGCCATCGATGCCCGAGGGCTGCGTGCAGGACAAGCCATCAGCGGCGAGGGCTATCTGGAGCTGACCGGCTACAGCCCACGGTAGGAGCGACCTCGCGTCGCGACCCGCGCCTCGACAGTAGGAGCGACCTCGCGTCGCGACCGGCGCCGCGCCTGCGGGCAACCCGGCGTCGCAATGGTCCGTAAGATCCGCTGGCAAGACCGGCAGAACTCCTGCCGTTGGCCAACAAGATCTTCAACGCGGAGAACGCAAAGAGTCGCAAAGAACGCAGAGAGAAGCTGATCCCGCATGATTTTTGCTCTTCTCGGCGTTCTTTCTGCTCTTCCTCTGCGTCCTCTGCGTCCTGCTCCAGACCGCAACCCACCGCGGATTCCGATTCTTGCGACGACCAACGGCACGCGGGTCGCGACGCGAGGTCGCTCCTACGAGAGCCTGGCCGCGGCAGTGTCCCAGTCGCACCTACGAGAGCTTGGCTGCGGCGGCTTCCCAGTGGCGTCCGTCGAAGCGCTCCAGATGACCGAGATGGGCGGCGCCACCTTCGATACAGCGCAGATTGACGCTGTAACAATCGGGGTGCGAACGCGGCTGGTAGTAGCTCTTGATGCCGCAGTGCCGGCAGAACAGATGGCGGGCCAGACCGGTGCCGAAACGGTATTCGCTCAATGCCTCGGGCGGCGTCAGCAACTCGAAAGCGGCATGCGGAACGGTCACATGCAAATAGCCGGTCATCGCGCAGATCGAGCAGTTGCACTCCAGGACATCGAGTTGATCCGGGCCGCGGAAGCGAAAGCGCACGGCGCCACAGTGACAGCCACCCTGGTAGAGCACATCCCCGTGATTGACAAAATCGCCCATGCCGCCTCAGAACAGCGTGTAGATGAAGGGCGCGATCACCGAGCCCTTGACGGCAATCAGAATGCCGCCGATGGCCACCAGCACCAGCACGATTGGCATCAGCCAATATTTCTTCCGCTCGCGCAGGAAGGACCAGAGTTCACGCAGGATATCGAGCATGGCAGGCGGCGATTGAGGAAAGGGGCACGGGGCAAGGGGCGCGGGAAGGCTAGCACCTGCGAGCGATCAATCAAGTCGTGGGCACCGGGACGGCTGCGCAAGCTGATGTAGGTTGCCGTGAAAGTCGTTCATGCGAGTGCTGTCGCTCCCTCCCCGATGTTCGGGGAGGGCTGGGGAGGGGTTAGGCAAGAAACCCTACGCAACGGTCATGGCACCAGCGACTTTCATGATGGCGAGTGGCCCGCAGCCATGACCGTTGGGCTAAGCGCAGCGTGCCCAACACCGGCCGCCACTGTTGGGCACGCTGCGCTTAGCCCAACCTACCATTCATGACCCGTGCGCAGTGTTCGGGCCGACAAAGGTCGCTCGCAATAAGGCCGATTTCCTGCTCCTGTGGATCCAGGCCGAGGGTGCCGACCAGCGGATCCCCGGCGCTTGTCGAATCACTGCGGCCCGACATTGCTCACGAGCCATGAACGATCGAGTTGGATTGGAGCGGCTTTGAGGAGGGACGCGCGCCTGCGCGGCCGCTCTTGATCTTCGGGCAAGGCAAGGCGGCGCCGCAGCGCGGCGCCCTCCACAGCGGTGGCAGGTCACGTTGCTGGCATGGCGAGCTACGTGAGGCAACTCGATGTCACTTAGTCCGCTCGCGCGGACAACATGACCTACGATTACGGGTTCATGACCGGTGCGCAGGCAATGCCGCGGCCGCCGGCGCGAACAACCCTGGCGCACATCCCAAGTTGCCGCGCGCCGGAGCCGCGCTACCTCACTGCACGTCGCCTAGAGCGTCCAGACAAATCTGGACCTACAAGAGCGTATCGCCACCCCTGTGTTGCCGGACTACCCTCGCTTCTCCGCGGCCTCCGCGTCTCCGCGTGAAACAACGCGGCAGCGCCACACCGTATCTGGACACCCATCTACCCGCAATTCGCCATTAACCGGCCTGCGTAGTGGCCCGGCTTGGTTCATAATGACGGGCTGTTCCCGGCGAGTTGGCCTCGGGCCTGCGCCGGGATGAAGTTCCTCATCCTCGGAGGCTAATCATGAGCAACAGCTTCGGCACCCACGCGACTTTCGAGTCCGGCGGCAAGACCTATAACTATCATAAACTTACGGCTCTCGAGCCCAAGTACAACCTGGCGCGTCTGCCCTACTCGCTGAAGATCCTGCTGGAGAATCTGCTGCGCTTCGAGGATGGCGAAAACGTCACGCCGGCGCATATCTCGGCACTGCTGAACTGGGATCCGAAGACCCCTTCGACCCAGGAAATCCCGTTCATGCCGGCGCGCGTGGTCATGCAGGACTTCACCGGCGTGCCCTGTGTGGTCGATCTGGCCGCCATGCGCGATGCCATGAAGACCCTGGGCGGCGATCCGAACAAGATCAATCCGCTGATTCCCTCGGAAATGGTCATCGATCACTCGGTGCAGGTCGATCGCTTCGGCACCAGCGACGCCGTTGACCTGAATGCCCGCATCGAATTCGAGCGCAACAAGGAACGCTACGGCTTTCTGCGCTGGGGCCAGAAGGCCTTCGACAACTTCAAGGTGGTGCCGCCGCGCACGGGCATCGTCCATCAGGTGAATCTGGAATACCTGGCCCGCGTGGTCTTCGCCACCGAAGGCGCGAAGGCCTGGGCTTACCCGGACACCGTGGTCGGCACCGACTCGCACACCACCATGATCAACGGCATCGGCGTGCTCGGCTGGGGCGTCGGCGGCATCGAGGCCGAGGCGGCCATGCTCGGCCAGCCTTCGACCATGCTGATTCCGGAAGTCATCGGCTTCCGCCTGATCGGCAAGATGCCCGAGGGCGCCACCGCCACCGATCTGGTGCTGACCGTGGTGCAGATGCTGCGCAAGCGCGGCGTGGTCGAGAAATTCGTCGAATTCTTCGGCGAGGGCCTGAACCAGCTGCCGCTCGCCGATCGCGCCACCATTGCCAACATGGCCCCGGAATACGGCGCCACCTGCGGCATTTTCCCGATCGATGACGAGGCGCTGGCCTATCTGCGCCTGTCCGGTCGCAGCGACGAACAGGTCGCGCTGGTCGAGCAGTACGCCAAGCTCAACGGCCTGTTCCGCGTGCCGGGCGCACCCGATGCCGAGTACACCGATGTGCTGGAACTGGATCTGGGCGACGTCAAGCCCAGTCTGGCGGGTCCCAAGCGTCCGCAGGATCGCGTGCTGCTGACCGATGTGAAGGCCAACTACGAGAGCAATCAGGTGGCGATGGCCGAAGCCCGCGCCGCTCGCGGCAAGAGCGCGACACCGGGCAAGAGCACGGTTACGACCGACAGCGGCAGCTATGAGCTCAACGACGGCGCGGTGGTCATCGCCGCCATCACCAGCTGCACCAATACCTCCAATCCCTCGGTCATGCTCGGCGCCGGCCTGCTGGCGCGCAATGCAGTCGCCAAGGGACTGACCACCAAGCCCTGGGTGAAGACCTCGCTGGCGCCGGGATCTCAGGTGGCGACCGATTACTTCAAGAAGGCCGGCCTGCTGGAGCCGATGGAGAAGCTCGGTTTCCACGTCGTCGGCTATGGCTGCACCACCTGTATCGGCAATTCCGGTCCGTTGCCGCCGGCGGTCAGCAAGGGCATTGCCGAGGGCGACCTGATCGTGGGCTCGGTGCTGTCGGGCAATCGCAATTTCGAGGGCCGCGTGCACGCCGAAGTGCGCATGAACTATCTGGCTTCACCGCCGCTGGTGGTGGCTTACGCGCTGGCCGGCAGCCTGAATGTGGACCTCACCCGTGAACCTCTGGGTACGGGCAGCGATGGTCAGCCGGTGTACCTCAAGGACATCTGGCCGAGCAATCACGAAATCGCCGAGACTGTGCGCACCGCAGTCAATGCCGCTGGTTTCAAGGCTTCCTACGAGGGCGTGTTCGACGGCGACGAGCGCTGGCGCTCGATCAAGGCCCCGGAAAGCGCGCTCTATGCGTGGGACAGTGACTCGACCTATGTGCAGAACCCGCCCTATTTCGAGGGCATCACCATGCAGCTGCGCACCATCAGCGACGTCAAGGGCGCGCGGGCGCTGGCCCTGCTGGGCGACTCGATCACCACCGACCACATCTCCCCGGCCGGTGACTTCAAGCCGACCACCCCGGCCGGCAAATACCTCACCGATCGCGGCGTGCAGTACGCGGATTTCAACAGCTACGGCTCGCGCCGCGGCAACCACGAAATCATGATGCGCGGCACTTTCGCCAATATCCGCCTGAAGAACCAGCTGGCGCCGGGCACCGAAGGTGGCTACACCACCTATTTCCCCACCAATGAAGTCACCTCGATCTACGATGCCTCGATGAAATTCCAGGCTGCAGGCACGCCCCTGATCGTGCTCGCCGGCAAGGAATACGGCACCGGTTCCTCGCGTGACTGGGCCGCCAAGGGCACCATGCTGCTGGGGGTCAAGATCGTCATCGCCGAGAGTTTCGAGCGCATCCATCGTTCGAACCTGTGTGGCATGGGCGTGCTCCCCTGCAAGTTCGAAGCCGGCCAGAACGCCGCCAGCCTGGGACTGACAGGCCGTGAGACCTTCGACTTCGAAGGCATCGGCGACGGCACCGGCAAGACCCTGAAGGTCACCGCCACCGCCGAGGACGGCAGCGTCAAGCAGTTCAACGTGCGGGTGCTGCTGGAAACCCCGAAGGAGGTCGAGTACTTCCGCCACGGTGGCATCCTGCAATATGTGTTGCGACAGCTGGCGGGCGAGTCCGAGCCGAGTTCGCAGGCGGCCTGATTCGCGCAACAGGTATCGCTCGCGGCAACGCGGGGCAGATCGAAACTTCATTCGCTCTGCTCCGCGTCGCCCTGAGTTTCGCAGGGCCCGCCCAACAGATGGTCAGGCAGGCTGCGGAGTGGCCTGCCTGACCGCAGTGTCCCTGAGACTTGCCCACGTCAAACGCGTTCAGCAGCCCCCACACCAGGACCAAGGAACGCAATGAGCAACGCCACACAGCCACTGAATGTACTGGGCACGCCGCTGCAGACCTGCAGTACCGAGCCCATGACCGGCTGGTTCCGCGATGGCTGCTGCCGCGGTGATCCGGATGACCGCGCGCTGCATCTGGTGTGCGCGCTGATGACTGCGGAATTTCTCGATTTCAGCAAGGCCGCCGGCAACGATCTGAGCACGCCCAGACCCGAGTACGCATTTCCCGGCCTGCTTCCGGGGGATCGATGGTGTCTGTGCGCCACCCGTTGGCGCGAAGCCTATGCCGCGGGCGTGGCCCCGCAGGTGGTGCTGGAGGCTACGCATCTCAATACGCTGGGCGTGGTCTCGCTGGAGCAGCTGCGCGAGTACGCCGTTCGCTGAACCCCGAGAAGAAAATGCCGTCCGCGCTCTGGCGGCGGTCGAGGCCGCCCATGGCAAGCATCGTACCCAGGCCGGCTTGTCGTAGGCCGAGGGTGTGCGCCGCAGGCGCGTTCCCCGGCACGCCCAATCCATCAGCGCCGGGGAACCGCTGCGCGGCACCCTCGGCCTACGCGCGCCTTTCCATGACCCCGAACGAAGAGTTGATGCGTCATTGCGAGGAACGCAGTGACGAAGCAATCCAGGGTATCGCCGCACGCCCCTGGATTGCTTCCCCCGGATCAAGTCCGGGGTCGCAATGACGCTGGGGGTTCGTGGCCCGTGCGCAGTGACAGGCTGGCACAGATCACACCGCGGGGTCGCTCCTACCCTTGCCAGCGCAAGGAAGTATTTGCCCAGCTGCCCCATACTTGGCCGCTCTTCCAGACCCATCCTTCCCTGCAGGAACTCATCCGATGCGAAACCCGATCATTCTGTCGCTGTTCTGCGCGTGCCTTGCCGCCTGCGGATCCAAAGCCGAAGAAGCCGTTCCGGCAGCTAGCACAAGCCCGGCTGCGAGCCCGGCGCCGGCTGCTGAAGGTCTCAGCGGCACGGTGATCGAGACCCTCTCGGCACCGCCCTATGTCTACCTGCAGCTGCAGACGGCCGGCGGCGAGATCTGGGCCGCGGTTCCGGCGGCAGAGGTCGCCAAGGGCGCCGTGGTTACCATCCTGACACCGATGCTGATGAGCAACTTCGAATCCAAGTCGCTGCAGCGCACCTTCCCGGAAGTCTATTTCGGCACGCTGGACGCACCCGGCAGCACGCAGCCCAGTGCGGTCAACCCCCACACTGCCGTGGCCGCTGTGGCTACCGACGATCTCCAGAACATCGAGAAAGCCAGCGGCAGCGACGCCCGCACCGTGGCCGAGGTCTGGGCGCAGCGCGCGCAGCTGACCGGGCAGACCGTCAGCGTGCGCGGCAAGGTGGTCAAGTACACCCCCGGCGTCATGGGCAGAAACTGGGTGCATCTGCAGGATGGCAGTGGCGCTGCGGACGACAGCAGCAACGATCTGACCTTCACCACGCTGGCCGAGGTCAATCGGGGCGACACCGTCACCCTGACCGGCACTGTCGTTGTCGACAAGGATTTCGGCGCAGGCTATCGCTATCCGGTGATCGTCGAAGACGCCAGGCTGATCCAGCCGCTCTGAAGCGACGCGGACTCCGCACAGCACCGCCCACCACGTATCCCATGACCCACCCTGCGCTCCGGGCACGCCGTGCCCGGAGCCGTACCATTGGGAGCACTGCATGAGTTCGAACACGGCAAGCGCTGATTCGGCAAAGGCCAGCCACGCGCGCTGGTGGGTGCTGCTCCTGCTGAGTCTGGCCATGACCGGCAATTTCTACGTCTACGACTGCATCGGGCCACTGGCAGACCATCTGCAGCGGCTGCTCGGGTACAGCGACACCCAGCTCGGCACGCTCAATGCGATCTACAGTTTTCCGAACATTTTTCTGGTCCTGATCGGTGGTCTGCTGACCGACCGTTTCGGCGCAGGCCGGCTGATGTTGTGGACTTCGATGATCTGCTTTGCCGGCGCCTTGCTGACCGCGATCAGCGGCAATTTCGTGATCATGGCAGCCGGCCGATTGCTGTTCGGCATCGGCGCCGAAACCATGATCGTGGCGGCAACGGTGGCCCTGGGACTGTGGTTCCTGGGCCGCTCGCTGGCGCTGGCGATGGCGCTCAACCTGAGTCTGGGTCGCGCCGGTTCCTACGCAGCCGATGTTTCCCCGGTCTGGGCCAAGGGCGCCTACGACGCCGGCTGGCAGGATCCTTTGTGGATAGCGGCCGCGTTTGCGTTCGCGGCCATGCTCGCGTCGATCGGCTACTGGGCCATTGAACGGCGGGTGGGCAGCCAGGCGTCGGCGCCCACTTCGGCTCCGACCGAGAAAATCGTCTGGCGCGACGTGCTCAGTTTCGACCGGTCCTACTGGTACATCCTGGCGCTGTGCGTGACCTTCTATTCGGTGATCTTGCCCTTTCGCAGCACCTTTGCCATCAAGTACTTCCAGCACGCCCACGGGCTCAGCCTGGATGCCGCCAGCATCATGAACAGCTATGTGTTTCTGGCGGCAGTCTTCGTCAGCCCGATCTTCGGCCTGATCGCCGACCGCTTCGGCTGGCGCGCCAGTCTGATGATCTTCGGTTCCTTCCTGTTGCCGGTGACCTTTCTGCTGCTGGGCATCGGTCAGGCTGAGCTGTGGACCGTCACCGTGCTGGTAGGTATCAGTTTCTCGCTGGTTCCGGCGATCCTGTGGCCATCGGTGGCCCATGTGGTCACCCCGGCGCGCCTGGGCACCGCCTTCGGGCTGATGACCATGATCCAGAACATCGGCCTGACCTTCTCCAACCTGGCCGCGGGCTGGCTCAACGATGCCGCCGGCGCCAGCGCCGATAATCCCGGCGGCTATCAGGCGATGTTGTGGTACTTCGGCGTGCTCGCCCTGGTGGCCATGGTGTTCGCAGTGCTGCTGCGACAGCGCGAGCTGGGCCCGCACGGGCATGGTTTGGAATCGCCTGAGGCCAGGATCCATGCAATCCTTAGGTAACTGCAACTTCGAGTCCAGACGGCCCCGATGCCCGAGCCTGATTCCCCTGAGTCGACGATCGAACTCACCATTACCGTTCCCGTGTACAACGAGCGCGAGAACGTGCCGATCCTCCACCAGCGCATCGTCGCCGCACTGGAACCCCTGCAGCGCAGCTGGGAGCTGATCCTGGTTGACGATGGCAGCAGCGATGGTTCTGCGGCCGTGCTTGACGAGATCGCAGCCAGGGATTCCCGGGTGACCGTGCTGCATCTGCGCCGCAACTACGGCCAGACGGCGGCCCTGATGGCGGGTCTGGACCACGCCCGCGGGCAGATTCTGGTGCCCATGGACGCCGATCTGCAGAACGATCCCAAGGACATCCCGAAACTGTTGGAGAAGCTGGATCAGGGTTTCGACGTGGTTTCCGGATGGCGCAAGGTCCGTCACGACCATCCGATCCGGCGGAACATGACCAGCAGACTCGCCAACGCCCTGATTTCCAGAGTGTCAGGCGTGCACCTGCACGACTACGGCTGTTCGCTGAAGGCCTATCGCCGCGAGGTGCTGGCTGGCGTCAAGCTGTACGGCGAAATGCATCGCTTCGTGCCGATCTACGCCTCCTGGAACGGCGCCCGGGTCACCGAACTGCCGGTCGAACACCATCCGCGCATTCACGGCGAATCCAAGTACGGACTGGAACGCGTGGTCAAGGTCATCCTCGATCTGATCGTGGTCAAATTCCTGTATCGATACGCCAACAAGCCGATCTACCTCTTCGGTGGTTTCGGTTTGCTCAGCATGGCGGGCTCTGCCGGCGCCGGCCTCTGGGCGCTGTGGTTGAAGTTCTTTGCCCAGACCTCGCTGATCCAGACGCCCTTGCCCTTGCTGGCCATCTTTCTGGCCGTGACCGGTGTCGTCAGCATCCTGATGGGCTTGCTTGCGGAGATGCTCAACCGCACCTATCACGAGTCCCAGGCCAAATCGGTCTATCAGGTGGGGCGCCTGGTGCGCTCGGCAGACTCCGCCTGATATGTGTGGCATCGCCGGTTTCGTCGGACCTGCCGACCCCAGTGCCCTGAAGGCCATGGCCGATGCCATGCTGCATCGTGGGCCGGATGGCGAGGGACTGTTGCCGGATGGACCCGACCGCGTGCATCTGGCGCACCGGCGCCTGGCCATTCTGGACATCGCCGGCGGACAGCAACCCATGCTCACCGGAGACGAGGCGCTGAGCATCGTCTTCAACGGCGAGATCTACAATTTCCGGGAATTGCGCCGCGAGCTGGAAAGCTCTGGAGCAAGATTTCGCAGCGACCACTCCGACACCGAAGTGCTGCTGCTGGGTTGGCGCGAATGGGGCATGAAGCTGTTCGATCGCCTCAACGGCATGTGGGCGCTGGCCATCCATGACCGCCGAAAACGACAACTGATCCTGGCGCGCGATCGTTTCGGCAAGAAGCCGCTGTACTACCACCACAACCGCGAGATCTTTGCCTTTGCCTCGGAGCTGTCGGCGCTGCGCATGCATCCGGCCACACCGCGCAGCTGGAACCCGATCGCGGTCCGCAAGTATTTCGCCTACGGCTTCATCCCGGCCCCGCATTCGCTGCTGGAGGGCGTGCACAAACTGCCGGCCGGGCATACGCTGACGCTCAATCTGAGCGATTCAAGCTCCCGCATCGAACGCTGCTGGCAATACCTGCCGGCGCCCGATGCCGATCTCGCGGCCCGACCGAGTGCGGAACTGGCCGAGCAACTGCTGGCGCTGCTTGATGCCGCAGTCGCGCGGCGACTGGTGGCCGATGTTCCCGTGGGGGCCTTCCTCAGCGGCGGCATCGATTCGTCGACGATTGCCGCGCTGGCCATCGCCCAGCTCGGCGCCGATCGCCTCAAGACTTTTTCGATCGCCTTCGCCGACTCCGATTTCGACGAATCGCCCTATGCGCGCCAGCTCGCCGACCAGATCGGCGCGGCCCATTGCGTCGAGCCGTGCAGTACCCAGGATCTCTACGACGCGCTGCCCGAAATCCTGCGCCGGCTGGATGAGCCGCTGGCCGATGCTTCACTGCTGCCCACCTTCCTGCTCTGCAAATACGCGCGGCGCGAGGTCACGGTGGCGCTCGGCGGCGATGGCGCGGATGAACTGCTGGCCGGCTACGATCCCTTTCGCGCGCTGTCCCCGGCACGGGCTTATCAGACGCTGGTGCCGCGCCCCTTACACCGTGCCATTGATGCGGTTATCTCGCGACTTCCGGTGTCGCATCGCTACATGAGCCTGGATTTCAAGCTCAAGCGGACCATGCGCGGTATGGGCCAGCCGCCCCGCTTGTGGCTGCCTCTATGGATGTCCCCGGTGACTCCGCAGGAGCTTGGCGAACTGCTGGCCGAACCGGTCGATACCGAATCCCTGTACAGCGAGGCTATCGAGGCCTGGGAACGAAGCCCCGAAGCCAACGACGTCGATCGCAGCATCTGCTTTTACATTGACCTTTATCTGCAGGACGACATCCTGACCAAGGTCGATCGGGCCAGCATGATGAACTCCCTGGAAGTGCGCTCACCCTTTCTGGACATCGATCTGGTCAACTTCTTGCGACGATTGCCCTCGACGCTCAAACTCCGACGCGGTGTCGGCAAATGGCTGTTGCGACAAGCCACCCGCGAGCTGCTGCCACAGCAGATCATCCAGCGCCGGAAGCAGGGCTTTGCGGTGCCCGTGGGGCGCTGGTTCCAGCAAGGGGTGTTGCCGCTCACGGAGACCGCCGAGGCCGCGCCCTTCTGGCACCAGCAACTGGCGGAACACCGCGCCGGCAAGGCAGACCACCGACTGTATCTGTGGAGTCAGCTGGTCCTGGATACCGCCCGATCACACTCAATGGGTCACTAGCGAATGACTACAGCCGATAGCGCCACCGCTCAGGCTTTTGCCAACTCCTGGAACAACCTGCCGCCGGGATCGGTCTACACGCCATCCCAGTTCATCGACTGGATGCAGCCGCTGCAGCAGTCCGATTTCGAAGGCAAGGAGGTACTCGAACTCGGCTGCGGCAACGGCAGTCTGCTGGTGCATTCCTGTCACTGGCAGCCCAGGCGCATCGTCGGTGTGGACCTGGGTGCATCGGTGCAGACCGCGCGGCGCAACGTCGCCGACTTCCCCTTCGCCGAAATCGTGCAGGCGGATCTGGTGGAGTTCGCGTCGGAGGGCTTTGACCTGGTCTATTGCATCGGTGTGCTGCATCACCTGAAGGATCCCGCCGCAGGATTTGCCTCAGTCGTGCGCAATACCCGCCCCGGTGGAAATTTCCATTGCTGGGTCTATGCCCGCGAAGGTAACGGCATCGTCATTGCCCTGGTCGAACCCATCCGCAAGATCGCCTCGCGACTGCCGTGGTGGATCACCAAATACCTGATCGCGACACCGCTGGTGGCCCCCTATTTCGTCTACGCCAAGCTGCTGCGCGCTTTGCACCGCTTGCTCCCCGAACAGGCGCCGCGCTGGTTGTCCTGGGCTCCGCTGCGGGAATACTCTCTGTGGATCGCGGAACGCAGCTTTTCCTTCTTCAGACATGTCGCCTTCGACCAGTTGGTCACTCCGCAAACGACCTATCTGTCGCGCACCCAGATCGAGCAGTGGCTGTCCAGCCGGGCGGACATCGAAGCCGGCAGCTCCTACATCATCTTCCGCAATGGCAATTCATGGAAATTCGGCGGGCGTCGGGCGGCGAACACCAGCGAGCAATCCACATGAGTCATGCCTACAACGCCGAATTCATGAGCTACGCCGACCAGTCGTCCAGACATGCGGCCAACACCATTGCGCGACTGATCAAGACTGAACTCGCCATCTCCAGCGTCCTCGACGTGGGCTGTGCCAAGGGCACCTGGCTCAATGCCTGGCGGGAATCGGGTAGCGAGGACATTCTCGGGCTCGACGGTGACTACGTGCGCCGCGAAGAACTGGTGATCCCCGAGCATCATTTTTCGGCCAGGGATCTCGCCCAGCCTGTGGATCTGGGCAGACGCTTCGACCTGGTGCAATCCCTGGAAGTGGCCGAACATCTTCCCCACTCCGCGGCGAACTTGTTCGTGGACAATTTGGTCCGGCACAGCGCTGGCTACATCCTGTTTTCAGCGGCGCCTCCGGGACAGGGCGGCGAATTCCACATCAACGAGCAGCCCTACGACTATTGGCGCGAGAAGTTCGCAAAGCATGGCTTCCGCGCCTACGACTGGATACGTCCGCAGATCCAGACGATGACCAGCATTTCCTTCTGGTATCGCTACAACCTGTTCCTGTACGCGCATGAATCCATGACCGTACCGCCGGCCATCGCCAAGACCGCAGTCCCTCTCGGCGTTTCCCTGCAAGATATCTCGCCCGCATCATTCCGACTGCGCAAGGCCGTCGTGCGCATGCTGCCAGCAAGACTTCGTGACCGACTGGCGCACTTCAAGGCGAGATATTTGCCGAGCGGTCGTTGGTAGCACTCTCAAGAGCGCGCTCGGGATTCCTGCATTCCCGGGCTAAAGCACCGTATGTGAGCGCAACAGCGACGCTTTTGTATCGATCAAGACGTAGGTAGACCCAGCCCGCTTTACGGCGGCAAACAATGCCTCGAATTCCTTGCGCCTGATCAAGACCTTGCCTTCGCATTTCCTGCACATTCATGATGAGCAGTCGAGTCTCGGCAAGATGCCGTTGGGAGGGTTAAGCGTGCGTAGCGACAGTGAGACCAGATTGCAGTCCAGCGCGAAGACATCCGATCAGAACTGCTCGCGCATGGCGGGGAGGTCTCAATCCCGCTGGAGTCTGCTGCGGGCCGGCGCCCTCGTATTGATGTGCGCCTTGCCGGTCTCGCAAATCTGGGCACAGGATGATGATGCTGACGAGCCCATCGAGCTTGAGGACGAAGATCTGGCCTGCCTTGAGTGTCACGATGATCCCAAGCTCTCGGTCAAGCTCGAAAGTGGAGAAACGCTGTCGCTATTCATCTCCACCCAGGAATTCCTCGGGTCGATGCACAACGAGAACAGCTGCGCCGATTGCCACTTCGACATCGACCTCGACACGCATGGCAAGGGTGAACCGGTCATCGCCAGCAAGCGCGATCTGGGCGTTGCCATGGGCGACACCTGTCGCGACTGTCACAAGAAGAAGTACCGCGAATACGACGACAGCGTGCACGCACTGCTGATTGCCGAGGGCAGCACCAAGGCGCCGATGTGCGCGGATTGCCACAATCCACATACGGTGCGTTCATGGAAACTTGCTGAGCCTGAGGCCGCAATGCCCTGCGGCAAATGTCATCAGGAGATCTTCGAAGCAACCGCCAAGGACGTGCACGGCCTCGCCCGTGGCAACAAGAAGAACCCGGGTCCGGTGTGCTCAGGGTGCCATCAGGCTCACGGAGTCAAAGCTGCGTCTCTGGGGTCCGGGATCCGAGATCGG
>JBFWOF010000029.1:0-78742 GCA_050250665.1 Lysobacterales bacterium | reverse complement strand
CAGCCGCGGTCTCAGCGCGGCGGCCGAAGAGATGCAGTTCGCGGCCGCTCCGGCGAAGATTCGGCAGACTCCACTCAATGAGCTGCGCTTCCGCCGCGGCCTGGTGCGGCTGGGCCCAGCCTTTGCCTCGCTGCAGGTTCCCGAGCATTTCCGTTTTGTATCAGCGCAGCAGCTGGGTACGCTGGCTGAAATCCGGGGCGTGACCGTTGACCCGCACAGCCTGGGCTGGGTGGTCCACGAACGGGTGGATCTGCGCTCCTCCGATTTCTGGTTCGTGGACGTGCAATTCCACGAATGCGGGCATCTGGCCCCGCCAACCGGCGGCAGCAGCCTGATGCAGCTGGGCGCCGACGACGATCAGCTGCTCTGGGACCCGACGCTGACCGCCGCCAGCTGGAGTGACAACGGCAGGAACGCTGCGCTTTCCGATCGCAGCGTGGTCAAACTGCTGCGCCATGGCGCACTGCTGTTCCGGGCAACTGACCTGACCCCCGGACAGCGTGAACTGGGACTGCGTGCCACCCGCATGCTGGCACTGCGCGCCGAGGCCGATCCGGGCTGGCAACATTCCGAATTCATCGGCGAAGCCTCGGCGCAGAATCTGGCCAGCTGGGTGCAGGAATACGCGGACACATCTTCCGAAACGGCGAACGCTGAAGCGATCGAGAGCAGCGATCAGCGGGGTTAGCTGCTGTCACCAAACATGCCGCAAGCCATTGATTTTCAAGTAGGTCACGTTGGCCGCGTAGCGGCCTACGTGACTGACGCAGCTGTCACGTAGACCCTTCGGGTCAACGTGACCTACCTTCACGGCTTGATGTGCAAACAAGCGCACCGCCAGGGTTGAGGGGAACTCCCACCAGAACAGGGCCTAACGTAAATTTGATCCCGAGCTAAGCTTGGCACAATCCGCCTGTGTTCAACTCACTTCAATTTCCTGAAGTGCGCCAGGCATGCGATCTGTCCAGAAGTTCTACCGCTGGTTCGCCAGTGGCCCCTACGCTGCGGTACTGGGCCTCACCCTGGTTTATCTGCTGTTCAACGCCGCCGTGCGGCTGGGCCTGGCGCTGTACAACGGCGATGCCAGCGTGTTCTGGTCCGGTCGGATCGTCGGCGCCATGCTGATCGGCGCGGTCTTCGATCTGGGCATCGCCGGCTTCATGATGTTGCCGCTGTTGCTGCTCATGCTGATGCTGCGGCATACGCCGGGTCCTCGCGACGACGGCTTCGGCCGCCGCTTCATCCGCTTCAGCCTATTACCTTTTGCCGGGTTGCTGGTCTTCGTCGCCGCTGCCGAGTTCGTGTTCTGGAACGAATTCGCATCGCGCTTCAATTTCATCGCGGTGGACTATCTGGTCTACACCAATGAAGTCATCGGCAATATCCGCGAGAGCTATCCGATGCCACTGCTGCTGTCGGCGGTGGCCATCACCACACTGCTGTTCTGGCGGCTGATTCTCCGTGTGGTCGGGGGACAGCTGCGCGAGGCCGCACCGCGCTTGGGCGGACGCCTGGCGCGCACGCTGGTCTGGATGCTGCTGCCGGTGGCGGCTTACGCCTTGCTGGATGCCAGTTACAAGGAATATTCCAACGACGCCCAGGCCAATGAACTCGCCGGCAACGGCACCTTCGACTTCTTTCATGCCTACGAAGCCAACTCCATCGACTACGAGCGCTTCTACCGCACGCTGCCGCAGGCGCAGGCGCTGAACGGCGTACGCGAGGCGCTGAACATCGAAGGCCCACCGCTGACGCCCTTTGACCTGCGGCGCGAGGTAAGGCCCCAGGGCGCGCAGCAGGACTGGAATGTGGTGCTGGTGTCGATCGAAAGCCTGAGCGCCAGCTATCTGGCGCATTTTGGCAACAAGCAGGGACTGACACCCAATCTGGACCGGATGGCCGACGAAGGTCTGCTGTTCAAACAGCTCTATGCCACCGGCACTCGCACGGTGCGCGGGCTGGAAGCACTGACCCTGTCGGTACCGCCCACGCCGGGCCATTCCATCGTCAAGCGTCCGAACAACGACCAGCTCTACAGCCTGGGTTCGATCTTTGCCGAACAGGGCTACACGCCGATGTACATCTACGGCGGCTATTCCTATTTCGACAACATGCAGGCCTTCTTCAGCGGCAATGGCTATCAGGTGCACGACCGCACCGAACTGGCGCCAGAGGACATCCATTTCCAGAACATCTGGGGCGTTTGCGACGAAGACCTGTTCACGCTGGCACTGCGCGAGATCGACCAGCAGGCCGAGGTCGGCAAGCGCTTCTTCGCCCACATCATGACCGTGTCGAACCATCGCCCCTACACCTACCCGGAAGGACGTATCGACATCCCCAGCAAGACCGGGCGCGAAGGCGGAGTCAAGTACACCGACTGGGCGATTGGTGACTTCGTCGAGCGGGCACGCAGCAAGCCCTGGTTTGACCATACCTTGTTCATTTTCGTCGCCGACCACACCCATCGTGGCCGCGGCAAGATGGATTTACCGCCACGCAACTACCTGATTCCGATGGTGATCTGGGCACCGGGCAAGATCGCACCGGGCACCGTCGAGCACATCGCCTCGCAGATTGACGTGGCCCCGACCATCCTCGGGCTGATGAATGTGCCCTACGAGTCGCGCTTCTTCGGCAGCGACATGCTCAGCCCCGATGCGCCGCAACGCGCCCTCCTGGCCAACTACCAGACAGTGGGCTGGTATCAAGACGGGCGGGTGATCGAACTCAAGCCCAATGCCCGCACCCGCGTGGTCGATGCCAGGACCGGCATCGAACAGAGCGCAGATGCTGAATCGGAACGCATGACCGATGAGGCCATCAGCTACTACCAGATTGCCAGCGAAGCCTTCGGCAGCGGTGCGATGCGCCTGGATGCGCCGACTCAAACCACCCATCTGGCCGGAGCGGCTGATGCTCACTGAAATCCAGCTTCGCTGCAGATTCCTGGGATTGCTGCTCGGCCTGCTGGCCTGCGGCGGCCTGCAGGCGGCCAAACTCGATCGCCAGAAGCTGGAAGCCGAGGGCACCGTCATCGGCGAAATCCGCATCTACGCGGGTGACGTCTTCGATCTGGAGCAGCCCGAGGAAAATCGCTTTCTCTATCGGCTGGCCAATCGCTGGCATGTGGAGACGCGCGAGGGCACGATCGAGCGGCTGCTGCTGTTCAAGGTCGGCGATCCCTACAGTGAACAGGCAGTCACCGAATCCGAACGGCTGCTGCGCAGCCGACGCGCCTTCTTCGATGCCAGGATCCGCCCGCTGCGGATGAAGCGCGGCAAGGTGGTCATGGAAGTGCGCACGCGCGACATCTGGAGCCTGCGCCCGGCCCTGCAGTTTGGCCGCAGTGGTGGCCGCAACCGTGCCTCGGCCGGCTTCGAGGAGCTCAATTTCCTCGGCCTCGGCATGCAGCTCAGCCTGGGATACAGCTCCGACAAGGACCGCGACTCGCGCTTTGCGGCCTTCAGGGCGCCGCAGATCGGGCGCGCGCGCTGGGAATTCAATTTGGTCGCGGCCAACAACAGCGACGGCCATGAATACCGGCTGGGCCTGGCCCGGCCCTTCTTTGCCCTGGACACGCGCTGGAGCGCCGGCTTCGATCTGCTCGACGACGAACGCCGCGAGCAGCGCTATCGCTATGGCGAGACCATCGATCGCTATCTGGATGACCAGCGCGGCTTCAACATCCAGGCCGGCTGGTCGCCGGGACTGATCGGCGATCTGACCCAACGCTTCACCTTCGGCGCTGCGCTGGAAGAGCATCGCTTCAGTGCAGTCGCGCCCATCGACGGCATCGGCACCACGCTGTTGCCGGAAGACCGCAAGCTGATCTATCCGTGGATAGGCTATGAGCTGATCCAGAACCGTTTCGTGGTCGAGGAAAATCGCGATCAGATGGGTCGGGCCGAAGACATCCTGCTGGGCTGGCACGCCAGTGCCAGACTGGGTCTGGCCACCGGGGCCTTTGGTGCCGATCGTCGCGCCTGGATCTACAAGGGTTCCCTGTCCTACGGCGACCGTCCCAATGAAACCCAGTCCTGGCTGATCTCCAGCGCCTTCAGCGGCCGCTACGAGAACGGCGGCAGCGCCGGCACGCTGTCCACCATCGATGGCCGCTACGACCATCGCTTCAACGACTTCACCACCACCCATGTCCGCCTGCGGGGCGATATCGGCCAGAACCTCGATCTGGACCAGCCGCTGGCGCTGGGTGGCGACAACGGTCTGCGCGGCTATCCCTATCGCTATGCCAATGGCGAGCGCAGTGCGCTGTTGACCATCGAGCAGCGCTTCTACACCGACTGGTACCCCTTCAGGCTGTTCCGGGTCGGCGGCGCGGTGTTCATGGACGCTGGCAGGGTCTGGGGCGACACACCCGAAGGCCCGGACAATCTGGGCGTGCTCAAGGACATCGGCTTCGGTCTGCGTCTGGCCAATACCCGCTCAGGTCTGGGTCGCGTGATCCACATCGACATCGCCCACCCGCTCGATGGCGGCGCCGACATTTCCAAACTGCAGTTCCTGATCAGCACCGAGCAGAGCTTCTGATACTCGACATCGGAATGACAGTACACCGCACATTCACCAGGAAACCGCATCATCAACGCGCCACCGCCCGATTCCGACGAGTCCGCCCTTGCCGAGGGTGAGTCTGCAGCCTTGAGCAAGGTCGCGCCGGTCACGCTGGCCTTCTGGGTCATGAAGATCTGCGCCACCACGCTCGGCGAGACCGCCGGCGATCTGCTGTCGATGACGCTCAACGTGGGCTACGCGGCCAGTTCCGTGATCCTGATCGCCCTGTTCCTGATCTCGCTGAGCGCGCAGATGGCGGTACGGCGCTTTCATCCGCTGCTGTTCTGGCTGGTCATTCTCAGCACCAGCACGGCAGGGACCACCCTGTCCGACTATCTGGACCGCAGCCTTGGCCTCGGCTACGCCTGGGGCTCGGTCCTGTTGGCCAGCGGCCTGCTGATGGTTCTGCTGCTCTGGCGCAGCACCGAGAAATCGCTGTCGGTCAGTCGCATCAACAGCCCGAATGCCGAGCTGTTCTATTGGGTCGCGGTGCTGGTGTCGAACACCCTGGGCACGGCGCTGGGCGATTATCTGGCCGACGACTCGGGACTGGGTTTCTTCGGTGGTGCCGCGCTGATCGGCAGCGGCATTGCCGTGGTCGCCCTGCTGGCCCATTACCGCCGGGTCAATACCATCACCCTGTTCTGGATCGCCTTCGTGCTGACGCGACCCTTTGGCGCCACCTTTGGCGATCTGCTGACCAAACCCACGAGCCTCGGCGGCATCGGCTTTGGCACGGTGGGCTCGTCGGCGGTGCTGGCTACGCTGTTGCTGGGCATGGTGCTGCATGCGCATCACCGACATCAGCCAGGCCGGGGGCCGGTGCGCTCCCGAGCTTGAATGCCTCAAGGCACCGTGAGCTGTTCCATGCACGATCGCGTGTTGGCCGGCTCATAGGGCGGCAACACCGGATAAAAGCGGATGCGCCCGCAGTTGTCGCCAGTATCGAAAGGCAGCCAGCGGATGGCATCGCTGAATTCCAGGCGCAGATCGGCGCTCGGCAGTTGCCGGAACAGCGCGGTCCAGACCTTGAGCGCGCCCGTGGATCCCGAGAGCTTGGTCGGCTGATTGTCGTCGCGCCCGAGCCAGACCACGGCCAGATGCTCGCCGGTGTAGCCGGCGTACCAGCTGTCGCGCATATCGTCAGAAGTACCGGTCTTGCCGGCCGAGTCCAGACGGATGCCGGAGCCGCCCGACAGGCTGCTGGCGGTGCCCGACAAGGTGGTTTCATTGAGGGCCACGGTCACCAGCTTGACGACGTCGGCACCGGCCGGATTTCCCGACGGCCGCGGGAATCGGGTCAGCGCCTTGCCACTGTCGTCGAGCACCGCACGCACCGCGGAAATCGGCACCACCTGGCCGCCGCTGGCCAGGGTCTGATAGAGCTGCGCCACTTCCAGCGGACTCAGACCGATCGAACCCAGAATCAGGGAGGGCTGCGGATCGCTGGGCGCCTGCACGCCCATGTTGTCGATCAGGCGGGCCAGCGCCTTGACCCCGATATCGAGGCCGACCCGGGCCGTCGCCAGGTTGTAGGAGCGTGCCAGCGCATCGACCAGCGGCACCGTGCCGTGGGTCTTGTGATCGTAATTCTGCGGTTTCCAGACCTTGCCGGTGGGCAGCTTCAGATTGATCGGCGCGTCCGAGATCAGGCTCGCCAGGCTGTACCTGGCGGGCTGTGACAGCGCCAGCAGGTAGACGAAAGGCTTCAGCAAGGAGCCCACCGGACGGCTGGCTTCAATGGCGCGGTTGAATCCCGCCGCCCGCGGATCACGCCCGCCGACCAGCGCCAGCACTTCGCCATCGCGGGCGCGGGTCAGCACCACCGCACCCTGCAGCACCTTGTCCGGATCGACCGCGTTGACGGTCTTGGTCAGCGCCGCCTCTGCCAGCGCCTGCGCGCCGGGATCGAGCGTGGTCAGTACCGACAGGCCTTCGCTCTGCAGGCGTTCCTGATCGTAGTCGCGCCGGATCTGCTCGCGCACCAGCTGCACGAAGGCCGGGTAGCGCACCCGCGAGGGTGGCCTCGGCACCACCGCCAGCGGCGCCTTCAGCGCCTCCTCGTAGAGCGCCTGACTGATCAAGCCGGTTTCCAGCATCTGTCCCAGCACCACCCGGCGACGGGCGATGGCGCGCTCCGGATTGCGCCGCGGATCGTAGTAGGACGGGCCCTTGACCAGTCCGATCAGCAGCGCGATTTCGGCCGGATCCAGCGACTCCAGCGAGCGCCCGAAATAGAATTCGGCGCCGGCGCCGAAACCGTGCACCGCCAGCGCACCGTTCTGGCCGATATAGGCCTTGTTGAGATAGGCCTCGAGGATGGTGCGCTTGTCGAAACGGGCGTCGATCAGCAGCGCCAGACCGATCTCTCTGCTCTTGCGGCGAAAATCGCGGGCATTGCTGAGCAGGGTGTTCTTGACCAGCTGCTGGGTGATGGTCGATCCGCCCTGCACCCAGCGCCGGGCCTTGAGATTGGCCCACATGGCGCGGGCGATGCCCCAGACATCAATCCCGGGGTGGTCCTTGAAGTTGCGGTCTTCCACGGACTGGATGCCGGCCACCAGCAGCCCAGGCATGTCCTTGATCGCCAGCGGCAGACGCTCGGTGTCGTCGGCCGGCATGATGGTGGCGATGCGCGCCGGATCCAGGCGCTTGCGCGGCAGTGCCTGACGATCAGGCAATCGCATCAGGCGCTTGACCCTGCCCTTTTCCAGCAAGACATCGATGCGCTCGGAGCGCTCTTCGCCATCGCTAAAAGTGAATTCGCGGGTGTAGATCTCGAAGTGCTCGCCGTCGCGGCGATAGCTGCCCGGCGCCGATGCCGTGACATCACTGCGATAGCGGGCCTCGGACAGTTCGATCTGCAGCAGGTCGGCGCTGATGCGCATGCCCGGCTGCAACACCAGTGGCCGCGCGTAGACGCGACTGGCCACCGGCTGCTTGCCCAGATCGAAGCGCGCGTCGATCACGCGATTCAGATAGACAACCGTCGGCCCGATCGCCCCGAGAAACAGGCCGAGCCCCAACCAGAATAAACGCCAGAACCAGATTCGCATGGCTGCGAGCATAAGCGGAGCGGTGCCGACAGCGAACGGCCCGCTGCGGGCGATTGCCGGGCAGGCCCGCAACAGCCGGGAGAAATGCGGGATAATCCGCGGCCCACGACCGAGGCCGGCCTGCCCTGCGGGCAGCTGCGGCCTCGCCAGACGACCCACATCGAATGTCCGATCACGCTCCAATGTCCCTGCCGGGACTGGTATTGCTACTTCCCGCGGAAGACTGCAGCCCTGCCTTGAAGGCCGCTGTTGCCGCGCTTGTGCCGTCGGATCTGCAGACCGAAACACTGCCGATCGCCGACGACTGGCGCGCCGAGTTGCGGGAACTGCGCCTCAGATTTGGGCCGCGCGCACTGCTGCGCGTGCGCCACGCCGGTCTCTGGATGGCGTCCGACGCGCTCGCGCGTCTGCTGAAAGGTGCCGCTGGCCACGCTGGCCCGGTCACCGCGATCACCAACCTGGATCTGCAACTGACCGCCGCCGCACCCGATTGCCAGCTGCAGGCCGACCAGCCCGCAGTGCTGGATGCCGCCATCTTTGCGCTGGGCGCGCGGCGCCGGTTCGAGCTGCAGGCCGAGCAGCCGGCGCTGCTGGCCCTGGCAGCGGATGCCGATGCCGAGGGCACGCTGGCGGTGCTCGATCATCTCTTCGTGCACGCGCCCGAGTTGCCGGTGGCGGGACTGGCGACTCCCGCTGACCGCCGGGAGCGGGCGCCAGCGCATCCACTCGCACAGCTGCGCCGACGCCTTCACCGGCAGAGCCAGGACTTCTCGGGTCCCTGGCCACAAGCCACGCGTGATGATCGTCCCGTCGTGCTGCATATCCTGCATGGATGGGGCGGCGGCGCCGAGCGCTTTGTGCTGGATCTGGCCAGTGCCGACTCTGGCCGACACCATTTGCTGCTGCGCGCCAGGGGCAATCCTTCGCGCCGACGCCACGGCGAGTTTCTGGAACTCATGGACGGTCGCGGCGGGCCAGTATTGCGGCGACATCTGCTGACACCTTCCATCGGTGCCATCTGCGAGAGCCATGCCGGCTATGCGGAGCTGCTGTCGGAGCTGATCGAAGATTATGCGGTGGAGCAGATCTGGGTTTCCTCCCTGATCGGACACTCGCTCGACGCGCTGCGCAGCGCTTTGCCGCTGCGCTGGATGGCGCATGACTATTTTCCCTTCTGGCCGGCACTGCACCGCGATTTTGGCGATGCCGGGGCGCGCTTCGATGCCGCAGAACTCAAGCAGGATCTGGCCACCATGCGTGGCGGCGCCTTCAGCGAGCTCGATGCTGCCTGGTGGAAATCGATCGCCGCCAAGACGCTTGATCTGCTGCGGCAAGCCTCAGCCGAGGTGATCGGGCCGTCGGACTCGGTATTGGTCAATCTGCAACGAGTGCTGCCGGCCTTGCGAACGCTGTCGCAGCGGCGCATCGCCCATGGCACGGCATCCTGGCCGGATGCCGCCGCCGTGCGTACGGAACTGGCTGGCCTGCCCCCCAAGCTGCGCAGCGGCGAGCGTCTGCGACTGCTGGTGCTCGGCCGCATCAACGACGCCAAGGGGCTGCAGCTGCTGCGGCAACTGCTGCCGCGCCTGAACGGCGCCATCGACGTCTTTCTGATCGGCGCCGGCAAGGCTGCGGAGGCGCTGTTCGGCGTATCCGGTGTGCACATCCTGCTGGACTACGCCCATGCCCGGCTGCCGGCGATTGTGGCGGGCCTCAAGCCGCACGCAGCGCTGCTCCCGAGCACGGTGTCCGAAACTTTCTCCTACACGCTGAGCGAACTCTGGGAACTCGGAATTCCGCCCATCGCAACCCGTCTGGGCGCCTATGCCGAGCGCATCGAAGATGGTGTCAGCGGCATCCTGGTGGATCCCGACTGTGATCAGATCCAGGCCCTGTTGCTCGCCCTGACCCGCGATCAGGGGCCGCTCAACGAGATCCGGCGCGAGTTGGGCCAGCGCCCCTCACGTACCCTGGACGAAATGGCGAGCGATTATCTGCCACTGCTGCCCAGCGGCGCCCGGGAAACACTCCGGTACACCGTCAGGCGCGCCGACAGCTCGGACCTGGAGCAGTCGCTGCTGGCAGATGCCGTGAATGACCAGGAACTCAGGCTGACCGAAGCCCTGGCACGCATCCGGGAGCAGGATGCCGAACTGGTCCGGCGTGCCGACTGGGGCTTCAACCTGAGCCGACAACTGGGAGAGCGCACGCGCTGGGCACAGTCGCTGGATCAGGAACTGACCCGCACCCGGCAATGGCTGGGTGAGCGGGAGCGCATACACGAACAGAGCGTCGTCGAGGCTGAGACTCGGCAGCGACGTCTGGAGGCCCGCTTGAGGGGCGTGAATGAAGATTTCGAGAGAGCGATGGAAGAAGCACAAGCAGCACAAGAGGCCCTGAACCTGCGCATCAACGAGCTCAATCTCTCGCTGCAGCAGGCGCGTGAGGAACAGCAGAGCGCCATCGCGGCACGCGCCGAGCTGGAAGCCGAACATGCTCAACTCCAATCCAGGCTGCAGACTATCCAGCACGAGCGCAATGTGCTGGCCGAACATCGCGCCGAGATTCTCTCCAGCACCAGCTGGCGCCTGACTGCGCCGCTGCGCCTGATCGGTCTGTTCTTCAAGCGCGCCCGGGCCTCGCTGCGTTTTCGTGCAGCGCGGCTGCTGACGCTGCTGCGACGCTTCCGTGGCAGTCTGGCCCGACGCGGACTGCGCGGCACCTGGTCGCGCGCCCGCCAGGAGCTCAAGGACCAGTCGCAGCAACCGGCGACCCCCAGGCAGATCGAACATCCGACGCCGGCAGTCAGTTACCAGCCCTTCCCGATGCCGGGCAGCGAGCAGCCGCTGGTATCGATCATCATCCCGGTCTACAACCAGCTGCATCACACCTGGCAGTGTCTGCAGGCGCTGGCAGACACGGCGACGGCCACGGCTTTCGAGGTCATCGTCGTCGATGACGGCAGCAGTGATGCCACCGCCAGTGAAGTGCCGCGGATCAGCGGCGTGCGCTTCCACAAGAATCCCCAGAATCTCGGCTTCATCGGCGCCTGCAATGCCGGCGCGGAGCTGGCGCGCGGCGAGTATCTGTTCTTCCTCAACAACGACACCGCGGTACAGTCGGGCTGGCTGGAACCACTGCTGCGCAGCTTCGACGAGTTCAGCGACGTCGGTCTGGTCGGTTCGAAACTGGTGTATCCCGATGGTCGGCTGCAGGAAGCCGGGGGCATCGTGTTCAATGACGGCTCTGGCTGGAACTACGGTCGCTTCGATCACCCCGACGATCCCCGCTACGACTATCCGCGCGAGGCCGATTACTGCTCGGGTGCGGCGATCATGATCCGCAAGTCACTGTTCGAGGAATTTGGCGGCTTCGACAGTCTGTACAAGCCTGCCTACTACGAAGATACCGATCTGGCCTTCAAGGTGCGCAGCCGAGGCTTGCGCGTCATCTACCAGCCGGCCTCACGCGTAGTGCATTTCGAGGGCATCACCGGAGGCACCGACACCGGCAGCGGCACCAAGCGCTTTCAGGTGATCAATCAGGCCAAGTTCCTGGAACGCTGGCAGGCAGATCTGGCCAGACAACCGGCGCCAACCGACCACGCCGGCATCTGGCGCGCCGCCACCCATCGCGCCCGCGGCCGGATGTTGTTGATAGATGCCACCACGCCCACACCCGATCAGGATTCGGGCTCGGTGCGCTACATCAACCTGATCCGGGTGCTGCGATCGATTGGCTGGCAATGCACCTTCTTTGCCGACAACCGCGCCTACGTGCCCGGCTATACCGACGCCCTGCGGGCGCTGGGCGTGGAAGTCCAGTTCCATCCATGGATTAGTGATCCGGTCAGCTTCTTCCGTGAGCGCGGCCCACAGTTCGACGCCATCATGCTCAGTCGCCACTACGTCGCCTGCCAGTACGTGGATCTGGCCCGCGAACATGCGCCCCAGGCGCTGTTGCTGTTCGATACCGTGGATCTGCACTATCTGCGCGAGCAGCGCGCCGCCGCCGTCGCCAACAGCGAGGCGCTGGCCCGTCAGGCCGCGATCACCCGCAATGCCGAGCTCGATCTGATCCGGCGTTGCGATGTCACCCTGGTGGTCAGCCCGGTCGAGCAGGAACTGCTCTCCCGCGAGGCTCCCGGCCAGCGCGTGGAAGTGCTCTCCAACATCCATCAGCTGGCAGGACGCCGCGCCGAATTCGCCGAGCGCAAGGACATCTGGTTCGTGGGCGGTTTCCAGCACCAACCCAATGTCGACGCGGTGCTGTGGTTCGCCCGAGCCATCTGGCCGCGGGTCAGACAGAGCCTGCCCGAGCTGCGCTTCCATATCGTCGGCAGCAAGATCACCGCCGAAGTGGAAGCACTGGCCGGCGACGGTATCGAGGTGCATGGCTTTGTCGAGGACATCAGCCACTTCCTCGACGGCTGTCGCATCAGTGTGGCGCCTTTGCGCTACGGCGCCGGCGTCAAGGGCAAAGTCAACCAGAGCATGGCCTACGGCCAGCCGGTCGTGGCCACCCCGATCGCCGTCGAAGGCATGGAGATCGTTGAAGGCAAGGAAGCCCTGGTCGCCGAGAACGCCGATGACTTTGCCGATGCGGTGATCCGGCTGTATCAGGATGCCGAACTCTGGCTGCAGCTTTCCGACGCCGGCCTGGCCAACATCCAGTCGCATTTCTCCTTCGACGCAGCCCGCACCGCGCTGGCGCAGATTCTGGATCGGCGGCGGTAGCGGACACGGGGCACGGGATACGGGATACGGGGCACGGGACAGGCGGCGGGCCTGAGGGCTTCTGTAGGTTCGGACTTGTCTGGACGCTACTCGCAGGCCGAAGCAGATGCGTCCGGACAAATCCGGACCCACAACAGCCGAGCATTGTCACCCCCCTGCCCCACTCCCCCGCGCCCTGCACACCTGCGTCACATCTCGTAAACTTGCGATTCCCGTCCTCCGAAGGCTGATCCCGTGAAAGTGCTCAAAGGCTTGTTCATCGGCATCGTCGGTCTGATCGTGATTCTGGCGATCGTCGGCCTGTTCCTTCCCTCCACCTCGCGGGTCGAACGCTCCATCGTCATCGACCGCCCGGCCAGTCTGGTCTTTCCGGTACTGAACTCCTTCGAGCGCTTCAATGAATGGTCGCCGTGGTTCGGGCTGGATCCTGCGGCGGAATACAGCTACAGCGGCCCGTCCAGCGGGGTTGGCGCAAAGATGGAATGGAAAGGCAACGAAGCCGTAGGCTCCGGCAGCCAGCTGATCACCGCCAGCAAGCCGGATTCGCAAATAGACATCGATCTCGAGTTCAGCGATTTTGGTGTCGCCAAGGTCGGCTTGAAACTGGAACCTCAGGACAAGAGTACCAAGGTCACCTGGAGCTACACCGCGGATTCGGGTTTTGATCTGATCGGCCGGTACTTTGGCTTGATCGTGGACCGCTTCGTCGGTGCCGACTACGAAAAGGGTCTGGCCAAGCTGAAGGCACTGGTCGAGACCTTCCCGAATACCGATATCGCCGGCGCGGACATCGAAGTGGTCGAGGTCACGGCGCGACCGATCCTGTACGTCACCGCGTCCAGCAGCCAGGAACTGGATGCCATTTCCGCGGCCTACGCCGATGCCTACGGCAAGATCCTGCCGCTGATGAATGCGGCGGAACTGGTGCCCACCGGGCCGGTGCTCGGCATCGACAATTACTGGGATGAGCGCGGCTACGGCTTTGATGCTGCCATTCCGGTGGAACGCACAGACATCGAATTGCAGGCACCGGTCCAGGCCGGTCAGACCTATGCCGGTCGCGCCGTGCGCGTCCGCTACGTCGGTGCCTACGCCGGACTCGGCGAGGCGCAGAACAAGGGCGAGGCCTACATCGCCGTGCACAAGCTCAAGGCCCATGATCGCGTCTACATCGAGTTCGTCAGCGACCCCGGCGACACACCGGAAGACGAGTTGATCAGCGTGGTCTACCTGCCGGTGGAGTAGCTGCGCCATCAACCCCGGCGTCATTGCGACCCCGGACTTGATCCGGGGGAAGCAATCCAGAGCCACAGCCGCAAAAGCACTGGATTGCTTCGTCGCTGCGCTCCTCGCAATGACGCATCAAAAATTAACGACAAGGGGTCATGGAAAGCGCAGCAAAGCAACGCTCGGTGCTTGCGTGCCCTACCCCGTAACCCGCGACAGCATCTCCCGCACCAGCGGCACAACCCGCTCCAGCTCCCGCAGCGGCGGGTAGTTCCAGACGGCGGGCTGGGTGCGCAGCGGGCGCAGGCGGCCGGATTCGACCAGTCCACGATGGAATACGCCGAGCTTGCCCGCCGGCACGCCAGCACACAGGCTGTAGACCGGCTGCCCGGTACCGAGGGCCTCGCTCAGCATGTTCACCGAGTCGGCGGTGACGATGAAACGATCACCCCAGGCGATCGCCCCACGGTAGGGATTGTCGCCATCGGCGGCGCTGAACCAGCGCAGATCCGCCTTCGGCAGTGCCCGCCGCAACGCATCCTGCCAGGCTTTGGGTGTGCGCCTGGAGCCCAGTAGCAGCAGGCTGCCGCCATCACGGCTTTGCCAGTTCTGCAACGTCTCGGCCAGCCGCTCGATCTCCCGGTGGCCAAGCTTCACGCCGCGGCGGCGACCGCCGATGAGCACCACGGTGCGCGGTGAGGGCAATCGCCCCAGCGGCGCGTGCGCAAGTCGCTCGCGGCGTATCCAGGCGTCGTTGATGGCGTGCAGGGAACCCTCGATCACGATGACATTGGGCCCGCTCAAGCGGTCATGCGCGGGAGCGATGACGATGTCGTAGCGCGCCGGATCGATGCGCGGATCGAGGATCTGAATGGTACGGGTCTGGCCCTTGCCGGCGCGGCGGACGCTGAGCAAGGCGGCCGCGCCCATGCGTCCGGCACCGATCGCGAGCTCTGGCCAGGTACTCGTATCCAGTGGCGGCTGCCAGCGCGTCGGGTTCAGAACCGGGCCATGGGGCAGCCACAGCGACTGTGGCCAGGGCGCGCGCAGCCGCACGCAGCTCGCCGGCTCGGTGCTGAGCGCACTGGCCAGAGCCAGCGCCGGCAACTCGTTGCCGGCGGCGCCGTCGCTGTAGATGGTCAAGGTTGGGGCTAGCTCCATACACGCAGCATCCGCAGTTGCGCGGCGCTTGCCAAGTGATGCTCACAAGCGCTTGCATGCCGGATCGCTATGATGCGGGTTTTCCCGATTCAGGAATGATCATGGCCCTAGACCGCGACGCTCTCGCCCAGCTCTTCACCGAAGCCCGTACCTTCAACGCCTGGCAGGACAAACCGGTTGCCGATGAAACTCTGAAGCAGCTGTTCGAGCTGCTGAAATGGGGCCCGACCAGCGCCAATTGCTCGCCGGCCCGCTTTGTCTTTGTGAAGTCGGCCGAGGCAAAAGAGCGACTGAAGCCCGCGCTGAGCGAAGGCAATCTGGCCAAGACCATGGCTGCGCCGGCTACGGCGATCGTGGCCTGGGACTATGCCTTCTACGAACATTTGCCGCGTCTGTTCCCGCATGACCAGAGCGCCCGCAGCTGGTTTGCCGGCAAGCCCGAGGCCATCCAGACCGGCGGCTTCCGCAACGGCACGCTGCAGGGCGCCTATCTGATCATCGCCGCTCGCGCGCTGGGACTGGACTGCGGACCGATGTCGGGTTTCGACAACGCCAAGGTCGACGCCGAGTTCTTCGCCGGCACCGAAATCCGCTCCAACTTCCTGGTCAATCTGGGTTATGGCGACGCCAGCAAGCTGCATCCGCGCGGACCCCGCTTCGACTTCGACGAGGTTTGCAAGATCACCTGAACGCACCGACGGTTGCCGGTGGAGGGCGCCGCGCGGCGGCGCCGCTCTCCTGCCTGTTCGAATCAACAGCGGTCGCGCAGGCGCGCGACCCTCCTCAAAGCCACGGGCGGCTAGCCCTCATCCTCGTCATTGCCCCCCACCAGCTTGTACTTGCGCAGATAGCCGCGCAGCTGGTGGTAGCTCAGGCCCAGCAGTTCGGCGGCCTTGCGCTGGTTGAAACGGGCCTGCTGCATGGCCGCTTCCAGCCAGGCGATTTCGATGCGCTCGATCTCGGCACGGAAATCGGCGGGGAGTTCAAGTTCCGTACCCTGCTCTGGGGGAGTCGCCGCCGCCGGGGCCGGCGACGGCGCGGGGCTGCCATCATCGCTCAGCTTTCGCGGCGGCGGTCGCCATGGCGACTCGAAGGGATTGAAGCCGATGTCGTCGATCTCCTCCTCGATATCGTCCATGCGATAGACCGCACGCTCGATCACATTGCGCAACTCGCGGACATTGCCCGGCCAGGGATACTCACGCAACTGGGTCTGGGCCCGCTGACTGAATCCGGGAAAGAGATCGCGTTTGAGTTCCTGGCTCATGCGCGTCGCGAAATGCTCGGCCAGCAGCAGGATGTCCTCCTGACGGGCCCGCAAGGGCGGCAGCGTGATCACATCGAAAGCCAGTCGATCGAGCAGATCCTCGCGGAAGCGACCGGCACGCGCCTCGCTCGGCAGGTCAAGGTTGGTGGCAGCAATCAGGCGCACATTGGTGCGGATGGTTTCGCGGCCGCCGACGCGCTCGAACTCGCCGTATTCGATCACCCGCAGGATCTTCTCCTGCACCCGCTGCGAAGCATTGGCCAGTTCGTCCAGAAACAGGCTGCCTTCATGGGCGATCTCGAAACGTCCGAAATGGCGGCGCGTGGCGCCGGTAAAAGCGCCCGCCTCGTGACCGAAGAGCTCGGTCTCCAGCAAGGATTCAGCCAGCGTGGCGCAATTCATCTTGACGAAGGGCCGATCCCAGCGCCGGGACAGAAAGTGCAGGCGCGCCGCCACCAGCTCCTTGCCGGTGCCACGTTCGCCGATCACCAGCACCGGCCGATCCAGCGGCGCCGCCCGCGACACCTGTTCCATCACTTCGGCGAAGGCAGGCGCGGAACCCAGCAGCGAGAGATCATTGTTGTCGGCATCTGCCATGCGTACATCCGAAAACCCGTCAGAGCTCCATTCTAGTCGGTGGCGCCGGCGGCATGCCGGACGACTTGTGGCAGGGGTACCGGGCGGCCGTCGACTGGACTCACCCACACCAGCACGGCCTGGCCATCCGAATACAGCACGGCGGCATCGTCCGTGGCGTAGATGTGCTGGGCGATGGTCAGACTGGTGTGGCCGATGCGCTCGGTGCTGAGCCGGATCCGCAGCGTTTCCGGATACTGGATCGGGCGCCTGAAATTGATCGTCGTCGCCGCCAGGATCGGCTCGAACTCGGCACTGCGCCAGGGACTGCCGAGGCTGTCGAACCACTGGATCCGGGCTTCCTCCAGAAAGGTCAGGAACACCGAATTGTTGACATGGTTGTAGGCGTCGAGATCGCGCCAGCGCAGGGGGACAGTGGTTTCGATGAGCACAGCGGGGTTCCGGGTAGGCAGGGGCACGGAGTACGGGGCACGGAGTACGGGGTACGGGGTACGGGGTACGGGGTACGGTTGTCAGCATTCCCTCATCTGGGCGTCATTGCGAGGAGCGCAGCGACGAAGCAATCCAGTGCTTCTGCGGCTGTGTGTCTGGATTGCTTCCCCCGGATCAAGTCCGGGGTCGCAATGACGCCACTCGTTTGTCCGCTGGCCATACGGGCATTGGGGGCGGGCCGATGGCGAGAGGCCTCGCAGAATACCCCGATGGCCGGATCGCTGTTCTTCGCGTTCTCTCTGCTTTTCCTTCGCGTACTCTGGGTCCGGCTTCTGGCCAGGATGTTCTGCAGATTGGGATAGTCGCAGCGGCGGTTGCACCATGAGTGCGCTCCTGCGGTGGGAGCGGCTTCAGCCGCGAAAAGGGGTTCAATCTTCCGGCAACCGCTGTCGCGGACAGAGTCCGCTCCCACAGGCGCAAGCGCCGGACATCCCGCACCGACAACCGACAACCAGCAACCGACAACCTCAGCGATGCCGGGGCTTCAGCAGCTTGGCGTCGTAGGCCAGCGCGCTGCCGTCCGGACGGGTCTTGAAGCGGCGGTGGGCCCAGAGATACTGCTCGGGCACCTTGCGCACTTCGGCTTCGAGCAGGCCGATGATGCGGGCGGTATCGGACACCGGGTCGGCGCCCGGAAACTGGGTCAGCGGCGGATCGATGCGCAGACGATAGCCATAGCCATCGGGCTTGCGGCTGATCCAGCAGCACAGCACCGGTGCCCGCGACAGCCGCGCGATGCGGCTGGTCATGGTCAGGGTGGCGGCGGGTTGGCCAAAGAAAGGCACGAAAGCCATGTGCAGATTGAAATTCTGGTCAGGCGCATAACCGACCGGGTGGCCCTCGCGCAGCGAGCGCAACAGATCGCCCAAATTCTTCTTTTCCACGGTGCGCTCGCAGAACTGACGGCGGGCGCCGTCGATGATGGCTTCCACCGCGGCATCGTTGTTCCGTCGCACCATCTGGTGCATGGGCCGTCCCAGCGCCTCGGACAGCAGCCGTCCTCCGAGTTCGATCATTGTGAAGTGGCTGAACAGGCACAGCGCGCCCTTGCCGGCGGCCAGCGCCTGCTGCAGATGTTCCAGGCCTTCGACGTCGACAATGTCGGCCGTGACCGAGCGCGGCGCAAACCAGGCCATCGTGGTTTCGAATACGCTAACGGCAGTCGAGCGCAGATTGCGCCAGACCAGCTGCGACTGCTGCTCGGCATTCAGCTCCGGAAAGCACAAGCCGATGTTGGCCGCAACGATGGCACCGCGCTTGCCAGCCAGCAGCGACATCGGCCCGGACAGCCCATGGGCGATGCGCATCTGAGTTCGATACGGCCGCCGCGCCAGCCAGCGCGCGAGCGCGAACAGCAGCCGCCAGCGCCAGTTCAGGCGCTCAGCGGCGATTTCGGCGTCGGACTTCATAGACCTTGGCGTACTTCAGGAAGACATAGAATGCGCCGACCACGCTCTGCACGAAACCGGCCCAGCCATCGAGAAATTGGCGCTTGCCCAGGTACTGCCGCACGAAGAACCACGGTGGGTAGAGCAGCATGCGGGTGCGCACAAAGCCCACCCGGCGCTCCAGCTTGTCGGCAACCAGCCCGCTGGAATAGGCATTGATCTTGGCCACCTTGGTGTGGATGTCGGGCTCGCCGTCGTGGTGGAAGGCACAGCGCAGATCCGCCACCGGCCCGTCCACTTCAGGCGCCGCATGCACGGTCGATGCGCTCATGCGGAAGCGCTGGCGATCGAGCAGGCGCAGATAGCGATTCAGGCGCGCTCCGGGGTGCTGGTATTGCCAGAAGATCAACTCACGGCGCGGCAGGCGATAGCCGGCCAGACCAGGCTGCCCTGCCGCCATGCCCGCCAGCAGCGCCTGGATCTGGTGCTGACAGTCTTCCGGCAACCACTCGTCGGCATCGAGCAGCAGCACGTAGCGATGCCGCGCCTGCTCGATGGCCCACTGTTTCTGTGGCCCGTAGCCGGCGAAGGGCTTGTGCAGCACCCGACAACCGAACTCGGCGGCAATGGCCAGGGTGTCGTCGCTGCTGCCGGAATCGACCAGCAGCAGTTCGTCGGCGAAGGCCGCACTCTGCAGACAGCGGCGCAGGGTGTCGGCATTGTTCAGCGTGGTCACGACCAGCGACAGCGGCTGGTGTTCAGCCTCGGCGCCGGGCGATGACATGGCTGTGGACGGATCGCTCACCTCACGGCACCTGCGCAGATTCGACCGCGTCGCCGACGGCGCGCAGACCCGATTGCAGGCAGGCCAGCGTCAGCAGCCAGCAGAGCATGATCCCCACCGGCACTGAGTAGAAGGCCAGATGCGTGTTCACGGGGAACACCAGCACCAGCAGCGCCACCCAGGGCGCATGCGCGGCCGGATCGTCCATCGTGCGTCGGGAACAGCGCCACAACAAGCTCGCCGCCGCCAGCCACAGCGTCAGTCCGAGCACGCCGGTCTCGGTCAGCAGCTCCAGCACGATCTGATGGGCGTGGGCGGCGCCGGTGCCGCGGGCGTGATCGACCCAGGGATCGTCCGCAGCCGCGTATTCGGGATAAGCATGGCGGAAGCCGCGCACACCCACACCATTGAACGGATGCGCGGCAAACATCTGCACCGCCGTGCGCCAGATCGGCAATCGACCGGCCAGGGCGACATCCAGCTGGCCGTCGCCGGCGGCGAGCGTGCGATCGACCCTGGCCTTGAAGGCATCCGAGATCTGATAACCCGCACCGGTCAGAACAAGGCCTGACAGCAGCGCCGCACCAGCCCAGGCCAGCAGCGCCCGTTTCGACCCTCGCGCCAGACGCCAGGCCAGCAGCAGGCTCACCAGCGCGAAGCTCACCCAGCCGGCGCGGGCGCCTGCCAGCAAGACCACCGTCAGCACCGCCAGATAGCAGGCGCCGAGGCGCCAGCGTGGCCCTTGCAGCAGCGGCCACAGCAGCAGGGGTGACAGGGCCGACAGCAGCGGTCCGAGCTTGAGATCATCGGCACCAAAGATGCCGCTGAGGCGATCGGCATCCGCCGGGCCGCCCAGCGACCAGCCGGTGGCCGCCTGCAGCAGGGCATCGGCCACCCACAGCGCGATCGGCGCAGCCGCGGCCAGAATCAGCAGACCCGACAATCGCTTCGATGCCACACCGGCCGCCAGCGCCTGCGCGGCCAGCGCCAGCATGCCCACGGCGAAAGCCAGAAAACGCAGCGCCGCCAGCATATTGGTCCAGCTCTTCTGCGGAGCTACCGCATCGATGGCCGACAGCAGCGCCGCCAGCACATAAGCTGCCAGTGCCAGCAACAGCACCCGCGCGGCCGGTCCCGCAGGCCACCGGCCGGCAGACTTGAACAGGGATGCGACACCGAGGACGGCACCGGCCAGCAGCGGTACCTCGACGCTGCGCGAGAAGGGCAGCAACAGCGGCACCAGCAGCACCAGGGCCGCGAGCGTCAACGCCGGATTCGGCAGGCGCTCGCTCATGACGACCTGGCCAGCGCCGCCGGATGCGGTGCCGTGCCATCCAGCAGCTCCGAATACACCGACAGCGTCAGCGCCTGGGAATCACTGACCTTGGGCACGCGGGCGGTGTCGACTTCCGGTGCCTCCCGCAACAGCAGCAAGGCGCGTTCGGTGAGGGCATCGAGATCACCGAGCGGCGAACAGCCGGCCGGATACAGCTCGCGCAGCAGATCACCGACCCCGCCGTGGTCATAGCCCAGCACCGGTCGCCCCAGGCACAGCGCCTCGGCCACGACCCGACCGAAGCTCTCCGGACGCGTGGACAACTGCAGCACCAGGGCACTGGCCGCGTAAACGTCGCGCACATCGCCGCGCGGCGTACTGAAAGCCACGTACTCATCCATACCGAGTTGCCGCGCCAGCGCCTGCAGTTCGCGCACATAGTCGCGGCGCGATTCCTCGACCACACCCAGCAGCAGCAAGCGCGCATCGACGCCCTGCTCTCTGACTTTCGCGAGCAATCGGATGGCTTCGGCATGGCCCTTCAGGCGCGTGCCGCGGCCAGGCAGTGTCATGAGCAGACCGCCGGCCAGCGCGGGAAACTCGTAATGCAAGGCTTCCAGCCATTCCTCGGAGCACCGCGTTCCCGACGGAAACTCCAGCGGATCAGCACCCGGCGGCACGATCCGCAAGCGCGAGTCATCGATGCCGGGATAGTTGGCCAGCAGATAATTCCGCGTGGTCTGCGAGACCGCGATCACCCGATCGGCCCGCGTCAGAATCCGACTGTAGCGAGAGACTGAATTCAATCCGTGCACCGTGTTGACCTGAGCCACGCGTAGTCCGCTGCCCAGCAGCGCCAGTTTCAGCAGCCAGGCCGGCAAGCGCGAACGTGCATGTACCAGATCCGGGCGTAGACGCTGCAGCAGCCAGCGCAGCCTCAGCACGGTCCAGATGGCACCCAGACTCTTGGACCCGATCGGCAACTGTATGTGTTCGCTGCCTTCAGCCTTGAGTCGCGGCACCCAACGACCGCCGCCGGAGACGACGATGGAGCGGTGGCCGGCAGCGACCAGCGCCCGCGCCGTTTCCATGGTCGAGCGTTCGGCCCCGCCAGGCGATAGCCGCGGGATCAGCTGGACCACTGTCCACCGCAGCCCCGATCTGGCGGCGTCTACAGCGTTCACGCTGTCGATCGGGCTGGCTGAATGGCGACGCGACTTGCGACGTCGCCGCTGTTCGCCGTTCAGTGGCCGTGGACCGGCGCGCCTTTCAGCGTGTACACGGCTCCGCAGTAAGGACACTTGACCGAAGGGCTGGATTCGACCGGCAGATAGACCCGCGGATGCGAGTTCCACAGATGCATGCCGGGCATCGGGCAGGCCAGTGGCAGATCGGAGGGCCCGACTTCATAGGTGTTTTCGGCGTTGGGCTGAATCAATCGATCCTGACTGGGGTCATGACGGGCCATGGTAAAGCTCGGGCGCAGAGAGATGCGGAAGTCTAGCCCATGACACGCCACAGCTGGGATTTCGCCCAGCCCCTGTCCGCCGATCGATTGACCGCGGGTTGTTCGGAAAGATCTGAACGCGATTGCCCCCGGAGCGTAGGCTCCGGGGGCGGGGAAGACTGCGCTCAGAGACTGCAGCCCGGCTTCGGAATCAAGTTGCTCAGCTGGACGGTGGCAGAGGTGAAACTGCCGATCTGGAAGCGCATCTCGGCCTGGGTGCAGCTGAGGAAGCGCACGGTCATGACACCGACGTCGCGAGTCACCACCGGAGCGGGCTGATTGAACAGACCGCCCTCACTTTCATAGATCGACAGTTCGACTTCACGGTTGTCAAAGCCGCCGGGAATGGCGCAGGTGCTGGCGCCCGGCGCCGAGCGACAGGAATCCAGCGTGTACCACAGGTGGCGGCCGCTGCCGTCGTTGGAATAGGTGTACCAGGCACCCACCAGACGATTCTGCGCCGCCAGCGTGTGGAAGCTCCAGCCCTGCCCGCTCAGACTCGGATTGAACCAGATGCCGTCCACGCTCTGATCGACGTTGGCCTCCAGCGGCACATCCCCGACCGGGATCGCAACAATACCCAGCGGCTGATTGATGCCGTCGCCGACGGCATATGCGGTGGCGATGGCGCCGGCTGGCAGGTTGAGCGGCGCCAGGTCGATCAGATTGGTATTGCCGTCAGGCGTGGCTACTTTCACGTCCAGGGTGCCGGTGGGCAGCTCCAGATAGCCACTGGCCGCGCCATAGGGCACGCTGGACAAGCCCGCGACCACATCGCCACCGTCGCTGCGGATGGAGACCGAGGTCGCCTCAGCTGTGGCCGCAAAGGGTGCGGTATGGGCCACGCGCAGCGCGTAGCTGCCTTCAGGAGCCGCACTGGTGCGATCCTCGAACTGCTGCAGCGCCAACTGCTGCAGTGAGCCATTGCCGACGGCTGCCAGGGTGTAGCTCTTGTTGCCATCCAGTTCGACCGTGCCGCTGATTGCGGCCGTGGCCGAAGCCTGCGGGAAGACCTGAATCTGGTAAGCGCCCTGGGTCAGCTCCAACTCGGGCGTGAATTCGCGGAACCTGAAGTTGCTCAGCACTTCGGCACCATTGACCTGCACCCGCACCGCGGTGCCATCCAGCGTGGCAGCAAACGGAGCAAAGTGGGCAACTCGGACCTTGACCGGGCCGATGGCGAAGGTCGGCAAGGGATTGCTGGGAGCCGCACCGGCGGCGATGGCCGTGATGCCGGTGGCGTAGCCGTTGGCGCCGCCAGTGGCGACCAGCGTAAGAATGCCGCCGGCCGGCAGCGCGGCGGGCTTGGGATCGATCAGCGTGGTGTTGCCGTCCGGCGTGGCGACCTTGAGATCGTAGGTGGCGGCCGGCAGCGTCAGATAGCCGCTGGCGCCCTTGAACGGCACTCGACCGAGCCCGCCGACGATGGCGTTGTTGTTGTCGCGCACCGACACTTCGGTCGCCGCAAGCGTATTGGCGAAGGGCGCGGCATGGACGACCCGCACCTTGACCTGACCTGCGGGCGGCGCTGTGTTGTCATCGACCAGCGGCAGCAGGGACAGCGCCTGATTGCCGCCATCACCAACGGCCAGCACGGTGTAATCGGTGTTGTCGGCCAGATCCAGGGTAGCGCTGATGGCGACGGTGTTGGTGCCCGTGGGCAGCACTTCAACCGTGTAGCTACCGGCGCCGCCGAGCGTCAGGTATTCGGTGAACTGGCCGAACTGCACATTCTGCAGCGCAGTCTGACCGTTGACGCGGATGCTGACCGAAGTGCCCTGCAAGGTGGGTGCGAAGGGCGCGAAATGACCGACGGTGACGCGGGCACTGGCGAAGGCGCCATTGCCAAATGAAATCAGCGCCAGAGCGAGGGTGCCGGCGACGATGGGTTTTCGAATCATGAGTTGGTACTCCTGCGATGCCAGAGGGGAAACAACGCTGGGCGTTGCCACTCGTCTGCCGGGAATCGGCAGCGCAGGATCAGCATGTGAAATGCAGCATCAACGCACGATGCAATTGGTATCAATTCGATGTGCGGGTTTCGTGGCCTTGCCGTGCAGCCTTGATCAGGACTTTGTGCAGACAAAGAGCTGCTTCCAGCAGAAGCGCCCATTCGGCGCGACCAGCAAGGCCAGCGGGGCAAGACGGGGCGTCATTGCGAGGAGCGCGTGTCGGCCCGACACTGCGCACGGGCCATGAACTCGCCGTCGTAGGTCATGTTGTCCGCGTTAGCGGACTACGTGACATCGAGTTTCGTCACGTAGCTCGCCAGGGGAGCAACGTGACCTGCAATGGCAAATCAACACCTTACGATATGGATTCATGGAGAGGAACGCAGCGACGAAGCAATCCAGTGCTTCTGAGAATGCGTGTCTGGATTGCTTCGCTACGCTCGCAATGACGCCGGGGGTTCATGGTCCGTGGGCACTGTCGGGCCGAAACAGACAGGCGCGTTGCAGCCAGGCAACCAGACCTGCGGGCAAACGCTGCCCGCAGGTATGCAATCAGCGGGCCGCCGGGCCGCGCTTGCGGGTCGATTCCAGGTAGCGGAAGAACTCCGAATCCGCACTCAGCATCAGCGTGGTGTTCTCGCCCATGGCCTGGTAGCTCTCCAGGGTGCGCATGAAGGCATAGAACTCCGGATCGGCGCCGTAGGATTGACCGTAGATCCTGGTGGCTTCGGCGTCGGCCTTGCCGCGGATTTCGGCAGCCTGACGCTCGGCCTCGGAACGGATGGTGCGCAGTTCGCGCTGCATTTCGCCGAGGATCTCCTGGCTGCGACCCTCACCCTCTGAACGAAAGCGCGCGGCGATGCTCTGGCGCTCGGAGACCATGCGGTTTTCCACCTGGGCCCGCACGCTGTCGATGTAGTTGATGCGCTTGAGGCGTACGTCCACCAGTTCGATGCCCAGTTCCGGCATCTGCTTGGAAGCGGCGATGCGGATTTCCTGTTCCAGTCGACCACGACCCTTCTTCGGCTTCTCCAGATCCACGTCCTCGCGGGCCACGCCTTCCTCATCGAGCAGTTTGACGTCCACCGCCCAGTCGGCGGAGCGCACGATCTCTTCCAGATCGGTGCCGGAAATGATGTCGCGCACTACCGAATCGATGATGTCATCGAGGCGCGTGCGGGCACCGGTCTCATCGCGCACCGAACGCAGGAACTTGAGCGGATCGGCAATGCGCCATCGCGCGGTGGCATCGACCAGGATGAACTCGCGACCGAGCGTGGGCACCTGCGAGACATCACCATCCCAGGGCAGGATGCGCTTGTCGAAACGACGCACGTTCTGGACAAAGGGCAGTTTCCAGTGCAAACCCGGCTCGGTCACGACCTCGCCTACCGGTTCGCCAAACTGGACGACGATGCCCTGCTCAGCCTGGTCGATCACATAAACCGACTGACCGATGAAGAAGGCCACGATCACGGCCAGAAAAATCAGGAAGGGGCGGCTCATTGTGCATTCTCCTGCTTGCGGCCGGCGTCGCGCAGATTCATCAGCGGCAGCGGCGAAACCTGGCCGTCCTGCACCACCAGTACCGTGCCGACCGTGGGCAACACGCCATTCAGTGTCTCGAGATACAGCCGAGTGCGCGTGACTTCGGGTGCATCGCGATATTCGGTCAGTATCGAATTGAAGCGGGCGGTCTCGCCCTTGGCGCGATTGACGCGCTCGGTGGCATAGCCCTGGGCCTCTGACAGCGCCCGATTGGCCTCACCCTTGGCCTTGGGTATTTCCTGATTGGCCTGCTTGGTGGCCTCGTTGATCATGCGCTCGCGCTCCTGGCGCGCCTCGTTCACCTCGTTGAAAGCCGGCTTCACCGCCGCCGGCGGCACCACGTCCTGCAATTCCACGGTGACCACATGGATACCGTTGTCATAGGCGGTCATGGCCTTCTGAATCTCGTCGCGGGCCACGCCGGCAATGGCGACACGGGCCGTGGTCAGCACTTCGCTGCCGAGACGGTTGCCGACCACCCTGCGCATCACCGACTCGGAGATATCGCGCAGCGTTCGATCCGGATCGCGTTGTTCATAGAGGTACTTCACCGGGTCGGAGATGCGGTACTGCACTACCCACTCGACGTCGATGATGTTGAGATCTCCCGAGAGCATCAGCGACTCGTCCGGAAAATCATTGGGCGAATACTGCGAGCGCTCGTCGTCCGAGCCCAAGGTGCGGAAGCCGAATTCCTGCTTGAGCACGCGTTCGGTGGCCACCTTCTGAACCACATCGACACCGAAGGGCAGCTTGAAATGCAGTCCTGGATCGTTGATGGCTACCACCGCGCCAAAGCGTTTGACCACCGCGCGTTCTTCCGGCTGCACCGTGTAGAAACTGCTGAACACACCCCAGGCCGCTACGCCCAGCGCGACAATGACCGCAATGGACAGCGCTCTGGCACCGTCGCTGGCACCGGAGCGGCGCGATCCGCCAGCCCCGTTGCCCCCTGCTCCCTCACGCGCCCGCTTGAACAGCGCGGCGATCTTTTCATCGGATTCGCTCATCGCGTAGGCCTCCGGCCATGATCTGGAAGCCCACAGGATACGCAGACTCGCAACCAATAGTGACTGCCGGAGGGCATGGTTGTCGGTTGTCGGTTGTCGGTTGTCGGTTGTCGGTTGTCGGTTGTTGGTTGTTGGTTGTTGGTTGGTGGTTGGTGGTTGGTGGCCAGAGCGGGCGCGGAACGGCGTTGAGGAGGGACGCGCACTGCGCGGCCGCTGTTGATCTACATGGCTGGACAAGGCGGCGCCGCGTGCGTCGGCCCGACTCTGCCGACGGGCCATCAACCGTAGGTTGGGCTAAGCGCAGCGTGCCCAACAGATGGGCCGGACGTTGGGCACGCTGCGCTTAACCCAACGGTCATGGCTGTGGGCCACTCGCAATCATGAAAGTCGCTGGTGCCATGACCGTTGCATAGGTTTTCCTGCCTAACCCCTCCCCAGCCCTCCCCGAACATCGGGGAGGGAGCGACATCACTCGCCTGAACGACTTTCACGGCAACCTACACCCGCCGATTGACAATCAATGACTTGAGGAAATTGGCGCAAACCGCTGTTCGTAGCCTGAAGTGCGCGCAGCGCCCTCCGGGCGCTGACGCGCAAAAGCCCCGGTGAGCCGCTGCGCGGCACATCGGGCTACATTCGGCAGGTTCATCGCCGCGGCGGTTGCGGGCCAAAGGGTGCCTTTCCGACCGCCATGAATGGCCGGTTCAGAGCGCGGCAACTCCCGCGCTATAATGGTCGGCTCAATGCCCCCGTAGCTCAGCTGGGTGAATCTGGCTCGCTCGCGCGCCACTGGCGCGCTGCCAGATGAACGCCCGGCGGCTGCGCCGACGGGCCGGGTATCCAGCCGCTATAATGGTCGGCTCAATGCCCCCGTAGCTCAGCTGGATAGAGCGTCCCCCTCCTAAGGGGAAGGTCGCACGTTCGAATCGTGTCGGGGGCGCACCCTTTCGTGAGGTCACGAGGCACGAAGGCACGGGGCACGAAGAAGCAGGAGCAGCCAGCTCCGAATCACGTGCACTCGTGCCCTCTCGCACTCGTGCCCTCCTGAACCACCAGGAGTTCCCATGTCCCACGCAGTTCTTTCCGCCCTCGGCCTGTCGGCTGACAACAGCGGCGCCTATCTCGGCAACGGCGAGTGGTCGACCACCACCGATTCCGGCGTGCTGAGCAGCGTCAATCCGGCCAATGGCGAAGTGATCGCGCGCACCTATGCGTCCAGCCGCAGCGATTACGACACCATCATGGCGCGCGCCGAAGCTGCGTTCAAAATCTGGCGCACGACGCCGGCGCCGCGCCGCGGCGAAGCCATCCGTCTGTGTGCCGAGGCCCTGCGCAAGCACAAGGATGCGCTGGGCTCGCTGGTGAGCCTGGAAATGGGCAAGATCAAGCCCGAAGGCGACGGCGAAGTGCAGGAGATGATCGACATTGCCGATTTCGCTGTCGGCCTGTCGCGCCAGCTCTACGGCAACAGCATGCATTCGGAGCGTCCTGGCCATCGCATGTACGAGCAGTGGCATCCGATCGGTATTGTCGGCGTGATCAGCGCCTTCAACTTTCCGGTGGCGGTGTGGAGCTGGAACGCCTTCCTCGCCGCCGTCTGCGGTGACATCACGATCTGGAAGCCATCGCCGAAAACGCCGCTGACCGCCGTGGCCTCGATGAAGGTCTGCAACGAAGCCCTGCGCGCTGCCGGCTTCCCGGACATCTTCTTCCTGTTCAACGACATCGGCAGCGAAATCGCCCAGACCTTCGTCGACGATCATCGCATTCCGCTGATCAGCTTCACCGGATCCACCGCCGTCGGGCGCATGGTCGGCGAGCGCGTGTCGCGGCGCATGGGTCGTTCGCTGCTGGAACTCGGCGGTAACAACGCCATCATCGTCGACGCCAGCGCCGACCTGAATCTGGCCATTCCGGCCATCGTCTTCGGCGCCGTCGGTACCGCCGGTCAGCGTTGCACGACCACCCGCCGCCTGATCGTCCACCGCTCCATCATCGACGACGTCACCGCGCGTGTGGTCAAGGCCTACCAGCAGGTCGAATCCAAGATCGGCAATCCGCTCGATGCCGGCACCCTGATGGGCCCGCTGATCGACCAGGCGTCGGTCGCCCGCTACACCCAGGCTGTCGAAGCTGCGAAGGCAGCCGGCGGCAAGGTGCTGAGCGGCGGCGCCGTTCTCGACCGCCCGGGCAATTTCGTGCTGCCGACCATCATCAACGGGCTGGCTCCGGATTGCGAAGTGATCCAGACCGAGACCTTCGCGCCGATCCTGTACATCATGCCCTTCGACACTCTGGACGAGGCCATTGCCATTCAGAACGGCGTGCCGCAGGGCCTGTCTTCGTCGATCTTCACCACCGACATGCGCCATGCCGAGCGCTTCCTCGCTGCCACCGGGTCGGATTGCGGCATCGCCAACGTCAACATCGGCACCTCCGGCGCCGAGATTGGCGGCGCCTTCGGCGGCGAGAAGGAGACCGGCGGCGGACGCGAGTCGGGTTCGGACGCCTGGAAAATCTACATGCGCCGCCAGACCAACACCATCAACTACTCCGACGCGCTGCCGCTGGCCCAGGGCATCAAGTTCGATCTGTAGTACTTGCGAATGCTGGAGCGCCGCAGCCGCGGCGCCATTCCAGCTGATCGGCAGAAACAAGAACGGGAAGGCTCAGGCCTTCCCGTTTCTTGTTGCAGCACCGGCCAAGTCTCAACGCGGATGCCGGCCTGTCATGCTGAGCCTCACTTCGCCCCGGTCTTGGCGCGCAGCGTCTCTTCAGCCACCTTGGTGGCTGCTCCATCGACAAAATCGTCGACCGTCTGTGCGGCCGCCAGCAGTCCACCGAGGAACCAGCTGTTCTTGTCGACGGTCATGAAGGACACTTCCTTGCCGGTGGCGCCATCGACGAAACTCACGCGGGCATCGAAATTGGCGCTGCCCGCACCAAAACCGATCATCAGACGCAGTGCGCGATTGCCAGCCTTGTACTTGGTCACCTCACCCTGAATGACCAGCGTGCCCGCACCCACCTCGGCGTCATTGCGGCTCACGTTTTCAAAAGCCGTGCCTGCGCCCAGACCTTCGGCAATCTTGTCGGCAAAGCGCTTGCCGACGGCGACGGCCTGCGCTTCCCGTACCGCGCGTTTGGCCTCGTCCTTGCCCTTGATCTTGGTCCAGTTGGCGAAATCACGCACCACCACCCGGCTGTAGGAGCTGAAATCGGCGCTGATCGCGGCCTTGTCCTGACCGGAACTCTGGCTCCTGGCCGGCGCGCTCTCGGAGTCTGCGCGCTTCATTCCGGAGGTGCTTCCGCAAGCGGTCAATACCAGTGCTGCGGCGGTGATCAAACAAAGGCGAATCTTCATTTTGGTGGTTTTCCTGATGGGAGGAGCAAGAACACGCGCAGCGGGGCGCACCAATCGATCACGATCAGCATCGCGACGGCCATTAGGCCAGAATGTGATGGTTCTATGAAGACGCCGCAAGCAGCGCCAAGTTCCCCAGAAACCCGGCTCTGGTAGGTCTGGACTTGCCCAAGTGCTGCCTGCACTGACCGGCCAAAGAGTTGGCACAGAGTGCGAACCCACAGGGGCCGCGCTCTTGTGGGTCCAGACTTGTCTGGACGCTTCTCCCTCCGCCCGGCTGCCCCATCCGCTCCTAGCGCGACCCGACCAGCACCATTCCCGACAGGGCCGGCACGCTCAGCTGCAAATGACCGCCCAGCACTTCGAAGTGCTGACCGCCCACGACGTCGTGCAGACCGATATCCGCCAGTTCCGGTGGTACAGGCAGATTCAGCGCCTGCGCGCTTTCGCTGTTGTTGGTGACCACGATGGCCACCTGGTCGCCCAGACGGCGCAGCAGCACGATCAGATGCTCGTCCAGATACAGCGGCGCTTCGAGACTGCCACGGCTTAACACGGCGTGTTCCCGGCGCATCCGGGTCAGGGTCTGCACCTGCGCGAGCATGGCCAGATCCGGCTCTCCGCCGAGGTCCGCCCACGGATAGGTGACGCGATTGTAGGGGTCGTCACCGCCGGTCACGCCGACTTCATCGGCATAGAAGATCGCCGGCGATCCGGGGTAGCTCATCTGCAACAGCATGGCCAGCAGCAGTCGTCGCTTGGCCAAGGCCCGGGTCACCGGATCGGTCTCTGGCCCATGGTCGCCCAGCACGTGCAAGGAGCGCGCCTGATCGTGCGTGGACAGCAGATTCATCAGCGCGTACAGCGCCTGCGGCGGATAGGCCTCGCGCAGCCATTCGAGATGGCCGTACATCTGCCGCGCATCGGCGCCGCCGGCATATTCGAGCACGGCGTTGCGGAAGATGTAGTTCATGGTCGAATCGAACATGTCGCCGAGCAGGAACTTGGAGGCATCGAACCAGGTTTCGGCCACGGTCAGTGCGTCGGGGCGATGGGCTCTGATGGCGCTGCGCCATTCGCGCCAGAAGTCATCCGGCACCCAGGGAGCGACATCCATGCGCCAGCCGGCGGCGCCCTGATCCAGCCAGTGCAGCATCACCGAATCGGGCTTGCCATAGGCGAAGTCGCGGAAGGATCGGGACTGCTTGTCCAGTTCCGGCAGATCTCGCACGCCTACCCAGCCCTGATAGGGCTGCTCGGCGTTGTCGGGATCAAAGCGGTACCAGTCGGCATAAGGCGAATCGGATCGGATCTCTCCGTTCTGAAAGGCGCCGATGCCCGGATGGTTGCCATAGCGGTTGAAGTACAGCGAGTCCTCACCGGTGTGATTGAGTGAAGTATCCGGAATCACCCGAATGCCGCGTTTGGCGGCCTCGCCGGTCAGGCGTGCAAAGTCGACATTGCTGCCGAAACCCGGATCCACGCGGCGATAGTCGGCGGTGTCGTACTTGTGATTGCTGGCGGCCTGGAACAGCGGTGTCAGGTACAGCGTATTGGCGCCCAGCTCACGGATGTAGTCCAGCTTCTCGATGATCCCAGCGATGTCGCCACCGAAGAAATCATTGCTGTAACGAGCATCGGAACCATCGCCGGTGCCATTGAGCCAGGGCCGGTCATTCCAGTCGGTGTGGAACTCGACGGTGCCGTCGTGGAAACGCTGTACGCCGGGTTCAGGGTCATTGGAGCGATCGCCGTTACGGAAGCGCTCCGGGAAGATGTAGTAGTAAATGACGTCCGGCGCCCACTCGGGCACGACGAAGTCGGCGCGATAGACGGTCTGGCGGTATCGACGGATGGATTCGCGGGATTCCGGTGCGAAACTGACCAGCCCCTCGCCGCCATTGCCGCGTTCGCGGGTCCAGAACACCGAGTTGCGGTTGTTCTGGTAGACGTAGTGCTGCCCGCCGATGACCAGGTCGAACCAGTAGCCGTAGACGCCGATGTCCGCAAATCGGTGGCTGGCCTGCCAGCGCTGGATCGCGCCAGCGGCCTGGGAGGTCATCGGAATCCGGACCAGCTCGTGGTAGTCCAGTTGCTCCTGATTGCCCATCAGCAGCCGCGATTCGATGACCAGCGTGGCGCTGTCGACGCCGGGCAAGGCCGACAACGCGAACTCGATCTGCCGACCGGCAACCACCGCACCAAAGGGCGCCTTGTGGCCCAGCGCCCGCGAATCGAAACGCAGACTCAGAGCCACCGGATCAGTCACCGGCCGCGCCCGCGGATCATCGAAGCTCTTCGGGCCTATGGTCACCGTGGCCTTGCCCTGATCCAGAACCAGCTTGACCGTGTGCTCGCCGGCAAAACGGAAGCGCAGATTGGCATTACCGCCCGGATCGGACCCGCGGACGAGGGCAAAAAGCACCGAATCGCCGATTGTGCCATTGCCGCCCACCGGCGCGCCGAAGCTCGTCGCTGGCGTCCAGTCCGCATCAGCGAGCTTGAAGTCCTGGTTGGCAACTGCTTCGACGTTGAGATAGTAGCCATCGCAGCGATACTGGAAGGCGTATTCCTCCAGCGCCGCCCAACTGCTCAGCGAACCTCGAAGGTAGAGCACCGTATCGCCGAGCGAGGATGGCACGCATCCCGATTCAATTGCCGCCGGTTGCAGCAGCGTCGGATGGGTGGCGCAGCCACAGACTGCGAGCACCATCGGCACCATCAAGGCCATCGGCCTGAGGCTGAACTTCATCATCGCTCCTGGATTCGACGCCGATCTTGGCCCGGCTCTTCCTCAAGAGTGTCGCCGCTTTGACCGCTGGCCGAGCGGCCAAAGCACGATGATGGGCGTTGAATACGTATGCGAACGCTGACCTCAGCCCGCCAGCGAGGCCAGATCCAGAGGCAACACCCGCAAACGCTTGCCGCTGGCCTTGGCAATCGCGTTGGCCAGAGCCGGCGCGGCCGGCGGTGTGCCGGGTTCGCCCACGCCGCCCATGGCGGCACCGCTTTCGATGATGTGTACGGCCACGGCCGGCGCCTGCGGTAGCCGCAGTACCGGGTAATCGTGGAAGTTGGACTGCACCACGCGACCATCCTTGAAGGTGATGGCTTCGCCCAGCGCCGCCGACAGCCCCATCAGCGAGCCGCCCATGATCTGCGCCTTGACCGTATCGGGATTGACCACGTTGCCGCAGTCGACCACGGCGGTCAGCTTGTGCAAGGTGAGCGTGCTGCCTTCGAGCGAGATCTCGACTACCTCACCGACCAGCGAATTGAAGGATTCATGAATGGCCACGCCCTGGAATCGGCCCTTGGGCGCCTTGCCCCAGCCCGATTCAGCCTTCAGCTTCTGCAGCAGCGCGACCTGGCGCGGATGCGCTTCGAGCAGCTTGATGCGGTAGTCGATGGGATCGGCGCCAGCGCGTTCGGCGGCTTCATCGATCAGCGTCTCCTTGACGTAGGCGCTGAAGGTATGACCCACCGAGCGCCACCACAGCACCGGCACCGCAGCGCTGGCCTTGTGGTAGCTCACCTGCGCATTGGGTGTGGCATAAGGCCAGTCGTCGAGACCCTCGACCTGACTCGGGTCCACACCGGTCTCGGCCATCGCGGCACCGAAGGGTGTGCCCTCCATGATCGACTGGTTGGCAATCTTGACCCGCAGTGCCTGCGGCTGCTTGTCGCCGTCCAGCGCCAGCTGCGCCGACACCCGTGTGCGTGGTCGGTAATAGCCCCCGCGGGTATCGTCCTCGCGGGTCCAGATGACCTTGACCGGCGCACCGACGGCCTTCGATACCGCCACCGCCTCGCTGACGAAATCCGAGGCCGGATTGGCGCGTCGACCGAATCCACCGCCCAGCAGCGTGGTGTGCAGCACCACCTTGTCCGGCGTGACACCGGCAATCTTCGCCGCTGCCATCTGGTCGAAGGTCTGGAACTGGGTGGGTGCCCAGACCGTGACTCCGTCCGCGCGCACATCGGCCGTGGCGTTCATCGGCTCCATCGGCGCGTGCGCCAGATAGGGAAAGTCGAACTCGCCAGAGATCGGATCCTTGACTTCGCCCATGACCGCCGCCACGTCGCCGACCCGCTTGGCTTCGGCGCCCTCGCCTGCCAGCAACTGGTCCAGATCCCTGGCCTGACTCTCGGTGGAGAAATCGGCGCCAGCACCCAGATCCCATTCCAGCTTCAGCGCTTCGGCGCCCTGTTTGGCCGCCCAGTAGTGATCCGCCACCACTGCCGCACCAGACGGCACCTCGACCACATGACGAACGCCCTTCATCGCCTTGGCGGCGTCGCCATCCAGCTTCTTCAGCTTTCCACCAAATACCGGCGAACGCACGATCACCGCGGTCAACAGGCCGGGCACCTTGACGTCGATGCCGAAACCAGCGGTGCCGGTCACCTTGGCGCGGCCGTCCAGACGATGCTGGGATTTGCCGATGAGCTTGAATTGCTTGCGATCCTTGAGCGTGACATCGGCCGGCGGACTCAGCTTGGCGGCCTCTGCTGCCAGCTCACCGTAGTTCCAGCGCTGTCCGGCTTCCGGGCCGATGACGGCGCCATCGACGGTCTTGAGCTTGGCGGCATCCAGGCCGCTGCGCGCGGCCGCAGCCGCGACCAGCATGGCCCGTGCCGTGGCACCGACCTTGCGCATCTGCTCGTAGGAGGTATAGGTGCTGGTGCTGCCACCGGTGGCCTGTATGCCCCACTGGGCGTGGGCGAATTCGGGCCTGGCGTCGCCGGGCACGGCCGTGACTCTGGCCCAATCGGCGTCCATTTCCTCGGCAATGATCATCGCCAGCGAGGTCAGGATGCCCTGGCCCATTTCCGAATGTTTGGCGTGCACGGTGATGGCGCCATCGGCGGCAATGCTCAGGAAGGCATTCAGATCGACGGCGGCCGATCCAGTCGTGGCCTTCTCGGCCCAGGCCTGACTGCTCAGATGGAATCCGAGGACGAGGGCGCCGCCGAGGGCGGCGCTGCCCTGGAGAAATCCGCGGCGCGACAGATTGATGATGTCATTCATGGCGATCTCCGGCTCAGGCCAGCTTGGCAGCGGCGGCGTGGATGGCCGCGCGAATCCGCGGATAGGTGGCGCAACGGCAGATATTGCCGCCCATGGCGGTATCGATATCGGCGTCGCTGGGCTTCTTGTTGCTGGCCAGCAGCGCGGTGGCGCTCATGATCTGACCCGACTGACAGTAACCGCACTGGACCACGTCCAGATCCAGCCAGGCCTGCTGCACCGCGTGCAGCGTGTCGCCATCGGCGATGCCTTCGATGGTGGTGATCTTCTTTCCCGCCACCGCCGACAGTGGCAGCGTGCACGAGCGCGTGGCGACGCCGTCCAGATGCACCGTGCAGGCGCCACACAGGGCCATGCCACAACCGAATTTGGTGCCGGTCATGCCAAGGATATCGCGCAGCGCCCACAACAGCGGCATGTCCTCCGCCGCGTCGATCTCGTGGGTCTTGCCGTTGACTTCGAGCTTCATGGTGAACTCCACCGCGCCAGGGATCGCCCAAGGATACGCTCTCGGTTGTCAGCTTCGCGTGGCAGACGGGGCCTAACTCGCTGCTGAATCAGGTGCCGCGAGCCTGGAGTGACGGCACCACCACGGCGGGCGCGATAATGCCAGTCAAGGGCGTACGCGCCGAAACTCGAGCGGGAGACCCGTGACCGAGCCTATCCGCAGCATCGACCGACTGCTGGCGCCACAATCGATCGCCTTGATCGGCGCCAGCGATCAGCCCGACTCCCTCGGCACCGCCTTCACCCGCCAGGTCCTGGAATCAGACTTCAGTGGCGCCGTGCATCTGGTCAACCGCCAGCGCGATCAGGCCTTCGGCCGTGATTGTCTCAACGACGTCAGTGAGCTGCCGCCAGGGATTGATCTGGCGCTGATCATGACCCCCTGGGCCAGCGTTGCCGAAATCACCGAGCGGTTGGCCAGACGCCATTGCGCCGGTGCCGTCGTGGTCGGCATCGCCACCGAAACCGGCTGGCCCTGGGCCTCCAGGGCCAGCCTGCTCAAACGCCTGCAGCGGCAGGTCCGACGTAGCGAACTGCGCCTGATCGGCCCTGCCAGCCAGGGCATCACCCTCTCCCACAGCGGCCTCAACCTCAGCCTGTGCCCGGCGCTGCCGCCGCCCGGCGGCATCGGTTTTGTCTCGACTTCCGGCGCAGTCTCGGGTGTCATGGCCGATTGGGCCGCGCAACGCGGCATCGGCATGTCGGCGCTGATCAGCCTGGGCGACGAGCTGGATGTGGACATCGCCGACTGCCTGAACTGGTTTGCACGCGACCCCAATACGCGCGCCGTACTGTTGCATGTGGAGCATCTCCACCAGGCCCGCCGCCTGCTGTCGGCAGCCCGGAACCTGGGATTCCGCAAACCGCTGGTGGTGCTCAAGCCGCAGGAAGCGGGCCGCGCCCCGGGCGACCCCGAGGCCGCGCTGTCCGATGCCGTGCATCACGCCGCTTTTCTGCGCGCCGGCATGTTGCAGGCACGCGACCTCGAGGAGTTCTGCGCCGCCGCCAATGTCGATCTGCCAGCCTGGCCCCATGCCGGCTCACGCTTCTTCATTGCCGGCAACGGCAACGCCCTGGGCGCTCTGGCCGCCGATGCCGTGATCGAGTCCGGGGGCACGCTGGCCCAGCCCACCGCCGACACGCTCAAGGCGCTGAAGACACTGATGCCGGCGCGCTCCCCGATCAGCAATCCACTGGATCTGATGCGCGATGCGGGACCCGGACGCTATGCCGCGGCCACGGCTGCGCTCGCTGACGACGCCGATACCGATGTCGTGCTGCTGTTGCACCATCCCACCAGTTTCAGCAGCGGCAGCGAGATCGCCGAGGCGCTGGAACCGGTCGCCCGTGGTCAAGCTCTGGTGCTCGCAGCATTCACCGGCGCCGAGCAGCAGCACGCAAGGCGCATCCTCAGTGAGCGTGGCATCGCCGCATTCCCCACGCCCGAGGCCGCGGTGCGCGCCTACGGTTTGAACCGCAGGCACTACCGGCAGAAAGTCGAACTGATGCAGACACCGCCGCCACTACTGCGCTGGCCCAGCGTCGACGCAGCTGACATCTCGAGGCTGGTGGTGAAGCTGGGATCTGATCCCCAGACGCTCGGGCCTGCATTGCTGGCCTCCCTCGGCATGGATCTGCACTGGAATCCGGCACGCCGCGGAGAATCGCCGCGTTTGGGCCTGCGCAGCCATGCCGACCTCGGTCCCTATGCCATCGCCACGAGTCCCGGACGGCAACACATCGAGTGCCTGCCGCTGGATCGCTTGCGTGCCGATCGTCTGATCGAGCGGGGCTGGGGTCCCGCGGGCGCCGACAGCGATCTGCGGGCCACGCTGCAGAGCCATCTGCTGCAGATGGCCGAGTTGATGGTCGAACGCAGCGAGATTGACCGGATGGAACTGGAGGGCGTGCAGCTGACACCGGGCGGCGAGATCGAAGCCCATCTGCAGTTCGAATGGACGCCCGAGACCGGGCGCGCCAGCTCTGCCTTCGCCACCTATCCCTGGAATCTGGCGCTGCCGCTGCGACTGGCCGATGGCCAGCAGGCGCTGCTGCGAGCCGTGCGCGCCGAGGACGAACCAGCGCTGCAGGAAGGCTTCACCCAGCTCAGCCCCGAAGAAGTGCGGATGCGCTTTCTGTATCCGCTGAAATCACTGACCCACGATCTCGCCGCGCGGCTGACCCAGCTCGACTACGACCGCGAAATCGCGCTGGTGCTGGCCGATCTCGAACCACCAGGCCAGGCCAAGCTTTTTGGCGTCGTCCGCGCCAGCTTCGAACCCGACCTCGGCCGCGCCGAATTCGCCATCGTCATCCCCAGGCAACTCGCTGGCCAGGGCCTGGGCACGCGCCTGATGATGCACATCATCGAACTCACCCGCACCGCCGGCATGCGCCAGATCTACGGCGACACCCTGCCGGACAACAAGGCCATGCGTGCCTTGGCCCGCAAGCTGGGCTTCCACGAAGAACTGAAGGACCATCTGATCCGGTTGACCCTAGGCCTGTGAGGGCTCCGGTCGGCGCCCTCCCGGAGCAGACCGATTGAAGCACACCCCCTGATGGTCATTTGCTGTCCGGTCGATTGAGACATCTTGACCTGTGGTGACACTTATATCCGCGCGAGGCTCGGCCAGACGCGGATCGGGTCCGCTTCCCTTGAAGGAGCAGGTGATGGGCAATCGAGTGTGTTTTCACGGTACCAGCAAGGCGCAGGGCTGCGAGCATTTGCGACTCGGAAACTTCACCAAGATGTTTCCCAAGCTGCCGGGGCTGGCTGTCAGCGCGGCTGATGCCGCGCTGCTCGGCGGTCCTGGTGGATTGATGCACGACGCCAGCAATGGCTCGGGCGACAGTGGGATTCCGGCCGCGTATACCTTCTTCGCCCAGTTCATCGATCACGACATCACCCTGGACACGACCACGGCACTGGCAGGGTCACCACTCACCGCAGCGCAAATCAATGCGCTGCCGAATCTGCGTTCGCCCTCGCTGGATCTGGATTGTGTCTATGGCTTCGGCCCGGAGGCCTCGCCCTTCCTGTACGACCAGGACGCGCCGGGCCGGCTGCTGGTAGGAAATGAGGTCAACCCGAATGACTTGCCGCGCAACAGCAATGGGCGGGCGCTGATCGGTGACCATCGAAACGATGAGAACCTGTTCATAGCCCAGTTTCACCTTCTGATGCTGCGCCTGCACAATCGAATCTTCGAAGCCATCCTCGGCGCGACGCCGCCGGGTGAACGCTTCGAAGAAAGCCAACGCCAGACGCGCTATCACTATCAGTATCTGGTGCTAAACGACTTTCTGAAACGAGTGTGCGACCAGAAGGTGTTCCAATTCGCGACGGGGCAGTTGCACAAGCGCAGCTATCCCATCGTGCTGAAAGGCGCTACTGCGCCGTTGGCGATGCCGGTGGAGTTCAGTGTCGCTGCCTATCGCTTCGGCCACACCATGGTGCGTTCGGTCTATCCGGCCAACGGTCATTACACCCAGGTCGAATTGTTTGACGAGAGTTTCGGCACACTGGGCTTCGGCCCGGTGCCAGCGAAACTCACCGTCGACTGGCGCTATTTGCTGGACGTGGATCACTGCATCAGTCATGTCCGGTCCAAGGCGATCGACCATCTGCTTGCGGATGAACTGATTCGACTCCCCAACCCGGTGGTCGGACGATCGGCCAGTGCCAATGAGCGTTCGCTGGCCTTCCGAAACCTGCTTCGCGGCAACGTTCTGTCGCTGCCCAGCGGACAGGCGGTCGCGGCGGCGCTGGCTGCCGCAGGCTACCCGATCGACCCCAGCCAGGATCTTCAGTTCGCGCAGATTCCAGGTTGGTCAGCGGCTCCGAATGACTTCCAGTCCCGCATATCAGCGGAGACGCCATTGTTTTTCTATCTGATGCGCGAGGCGGGAGTTGTCGGCAAGGGCGAGCGTCTCGGCCCCGTCGCCTCGGCCATCCTGCTCGAAGTTTTTTGCGCGATGCTGGTGAACTGCGGCACCTCGTACCTGCACGCGAAGGACTGGGCGCCGATGAGATGCATCGCCGGCACCGGCAAGGACCGGGACCTCACACTGGCCGACGTGGTCAGGTTCGTCGAAGGCCGCTGACAAATACACTGACAGACACGACGCAGATTCAGGCCCTGCCGAGCACCCGCTCGGCAGGGCGGCGGATCGCCAGGCAGCTGCCGGGACTATTGACTGCGAAGCTCCTGCCGCAGCCATTTGTCCAGCATGCGCTGTTCGTAGCGCAGCGGGCCGCTGGCAGTGCCGGTGGAGCTGATGTCGAAGGCGAGGTCTCGGAGCTTGACCGTGCCGGACTTGAGTGTGGCGCCGGAGGCGTCGGTCAGGCTGTAGTTGAATTCCAGCCGCGGCGGGTAAAGGCTGGTGACCAGGCGCACGTCGGCCAGCTCAAGGTTGCTCTGGGCGCGGTGATCGCCGGCAAGGTCGATATCGGTGAATTCGATCTTCAGCTGCTGACCGCCGCTCAGATAGCGCTTGCCGCGGGTCTCGAGGTAGCGCCGCAGGCCGCTGAGATTGGGGTTCTTGTCCGGGGGACTGGCAAACTGGCGATCGCGGACGTCGGTGAACTTCTCGGGCTGCACAAAAACCACGGCCACGGGACCGTCACCGGCGGCGGGTGCGGGAGTTGCCACCAGCGCGGCGACCAGCACGCAGCCGCTCACAATCAGGGTACGCATGAGGCCTCCATCAGCTTCGACTTGCCGGCGCTCCGGCTTGATGCGCTCACGTTATCACGCCAACTGCCGCCCGGAGATTAAGGCGGCTGAACGGGACTCGGGACTCGGGACTCGGGACTCGGGACTCGGGACTCGGGACTCGGGACTCGGGACTCGGGACTCGGGACTCGGGAAAGGCTCACACGCCTGAGGCGTCGTTGCGAGTCGCCTGTGTAGTCCCGACACTGCGCGCGGGCCATGAACCCGGTGTCGTAGGAGTGCCCTCGTGGCGCGACAACCGACACTTCTCGCTCCTTGGCGGACGAGAGTTTTGACGCTGAGAACGCAGAGAAAAGCCCGTCCAGGACGGCTCTGCTTCTCTCCGCGCGCTTGCTGCTTTTCCTTTGTGTTCTCTGCGTCCGGCTTCTTGCCGCGACCTGCCTCAGGACGGGGTCGTCGCGGCGCCGGTAGCGTAGCCGGTCGCGACGCGCCGCCCTTCCTTCAGCCCTTCCAAAACGCCTAGCACGATTCCATTGTGCTAGCACGCTAGCACATTGCTGCATTGCACATTGACGGCCTCATCAATCCGGCGGATAAGCCTTTCGCCGTGTTGGTGAAAGTGTTGTGGATGGGGATCCAGGACACTGCTGCTGAGCCTCCGACGGCGGGCCGTAATTTCAACTTTGATTTGGGGATTCATCCATGAACTACCGACACACCGGTTGGCGCGTCGCGCTGGCCATCGCCCTGGGTTTGAGCACTGGCGCTGCATTCGCTGCCGGTCCTTTGTTGCAACCCTCGGCCGCAGGTTTCAAGAGCACCGATCAGGTCGTCAACGGGCTTCAGTCTGATCGCGCCACCATCAGTCTGACGCCGATGCAGGTGGACAGTTCGTCCCTGGCCTATGACACCGACAGCTTCGAGATCGTGCTCGGTGCCAAGCAACGCGTCAGCGTGCGCCGTGACAGCGCCAGCTTTGCCGAGGATGGCAGCCTGATCTGGAACGGCACCGTTGGCGGCAAGTCGCAGTCGGGGGACGGCGACATCAGCGATGACCTGATGAACAGCGTCACGCTGGTCAAGGGAGGCAACGAAATCACCGGCACGATCCGCATCAATGGCCAGCTCTACAAGCTGTTCCCGTCCAGCTCCGGCCACGTGCTGGCTGCCATCGACGAATCCAGGATGCCGCCTGAGCACCCTGCCGAGTACAAGTCGCTGCCGATCGAGAACATCGGCATCGAGGCCGTCGGTGGCGATCACGGGAGCGCGGACGGCGACGCTGCCACCAAGGCCAATACGGTGATCCGGGTCATGGTGGTGGTCACCAATGCCGCCAAGGCCAAGATCGGAAACGTCACCAACTTCGTCAATCTGGCGATCAGCGAGACCAATGCCGGCTACACCAACTCGGGTGTCTCGATCACGATGCAGGCGGCGGGTATATACACGACCTCCTATGTCGAATCAGGCAGCTTCTCGACCGATCTGGCGCGTATCCGCAGCACCAATGACGGCATTCTCGACAGCGTGCATTCGCTGCGCACGAGCAATGCTGCCGACGTGGTCATGTTCGTGATCGACAACGCCAGCTCCTGTGGACTGGCTTCAGCCATCGGCGCCAGCGCAACGACCGCCTTCGCCGCCGTGCATCACGGCTGCGCCACCGGCTACTACAGCTTCGGCCACGAAATCGGCCATCTGCAGAGCGCCCGTCACGACCCGGCCAATGACCCCACCAGCACGCCCTATGCCTACGGCCACGGCTATCAGTACGCTGCGGGTGGCTGGCGCACGATCATGGCCTATGCCTGCAGCAACAACTGCACCCGCATCAACTACTGGTCAAATCCGGCCAAGACCCGCAACGGCGTGCCCATGGGCACAACCAATCTGAACCACAACCAGCGCGTGTTGAACAACACCAAAGCGACGATCGCCGGCTTCCGCTGAGCTTCGTTCAGGGCCCGCGCCGCAATGGCGCGGGTCTTTGTCAGGGGACACCTCGGTCTTCGGCGATTGAAAGGAATCCGCTCCGCCTGCGGTCTGCCTGTCCATCATCCGATGCAGCCGGGCCATGAATTGCAGATCCCTTGCCGCTTGCTCCGCACGTCGCGCTTGCCGGTACCGGTCAAGTCAGCCCCGCACCCATTCCCGTGCCAGCTTCGTCACCATCGTCCTCACAGGATTGCCGGGCTGATCTGCTAGCTTTCACGCTGGCCACATCATCCAGTTCGCAGGAGCACCATGTCCATTCAGCAAAGCCTAGACGACGTCCGCCGTTACTACGGTGAGGTCCTGCAATCGAGCAGCGACCTGAAGACCGGTGCTTGTTGCACGGCAGAGGCCATGCCGGCGCATCTGCGGCGCCTGCTGGAAGACGTCCACCCCGAGGTCAAGGCGCGTTTCTACGGCTGCGGATCACCGCTGCCACCGGCATTGGAGGGGATGACAGTTCTGGATCTGGGCTGCGGCAGCGGTCGCGATGCTTATCTGCTGTCCAGACTGGTGGGCGAGCGCGGCCGCGTCATCGGTGTGGACATGACCGCCGAGCAACTGGAGGTCGCGCGCAAACATCAGCAGTGGCACGTCGAGCGCTACGCTCATGCGCGCAGCAATGTCGAGTTCATCGAAGGCTATATCGAAGACCTGGCCGGCTGCGGCATTGCCGATGCCAGCGTCGACGTCGTCGTGTCCAACTGCGTGCTCAATCTGTCACCGGAGAAGGGCCGCGTGTTCAGCGAGATCATGCGCGTGCTCAAGCCAGGCGGCGAACTCTACTTCTCCGATGTCTTTGCTGACCGACGCATTCCCGAATCGCTCCGGCACGACCCGGTGCTGCTGGGTGAGTGCCTCTCGGGCGCCCTCTACACCGAAGACTTCCGGCGCATGATTGCCGCCGCCGGTTGCGCCGATGCGCGTGCCGTCAGCAGCAGTCCGGTGCCCTTGTTCGATGAGGCCGTGATCGCGAAGATCGGCATGATCAACTTCCGCTCCATCACCATTCGCGCCTTCAAGCTGCCGCTGGAAGATCGCTGCGAAGATTATGGCCAGATCGCCACCTATCTCGGCACCATGCCGAATCTGCCGCACGCCTTCGAGCTGGACGATCACCATCGTTTGCAAACCGGGCGCCCGATGCTGGTTTGCGGCAACACCTTCGACATGCTGGCCGGCACCCGTTACGCCAGCCATTTCCGACTGCAGGGCGACAAGCAGACGCACCATGGTCTGTTTGACTGTGCCCCGGACCCGACGTCCACCACCGCCGCGGGAGCCTGCTGCTGATGAATACCCGGATATGTACGGTGCTGCGTGCCGATGATGACGTCGACGCGCGTGCGAAACTGGCTGAACACCTGCATGGCGCCGATCAGGTCGTGCTGGTGGTGTTCGCCAGTGACCGCCTTCCCACGGAGCCGTGGCCGGAGCTGGCCCACGAGCGGGTACGCGTGGCTTTTGCGCCGCCCCGGCGTCGCCTCAATCCAGAGCCTGGTTCGATCAGCATCATCGAGACCCAGAGCACCCGAGCCGGACAGCCCAGAAAGCAGATGACAGGAGCAGCCCATGCGTGACACCTGGCCTTTGCTGCAGGCACGCGCCTTTCCGCAGATCGAGCGTGAACGCATCGACACGCTGCAGTTGAATCTGGGCTATCTGTGCAACCTCAGCTGCATCCATTGCCATGTCAATGCCGGCCCGCGGCGCACCGAGTTGATGGATCGCGAGACCATGGAACTGGCGCTGGCAGTCGCCGAGCACCTGCAAGTTTCCACTTTCGATCTCACCGGCGGCTCACCGGAAATGAATCCGCATTTCCGCTGGCTGGTCAGTGCAGCCCGCGCACGCGGTATGCGCGTGATGGATCGTCTCAATCCCACCATCATCGAAGAACCCGGCTACGAATGGGTGGCCGAGTTCCTGGCCGCCGAGGGCGTGGAATTGGTGGCCTCGCTGCCCTGCTACAGTCAGGCCAATGTCGACGAGCAACGCGGCAATGGCGTATTCGAATCCTCGATCGTGGCGCTGCAGAAACTCAACGCGCTGGGCTATGGCCGCACCGGCGGACTGACGCTGAATCTGGTCTACAACCCCAACGGCGCCTTCCTGCCGCCCGCGCAGGACAAATTGCAGGCCGACTACAAGCGCCTGCTCAGCGACAATTTCGGCATCGAATTCAATGAACTCTTTGCCCTGGCCAATATGCCGATACAGCGCTTCGGCTCTTGGCTGATCTCCAAGGGCAAGTTCGACAGCTACTTCGAGACCCTGGTGAACTCGCACCGCGACGAGAACCTGCCCAACGTAATGTGCCGCAGCCTGATCAGCGTCGATTATCAGGGGCAGCTGTACGACTGCGACTTCAACCAGATGCTGAAACTGCCGCTCGGAGGCGAAGAACGCACGGTGCATCTGCGCGATCTGCTCAGCATGCCGCTACCGCGCAAGATCGGGGTCGCCGGGCATTGTTTCGGCTGCACCGCCGGGCAAGGCTCCAGTTGCGGCGGAGCGCTGGCATGAACCGACTGCTGGCCTTGTTGTTGCTGCTGGCAAGCACCGCACTCTGCGCGCAGACCGGCTTTGACCAGCAGCACTCGACCTGGAACGGTCTGCTGGCCAAGCACGTGCAGTGGACGGCTGACGGGCACGCCAGTCAGGTCGATTACGAAGGCATGCGCCGCGATCAGGCGATCCTGCGAGCTTATCTGGGAGAATTGAGCGCGGTACCGCGGCGCGAATTCGATGCCTGGATGAAACCGCAGCGCCGCGCCTTTCTGATCAATGCCTACAACGCCTTTACCGTCGAGCTGATCCTGCGCGCCGAGACCACCCCGGAATCAATCAAGGATCTGGGCTCGCTGTTCACCTCGCCGTGGAAGAAGCGCTTCTTCACCCTGTTTGGCGAGGAACAGAACCTCGACGGCATCGAACATGGGCTGATCCGCGGCGCCGCCGATTACGATGATCCCCGCATCCATTTCGCAGTCAACTGCGCCTCGGTGGGTTGCCCCGCGCTGCGACCGGAGGCCTATCGACCGGCTGAACTCGACGCCCAGCTGGAAGATCAGACCGAACGTTTCCTGGGCGATCGCTCGCGCAACCGCTTCGACGAGATGAAGCAGGTGCTGTATCTGTCGAAAATCTTCGACTGGTACGGCGAGGACTTCGAACGCCCCTTCCGCGGCACCGATTCGGTGGCTTCCTTCGCGGCGCATTACCGCAAGGAGCTGGGCATGGACGACAGCACCGCGCGCAAGGTGTCGATGGGCGAATATGACATCGATTTCCTGGACTACGACTGGTCGATCAATCGGAGCCAGCCGTGATCGCGACAGCCTTGGGACTGGCGCTGGCCCTGACGGTGGGCCCCACCACTGCCACAGGCAACGCCGAGCTCAAACAACGGGTTGAAGCACTGGTGCAGGCGATCGAACCACAGGTAGCCGATGTGCCGATCATCCTGGCCGAGCAGCTGCGTCGCGCCCAACCGCGGCCGCTGTTGCTGGACGTGCGCAGCAAGGCCGAACGCGAGGTCTCGGTCATACCCGGCGCGATCTTCGACGCCGACTCGATTCCGGCCGGCAGTCGCGTGGTGGTCTATTGCACCGTAGGACTGCGCAGTGGCGTAGCTGCCCGCGAGCTACGCCAGCGCGGCTTCGATGCGGTCAATCTGCGCGGTGGCATCCTCGCCTGGCTGGCAATTGGCGGCGAGCTGGTCGATCTCAAAGGGCAGCCCACGCAGGCCGTGCATGTCTACGGCCGACGCTGGAATGCCGTACCCGACAACGTTCAGGCGGTGTGGTAGTCCAGCAGGGAGCGAGCCATGCGTTTGACCCAGGCCGTCCTGGTGATCGCCGATATCAGCGGCTACACCGATTTCATTCGCAAGCGCGAGATTGCGCTGGTCCATGCCGAACAGGTCATCGCAGATCTGCTGACGGCAGTGGTCGAGGGTTCCGCGCATCCACTGTCGCTGAACAAGTTCGAAGGCGACGCACTGCTGCTCCATGCCGAGGCCGGCAGCGAGGGTGATCTCACAGCAGTTGCACAGGATGTGCATCAGCAGGCGCAGCGCTTCTTTGCGGCCTTTCACGCGCAACGCCAGCAGCTGCAACTGGCGCGCTCGAACTGCGATTGCGATGCCTGCGCCAACATCTCGGGGCTGTCGCTGAAGGTCTTCGTGCATCTGAGGGAAATTGCGATCCGCCAGTGGCGTCAATACACCGAACTCGCCGGCGAACCGGTGATCCTGATCCATCGTCTGCTGAAAAACCCGGTGCCTTCGCGCGAATACCTGCTGCTGAGCGAGAGCTTTCGCGAACAATGCGGATTGGATGTCGGCAGCGCGGTGGACGTGCCAGTGGAAGGGCTGGAGACCGCCAGGGTCTATTGGATGCCGCGGCCGGATCAGGATCTCCCGCCGCTGGCGCCAGGCCCGCGAGCAATTTCCGCCAACAGCGTGCCCTCGTTGCCAGCGCCATCCACAACTCGCAGATCGACAACTGCACCCGGGCTGGCTGCGCGTGTGCTGCTGAGCCTGGGCGTGCTGATGTTCGGACTGGTGGTACCCATGCTCGAAATCAATGCCAGCCATGTCTACAACCCCGAGTGGCCCGGCCACGCGCGCCTGCATGAGGTCTGGCAACTGGCGACCAATAGCGGACTGGCCCTCTGCTGTCTGTGGCTGATCTGGCGCAGAGGCCAGCTCCGAATGGCGGCACTGCTATCAGGCCTGGTGACCGGCGGTTTCCTGCTCGCGCATGCCTTGAGCCCCGGCTACGGGGGATCGATGGTGCTCTCGGACGGCAGCGAGAAGATGCTGCTGGGCATCAATCTGGGCGTGCTGGCTTTCACGCTGGCGATCGCAGCCAGTCTGCTGGCCTTGTTCCTCGAAAACCGTCGTACGGCGGTCTCGTAGCTTTGGTAGGTCACGTTGTCCCAAAGGGACTACGTGACAATGGGACAACGCAAGCTCCCGTCACGTAGCCCGCTGCGCGGCCAACGTGACCTACATTCCGCCGCCGCTCCCGGCTTTGGTAGGTCATGTTGTCCCGCAGGGACTACGTGACCATGGGACTAGCAGCTTGTTGAAAAACTCCCTTCCGGGGAGTTTTTCAAGTCGGCGGTCCGGCGCAGGTCCGTACCGCCTCACGACAAATCAATCGCTTACGCGCTTGCTTCGTCGTCCCGGCCATCCCTGGCCGGGCTAGCAGTCTGTTTTTCAACAGCCTGCTAGCGCCTGAAGCCCAGAACTGCATCGCGCATGGCTTCCAGATCGATATCGTCCGGGCGTGCCTGGGCGTGGAAATAGCGGTCATAGAGTTCGGCGGCCTCGTCGCGCGCCTGGCGACGCTGAGCCGGGTCCAGCGCCACGGTCTGACGCGCGATGGCCTCTTCGGCGCGGGCCTGATCGGTACCGTTGCAAACGCGCTTGCACAGCAGCGCATAGCGATGGGCGGCCTGCAGATCTTCGCCCAGCACCTGCTGAATCGGGGTCAATGGCCGCACCGCTTCCATCATCTTCTTGATCGCCTGGGTCTGCATGGCGGTGCCCTCGGCGGGCCGACCGCGCCAGCCCTCGAACACGTACTCGTAGGCATCCATGAAACCGGCCACGGCCTGGCCGCTGCCCTGCTCCAGTGCCGCCTGCAAAGCCTGCGGAGCGCGGGCCTTGTAGACCTCGAGCCGGTCCAGTTGCTGCAGTGACTTGCCCAGAGACAGCGCCGGCACCAGAGCGAATGCCAGCTGACCCGCCAGATCACCGGCGTCTGCGGCGCGCCGTTGTACTTCGAACAAGATCGCCTCGTCGTAATCGCTGGGCAACTCGGCGCACTGCTCGGCCAGATCGGCCACGGTCGCTGCCGCCGAGGACATCGCTTCGCGGAAGCGCTCACCGCCCCGCGCATGTGCGCGCGGCGAGTCCTCAAAGGCGATCATCATGTCCATGCGCATGCTGGCCCAACGCTGGCGCTGGCAGTCCGTCAGCTCCCGCAGCAGGCGCCTGGTGGCAGGCAAACTACCGGCGCGGCTGGCCGCCAGCAGTTCCGCGGCGGTTTCCCGCAAGGGCAATCCAGGCGCCGGCAGCTGCTGAGGCGCAGGCACTGCTACCGGGCTGTCAGTGGCTGCGCGATCCGCTCTGGCAGTGCTGGCACGCTGCTGTTCAGTCGCCGTGACGGCAGAGCTTGATCCTGCAGTCGACGGCATCGCGCCGGCCGGCTGCTGCGGCAGACTCGCGGTTGCAGGCACGTCCAGCGCTGCAGGCGGCGATTCGTGCTGCGTCCACCACCACGCCAGAGCCATGCCACAGGCCATGATCAGGGCAATCGAAATACGGCGCATACGGCCCCTCGCTGCAGATTTCTTCATCCACCGATGCTGGCGCCGCAGCGGTCAAAGGGACAGTGCCATGGGTCGTACCCGAAGCCGCCAGCCGATGCCGGCCACTATGCCGGAGTCAGCATCTGTGACATGGCATCGGCCAGCTGGCGTTGCCAGCCGTGCGCCGTGCTGGGGCGCCACAGCAGCCACACCGACTCGATGCATTGATAGGGACAATCACTGACTTCAATCCGACCCAGCTGTGGATCATCCAGGGCGAAGTCGGGCAGATAGGCCAGCGCATGTCCGGCACGCACCAGCGCCAGCAGCACCTGCAGATCCTCGATCCAGTAGCGGATACGTCGCGGCAACTGGTCATCGCGCCAGCCATCGCTGCGACTGCCGCGATCGATCCCGGCAAACCACGATCGCTGCGGACAGGCGAAATCGTGCTCCAGCACCTGCGCCGTGCGGACACGGACATGACTTGCACCTTCGAGCAGCGGATGGCTCCGGCCAGAGGCCAGGTGCAAGCTGATCTGGCCCAGCGGCGCTGCAGTGACGGTCGCCGGCAGTGCCTCCAGCGCGGCACTGGTCACCAGCGCAAAATCCACCTCCGCGCCCAGCAACATCGCCAGCGCCTGAGCATCGAAACCGGTCTGGAATACCAAATCGGCCTGCGGATAGTGCTGCACCAGCCAGCGGGCAGTCCACACACCGAACCGCCAGTGCAGCACCGGAGCCGCGGCAATCCGACAGCTGAAGCGGCTGTCCACACCAACGAACTCGGCGCAGATCTCGGTCTCGAGTCGCAGCAGATCTGCGGCTCGCTCACGCAGGCGACTGCCGGCGGCGTTGAGCCGCAGGCCACGGCCGACGCGATCGAACAGCGGCATACGCAACTGCTGCTCCAGACGGCGAATGGTCTTGGACAGCGCCGAGGGCGTCAGATGCATCCGGGCGGCTGCGCTGGGCAGGTTTTCAGTCTGGGCCACCGCCATGAATGCACGCAGATCGGAGAGTTCCATTGCCGGCAATCGTGTCCGTTAAAGACATGATCGTAGCGAAACATTCGCTTCCATGGAACTGAACGCCCCAGGACAATGATCCTCCAGTCCCCGACGCGGTACCGAGCATGCACACGCCCATTCCCCACACCCTGGTCAATCGCCAATGGATCTATCGGCGGGTTCCCGAGGGTCTGGTGGGACCCGAGCACCACGAACTTCGGACGACCCGTCTGGACACGGAACTGGCCGAAGGCGAAGTCCTGATCGCCGCCCGCTACCTGAGCGTGGATCCGTACATGCGTATCCAGCAGGCACTCAGTCAGACCTGGGAGGCGCCGCATCCGCTGGACACCGTTCAGGGCGGCGGTGCCATCGCCCAGGTGCTCGGCAGCCGCGCCGATGGCTTTGTGCCCGGTGACTGGGTGTCGGCCTATTCCGGCTGGCAGACCCATGCCCGGGTACATCATGCCGAGCTGACGCGGCTGGATCCTGCGGCAGCGCCGGTGACCACGGCGCTCGGTGTACTCGGCATGCCCGGACGCACCGCCTGGTTTGGCCTGATGGAAGCCGGACGGCCCAGACCCGGCGATGTCGTGCTGGTATCAGGCGCCGCCGGCGCCGTGGGCTCGCTGGTGGTGCAGTTCGCCCGCAAGGCCGGCGCCCGGGTGCTGGCCATCGCCGGCAGCGCCGACAAGTGTCGCTGGCTGGTCGACACGCTGGGCGCCGAAATGGCCATCAACTATCGCGATCATCACGACAGCGCCAGTCTGGGCGCAGCAATTGCCGCCGCGGTCGGCCAGGTGGATGTCTATTTCGACAATGTCGGCGGCTGGATCAGCGATGCCGTGCTGCCACTGATCGCGCTGCGCGCACGGGTGGTGATCTGCGGCCAGATCAGTCAATACGGAGGGGCCCTGGACCAACCCGAAACCGGCCCGCGCTGGATGCATCATCTGCTGTATCAGCGCGCCAGCGTGCAGGGCATTCTCGCCCGCGACTTTGCCGCGCGCATGGACGAGATGCGGGCGCGGGTCGAGCCCTGGGTGCGGGCCGGCGAGATCCACTTCGAACAGAGTCTGCTGCAAGGATTCGAGCAACTGCCGAGCGCACTGCAGGGACTGTTCACCGGCGTCCACCGCGGCAAGGTGCTGGTGCAAGTCGAGTAGCACTAGCAGGCTGTTGAAAAACAGCCTGCTAGCCCGGCCAGGGATGGCCGGGACGACGAAGCAAGCGCGTAAGCGATTGATTTGTCGTGAGGCGGTACGGACCTGCGCCGGACCGCCGACCTGAAAAACTCCCCGGAAGGGAGTTTTTCAACAAGCTGCTAGTCCGGCTGACCGTAGCTCCGGTAGCGCTGGTGCACCTGTTGCATCTGCTCGGCGTCCAGCAATACCGGATTACCGCCCTGCAGGGCATGCCAGTAGATCTGGCAGAGCTGCTCCAGCTCGCTCGCCCGGTCCATGGCCTCGGTCAGGTCGCGGCCGATCACCAGCGCTCCATGATTGGCCATCAGACAGGCGCTGCGCCCTTCCATCGCGGCAAGGACCGTCTGCGAGAGTTCCGCCGTGCCGAAAGTGGCGTATCCGGCGCAGCGCACCTGATCGCCGCCAAAGCGGGCGACGGTGTAATGAAAAGGCGGAATCTCGCGGCGCTGGCAGGCCAGGGCCGTGGCGAAGGGCGCGTGAGTGTGCACCACAGCCCCCACCTCGGGCCGCGCCAGATACAGGTCCAGATGAAAACGCCACTCGCTGGACGGCACAACCGGACCATCCACCTGACCCTCAGCAGACACCCGTGCCATCTGCTCGGCGCGCATGGATCGCGGATGCACGCCACTGGGCGTGATCAGCATGCCCTCGCCCAAGCGCAGGCTGAGGTTGCCGGCCATGCCACCATTGAGCCCCGCGCCCAGCAAGGCGCGAGCGGCTTCCAGCAGCGCTTGGCGGGCTGCCCATTCCGGATTCGCTGGCTCCAAGGCAGTCCTTTGTCGGTCCCGTGGGTTACGGAATTAGATCATGTCGGGATTCAGAGCTGCATTGGCCGACGGGACGTCATTCCCGCGATGGCCATGGACGTCATTCCCGCGAAGCCCACAGCCGTCATTCCCGGGCTGTTAAACCAGACCTTGTCGCAGGCCAAAGTCGGCCGTGGACCCGGCGCCTACAATGACCATTACCGCAACAACGGGTTGCGACGCTCGTGCGCAGCACCACGCAAACCAACTTGGCGCCATCGACCGCCCACGTGATCTCGGTCCGAGGACCGGTACTGGACCTGCGCGTCAACGGGCCGCTGCCAGCCATCCACGAAGCGGTCGAGATCAGCACTGGCGACAGCATCGTCATGACCGAGGTCCAGGCGCATCTGGACGAGCAGCGTGTGCGCGTGATCGCGCTGCAATCGACCGAGGGCATTGCCCGCGGCACGCCGGCGCGCTTGACCGGCGCCGCGCTTAGGGTGCCGGTGGGCAAGGTCGTGCTCGGGCGTCTGCTCGATGTCATGGGTCACACCGGCGACCACCTCGCCGATCTGCCGGCCGATACGCCGCGCCGCCCCATTCATCGCGCGGCCCCCACGCTGGCTTCGCAGCGCGGACAGCCCCGCGTGTTTTCGACCGGCATCAAGGTGCTGGATCTGCTGGCGCCCTTGGCCCAAGGTGGCAAATCGGCCATGTTCGGCGGCGCCGGCGTCGGCAAGACCGTGCTGGTCACCGAGCTGATCCGGGCCATGGTCTCGGGTTATGACGGCATCTCGGTCTTCGCCGGTATTGGTGAACGCTCCCGCGAAGGCCACGAGATGCTGCACGAGATGACCCAGAGCGGCGTGCTCGACCGCACCGTGCTGGTCTACGGCCAGATGAACGAGCCCCCGGGCGCCCGTTGGCGGGTGCCGCTCACCGCGCTCACCGTGGCCGAACATTTCCGCGACGAGGAATCGCGCAATGTGCTGCTGCTGATGGACAACGTGTTCCGCTTTGTTCAGGCCGGCGCGGAGGTCTCGGGTCTGCTCGGACGCATGCCCTCGCGGGTGGGTTATCAGCCCACGCTGGAATCGGAGGTAGCGCATCTGCAGGAGCGGATTGCCTCGGTGGGCAAGGCCTCGGTGACCGCCATCGAAGCGGTCTATGTCCCCGCCGACGACTTCACCGATCCCGCCGTATCGGCCATCAGTGCGCACATGGACAGCACCGTGGTGCTGTCCAGACAACTGGCCGCCGAGGGCATCTACCCGGCCATCGATCCCATTGCCACCACCTCGGTGCTGCTCGACCCGCTGGTCGTCGGTGCGGAGCACGCTCGCGTGGCCGGGCGCCTGCGTGAGCTGATCGAGCACTATCGCGAACTGCGCGATGTCATTGCCCTGCTCGGCGTGGAGGAACTCGGCCGCGAGGAACGGCTGCTGGTCGGCCGCGCGCGGCGTCTGCAGCGCTTTCTGACCCAGCCCTTCTTCGTGGCCTCGGCCTACACCGGCATGCCCGGTCGATCGGTGCCGGTGGCCGAGACCGTGGCCGGCTGCGCCGCCATATTGGCCGGCGAGTGCGATGACTGGGACGAGTCTTCGCTGTACATGATCGGCAATCTGGAGGAAGCCCGCGCCAAAGAGGCCGCGCGTCAGGGAGCAGGCGCATGAGCCGGCTGCTGTCCTTGATCATCACCACCCCGCTGGAAGTCGTGCTGCAGGCGGATGAGGTGGATTCGCTGCGGGCCGAAGACGCCAGCGGCAGTTTCGGCATCCTGCCTGGACACACGCGTCTGCTGACGGTGCTGGGCGCCTCGGTGCTGCGCTGGCGCCGGGCCGATGGTGTCTGGCATTACTGTGCGCTGCGCGGCGGCGTGTTCAGCGTGGTCGACGGCCGGCACGTGCGGGTGGCTTGCCGCGAGGCCGTCACCGGCGACGATCTGGCGGCACTGGAGCAGCTGGTGACCACGCAGATGGCCGTGCGCCATGAGGCCATGCGAGCCGCGCGGGCCGAGCACACGCGCCTGCAGGCGCAGGCCATCCGCAGCCTGATGCAACGCCTCGCCGCCAAACCCGGCAGCGATGCGCTGGCGGAGCATTTCCAATGAGCACAGCGGATCAGGAACCCAAGGCGCATCTGGCTGAGGCCGCACGTCGCAGCCAGCAGCGACAGCAGGCGGGCGAGCGCGACCCGGAACCCTCGCTCGCCCGACGCTTCGGCCAGATCGGCGTGCTTGGCTGGATCATTGTCGGGCCGACCCTGCTCGGCGTGCTCGCCGGCAACTGGCTCGATCATCGGCTCACTGGCGGCATCACCCTGACTGCCGCCATGACCATGCTCGGCGCGGCGTTGGGCCTGTGGCTGGCCCTGCGCTGGATGCATCAGCAATGAGCGGCGTACTTGCCAACGCCGGCCTCTGGAGTGGCGCGCTGCTGGCCGGCGTGGCGCTGGGCTGGCTGCATTTCCGCAGTCTGCGCTGGGTAGCCGAGCGTCTGCTGGCGGGCCAGCCAGTGGTCGTGCTGGTGCAGATGGTCCGGATACTGCTGCTCGCCGTGTTCTTCTATCTGTGCGCCAGGCTGGGCGCCAGCACCCTGTTGTCGGCCGCCGCCGGCGTGCTCATCGGGCGCCTGTGGGTGATGCGGCGCAGCCGGCTGGAGGCCTCATGAACGAGTCACCCCTGAATGTCAGCCTGGCCTTCATGGTCGGCCCGATTCCGGTCAGCTGGACGGTGCTGACCACCTGGCTGATCGTGGCCGCATTGGCGCTGGCCTCCTGGCTGCTGACGCGCCGCCTGGCGATCCGGCCGGGCAAGACCCAGGCCCTGTTGGAGCTGATGGTGGGTGCCATCGACGATCAGATCCGCGCTTCGGTCCCGGGAGATCCGGCCCGATTGCGCAGTCTGATCGGCACCCTGTTGCTGTTCATCCTGGCGGCCAACTGGAGTTCGCTGCTGCCGCTGGTGGAACCGCCCACGGCGCACCTGGAAACCGATGCCGCGCTGGCGCTGATCGTGTTCCTCGCCACCATCGGCTACGGCGTCCGCGAGCAGGGCCTGCTCGGCTATCTGAAGAGCTTCCTGCGGCCAAGCTGGGTGATGATTCCGCTCAATCTGATCGAACAGATCACGCGCGCCTTCTCGCTGATGGTGCGCCTGTTCGGCAATGTCATGAGCGGTGTCTTCGTCATCGGCATCGTGCTCTCGCTGACCGGTCTGCTGGTGCCCATTCCGCTGATGGCACTGGATCTGCTGACCGGCGCCGTGCAGGCCTACATCTTCGCCATGCTTGCCCTGGTGTTCATCGCTGCGGCTGTCGAGGACGGCAGCCCCAAAGACAAGGAAAAGAAACCATGAACCATGTCGATCTGGTCAGCATCCTTGCCGCCGCCCTGGCGGTGTCATTCGGAGCCATCGGGCCGGCGCTGGCCGAGGGCCGCGCCGTGGCAGCCGCGATGGACGCCATCGCCCGCCAGCCAGAAGCCGCCGGCACCATCTCGCGCACGCTGTTCGTGGGCCTGGCGATGATCGAGACCATGGCGATCTACTGTCTGGTGATTGCACTGCTGCTGCTGTTTGCCAATCCCTTCGTGAAGTGAAGCGATGAGTTTCGACTGGACCACCTTCGGCTTCCAGATCGCCAACGTGCTGCTGCTGCTGGCGATCCTGCATCACTTACTGTTCAAGCCGATCGCCGCGATCGTCGCCCGGCGTCAGGCCGAGACCGCGCAGGCCTTGGAGGCCGCCCAGGCCGCCCGCGCCGAGTCGGAACAGGCCGCGGCCGCGGCACAGGCCGAAGCCGAGCGCACCACTGCCGCACGCCACGAACTGCTGGCGGCAGTGCGGGCCGATAGCGAGTCCCACACCCGGGCCTTGCTCGACGCGGCGCGACTCGACGCGACGAAGATTGTGGCCGAGGCCAGGGCCAAGGCCGCGCAGACCATCGAGCAGGCCGAGGCACAGACGCTGGCGCGAGCCCGCGATCTGGCCGAGACCATGGCCCGCCGGGCCCTGGCTGCATTGCCGCAGCCGCCGACGCCGGCCGGCTACGGTGAACGGCTGCTGCAGGCGCTGAAGGCCATGCCCGATCAGAATCGCAAGGCCTTGCTCGCAGGCGGCAAGCTGCAACTGCTGTCGCCACAGCCGCTGGCGGAAGCCGAGCTGGCGGCTCTGCGCGAGCTGCTGGCGCCGCTCGGCGCCGCCGACTGGTCGGTGCAGACCGATCCCGAGCTGATCGCCGGGCTGGAACTGCGCTCGGGCTCTGGCGTGGTCCACAACTCACTGGCGCACGATCTGCAGACCCTCGCCGATGCGATGAAGCATGCCGAATGACGCGCCACTGGAGCTGCTGAAAGGACGGCTCGCAGCGGCCAGGCTCGGCCCGCGGGCCGAGGAAACCGGGGTGGTGACTGCGGTGGCCGATGGCCTGGCCCAGGTTTCCGGGCTGCCCGGTGCCCGCCGGGGCGAGGTGCTGCTGTTCGCCGGGGGCATGCGCGGCTTTGTGATGAACCTGGACGAAGACACGCTGCAGGCCGCATTTCTCGACCCGGCCACCGCTGTGGAGGCCGGCACGACCGTAAGTCGGACTGACCGACTTCTGTCGGTACCGGTCGGCGAGGCCCTGCTGGGTCGGGTGGTCGATCCGCTGGGCCGACCGCTGGATGAACTGGGTCCGGTGACCTCCACCGAATCCCTGCCCGCCGAGCGTCCGGCGCCGGCCATCATCGAGCGCGATTTTGTCAGCGAGCCGCTGGCCACCGGCCTGCTGGTGATCGACGCCTTGTTTGCCATCGGCCGCGGCCAGCGCGAACTGATCATCGGCGAGCGCAGCACCGGCAAGACCTCGATTGCGGTCGATGCCATGCTCAACCAGAAGCACAGCGACATCGTCTGCATCTACGTTGCCATCGGCCAGCGCACCACGGCGGTGCGTAGAGTGATCGAAGCCGTGCGCGAGCAGGGTACGCTGGAGCGCAGCATCTTCGTGGTGGCCCCAGCCAGTGCCGAACCGGGCCTGCGCTGGCTGGCGCCCTTCGCCGCCACCAGCATGGCCGAATGGGTGCGCGATCGGGGCGGCCACGCCCTGATCATCTACGACGATCTGACGAAACACGCCGCCGTCCACCGGGAACTGGCGCTGCTGTCGCGTCAGCCACCGGGACGCGAAGCCTATCCCGGCGACATCTTCTATCTGCATGCGCGCCTGCTGGAGCGCTCGGCCAAGCTCTCGGCGGCGCGCGGCGGCGGGTCGCTGACCGCCCTGCCGATTGCGGAAATCGAAGCCGACAACCTGTCGGCCTACATCCCGACCAATCTGATCTCGATTGCCGATGGCCAGATCGTCACCTCGGCAGCGCTGTTTGCCGGCAATCAGCGACCGGCAGTGGACATCGGCCTCAGCGTCAGTCGGGTGGGCGGCAAGGCCCAGGCTGGCGCCTTGCGCTCGGTGGCCGGACGGGTGCGACTGGACTACGCGCAGTACCTGGAAATGAAGATGTTCTCGCGCTTTGGCGGCTTTGGCGACGCTGCCATGAAAAAGCGTCTGCAGCATGGCGAGCGCATCGGAGCGCTGCTGGCGCAGGAGCGTTTTGCACCGATCTCCATCCTGGCACAGATCGCGCTGCTGGCTGCGCTCGCCGACGGCGCCCTGGATGCGCTGCCGCTGGCGCAGTTTCCGGCTCTGAAGGAGGCGCTGCCAGCTGCACTGGATGCCGAGCCGGCGCTGGCCGCCTTTGATGTGGCAGCCGATGACATAGACGAAGCAACACGCAAGACCCTGGTCAGCTGCGTGCGCTCGGCAATGGCGCAGAGAGAAGCTGCGAGTTCGGACGCCAAGACGTGAACAAGACCAGGCAGATCCATGATCGTTTGAGCAATGTCCGCGAGATCGAGACCATCGTCTCCACGCTGCGGGCGCTGGCAGTGGCCCATCAGCAGGAAGCGCGCACGCATCTGGAGGCCATCCGCGCCCATGAGACCAGCGTGGCAGCGGCCCTGTCGACCGCGCTGTCGATGCTGCCCGGCACCGCCGCCAAAGCGTCCGAGCAGCGCGGCATGGCCATCGTGGTCGGCGCCGCACAGGGTTTCTCCGGCACCTTTGCCGACCGTATCGCCGATGCCGCACTGATCGAACACCAGCGTGGCAGCACGCTGCTGGCCGTCGGCACACGCACCTTGTCGGCGCTGCAGGAACGTGAGGTGGCGCCAGTCTGGTCCAGCGAGGCCGCGCTGCACGCCAGCGAAGTGCCGGATCTGGCCAATCAGCTGGCCGATGTCCTGTTCGAGCGTCTGGCGCAGACACCCGAGGCCGAGATCGTGTTGCTCTATGCCGATGCGGCCAATGCCGGACAGACGCTGATTCGCCGCATCCTGTTTCCTTTCGATTTCGGACGCTTCCCGCGATCGACCCAGCCCCCGCCCCTGACTACGCTGCCCGCCGCCGCACTGCTCTCCGCGCTGGTCAGCGAATACGTGTTTGCCGAACTGTGCGAAGCGCTGATGATGGGCTTTGCCGCCGAAAACGCGGCCCGCGCTGCGGCCATGTCCAGGGCCCAGTCCAATGTCAAACAGATTGCCTCGGAACTACAGAACAGCTTCCAGCGCGCCCGGCAGGAACAGATGACCACCGAGATCATCGAACTCTCCCTGGGCAAGCTCTGATCCAGCGCCAGCCATCGACTCAACCCAGCACGCGCGCCGTATCGGCCGCAATGACGCTTTCCTCGTCGGTGGCGATCACCAGCGCCAGCAGCCCGCTGTCGCGAGTGCTGATGCAGGGCGCATGCCGGGCGTTGGCGGCTACGTCCAGACGCATGCCCAGCCATTCCAATCCCTCGCACACGCCGGCGCGCACCAGCGCCGAGTGCTCGCCGATGCCGGCGGTGAACACCAGCGCATCAAGCCCGCCCATTGCCGCGGCCAGAGAACCGATCTCGCGGACGATGCGATAGACGAACACGTCGATGGCCAGCCTGGCCTCGGCAGCCGACGACTCGCTCAATCGTTGCAGATCACCGGAAATACCTGACAGACCGAGCAAGCCTGACTGCTGGTAAAGCAGTTCCTGCACCTGATCGGCACTCATGCCGCGTTCCTGCAGCAGATACAGGATCACGCCCGGATCCAGAGCGCCGCAACGACTGGCCATCGGAATGCCATCGAGCGCACTGAAACCCATGCTGCTGGCGACGCTGACACCGCCCTGGAGGGCGCACAGACTGGCACCCGAGCCCAGGTGCAGCACGATGGTCCGACCTTCGGCGGCGCGCCGGTCGTGATCCTGCAAGACGCCGGCGATATAGGCATAGGACAGCCCGTGAAAGCCATAACGGCGCACGCCAGCCTGATGCAGCGCCTCGGGCAGTGCGTAACGCTGCACCAGATCGCTGTTGCTGCGGTGAAAGGCAGTATCGAAGCTGGCCACCTGCGGCATCGACGGATGGCGCTCGGCGACGCGCGCAATGGCGGCCAGATTGTGCGGCTGATGCAGTGGCGCCAGCGGCACCAGCGTGCGCAGCTCGGCGATCACGGCAGGGGTCAGCAGGATCGGATCGGCGTGGGCCATGCCGCCATGCACGACCCGATGGCCGACGGCGGCGATGGCTTGCTCACCGGCCGCTTCGGCCAGCCAGTCCAGGACCTGGTCCAGTGCCGCCGCCTGCGACAGTCCGGATGATGCCTCCAGCGAGCGCTCGCAGCGGCTGCGGCCCTCGGCATCGCGCACCCTGAACTGCGGCTGCCGCGACAGCGAACTGATCTGTCCGCGCAGACGCAGAGCAGGCTGGGCCGCTGACGCGTCATAGAGTCCGAACTTGAGGCTGGAGGAACCCGCGTTCAGCACCAGAATATGGCCGTCCATGCGCGCTCAACCCCTTGCCGAGTCGCCCTGGACGGCCTTGGCCAGCTGCAGCTGTCGGTAGCGTGTCACCAATGCGGCAATGGCCGAAGAGGCCAGCCGTGTTTCCAGACTGTCGGCGCGACTGGTCAGGATGATCGGCACACGGGCACCAACGACAATACCGGCGGCATCGGCATCGGCCATGAAGCTCAGGCTCTTGGCCAGCATGTTGCCGGCTTCCAGATCGGGCGCGATCAGGATGTCGGCGCGACCGGCCACCGGCGAATCGATCTCCTTGATCCGGGCCGCATTGAGATTGACGGCATTGTCCAGTGCCAGCGGCCCATCCAGCAGGCCGCCGGTGATCTGGCCGCGATCGGCCATCTTGCACAGGGCGGCGGCATCCAGCGTCGACTGGATCTTGGGGTTGACCGATTCGGTCGCCGACAGGATCGCCACCAGCGGCTCGCGATTGCCCAGCGCGTGCGCCAGATCGATGGCGTTCTGGACGATGTCGACCTTCTCGGCCAGCGTCGGGAAGATGTTGACGGCGGCGTCGGAAATGATGACCACCCGATCCAGCACGGGCACGTCCATGACGAAGCAATGGCTGATCCGGCGCTCGGTGCGCAAGCCGCCATCCCGCGAGACCACCACCTCCAGCAACTCGTTGGTGTGCAGGCTGCCCTTCATCAGCATCCGCGCCTGACCTTCGCGCACCAGCTCGGCACTCCTGGCCGCCGAGGCATGGCTGTGCGGGGTGTCGATCAGCTGCAGCTTGCTGATGTCCAGATCTGCCTCGCGCGCGACCGCCTCGATGCGCTGCTTCGGCCCCACCAGTATCGGCACGATCAGGTTGAGCTCACCCGCGCGTACCGCGCCGATCAGCGAACTGGCATTGCAGGGATGAACGACGGCGCAGGGTTCGGCGGTGAGATCACTGCAGTAATCGATCAGCGCTCGGTATTTCTTGTGTTTGGGCTGGTTCATGGCGGCTCGGAAGGGTGGGGAAACGCACTAGGTGAACGAGGGCACGAGGGCGGGAGGGCCGGAGGGCCGGAGGGCACCAAAGTGCAAAGGCTCATGGTGGACCCGCGGTGGAATTGAAAGCCGGAAGTCGGCGTCATTGCGAGCGCAGCGAAGCAATCCAGATGCCGCGCTGCAAGCCACTGGATTGCTTCGTCACTTCGTTCCTCGCAATGACGCCGACGTGTTTCACTGCCACGTGCCCTCGTGCCTCATGCAAGCCTCTCACACCCGAATGACATAGGTCTTGCGCGTGGTCACCCGCACTTCCCAGCTGCCGCGGAAACCCGGGCGGATGACGAAGCTGTCGCCGGCCTTCAGGTGGGTGGATCCGGCGCCGTCTTCATGCAGCACCGATTCGCCGGAGAGAATCTGGCAGAACTCCCATTCGTCGTAGTGGATGCGCCAATGGCCGGGCGTGGATTCCCAGATGCCGGCGTAAAGACCACCCGGCGCCTCATCGAAGTTCCAGGTCGTAAATCGGGGCTCGCCGGCAATGATCCGCTCGGCTGGCGGTGCGCTCAGCTCCGCGGGCACGCCATCGAGTTCGAACATCACCAGATCGCTCATGTCGCTGTCCTTCGCGCTCCTGACGGCCCATGAGGATGGCCGGGACGTGTCTGTCGCACAAGCTTGTCCTTCCAGACATGCGCCAGGCCGCTGCCCCGATCACACCGGTGAAGCCCGGCTTGCGCTAACCTTTGCCTCTGCCCGTTCCCGTGAGATGCCGCTGTGAGCCGATGGATCTTGTTGCTGCTGACCGCTGCCCTGTTCAATTCCGCTCACGCGGAGACGCCACCGCCGGTCCCGGCGCATGCCGCGCCCTGCGTGGACGGTCTGGCTGAAGGCACCTATCCCTGTTCCAACGTCAATCTGGCAGCTCATATCGCTGGTGCACAACTGGGCGGCAGCAGCGGCAACGATATCTGGGGCTGGACTGATCCCGACACCGGCAAGGAGTACGCGCTGGTCGGGCGCAACAACGGAACGGTTTTTGTCGACATCAGCAATCCGGAGTCGCCGGTTCAACTGGGGGCATTGCCCACCCACAGCGGCAATTCCTCATGGCGCGACATCAAGACCCGGGGTTATTACGCCTTCATCGTTTCCGAGGCCACCAGCCACGGCATGCAAGTCTTTGACCTGCGCCGCCTGCGCAGTGTCGCCAATCCTCCCGCGACTTTCACCGAAGACGCGCATTACAACAACTTCGGGCGCGCCCATAACATCGTCATCAACACCGATTCGGGCTTTGCCTACGCGGTGGGATCACGCCAGGGCACGCAGCAGTGCAGTGCCGGGCTGCATGCGATCGATATCCGCACACCGTTGACCCCCACCTTCGCCGGCTGTTTCGGCAGCGATGGCTACACCCATGACGCCCAGTGCGTGAACTACTCAGGTCCGGACGCCAACTACATCGGTCGCGAGATCTGCCTCGCCGCCAACGAGGACACGGTCACCATCGTCGATGTCACCAACAAGAACGCGCCGGTGCAGATTTCGCGCACCAGCTACAGCGGCAGCTCCTACACCCATCAGGGCTGGCTGACCGAAGACGCGCGCTATTTCCTGGTCAACGACGAGATCGACGAGATCGATTTCGGCCACAACACCCGCACCTATGTATTCGACGTCAGCGATCTGGACGCGCCGCAGCTGCACATGACCTACACCGCAGCGGTGGCGGCTACCGATCACAATCTCTACATCAAGGGTCGCTACGCCTATCTGTCCAACTATCTTTCGGGGTTGCGCATCCTGGATCTGGCGCAGATCGACGGCGGCAGCATCAGCGAAGTGGCGTTCTTCGACACCCATCCTGAAAGCAACGCCTCCGGTACCAGCGGCGCCTGGAGCATCTACCCCTATTTTGCCAGCGGCACGGTGATCCTGAGCGACATCAGCAATGGTCTGTTCGTGCTGGAGCCGAATCTGTGCACCGGCCCGGATGCCATCACCGGACTCAGCGCCGTGCCGGCGGGCGATCAGCAGATCGCGCTGAACTGGGCACCTGGCGAGGCTGGCGCCAGCTTCGAGGTGTACCGATCCATCGATGGCTGCGGCGGTCCGGAAACGCAGATCGCTCAAGGCCTTAGCAGCAACAGCCTGATCGACACACCAGTCTCGGGCGGCATCTCCTACGGCTACCGGGTGCGTCAGCGCAGCGCCGACCAGCGTTGCGTGTCCGAGTTCTCCACCTGCCAGGCCACCCAGACCACCGGGCTGTGCACGGCGCCCCCCAATTTCGCTGGCGTGGCCAACGCCCAGTCGACCGGCAGCAGCAGCTGCGCGATCGATCTCAGCTGGCCGGCCGCCAATCCCCGCTGTGCCGGACCGGTGACCTTCACCGTGCAGCGCTCGGCCGGTACCGAGTTCAATGCCACGCAATCGAGCACGCTGGCCAGCGGCCTCGGCGGTCTGGGCTTTGCCGACACCACCGCCGCCTACAACACGCCCTATGCCTACCGCGTACAGGCCGTGGACGCCAGCAATGGCAGCGGCGACAACAACCCGGTCTTCCTGAGCACCAGCGCATTCGGACCGCTCAGCGACGGTCAGTTCGTCAGCGGCGCCGAACTGGGCCAACCCATCCTCAACATCACCGGCGCCCAGCGTCATGTGGGCTGGGAAGTGGTCAGCGATGTCTTCAACAGCGGAGCCCGAAGCTACTACTCCACCTACCCGAACAGCGCCTGCCTGGCCATGTACAGCCCGGCCATGACCATCACACCGGGCCAGAACGCGGCACTCAGTTTCCAGACCCGCTACGACATCGAGAGCGGCTGGGACGCCGGCCTGGTGGAAATTTCCACCGATGGCGGCGGCAGCTGGCAGGTGATCAGTCCGGTGGGCGGCTATCCGGCGGCGATGAACAACTCCAACAGCAGCGACGCCTGCGGCTTTCCCAACAGCCAACCGGCCTTCACCGGCAGCAATCTGAGCTGGAATCCTGTCAACTTCGATCTGTCGGCCTTCAGCGGCACCATCCAGCTGCGCTGGCGCTTCTCCACCGATGGCAACGTGGCAGGTCAGGGCTGGTGGGTGGACGATGTGCTGGTCAGCCACGTCCAGGTTCCGGGGCTATGCACCACCGTGTCCACCACGGTGTTTGCCAACGGCTTCGAATAACTGGTGGCTGGCGATCCCCGCCGATGCTGGCCGGGGGTTTGACCAAACAGCGTGCGGGCGCCGACCTTCAGGGGCATTCGCTGTCGATAACCCAAGCCGCCTCCAGATCGACCGTCAGGAATCTGGCGTAGACGCGCGCGGGACACTCCATCCGCGCAGTAAAGCCGGCAAGCCATCGCCATTCAGGAAGCAGTTTCTTGATCCAGACACAGAGTCTGATCCAGGCGGCTGGATAGAATTCATGTCGCAGAATGGCGCTGATGGCAGAGCAGACACGGACCCTGTAGATGAATGCCCCCCTGGTCAACCGATTCCGCTTGAAGCTGGTCTGGGGCATGGGCGCACTGCTGGGCGTGCAGCTGATCGGTACGCTGGGCTACAAGCTGCTTGGCGGGCCCGGGTATTCGTGGTTCGACTGCTTCTACATGACCTTCATCACCACCACCACCATCGGCTACGACGAGATCGTCGACCTGTCGCACATCAGCGGCGGTCGCATGTTCACCGTATTCATTGGCGCTGCGGGGCTGGGCAGCCTGTGGTTTCTGTTTTCGACCCTGACAGTCTGGATACTGGAAAGCGACATCAATCTGGCGTTGCGGAGAAAGCGCATGGAACAAGCGATCAAGAAGCTGAACGGGCACTACATCGTCTGCGGATATGGACGCGTTGGTCGCAATGTCGCGCTGGAACTGGAAGCCACTCACCGCCGTTATGTGGTCATCGACGAGAGCATGCCGATCCTGCGCGAGCACAAGGACAAGGAGCCCTCGCTGCTCTATGTGCATGGTGACGCCAGCGACGAAGACCTGCTGCTGGCGGCCAATATTGCGGCAGCCAAGGGCGTATTCGCCGTCACCGGAGACGACAGCCGCAACCTGATGATCACTCTCACCGCGAGGCAACTGAATGCATCGGTTCGCGTGGTGTCACGCTGCCACGACATCCGCAACGAGAGAAAGCTGCGCAAGGCCGGTGCTGATGCCATCGTCTCACCCGATTTCACCGGCGGCCTGCGCATCGCCACGGCCATGGTGCGCCCCAATGTGCAGACCTTCCTGGATGAAATGTTGCGCAGTGAGCAGAAGCTGCGGATGGAGGAAGTACGGCTGGGAGAACAATTCAGGGCGCGGCCACTGGCCGAACTGAATCTGCGCGATCGCGAGTTTGTGTTGCTGGCTGTGCGGCAGAATCAGCAATGGATCTTCAATCCTCCCGGCGACCACAGACTGGAACCGGGGAACACGCTGATCGTGATGGCCTCTCCTGCAGGTGTGCAAACCCTTGAAGCACTCCTGAGCCAGCAGGGTGGCTGAAGCCGCGCGCGTGCAAGAATCCCGGCTAGACTCGGGCGCTTGCTTCGAGACCTGATTGCATTCATGTGGTTGGCCATCAAGCGCGAATTGCGCGACCTTCTGTCCCTGTGGCTGGTACCTTCCATGGCCGCCGTGCTGCCCTGGCGCTGGTGTCTGCGCCTCTATTGGCGCCTCGCAGCGAGTCCCTTGCTGATGCGGGAAGAGGTGGCGGGCAGCCGCAGCGGGCGCGAGATGCTGGGACTGCCCCGGAACGACGAGCAGTTCGACCAGCGTTTCCGATTCGGCTTTCTGCTCGAGCATGCCGATGTATTTCGCGCCCTGGGGCGGGGATGGCGCGGACTCGCCGCGACCATGCCGCTGCATGGCAACATCGCCCCAGATCGTGGCGGCGGCCTTTGTTATTTCTTCAATTTCAACCAGGGTCTGCCGGCGCTGGCGACCTTGCGCGCCGCCGGCTTTCAGGTGCATCTGGTGTATCGCTCGCTGCAATCGCGCCCCCCGGGCGTCGGCCTGGCGCGCTACGCCTACATGCGTCTGCGACTGCACATGGTCGCTGTGGTCTGCGGCAACCGCGGCATAGGTACCGGAGGTGCGCGCGAGCGCATCGCCCAGACCATTGCTGCCGGTGGACTGGTCTGCGTCGCCGCAGACACGCCACCTCGACCGAATACCGGCCTGGTCAGCGTTCGCTTTCCCGGTGGTCGCCAGGCCTGGTGGCGTAGCGGCATCCTCAAGCTGGCCCTGCAGCTACCCGGGCCGCGCCGCTGTTTCAACGTGCACCTGGACTGGACCACGCGGCAGCGCGCGCTGGAACTGATCGATCTGCCCGGATCGCAGGATCTGGGCGCCCTGGTAAGCATCCTCAACGAGGAATTCCTGTCGGCGCTGGAGCGCCAGCCCGAACTGTGGTTCTACTGGCCCGGACCGCAGGGCTTCTTCCAGTTCCCGGAAGGCGCTCGCCTGGACTGATCGGCGCCGGCGCAATCCGTCCAGATGGCGGCCGATGACCTCGATCAAGCCCGCTGTGGCCTGACTCGGAGTAGGCTGTGCCTACCACCTGAGCCGGGAGCATCACCGATGCAGGACCTGAAGACGGCAATGCCCTTGCTGGCACGGCACGAGGGCATCTGGGAGGGGCATTACCGCTATCTGGACGCCGACGGAAAACTGGTCGACGAGCATGATTCACGCTTGATCTGCCGACTGCCCGAGACCGGTCCCTACCCCTATCACCAGACCAATATTTATCGCTGGGCCGACGGACGCTCGGAAACCCGCGACTTCCCGGCGGTGCTGCGTGACGGCCGCTTGCACTGGGACAGCGGCCAGGTGCATGGCTGGGCGGTCGAAGCTCCCGAAGATCGTCACCACCGGACCCTGCTGCTGTCCTGGCTGCGCCGCGACCTGCCCGATTCCTATCTCTATGAAATGGTGCAGATTTCCGATTGCGGCCAGTACCGCTCGCGCATGTGGCAATGGATCGAGGCCGGCCGCGTGCGTCTGCGCACGCTGATCGACGAGGAACTGGTCAGCCGCGACTGGCAGGGGCATTGAGGCTGCAGTGGGAATTGCGCGGCGCGAGACCCGGCGCAAAAACCCTGGCCCGGTCGCGCGCCCGAGCCAGGATTTGATACGCAGAGGACGCAGAGAAAAGGCAGAGAGAACGCAGAGCCAGGCAAAGTCCACGATTGGCTGGGCTCTACTCCGTGTTCTCTCCGCCCTTCCTCTGCGTGCTCTGCGTCCCGCTCCTGGCATCGACCCGCCCCAGTGCGCGGATTTCGCGACAGTGGTCGCGACGCGAGGTCGCTCCTACCCTGGTCCAGTGTCACTGAATCAGATTGACCTGGGTCGTCGCGGTGCTGGTCACCAGCCCAAAATGTCCGAGCACGAAGGTCTGGGTGCCGGTCTCGTTCGGAACGGTCGAGGAATGCACACCGCCGACGGTACAGAAGCCGGTTGAGCAGACGATCTGGTCACTCCAGGACTTGATCGAATACGCGCGCGCGCCGAAGACCTGACCCTGCAGACTGTTGACGAAGGGGCTGCCCACCGACAGACCCCAGGCCCCGCAGGTGCTGCTCCAGACGTTGTAGGGATAGCTGCCGCAGCTCCACAGTCCGCGAAAGGCCCCGGCAATGCCGACGAAGGTCTGTACCGAGCCTGCCAGCCCGAGCTTGCTGATTTCGCGCGCAGCCAGCGTGGCACCCATCGAATGGCCGATGACGTCGATCTTGCCGGTGCAGGAACTGGCTCTGGCCTGGGTCAGCGCATTGGCGACCGGGGTTTCCTCGCTGCCATAGTGATCATTGCAGGCCGCGCAATAGGAACTGCCCCAACTGGGTCGGTAGATCTGGCTGGCGGCGTAGCCGCGAGCGCGCAAGGCATCATAAGTATTGTCAAAATCGGCCGGGCTGCCGGTATTGCCATGCAACAGCACCACATTGTCGACACAGAGGGCATGCGCCGCGCCGGCACAGACCAGCCCCAGACCCAGCAACAGACTTCCGATCACACGTGTGTTCATTCCACCCTCCCCGGTGCTGAACATTCCGGGCCGGTCGGCCCGGGTGCCGTCAGAGTGCCGTCGCCGGACCGGCCTCCGCCAGTGGCCGTTGGTACACCCTCGGACAGGGCCGGAAAGCAGTCGTAGCCGGCTGCAAGGCGGGCCACGATTTCGCAGTCTGAACGCTAACCCTGGCGCGTCAGGAACGGCCTTGCCAGCGCTGATTTCCGGAGCGGAATCAGCGATATGCTGCGCGCTCCTGGAGCCAGCTCATGACCCATCCCTGCCTGCGTTGCGGCGCCTGTTGCGCCACCTACCTCGTTGCCATGTACTGGAGCGAAGCCGAAGCGCTCGGCATCGATCCGGATCTGACTGAAAAGCTCGATCCCATGCGGGTTTCCATGCGCATGGACCCGGCCGATCGTGGCCGCTGCATTGCACTGGCGGGAACCGTCGGCACTGCCGCGCATTGCCGCATCTACCAGCAGCGACCAGGAGCCTGCCGGGAAGTCGAAGCCTCCTGGGAGCATGGACGAGCCAGCGATCAATGCGATCGCGCCCGCGTCCGCCACGGCCTGCCCGTGCTGACACCCGCCGACTGGGTGCCGGCATCGGCCTTGGCTCCGCCCACCCACCCCGCAGCGCCGCTGACCGATGCGCCAGCAATAGCAGAGTGGTCCGAGCCCGTGATCCAGGGACCGGAAGCGAACCGCTAGCAGCTAGTCCCTGAAACTGGGGTCGATACGGTCCAGTTTCCGCAGCAATGCCGGCCAGGCCAGGGCACCGCCCAGATTGCGGGTGACCTGCTGTGCCTGCTGCTGGGCAGTGGCCAGGATCTGCGGATGCACGTGGACCAGTTCACCACCACCGGACTGGGCGCGCAGCTGGATGGCGCAGGTGGTCTCGAACAGATACATCGCCAGGAAGGTGTCGGCAATGGTCGGACCTACTGTCAGCAGGCCGTGGTTGCGCAACATCAGAAAGCTGTTGGTGCCGAGATCCGCCACCAGCCGCGGCTTCTCCTCATCGCGCAGGGCAACGCCCTCATAGTCGTGGTAACCCAGACTGGAGAGCACGAAGATCGATTGCTGCGAGATCGGCAGCACACCGCCCTTCTGCGCCGACACGCCGATGCCGTTGACCGTATGGGTATGCAGCACGCAGCCGACGTCGGTACGCGCCGCGTGCACGGCGCTGTGAATCGTGAAACCGGCGGGATTGACCGGGAATGGTGACTCGCCGATCACTTCGCCCTGCAGATTGACCTTGACCAGGCTGGAGGCGGTGATTTCCTCGAACAGGGCACCGTAGGGATTGATCAGAAAGTGTTCGTCAGGACCGGGCAGCTTGGCCGAGATATGGGTGAACACCAGATCAGCCCAACCGTAGGCCGCCACCAGGCGATAACAGGCCGCAAGGTCGACTCGCGCCTGCCACTCTTCGGCGCTGACCGCGGACCGCACTTCGGGTCGGATCAATGGATTCATCTCGGCACTCCGGTCGGGAACTGAAGCTGAGTCTACCCGCAGCCAGTGCCTGCCGCGCCGAGCCGGGCCCGGAAAAGGAAAAACCCGGCGCGAGGCCGGGTTTTTCTGGTCACGGATGCTGCAATCGCCAGGCGATTACTGCACGTTCAGCTCCGTGCGACGGTTACGAGCGCGGCCTTCGGCCGTGTCGTTGGTGTCGATCGGACGCGACTCACCGTAGCCGTTGACAGCGCTGATCTTGGCACCGGACACGCCGTGGCCGGTCAGATAGTCAGCAACCACCTTGGCGCGGCATTCCGACAGCTTCTGGTTGTACTGATCGGTGCCGATGGCGTCGGTATGACCCGCCACTTCGACGCGGATCTCGTTGCCGTTCAGCACGCGCACTGCCTCATCCAGAATGGCAATCGCGTCAGCACGCAGCGTGCACTTGTCGAAATCGAAGTTCACGCCGTTCAGCGTGATCGACACCGGCAAGGGCTTGACCGGCGGCTCCGGCGGCTTCGGCGGCGGCGGCGGCGGCGGCGGCGGGGGCGGCGGCGGCGGCGGCGGCGGTGCTACCTTGCCACCGAAATAATGCGCGAAGCCCAGCGTCACCGTGGTGTCCCAGAAACCGTCCTGGAAGCCACCGCGACTGAAATCGCTGTAAATCTGGCCAACTTCGAAACGCAGCGCGCCCGAGTCGGTGATGTCCCACTCGAAGCCCGCAATGGCGCCGGCGCGATAGCCGGAATCATCGAAGTCATTGTCGAGCTCATTGTTGCCGTAACCGGCGAGCACACCGAAGTACGGGTGGGCCATGTCCATGTCGATCAGGTAGCGAACGGAGACGTCGATGCCGTTCTGCTTCCACTCGAAGGGCTCGTTGTCACCGTTGTTGCGATCGTACTTGTTGTACCGGAGCGTGCCTTCAACCGTCCAGTTGTCCTTGAACACGTATCCCGCACCCAGCGCTACCGCCAGACCATTGTCGGAGACCCGATCTTCGTCTGAAAAACCGTAACCAACCATGGGCGAGACGTACCACTGCCCAGCTTCCCGCGGTGCTGCCGAAGCAAGCATCGGAAGCGCGGCAGCCGCAGCGAGCGCGGCGCATAACAGCGTCTTCTTCATATCCGAAATCTCCAGTTTTGATAACTCCAGCCCGGGTACCCTGCCGTGTTGCACAGGGACAACAATCTTTTCCCCTCTGGCCCAGCCATTATGCGCCATTTTCGCTGAATCGTTAGTGGTCAATGAACAGACACGGCAGGGGTACAGACAGGATTCGCCTCTGGACGCCCTCCTGAAAGAGCCTGGATCGCTGATCGGGAGCGCTGAAACCTCTGCCTTGTCAGCGTTTGTACCCAGTCCGTACGCCCCCGAAACTGCCGCAGCGGCTAGACTTGGGCCAAGACGGGCTGATAGGCCTGGGCAACTGACGGAAATCTGCACTCCATGCATTGCACGCACCCGGAGCATGATCATGCCAGCGCCGATCTGCTGGGCAGTCTGGAAAAGGCCTGCTCGGAGCGGGGCTTGCGCCTCACCGACACCCGGCGCCGGGTGTTCGAACTGGTGGCTGCAGACTCGCGCCCGGTGAAGGCCTACGATCTGCTGGAGAAGATCGGCAAGCAGGGTTCTGGCCCCGCCGCGCCGCCAACGGTCTATCGGGCACTGGATTTCCTCATGCGCCACGGCTTTGTGCATCGACTAGAGACCCTGAATGCCTACGTCCCCTGCCCGCACCCCGAGGCAACGGATCACGGCAGTCAGTTCCTGATCTGCGAGCGATGTCAGGAGACGTTGGAACTGGACGCCAAGGGTGTCGCCGATCGCTTGAGGGCGCAGGCCAAGGAACAAGGCTTCAAGCCGCACCGACACACCATCGAAGTTTACGGACTCTGCGCTCGATGCAGTCACGCGCGCTGATACTGCTGCTGGCCCTGTGGAGTGCGCCGCTGTCGGCGCAGGACAGTATCGTGGAAGAAGCCCTGTCCGAAGCCGCTGACGGCCCTTTATCCCCGTTGCAGACCAGTACTGCAGAGGAGGATGAAAGCGCCATCGCCGTGGACGTCACCCGCGAGACGGCGGCCATGCCACCCGATCCGGCACTGTACCTGCTCGGCGAGCGAGTCGCCCCCGGCACCAAGGCGAGGCTGTTCTGGCGCTCCGGCGCTACTTTCCTTGGCGATTCGATGCAGGTTCCGATCAACGTCGTTCATGGCGCCAGACCCGGACCGGTCCTGTGCCTGACCGGTGCCATCCATGGAGACGAGCTCAACGGTGTCGAAGTGATCCGGCGCGTGCTGGGATCACTGGATGCCGAGGATCTGGTGGGAACCGTCATCGGCGTACCGATCGTCAACATGGCAGGTTTTTCGCGCGGCTCGCGCTATCTGCCCGACCGACGCGATCTCAATCGCTTCTTTCCCGGCAACGTCAACGGCAGCAGCGCCTCGCGCATCGCCCGTGACTTTTTCGACCTGGTGGTGATCCACTGCGATGCCCTGGTCGACTTCCACACCGGCTCTTTCGACCGCGCCAATCTGCCGCAGGTGCGTGGCGATCTGCGGCTGCCCAGCGTGGTCGACCTGACCCGGCGCTTCGGCGCGACGGCTGTGCTGCACACGCCCTCGGCCCGGGGCATGCTGCGGCGAGCGGCTACTGATGCCGGAATTTCTGCAGTGACTTTCGAACTTGGCGCCCCCGTGCGACTGGAGCCCGCCGAAATCGAACATGGTGTGGCTGCGATCGAAACCCTGATGAACAACATGGGCATGACCCAGCGGGTAAGGCAATGGCGCGAGCCCCAGCCGATCTTCTACGAATCACGCTGGGTGCGGGTGGCGCGCCCCGGGATGCTGTTCTCCGATGTGCGTCTGGGTGATCGGGTGCGCCAGGGCCAACGTCTGGGGCGGGTGGTCAATCCGCTCAATGATGAATCCAGCGAACTCGTGTCGCCCGTGCGCGGGCGCGTGATCGGCATGGCCCTCAACCAGGTCGTGCTGCCCGGCTATGCCGCCTTCCATGTCGGTGAGGAAGCCACCGAAGCCAAGGTCGTCCGCGACGCCGAGCGTGAGCCTGCTGCCGTTGAGGAAGCCGAACGCATGGACGAAGGCGAGCCATCGGAAGCCACTGAGGGCTCCACCGAGCAAGTCGACGAATACACTCCAGACAGCGACACTGACGTACCCGAATGAGCGCCGCTGGCGACTACGGCAACTCCCGTCTGCCTCAAACGGTTTCCGTGGCTCGCTCCACCCATGCGTCCAGCACTTGTTGCTGCTCGTCACTGATGTCGACGATCTTGCACCCAATCCAGTAGCTGTTTTCGGTGCGCGCCGCTTCGCTCCAGAGACACTGGATTCCGACTTCCATGCGGTGCGTCTGCTGCTGCGCATCCCGCAGCTGGAACTGCACCTGGTAGAGGCAGCCATCAGGAACTTCGTGGCTGGTGATCAGCATCATGCCGTCCACCGAGAGATTGCCGATACGGCCCATCGATTCGCCAGTCATCGCATTACTGATCACCAGGGCTTGCGAAACGCGTTTTCTGACAGACCTTCTCGCAACCATGGTTATGCCCGCCCCATTGTATCGGCCGCATCGGAACCGCCAGCCAGGCCGGCTCCTTTCAACACGGACATGATGCCCTTCCAGGCGCGGTCGATGAAGGACTCGCGCGTGTCATCGATGACCTTGGCGTTGCCGCGCAGCACGTCGCGCGCCAGCGCGTCGATCATCTTCTCTTCGGCACGGATGCCGCGTGCATTCAGGAACAGACAGCGGCCGGTGACCGGACTGAACCAGCAGAGTTTCCTGCGCACCTTTTCACCCTGCTGATTCAGGGTGAACTCGAACCAGGTCCCGAAGGGCAACTGGCGAATCCGGTCGATCATGGCCTGTTCTTTCGGACCTATGGGAAGGCGCTCGGATTTGTGCAGATTCTGGAGTATCGAATGGCCCGGGGGCGATTCCGCGGCAGCTGCAGCAGTCGACTTTGCTTCGCCGCCAAGCCGAGGATTCTGTCCAATGAGTTCCGTGATCGCATGGGTCGCAGCGGCATGGTCCTGTTCGCTGGCCGATTCGATCAGCGCGCTGATATCGGTCCAGACCTTGGATACCGCTTCACCATGAAAGCCGACTGCAGACAGGCCGTCTTCCAGGCATGGCCGCAGGTTTTCCAGTCGATTCTCCTGTTCCTCGGGCCCCACACCCTCGGCAAAGACCGCCAGCAGATTGTCGACCAGGGCCAGACGTTCACGCGTCTTCGGGTTGTCTGTGCCCAGTCGCAGCAGAGATAACGCCAAGGCATCGGCCCAGGCGTTTTCGAGCAGGGTCTTGACCGCCTCGGGCGGCTTGGCATCGAGCAGACGTTGCTGCACGGCCTCCTGCGCGGCCGCCCGAGCCAGTTCCAGCTTCTCCTTGCCCTTGGCAGCTTCGATATGACGGCGTTCGGCGACCTCGGCCTTCTTCTGCAGACTGCCCAGATGGCGAGAAAGGTCATCGAACAGATGCGAGAACACGCCGACGTCGTCGTCGTATTCCTTGACCACGCGGTCCACAACCAGCTGCATCTTCTCGACCACCGGGCGATCGGCCTCTTCGTCCTCGATCCAGTACGAGGAGGTTTCCGCAATCGAATTCAGCAACTGTCGCGCGGAATGGTCGCGGCGCGTGAAGAAGCTCTTGTCGCCCAAGGCCACCTTCATCAGCGGAACCTGCAGCTTGCTGAGCAGCCCATGGCTGGTGCTGTTGGGACGATGCTCGGACAACAAATGATCGAAGAGCATGCCGACCAGATCGATGGTGTCGGAATCCTCCTGGCGCAGCCTCGGAGCCGATCCTCCGTTGAGACCGCGCAGCTGATTCATCAGGTCGCGTTTGATATGCGCGCTGCTGCGATTGACCCAGCGGCCATCGACCATGACCGGCGCTGCTGGCTGGCTCTGCAATACCGACAGCACCGACTGCACGTCCTGCACCTCCGCCACCGGGCGCGCCTCGAGCGCTGCCGCCTCCGCCGCGCTCGAGGGACCGCGGCGACCTGCCAGCAGCTCTCGCAGGGTGTCGAAGAACTGCGCATCCGCCGCCGGATTGCTGGGCCGCGGCGGCGCTGGCGTCAGGCTCTGCTGAGCCCTCGCGTCCGCGTCGATGATTTGCTGAAAAGCCCGTGCAGCAGGGCTGTCGTAATTCATCGCCGGCGCTCTGGGCTCGGGCGCGGGATAGTCGGCAGTAGCAGGAAGCCCACCGGCGCTCGTTCCGACTTCCGGAGCGGAGTGCGCGCCAGCACCAAAGTCTGCTGTCGACGAGCTGCCAGCACCGGCATGGGCGACACTTGCGGCAGGCACCAGGCCGTCGGCTGCGGCATGGGCTTGGACGGTGTTCCCGGCTGCGGACGGTGTCGGCCTGACCTCGGCGGTTTCCGGCCGCGTCGACGGCTCGGCTTCGGCCGCCGGCTCGGCAGCAGCGGCCGGCTCCGGCGCGTTGACCCGATTCGTTGACACCCGGCTGCCCAGATGCAGATTGGGGAAGACGCGATGCTCCACCAGGAAGGCGTTCAGCGCTTCGTACAGGCCGACCGGATCCTTGAAGATGGCCTTGTCGATGCGCCGGAACAGGGCAATCCGATGGAGCACCGGGATCTCGAACTGGCGCGATGCTTCGGCAATCGCGGCGCAGATCCTGTTTGGTCCCAGAGCCAGGGCATCAACGTCTATCGGCGCGCGACCGACGATGACCGCAAGCCGGTAGGACAGCGCCTGAAGGGCGTTGCTCGCCCGTATTTCGGCTCTGGCCGCGATCTCGGAGAGCGCCAGTTGCTGTTCCAGATCGGCCGTATCCACCAGGCTAAGCTTATCCTTGCCAGCGTCCCGGTTGCGCTTGGTCAGCGTGGCTTCTTCGATCGACGGATCGATCAGGCACAGCAAGGTTCGCTGCACCGCGTCGCGACAAGCCAGGGCAAATGCTCCGCGTTGCTTGCGCAATTCACGATTACTTTCCAGAAAGCGTTGCTGCTCGTTCGAGTTCATGACCCGTTCGGCCTGCGAAAACAGGTCGCGATCCAGGTCGTCCAGAGCCTTGCTCATGCCCGCTTCCAGCGTTGGCCAGGCGGTCTGGTAGAGGCCCTCGAGCAGACTGCGCACGCGCGGCGGAATGTTCTTCTGCGTCAGTTTTGCGAAGGGCAGGAAATCTGCAGCAGGACTGGCGCTACGGCTCATGTTTTCCGCTCAGAGTATTGGCGAACTCGCTGATTGTACTGGGAGTTGGACCGATTCGATCGCTTCTTGCCGGTTTCGAACGCCAATTTTTGTCTGAATTCAGCACAAGTCGCAGTGAAATCCTCGGATATCGACACTGACCGCTTGTCGGTCGGCTCCGCGGAATGCAAAATCAAGCCAGCGAATGCTTGGAGTGCGCCCGGATGATTGATCCGGATGGCTATCGGCCCAATGTGGGCATCGTACTGATGCAGGAGTGCGGGCGGGTCTTCTGGGCTCGTCGCGTGCGACGGGATGGCTGGCAGTTCCCGCAGGGTGGAATGAACAGCGATGAGACGCCCGAAGAAGCGATGCTGCGCGAGTTGACCGAGGAAACCGGGTTGACCGAGCAGCATGTCGAGATCCTGGCGGCCACTCCGGGATGGTTGCGCTATCGATTGCCGCGCCATTGCGTGCGCAGCAACGTGCGGCCGGTATGCATCGGCCAGAAGCAGGTCTGGTTTCTGTTGAAGCTGGTGGCCGACGAAAGTTGCGTGCGCCTGGACGGTACCGACCGGCCCGAGTTCGACCTCTGGCGCTGGGTGGACTTCTGGTATCCGCTGGATCACGTAGTGTCCTTCAAGCGCGGCGTCTATGAGCGTGCCCTGCGCCATCTGGCACCGGCGGCCAGACGCCTGATCGACATTCCACAGGCACCGGTAGCTGAAGCCGGAGTCATGGCGAGTGCTCGGGGCTAATTGACAACCATTCGCATTAGCAATAAGCTGGCCGAGGACCATCACAGGAGTCCTCGGAGCGATGTACGTCTGCATGTGCAATGGCGTTACTGAGTCTGCCATCCGGCGCGCTGCGGCTGCCGGAATCCGCACGCTGGGAGAACTGGCTGCCAACACCGGCTGCACCGCCGGCTGCGGGTGCTGTTCCGAGACCGCAGAGGCGGTGTTGATGGAAGCTCTGCATGCCGAGGGTCATCGGCGTTCGGGGCTGCAGATACTCGCGACTTCGATGTCGGCCTGAAGCCCCGCTCACTTGCTCGCGACAGCTTCCGCGGCGGCCTGTAACCCAACTCCGGACCCTGCATCGCGACCCTGAGTACTGTTCGGCCGTGCCGGTGGCGTCATTGCTCGCTATGATGTCGTCATCCGATCGCCAGGCGATCCATCCAATGGGAACGATATGAAAGGCGACAGCAAGGTCATTGCTTACCTGAACCAGATCCTCGCCAACGAACTGACGGCGATCAACCAGTATTTCCTGCATTCGCGCATGTACCGCAACTGGGGCTATGCGTCCCTGGCTGAGCACGAGTACAAGGAATCCATCGACGAGATGAAGCACGCCGATCAGCTGATCGAGCGCATCCTGTTTCTGGACGGGCTGCCCAATCTGCAGAAGCTCAACAAGCTGATGATCGGAGAGACCCCCAAGGAAGTGATCAGCTGCGACCTCAAGCTTGAGGAGATCGCCATCCCGGACCTGCGCGACGCCATCGCCTACTGCGAGAGCGTCCGCGACTACGGCACTCGGGAGCTGCTCGAGTCGATCCTGGTCAGCGAAGAGGAGCACGTGGACTGGCTCGAGACCCAGCTTGCTCTGATCGAAAGCCTGGGTGAAGCCCTGTATCTACAGGACAAGATCAGCTGAGCAGGTTTCCCGGGTGCGACTTGATAGCCATGATGCGTCATTGAGGGACACCTGTTTCGGCCCGAACCTGCCCAAGGACCATGAGCTGTAGGTTGGGCAAAGCGCAGCGTGCCCAACAATGGCCGCTGGTGTTGGGCACGCTGTGCTTAGCCCAACCTACGTCATAGACCACAAATCAACATGTTACGACATGGATTCATGGAGAGGAGCGAGGCGACGAAGCACCCAGTGCTCTTGAAACTGCGCTTCTGGATTGCTTCGCTACGCTCTCCATGAACCCAACTCCTAAGTTTTTGAATCTACGTATTTCGGCAAAAGTCAGCTTTTCGTAGCCCGAAGTGCGCGCAGCGCTCTCCGGGCGGTGATGCAGAAGAGCTCCGGTGAGCCGCTGCGCGGCACACCAGGCTAAGCGCAGTAGGCGCGTTCATGGCAGACCCTGAAAACATCCGCGACAAGCCGTCACGGAACTGAACACCGCAGGCCGAAATTTCCCGCAATCCTTGTTGTTTTGCCAGACTGGCCTTAGACTCCGCGCCCCCGAGTTGCATGTCAGCCCGGGGCACGAAGCGTTGCCATCGGCAGCGCCATTGTCACTATCCAGGTGACAAACCTCGCTTCACCGGCATTCCGGGAAGCTTTATCCGAGAGGACATCATGCGTCATTACGAAGTTGTGTTTCTGGTCCACCCTGACCAGAGTGAACAGGTGCCAGCGATGATCGATCGCTACCGCACCATGATCGAAACCGACGGTGGCAAGATCCATCGTCTGGAAGATTGGGGTCGCCGCCAGTTGGCCTACCCGATCGAGCGCCTGTTGAAGGCTCACTACATCATGCTCAACATCGAGTGCTCCGCCGGTGCCCTGAAAGAGCTGCAGGACGCATTCCGCTTCAACGATGCCGTGCTGCGCCATCTGATCATCCAGATGAAGGAAGCCGTGACCGAGATGTCCGCGATCATGAAGACCAAGGACGAGAAGCCGCGCCGTCGTGACGACGATTCCGGTGACTCCCCGGCCGCCAGCAGCACTGCTGACGACGAGTCCAGCGCTGAAGCCAGCGCCTGATCGCCACATTCCAGGAGTAGACCATGTCGCGTTTCTTCCGCCGCAAGAAGTTCTGCAAGTTCACGGCCGAGGGTATTACCCAGATCGACTACAAGGATCTGAATACCCTGCGCCAGTACGTCACCGAGACCGGCAAGATCGTGCCGAGCCGCATCACCGGCACGCGCGCGCGCTTCCAGCGCCAGCTCTCGACCGCCATCAAGCGCGCCCGCTTTCTCGCGCTGATTCCCTACACTGACAGTCACTGAGGAGCCGATCCATGGATGTGATCCTGCTTCAGAAGGTGAAGAACCTGGGCAACCTTGGCGACAAGGTTCGCGTCAAGGCCGGCTACAGCCGCAACTTCCTGATCCCCTACGGGAAGGCAGTTCCGGCCACGGCCACCAACCTGGCCGAGTTCGAGCAGCGCCGCGCCGAGTTCGAGGCCAAGGCGAATGAAATCCTCGCCGCCGCCCAGAGCCGTCAGACCAAGCTGGAAGGCGCCACGGTCACGATCAAGGCCAACGCCAGCACCGAAGGCAAGCTCTACGGTTCGGTGTCGGCTCGCGACATCGCCGAGGCCTTCACGGCCATCGGACTGCCGATGGAGAAGTCCGAAGTGATCATGGGCGAAGGCCCGATCCGCCGCGTCGGCGAGTCCGAGGTGGAAGTACATCTGCACGCGGATGTGCACACCATGGTCAAGGTCGTCGTCCAGCCCGAAAGCTGATCGGCACCGAAGGAACCGCGAGCCCGCGATGCCGCAAGGTGTCGCGGGCTTTTTCTTGGGCGGGGCACGGGGCACGGGAAAGGCTGGCGCTTTGGTCGGTCCAGACTTGTCTGGACGCTTCTTCTGCATCTCGCCCAGAGCGTCCAGACAAGTCTGGACCTGCAAGGGCAGTCTCGTAGCGCGGCTCCGGCGCGCGCCGAATCCGATTGTGCGCCAGGCTTGTTCGCGCCGGCGGCCGCGGCTTGCCTTGCCGGGCGCCGCGCGCTTGCTGTCGCTACGCACAGCCCCAGGCATCTGGCTCGCGGACCCGGCCTTCTATGAGGGCTTTCCGAACGTCAAGGAATCTGCGGCTCGTTTTGCTTTCCGTTACATGAA
>JBFWOF010000028.1:0-80037 GCA_050250665.1 Lysobacterales bacterium | reverse complement strand
CTGGAGCGCCTGCCGACGACGCTCAATCGCGACATTGAGAGCCTGCTGCCGATGAACTGGCGGGCGACAAGCGCCTAGCAAATCGGCAACCGCGGCGCATCAATGGGGGTGATCGGACGGTTACGCTAGAAACAACCTCGGTGCCGGGGACGCGGGGTCCGAGAATAGTTGGCACCTATGCGCCGCAGCATCCAAGGCCAGCCAAGCCCGATCTGACAACGAAAACGACCGAGCAAGGCTGCGACCTATTATGTCAGAGCGAGAGTTAACCCCTCTAGCGGAATCCGAAAGCCGGCGCCTACCGCGTCCGCGCCATCGTGGTTGATCAACACTAGTTACCAGGGACCCGCGATCGGCGACGCCCAAGGCGACCACCTCCAAACATCGCAAATAGCCAATTCCGATGTCGGTCTGCAAATATAGTTAGATTTCTACCGTACACGCGATTAATTTACATAGAATGGAGGCTCTCCGTTTGGAATTGCCGGAGGAACACAGCGCATCCATTCACCGTCAATACAACACTCAGCAAACCCTCGCGCTGTTGGACTAGCTTTGCGGTAGAATGCCGACTTGGGGAATTTAGCCGTTGCACGATGTATTTGCTGAATTAAGTGGGCTTCCGCCTCGGCGCTTGTTAGATAGTCCCCTTTACTATAGATCCAAATTACACCGTCAATATCAGCCGAGTCAGAGCTAAATGTAAATGCTGAGACTCGAAATACGACTATGCTTGGATCTTCTCCTAAACCTGTTGAGACCTGACACCAAAACTCGCGAACTCTCAGCGATCGACGTCGACGCTTCCAAGAACGGATTCTTCCGGCAAGGTCTAAGCCCAGCAATCGTCTAAGGATTTCCAAATTCGGCCTCGTAGTGGTTTTCCATCGCGGGAACTACCGCAACATCTAGCGCCGCATCTATTCAGTCGCGGACGGGGCAGCGTGAAAAGGGACCCAATGTCGGAGGCATACGCCGCAGCACCAGAACGTCAAAAAGCCAACCACACGGGGTTTCCGGACATTTCCAGGCTGCGACATAATATTTAGGCGTGAGGTTAACCACATTCTCGGAGTCGGTGAACTAGAAAAGCCCGCGACGCCAAGGCTCCGCAGGTGGCGTTGGAAACCCTGTGGTTTATCTGCCAATACACCTACACAGCCATGCATCGTGTGTAGGTTCAAAAATTTTCACATGACTCATTTCCAAGCTTTGACATGCACTGACAGCGCGCGCTGTCTAGGCATGTTTCATATTTTGCGCCAAATCCTTTATCTCTGAGCGAATCACATATTTTCCAGCTCTGCGCAGCGCAAATTTTGAAATCTCTCCGGTGTTCTCTCGTTACTTCACACATGAACCGATCCTCAAATATTCCTAGACACGTCTGCTCCCAAGCCGCCAGACCTGCCCAAAGGGCCAACGCGCCAGCAATGAAAGCCGCTCCTTGGACAATCCATTTCAAGACTCGCCTCCAAAGGTGAGGATGCTTAATTGTGGAGTCTCTTCGTCGGCGGATCTTTAGATTCCGCCCTGTTGCCTCAACTGCGCCTGCGCGCTCATCCAGGCTGTTTTGTCGTAGCTCTTGGACGGCGTAGCTAATGTCCATAACCGTATGAGATCACGGTGATTATGTAGCATTTTAATTATTTCCAGATCGTCATCACTCGGGAAAAGCCTAGAGATAAATTGCGCCTCAAACATTCCTGGAGAGACAAAAACCTTTATTCGCACCGAATCATCGTAAGCTGGATTCGGGTGCAAGTATCTCTCGCCGGTCCCGTCGAATCTGTAAATTCGTTCGAGCAGATACGTCTCAAAAACAATCATGCGTTCAAAATAGGCGTAAAATTCCGCGCGCCCTGAAATTGCTTCCTCCAACCATTTTTTTCGGCCAAACAACCTGCTTAGGATGCCCCGTCTTTTCTTCAGCGCAAACTCTGCATGGACTCCAAGATATCTATTTGGCAACCTGCTCCATTTTCCAGGCTCCGACTTCCAGCAGAAGTAAATATAATTCTCGGGCGAGCCGTAGTTGTCGCTCCTGCCGAACTCGGATGCCGAGTAGGCGAATCGCAAAGCTTCAAAGATAATTTCTCGGTTCATTAAGGATATGGCAGCCACAATTTTGGTCCGACATTCGCGATTAGTTTACTCGTCCCGTACGTTGAATCTAAAGGTCTTGGTCAAAAATGGATTTCGCTCAGGCTCGCGTAAATGCATCGAACAAGGCAAACATTCTCTCCGTCGACTGACACGTGTCAGCGAATAGATATTGATGGCGACCCAATGTCCGAACAATACAAATCCTCGCGGCTATGGTCTGCCAGCGCGAACGAGCGCATTTACCCAGTGATCTTCGTGAACGATTGAAATTTGCAATCCATCTTTTTTCATTCGCATAACGCTCTCAATCTTGGTTCCGAAACTTCCGTGTTTCCATTCATTGCTTCCAAGACCGCCCACCACCAGATAGTTGAGCTTCTTTGAGACTGAAGACTTTGCAAGTCCCCCTAGAGCATTTATCTCGCCTTCGCAAACCTTGCGTGGTGCATAGACAAAGTCACCAGTCAGGCAGAAGATTTCGTCCCGAAAGACGATTGTCGGTTTTTCGTAGGGTAGTAGCTGCGTAACGTGTGTGTCGTTAGCTAGCTGCGCCATTGTTCCGCCCAGAAGCGACTGGAGGGTTTCGGTTAGGTGCTTTCGTTCGGCTTCAGTTACGATACCGTCTTCGAGTACTGTTTTTACGCGGTGATAAATGATGTCGCCCGGCCACACCGTAGCAATCGCGGAATTGGATTCGAGCCACGTTTGCAGAAACTGGATTTCACCGTCGGCCAAGTGCCCATCTGACAACATTCCTTGAGCGATTCCGAGTAGTGCGCCGAGCGAGCGATTCATCTCGTTGACGTATGCCCCACCTTGTCTAGCAAAGAACGCTGTCACAGCCTTCCCCGTTGATGGCGTGTCGTTGTTAGGAGCGTCGAGAGGGATGATCGTCTCAGCTTCTAGGGCGCTTTTATCCACTTCCCGACAAACGGTAGTGAACTGAAGATCTCACCGCACGACACACCCGCCCGCAAGTCTCTCGGCAAGCCAGCGCCACCAGAGCCACGTGGAGCGCAGTGGGAGCAATCAGACCGCCAGAAGGACATGAAAAGCCGCTAAGACGCCGAGGGGGAACTTGCACCCGTTGCCTTGTTGGCGGCAATCCTGGCTTGATCCGCTGCCTTTCGCGCCGCTTCCCGCACTTCGCGTTCATAGCCGCAAAGCTCCGTCAGTCTGGCGTGAATCTGGAACAGCACCGCCATCACTTCCAAAATGACGCGGGAAAACAAGATCAAGACCAACCCACCAACCAGCGTTGAAACGAATAGCACCAGGGGCCGGCTTGCGCTTGCGATCACCACGCAGACCACCGCAATCACTGTGATCCAGAAGAGTAGAACCGCCAGTTCTGGCGTATAGAAGCGCGCGAATCCCGCCGGCGCTGGCGCCTTCCTTTTCATAACTTGCCCCTTTCAAGTTGGTACGACGGTAGGAGAACGCTGGGCGCCGCTTGTCTCACCTGCTGAGACTCCCGCCCGCAAGTCTCCACGCATGACCCACCCAATCCGCTTCTGCTGCCCGATCTGCGGCGCAACCAGCTACGAATCCCTGGCCCGCCCGAACGCGCGCCCAGCCTTCGCCTGTTGCGGCTGTTCCATCGTTTTCATGGACGCGGAGCGATTCACCCGCAAGGGCAAACCGGCGCCACCAGAGCCGCGTGGAAGTCCGTGGGGGCAGTCTGGCCGAGGTCGCTGATAGTCTGCTGTCGTGTAGGTTACGATTCGCACACACGACCAGGAGCGTGGCATGCCCAAGAAGAAGACTGACGATCTCGCAGAACTCAAGGGAAAGATGTTCGCCTTGCAAGTTGTCATGGTCGCGATGATCGACACGCACCCGGCGCCAGTGGCGCTAGACAAAGCGCTGGCGACAATCGTCGAGAAGATCAGCGTAAACGTTCTGGGGACGGCCACGCTCTACGAGATCGGCGCCGTTAGAGCGCAGTTGAAGGCGAGGATCGGGGCAACGGTGAACTAGCGGCACCAGAGCCCCGCGCAATGCCGGGTTTTTGTTTCCGCTTTCGCAACGCATGGGCAGGGGGCGTGCCTCAGAGATTTGCAGGCAATGGTCTGAGGCACGCGCACTAGCCAAAAATTCGCGAGTGCAGTTGAGCAAATTGAATTTTTGCCGACTTCGTGCACGCGCGCGACGCTCACGGAAATTGGCGCGGCCGACTTTCGACACATGTACGCGCGCGAGGCGTACAGAAATGGGGGAGGTTTTGCATCCAAGTGCGCGTGCGCGCGCGACCCTTACAGAAATTCACTGGGCAGTCTTGCGGACAAGTACGCGCGCGAGGCGAATTTCCAGCGATTACGCGCACGCGCGCGCGACCCTTTCGGAAATTGGCGAGGCGGACATTCTCGGCCAAGTGCGCGCGCGAGGCTCACGGAAATTGATCGAGCGGACCTTTTGCAACATGTACGCGCGCGCGAGGCGTTGGGAAATTGGGCAACGGCCAGCACCCGAGGAAACGGGCAACAAACGGGCAACGAATGAGGGTGCAGCGCGAGGGATAAAACACCCGAACCCGATAGGCTGCGGGAAAGTCTACTTAGATCAGCGCTTTAGCTGGTGCCCGGAGCGGGACTCGAACCCGCATGACCGCAAGGTCGAGGGATTTTAAGTCCCTTGCGTCTACCGATTTCGCCATCCGGGCGTGGGCTGGCTGTTGCAGGCTACACCAGCGCGGATTCGGTGGGGGACTTGAAGGTTTGGAGGCCAGGGTCGGAATCGAACCGGCGTACACGGCTTTGCAGGCCGCTGCATGACCACTCTGCCACCTGGCCAAACCTTCGGGTTTTCAGGCCCTTGAAACAACAAAACCCCGGTCACCCGAGGTTTTGCCCTGAATCTGGAGCGGGAAACGAGACTCGAACTCGCGACCCCGACCTTGGCAAGGTCGTGCTCTACCAACTGAGCTATTCCCGCAAGAGCCGACAATCATATCGGAAGGACTGACGAAGTCAACACCCCTTTGAAAGAAATTTTCGGGCCCCCTCGCGACAATCGGCAAGGCGTGCTGGACCCGGCTGGGGCGGCAACTCTCAAGCTCACGCCGTGCTGCCCTAACCCGCGCACCTCCAGTCATGACGCCGGGCTCACGGTGCGGGGCTCCCCCCCCCGCCCCGTGCCCCTTCCCAGCTTCCGTCGCGACGGTGGCCTGGCCAGCACTCCATGCAGGCACGCGCCCTGCGGCTATTCGCCGTCTTGTCCCTCCAGCACCCGCCACGCTGCACTCAGGTACTGACCTGCGGACCACAGGGTCAGCACAGCGGCGATGGCGAGCGCGACCAGGCCGATATTGTAAATCGGCAACGTCCAAAGCGGGTCGCGCCACAGCAGCATGGTCAGCGCCGCCATCTGCATGATGGTCTTGACCTTGCCCATGCCTCCCACGCGCACCATGGCACGCTGACCGATCTCGGCCATCCATTCGCGTAGCGCCGAAATACTGATTTCGCGACCGATGATCACGGCGCAGGCAATCGCCAGCCAGGGATGCGGATCCCGTTGCAGCACCAGCACCAGCGCGACCGCCACCATCAGCTTGTCGGCCACCGGATCGAGAAAGGCGCCGAAACTGGAGGCCTGATCGAATCGTCGCGCTACCCATCCATCCAGCCAGTCGGTCAGTGCGGCCGCCAGAAACACCATGGCCGCGGCCCGATGGGTCCACTCCCAGGGTGCATAGAAGAGCACCACCAGCACCGGAATCATCACGATACGGCCGAGAGTGAGAAAGGTCGCCAGATTCAGCGGCATTGCATGTCGGGTGGGAGTGCTCATGCCGCCTCTCAGCGTTGATGCAGGGTGTCGTGGATGCGTTGCGCCAACGCGCGATCGATGCCATCCACGGTGCTCAAGTCTTCCACAGCTGCGCGCGCAATGCCCTGCAATCCGCCAAATGCCTTGAGCAAAGCCCGTTTTCTCTTCGCCCCAACGCCTGGAATGTCCTCCAGCACCGACTTCTGGCGGGCCTTGCTGCGCCGTCCGCGATGCCCGGTGATGGCAAAACGATGGGCTTCATCCCTTACCTGCTGGATCAGATGCAATCCGGGCGAAGCCGGTCCGGGCTCCAGTTCGCGCATGTCCGGGGCAATGATCAGGGTCTCATGGCCAGGTTTGCGCTCGGGGCCCTTGGCCACGCCTACACAGAGGATGCCCTCGATGCCGAGCTCCGCCAACACCTCCAGGGCCTGACGCAGCTGGCCCAGGCCGCCATCGATCAACAGCAGATCGGGCGCCACACCCTCGCCCCGAGCCAGGCGCGCGAAGCGGCGCTGCAGGGCCTGACGCATGGCCGCGTAGTCGTCACCGGGCTCGATGCCATCGATATTGAAGCGTCGATAGTCGCTGCGCAGCGGGCCATTGGCGTCGAACACCACGCACGAGGCCACGGTCACCTCGCCCATGGTGTGGCTGATGTCGAAACATTCGATCCGGGCCGGCGCCTGATCCAGGCCGAGCAGCTGGCGCAAATCTTCGCGGCGGGCACTGACAGTGGCGTTGGCGGCCAGTTCGCTGGCCAGCGCGGCCTCGGCAGTGCGCATGGCCATATCCACCCAGCGCGCACGGTCACCACGTGGCCGGTCGATCAGCTTGACCTTGCGCCCGGCCTGATCGCTGAGCACTTCGGCCACCAGTTCCTGATCGTCGATGGCGTGGCTGAGCAGAAGTTCAGCGGGCGCGGTCTGCGCCGAATAGTGCTGCACCACAAAAGCCCGCAGCACCTCGGCCTCAGTGGCGGCACCGAGGAAGCGTGGGAAGTAGCTGCGGTTGCCCAGGCTCATGCCGCCGCGGAAGAACAGCACCTGGATGCAGGCCTTGCCGTTGCGACTGGTACAGGCGATGACGTCGAGATCGCCGCGCTCGCCCTGCACGAACTGGGTGGCCAGCACTCGCCGCAAGGTGGCGACCTGATCTCGCAACTCGGCGGCGCGTTCGAAATCGAGCTCCCGGGCGGCGCGTTCCATGTCGTTGTTGAGCTCATCGATCAGGGTCGAGCTGCGTCCCTCCAGTACCAGACAGGCATGACGCACCGAGGCGGCATAGTCGTGACGGTCGATCAGGCCCACACAGGGCGCGCTGCAGCGCTGAATCTGGTGTTGCAGACAGGGTCGGGTGCGGTGTGCGAACACGCTGTCTTCGCACTGCCGCAGCTTGAAGGTCTTGTGCACCAGATTGAGTGTTTCGCGCACCGCCCAGGCGCTGGGAAACGGCCCGAAAAAGCGATCTGGCGCGGATCGGGCGCCGCGATGGAAACTGACCCGCGGAAACTCGTCGCCGGCGCTCAAGCGTATCCACGGATAACTCTTGTCGTCGCGCAGTTCGATGTTGTAACGCGGCTTCAAGGCCTTGATCAGCTGCGCTTCCAGCAACAGCGCTTCGGCCTCGGTGCGGGTGACCATGACCTCCATGCGCTGCACCTGCATGATCATGCTGGTGATGCGGGCATCGTGGGCGCCGCGGGCAAAGTAGCTCTCGACCCGGGCCTTGAGATTGCGCGCCTTGCCCACGTACAGCACCTGATCGCCGCTGCCGAGCATGCGATACACGCCGGGCTCGGTGGTCAACGTGCGCGCGAAATCCCGACCGTCGAATTCCGCCGCAGTATCTGTGGACATCGTAGCCACCGCCCGACTCAAGTGCTGATGGCAAGCCGCGCCAATCGACCCGTCTTCAGATCCAGCTTCAGAATCTCGTGGGCGTGGGTATTGGCAATCCAGACCGCTCCCTGGGACACACAGACGCCGGCGGGTGACTGCAGGTTGTAGTTGATGTTCAGCGTCTTCAGCTCATTCTTGGCCAGACCATAGACCCGCAGCTTGTTGTTCAGCGTATCGGCAATCCACAACACGTTGCGCGCCGTGTCGGCGTGAATGGCGGTGGGATGACACATGCGCGCGGCCATGCCCAGGCCGTCGGTACTGCCGTCCGAATACAGGCCACCCGGCACCAGCGTGGTGACGCGGCAGTCATCCAGTTTGATCTTGCGCAAGGACGAGCTGGAGGCATCCAGTGCATAGAGATTTTCGCCTAGCACCGCCAAGGCGCTGGGCTGTGCGAAACTACTGAAAGTGCCAGTGCCATCGACCGCGTCTTCGCGGCCATTGCCCACCATCAGACTCAGTGAGCCTCGACCCAGATCCAGTTGCCAGATCTGATGCGAGCCGGCCATGGCGATGTAGAGCCGATCGTTCTGCAGGGTGATATCCACCGGCGACGCCAGCGGCGTCGCTCGTGGGGCCGAGATATCGGCAGCCGAGGGGCGTCCGCACAGGCCGTTGCCGGCAATGGTATCGACATCGCCACTCATCAGGCGTACGCGCCGAATGGCGTGATTGCCGGTGTCGGCAATCATCAGGAAGTCCTTGGTCAGCGCCAGGCCGATCGGACAACGAAAACCTGCCTCCGTACCTTTGGCGTCCCAATGTCCGGGATTCCCGGATCCGAACTGTCGATTCACCCGACCATCGAAGCCGATCTCCAGCACCCGATTGTAGCCGCTGTCAGCCACGTACAGATGCGCCCCTGAAGCCACCACACGCGTCGGGAATCGCAGTGCTCCGCGGGACTCCGGCTTGCGTGCCGTCGGCGCCGGATCATAGCTGCGCAATTCCTTCTCGGCCGCCTGATCCAGGACTTCCTGGATGCGCAGCTCCAGCTCGGCGCGCCGACCTTCACCCGGATAGATGCCAACCAGCCGGCCGACGCAGTCAATGAGCACGGCGGTCGGCCAGGTCTCGATGCCCAGTTGCCGCCACAGCAGCCATTCGCGGTCATTGGCCACCGGATGTCGCAGATTCCAGCGATTGCAGGTCTTCAGCAGCAGCTTGCTGTCCGCCTCGACCGGATGCTTGGCCGTGTGTATCCCGAGCACGACGAGACCGTCGTGGAACTTGGTCTCCAGCAGCCTCAGATCCTGCACCTGTTGTTCGCAGGCAATGCTGGACCCGGTAAAGAAGTTCAACAGCACGGCCTTGCCGCGCAGCTGCGACAGACTGATGGCCTCGTCCGCATTGACCCACTCGAGCTCTGCGGGCAGCTCCTGCAGGTAGATGTCACCGCTCATCCTAGCCTCCAAAGTGGCCAGCGCCCGGAGATACCGGCGCGCCGGGGAAAATCGTGTCGAAGCGGCTACCGGCCGCAGCGCCGAACCGGGCCAGAACGACACCAGCATCTGGACACCGACGATGCCCGGTGTACCCGGCGAAGTCCAGAACTGGCGCGTCCGGCGGCCCCATCAGGGTCCACCATCCGGCCCGTCGCCCAGCAAGGTACGGAAGCGTTCGAGATCCTCAGGCGTATCAATCCCCGCCGGAATGGGCTCCGGAGCCATTCGGACCACGATGCTGAGGCCATTTTCCAGCAGGCGAAGCTGTTCGAGCGACTCGGCCTGCTCGAGCGGCGATTTGGCGAGGCAGGCAAAGCGCCGCAAGGTGCCGGCCCGGTACGCGTAAAGACCGACATGACGCAGTATCGGATCCGGCGGCAACTGCCCGCGATCGCGGGCCAGCGCGTCCCGCGCCCAGGGAATCGGCGCCCGGCTGAAATAAAGCGCGTGCCCACGCAGATCGCAGACCACTTTCACGCAGGCGGGATCGAACAACTCACGCACCTCCAGCACCGGCGTGGCCAGAGTGGCGGCAGCGGCGCCAGGATCATCCTGCAGAGCGGCAATGACGGCCTCCAGACAGCTCAGCGGCATCAGCGGCTCGTCGCCCTGCAGGTTCACGACGATGCGATCATCAGCCCAACCCAGATGATCGGCTACTTCGGCCAGGCGGTCGCTGCCAGTGGGGTGCTCAGCACGGGTCAGTATTGACCGCACCTGCAAGCGCTCGGCCACCGCGGCGATGCGCTGATCGTCCGTAGCCACCACCAGTTCTGCCCCCTTCAGCAGACGTGCGCGCCCGATGACATGCTCGATCAGCGGCTTGCCGGCTGCCAGCAGCAGCGGTTTGCCGGGCAGGCGACTGGCGCCAAAGCGGGCGGGAATGGCAACGACAACCGAATCTGACATCTAGGGACCCTCCTGATCGCAGCCCATGATCTCACCGTGAGGGTCTCTTCATGGCGATCTTGTCGATGTGGAACTGGAAAAATGGGGCCGCCGGGTCGGCGCAGGCAAGGCTGAAACAACAAAGTATTGCGATCAGGTTCGCATCAACGGCCGCGCATCAGCCAGCATCCGGCCCTCGGCACTACCAAAACAGATCGAATTGTCAGAAACTTACGGCCTATTGTTGATGTCAGCTGTCAAGCCCCCAATAAGAGTTGCCCTATTCCTTCCATGACCCGTCGTCTGCTCGCCCTGCTACTCGTGTGTACCGCCGCCGCCCAGACGGCTGAAGCGGCGCGCGAGAACATCTACAAATACACCGACAAGAGCGGAGTCACGGTTTACACCAACGTACGTCCTAGGGGCGTGGCGGCCAAGGTCATCGGCACCTACTCCTGCCCGGCGTGCAAGGTCGATTCCAAGGTCGACTGGACCCACACCGGGCTCAATGTCACGGCATTCCGGGAAGAGATCGTCACGGCCTCACGCCTCAACGAGGTGGATGAGTCCATGGTGCGGGCGATCATTCACGCCGAGAGCGCCTACAGGACCGAGGCCTTGTCGCCGGTGGGCGCCCAAGGACTGATGCAACTGATGCCGGGTACCGCCGGCATGTACGGCGTCGACAATGCCTTTGACCCGGCACAGAACATCGCGGCCGGGGTCAAACATCTGCGCATGCTGCTGGACATGTTCGACGGCGATTTTGAACTGGCAGCAGCGGGTTACAACGCGGGCGAAAACGCGGTGTTGCGATACGGCGGAATTCCCCCCTACGCCGAAACCCAGGTCTATGTGCAACGCGTGGGCATTCTGCAGAAACGCTACGCCTCGGAGATTGCCGGCGGCAGCGCGACCAGCGCCGCAGCCATGGGCGGCAGCGACTAGCCAGATCGGGGCGCAAACTCTCTCGGCTTCTTGCCGAATCAGCCCTGTCCGACGGGCATGGCACTCGAACCGACAGATCCACCGGCTTGCCTGTAGGAGCGACCTCGCGTCGCGACCGGCAAGCTGCACGGTCGCGCCGCAAGGGCGCTCCTACAGGTGAACACGGCCGGCATTGCGCTCACGCGGACCCCAAATCAATAACCTGCAACTTGGGTTCACGTCGAGGAGAGTGCCTTCTGGAGGCCGGGTCCGCTTGCCCGGACCGAGAGCTCGTGCGCCATCATGGCAAGCGCGCGGCGCCCGGCGAGCGATGCCGCGGCCGCCGGCGCGAACAACCTCGGCCCACTTTTCGAGCCGCCGCGCGCCGGAACCGCGCTACCTCACGACCGATTTTTTGGCCCCTGGGCAGCGAAAAGCGCCGGGGAGCCGCTGCGCGGCACCCACGGCCTGCGTCCGACCTTGAAACGGCGTCATTTCGACCCGGACTTGGTCCGGCGGAAGCAATCCAGACACACAGCCGCAGAAGCACTGGATTGCTTCGTCATTACGCTCCTCGCAATGACGCTTCGGTGTGGCTGACCGCTGGCTCAAATCACGCCAGTGCCGAGCGCTCGAAGTTCTGGGCCGTTTCCAGCACCCGACTGAAGGCCTGTCGCTCAACCGGATTCAGGTTCGGATTCCAGGTGTCGAAGATCAGCACCACGCGGGTCTGGTCGCTGTCGTTCCAGGCTTCGTGTTCGAAGGAATCATCGAAGATCATGAGCTTGCCCTCTTCCCAGCCGCGGGCCTCGCCGGCTGCCTTCAGGGCACCGCAGTTCTCCGGCACGATCAGTGGCAGATGCACGATCAGTCGGCCGTTCACCGTTCCATAGTGCGGCGGTATCCGTGAATGCGGTTTCAGCACGGAAAACATGGCTTCAGGGCCGTAACCGGGCACCCGCATGATGTCGATGGATTCAAGCAGGGCCGCCGTACCCGGACAGCGTGCGCAGTTGTCCTCGATGCGCTCGCCGTGGCGGTAGAAATGAAAGGTCGACCAGTCATAGGACTGATTGATGCCCTTCCAGATCTGGGCCTCGCGCGTGCCCTCCGGGTGATTCACGTACGGGGCAAAGCCTCGGCCCTCGGTCATGACATTCATCAACTCGGCGCGCACCATCTCGGTGGCGGCTTCCACCCGGCTGACCCAGTCGAAATCGGCGCGCTCGTAGAAGGCCTTGGGCGGCAGATCCGGCACATACATCAGGCCCGGCCGCCACTTGGGATGGGCAAATTCGGGCGGACGCTTGCCGACGAAGATGTCGCCCGCCTTGCGCAGACGCGACACCGCATCGGCGCCGTGTGCCGCAACCAGATCGGCCAGACTGCGGTCGATCTCGGCGTCCAGATGAGCCCGCACCACTCCCAGCGCATGATTCAGATAGTGCTTCAGATCCGGCGGCATTTGTTGCGGATCCAGATTGGCCTCGGCAAACCGTACCGCCCGCAGAAAGGCCAGCGCAGCGTCGGCCGGGCGCTGCATGCGCTCGAGCACCGTGCCGCGATACAGCTGTGCCTCGATCAGACTGGGATCACGTTCCAGCGTCTGCTCCAGCGCGGCCAGGGCGGGCTGCAGTTCGTTCAATCCATAGTGACTCATTGCCAGATTGAAGAAATTGGTCGGGTCGTTGGGAGCGGCACTGGTGGCACGCCGGTAGCACTCGACGGCGCTCGCATAGTCGCCGCGCTGACTGGCTTCGAAGCCCAGAAACTCCAGCGCCGTGGCGTGTTCCGGAGCCAGGGTGAGCAGTGCGCGGAAAGCTTCGGCGGCTCCGCTCAGGTCGCCGGCCTGGTATCTGGCCAGTGCCGCCTGTTCGCGCGCAGCCAGATCGGCGGCGTCGGTGATGTCAGTCATGGGAAGTTCCGGGCAAGATTCAGCCCGCTACTATAGAGCCTGGGCCCGGGCTCAGTCTTCGATCCAAGCCTCGCGGCGCTCATAGCGTGCCAGGCGTTCGGCGAACGCGCGCTTCTCCTCAGCCCCCAGCCTCGGGTCCTGATCGGCCAGATCCAGCGTCTGCTGCTGCGCAGCCACCGCCTGATCAAACAGGCCGGAGGCGGCGAGACAGGCAGCCAGTGTGTCATTGAGATTGGCCGAGGGCTTGCGCTGCAGGGCTTCGGACACCAGTCGAGTACCGCCGACCGGATCACGTACGGCGGGATCGCTGCTGCTGCAGCGCGCCCAGCTCAGATTGGCGATTGACGGACCGTGGCCCTTGGCCGCCGCCTGCGACCACCAGCGTACGGCCTCTACCCGATCCCGGTCTCCGCCACGTCCGGCGAACAGAGCGCGGGCGTAGTAGTCGATGGCATCCGGATGCCCGCGGCGAGCCGCGCTTCGATAGTGCTCGCGGGCGACCTCCAGATCCGGCGTCACCCCGCCCTGGCCAAATTCGTAGATCTGCCCCAGCCTGAACTCGGCAGCCAGATTGCCGTCGCCGCTGAGCTCACGCAGCATCTTCATCGCCAGATCCGGATTGGCCTCGACACCCTGCCCCAGCAGCAGGGCCACGGCCAGACGCAGTCGCGCGGCCACCATGCCGTCGGCGGCCAGCTTTTCGATGACGGCATAGCCGTCGCTGGCCTGGCCGACCATGCCTTCGGCGCCACTGAGATAAAGATCGGCCAGGTCGGTAGCCGCCTTCTGATTGCCAGCCAGCGATGCGCTGAGATACCAGGCCTCGGCTCGGGCCAGGTCCGGCTCCAGCTGCAACTCGCCTCGGGCGTAGGCTCTACCCAGGCGACGCATGGCGCCGCCGTTGCCCAGTTGCGCGGCCGCCCGGTACAGGGACAGCGCCCGTTCCTCGTCGCCTGCAAGTCCCATGCGCCCGGCGTCATGACCGATGGCCAGCAGGCCCATGGCGGTGGGATCGTTCTTCGCCGCGGCCTGTTCCAGCAGCGGCCAGCCATCGCGGAAGCGCGCCAGGCGCAGATACTCCAGCCCCAGCTGGGCCATCGCTGCCGTGGAACCGGCATCGGCTGCACGCCGCAGCCAGCGGTCGGCGCTGTCACCGCGCTGACGGCGCAAGCGATCTGACCGCAGCATCTGCACCAGCAGCAGGGTGGCCGGGGCGTAGTCGGCGCGCGCGGCCTTGCGCAAGGCCTTCGCCGCGTGAGCGCTGATCTGTTGGCCCGGATCAATGCTGATGGACAGTTGCGCGTAGGCGGTCAGCGCCTCGGGCTCACCCATCCGCTCACCGGCCTGCTGCAGCCACTGCTTCAGCTCGCTGCTGTCGCCGGCGCCCTCGACCCGATGCTCGGCCGCCAGCGCCATCACCACCATGGCCTCGGCGAAGCCGCGTTCGGCGTAGGGACGCACCAGTTCCAGCGCATTGGCGGCGCAGACCCCCTGGTCGTCGAGGATCAAACACAGCGGCAGCAACTCGAAGGTAGCCGCAGTGCTGCCTTCCAGCGCCAGACGTTCGATCCGTGCCGCGGCGGTCGCTGGCGAGATTTCCTCGCGCCCCAGCTCGATGGTCAGCTTGGCCAGTTCGGCCCGCGGATTCGCGGCCTGATCGGCCTCGTTGAGATAGCGTTCGACCAGCCCCCGCAGCATGGCCGGGTAGAGTTCCTCTCCCTCGCCTCCCTGCAGCCGCTGCCAGAGGCGCATGAAGTCGAAATGCAGCTGCTTCTCGCGCTTGGCCTCGGGATCGAAATAGACCGCGATGAAAGGCAGGCTGCCACCCGGGGAACCCACCACATAGCGCCCGTACAGCGGCGTGGCCCCCATCAGCCGGATCATCATCGAGGCGTCGGCCTCGGCACCCACCAGCAGCGGCTGGTAGGCGGACTCGCCGCGCCCTCCCGCCAGCAGAAAGGCCAGCAGGCGCTGGCTGCGTTCGCTTTCACTGGCGAGCAGTTCCTCGTCCTCCGATGCCTCGGCGCACTGCTGAGCCGTGGTCTGCAGCGCCGGGCTGAAGGGATTGACCGCGCGCGACCAGGCCAACTCCTTGGCGTACTCCTCACACAGGGCCGCCGTGGCACCATCGGGCGGGATCAGATTCAGCACCGAATAGCTGGCCAGCACCGTGTCGAAGCGGGTGTAGTTGGCAAAGCGCTCCCAGGCCGCTGTCAGGTCGTCGCTCGCAGCCGCAGACACCGACTCGGGTGGCCGGGACGCTGGCTCCGACTCTGGCAACAGCTGCGCCTCAGCAGGCGCAGCCGCCAGCAGCCAGCTCAGGCCCAGCAGTAGCCAGATGCTGCGGCGCTGCCGGGACTGATCGCGCATCGTGCTCAGGGCGTCCGCTCGACCGTCCACTGCTGCAGCCAGCCTTCCACCGCACGGTGCCATTGCACCGAGTTGTGCGGCTTCAGGATCCAGTGATTCTCATCCGGGAACCACATGAATTTGCTGGGAATTCCACGCCGCTGCAGCGCCGTGAAGGCGGCGATGCCCTGCTCGAAGGGCACCCGGAAATCGAGCATGCCATGGGTGACCATCATCGGCGTCTTCCAGGCGGTGACGTGGTTGACCGGGTTGTGCTTCTCGTAGTTCTCCGGCTTGTCGTAGGGCGTTCCTTCCATCTCCCAATGATTGAAGAACAACTCCTCGGTGGTGTAACCCATGAAGCGGTTGTCGAAGATGCCGGCGTGATTGACGATGCAGCGGAAACCCTCGGGCCAGTTGCCGGCAATCCAGTTCATCATGTAGCCGCCGTAGCTGGCCCCGATGGCGCAGGCGCGATCACTGTCGAGGAAGGCATAACGCTCGGCCGCGGCGGCCATGCCCTTCTTCAGATCCTCCAGCGGCTTGCCGCCCCAATCTCCGCGAATTGAATCGGTGAAAGCCTGGCCGTAGCCGGTGGAACCGTGGAAGTCGATGAAGACCACGGCAAAGCCCTTGCCGGCATAGGTCTGCGGATTCCAGCGGTAATGGAAGCTGTTGCCCATGCTGCCCTGCGGGCCACCGTGGACGATGAAGGCCACCGGATAGCGCTGGCCTTCGACATAGTCGGCCGGCTTGACCACCCAGCCGTAGACAGTCTCGTCATTCCAGCCCTTGAAGCTGAACTGCTCGTACTGGCCGAAGCGAATCTGCTTCAGGGCGTCGGCATTGACGGCGGTCAGCGCCTTGCGGCCGCCGTCCTTGAGCGAGACCGCGTAGATATCTGCGGGAGCATCGAGGGCATCGATTGCGGCGTAGATCTGGTTCTTGCCGACCGCGTATCCACTGACCGAACCCGCCGTGGTCAGCTGCCTGACCTTGCCGCTGCCGATGTCGATGGCGAACAGCAGGCGCTGGCCGATGTCATCGGCATAGGTGATCAGGGAACGTCTATCGGCCGACAGGCTCAGACCATCGGGTGAGCGATCCCACTGCGGCGCCACCTCACGCACGGCCTTGCTGGCGAGATCCAGTTCGAGGATGCGATTGCGGTCGGCTTCATAACCGGCGCGCTCCATCGAGCGCCAGTAGAGCTTCTTGCCATCCGCCGAATACAACGGCGAGGTATCGTATCCGCCGTACCCGGGCGTCAGGTTTTCTGCCGGCTCGTCGTTGCCGACACGGACCCGATACAGATCGGTGTTGGTCGACCAGGCTTCGGTGGTGCCGGCGATTCTGGCCGTGAACACCAGCTGCTGACTGTCCGGCGAGAACGCCACTTCGCCGAGATCGCCAAAGGGTTTGGTCGGCACATCGCCATCGATGCCGCGGGTAGCCCACCAGGCCGCGCCCGCCGGCTTGCCGGCCGCATCGAGCTCATACACGAAGAGCTGCGATCGCGTGCCGCGGCTCCAGGTGTCCCAATGGCGGATGAAGAGCTTGTCCTGAATGGTGCCGCTGGCCTTTTCGGCCTCGTCGGCGTCCATGCGCTTCTTGCTGCAATCGAAGTCGGCGCCGCACTCGGGGTACACCTCCAGGGCCAACGCCAAACGCTTGCCATCGGGTGAGAGCATGAAATCACCCACGTCCAGCGGCAGGCTGGTCACCGCCCTGGCCTCGCCTGGACCTTCAAGCATCCACACCTGCATCGAGCCGCCGCGCGAGGACAGGAAATACAGACGCTGACCATCGGGCGAATAGCGCGCGTGCATGGCGCTGGAACCGGCAGCCGTCAGCCGTCTCGGCACGCTGGCGCTGCCATCCAGCGACAGTTGCCAGACGCTCTGCAGGCCCTTGTTGGCCTCCCAGTCGGTTTCACGCAGGGTGTAGGCCAGCGCCTTGCCATCCGGACGCAGCTGTGGATCGGAGACGCGGTTCAGGCGCACCAGATCGTCCACATCGAAGGATTTGGCCTCGGCACAAGCCAAAGCCGGCAACAACAGCAGGACCAGGGGAAGATGACGCAGCATCAGTGCAGACTCCGGTTGAATCGTTGACCCCCGAGTCTGCCATTACTGGCCAGTCAGAGCACCTGCCAGAGGATCGGGGACCGGCGCCCCGAAAAACTGTCGGCGCTTGCCCTCAGCGGAACTCGACCACCGTCGACCATTCTCGGTAGGCGGGATCGTTGACCTTGGCGCCGATGCGATAGTGCTTGCCAGCCTCGACGTCGATCTCGACGTACTTGGGCTGCGGTCGCTCGCGCCGATTCAGGTTGAAGGCGTTGTCGCGCTCAATCAAGGCCACCACGCCCAGGCGCCGCTTGCCGGGGGCCAGCCGGATCAGCTGGCGCGCCATCGGCAGGTTCTCACCGTCCACACTGACAACGCGCACGGCGTACAGACGCTCGCTTTGCCGGGTGAGCACGCTGGTCACCTGACCCTTGTCATCAGCCAGTGCCGCCGACGGGGCCAGAAGCATCAGAGCCACTGCCACTGCACGCACGCTACCCATGGACCATCTCCTGACAAACGAGCCCCGACGGAGCCTACACCCGCTCATCGTAAGCTGAGCCACTGTGAGTGCCAAGTGCAGAAGCGGCCGCGGCCAGTCCTGTCGCTGGCCTTTGACCGCTATCCGCTGCCCTGGCTACTTCGCTCCGACCCGCAGCGACCATCCGAACAGTTCGTCGCGGACACGAAGCTCGGCGATCTCCAGCCGCTGACTATCGTCCTGTGTCAGGCGCTGACCCAGGCGCTGGACGGCATCGGCATCAAGGGCATGCTCGACCAGTTCGGCCTGGCGCAGGCGCGATTGCTCCAGTTGCGTTACCAGCGCCTGCAACTGCGCCTCGGCGGCACGCTGCCCGGCTGCGGGGGTAGCAGCCGCAATCTGGCCCAGCGCCTGCTGGGTCTCGATCAGAAAATCGCCGGCCACGCCCGCGGCACGCTGCTGCAACTCACGCATGCTCTCGTTGTAGCGCTGTCTGGCCTTGGCAGCGTCCGGATCGCGCTGCACCGAAGCGGCGCCTTCGGGAGTGCCCAGGCGAGACAGAAAGGGCAGCAGGCGGCGGGCGCGCTGGATCAAGCCACCCGACTGCAGCAACCAGGCTATCTCCTGGCATTCGGCCTTGCCCAGTTGCACCGGCAAGGATTCGGCATGGTGCACGATCAGCGCCACCGCGGCGCCGGGCTTCAGCACCCGCAGCAGTTCGGCCACGGAGTTCGACAGGTCCGAGTACTCGAGCCCATATTGGCTGATGACCAGATCAAAGCTGGCATCGGCAAAAGGCAGGGCTTCAGCGGCAACGCCAGCATGAAAGCGCAGCCGATTGCGGACGTCGGCGCCACAGGCCTGGTACCAGGGCGGAGCTATGGCCGCCAGATCAATGGCGTCGATCTCGGGCAGGGCCGCCGCGCCTCGCGTATCCAGCAGCAGGCGCGGCAGCGCACCGTTGCCGGTGGCGATGTCCAGCACCCGATCGCCAGCCTTCAATGGCTCGAAGATGCCGCGCCAGAAGCTGCCGATGCTGTCGGCGTAGTTGCCCTCGAAGCTGCCGGCGCAGGAGTGCAGTGCCCCGCCCTGCCAATATCGACTCCAGCTGTCCCTGCGTTGTTCATTGCCGCTCATGCGCACCTGATCCTGTATCCGCTGGCGCGATCATGCACGGCCCGGCGGCATTTCTCACGTTTGCACACGCAGGCTGGCGCGCAGCTGCTCGGCCTGCTGCTCGATGGCCTGACGCTTGCCGGCACTCATTCGAGCCAGATGCTTCCATTGCAGCGCGGTGCGCGGATGGCGAGCAAAGCGCGACTCGTGACGGATCAGGAAGTCCCAGTACAACGTGGTGTAAGGACAGGCCTTGGGCCCGGTGGCTTCGGCCGGATCAAAAGCGCATCCGGCGCAGTAGTTGCCCATGCGCTGGATGTACTTGCCACTGGCGCAATAAGGCTTGCTGGCCATTAATCCGCCATCGGCGTACTGGCTCATGCCGATGGTATTGGGCAGTTCCACCCACTCGACCGCATCCACATACACCGCCAGATACCACTCATGCAGCTCACGCGGGCGCACGCCCAGCAGCAGGGCGAACAGCCCGGTGACCATCAGCCGCTGGATATGGTGGGCATAGCCCAGCCGTAAGGTCTGCTGCAGGGCATCGGCCAGACAGCGCATGGGCGTATCACCCGTCCAGTAGATCGACGGCAGCGGCTCGTCGGCCCCCAGGGCGTTGTCCTCCAGATAGTCCGGCATGCGCTGCCAATAGAGCCCGCGCACATACTCGCGCCAGCCCAGTATCTGCCGGACGAAGCCTTCGACCGCTTCGATGGGCGCCCTGCCCTGCTCCCAGGCCTCGATCGCCGCGGCGATCACGGTGCGCGGATCGATCAGCTTGAGGTTCAGCGAACTGGAGAGGCGGGCGTGATAGAGCCAGGGCTCACCGCTCCACAGGGCGTCCTGATAGCGACCGAATGCCAGCAACCGATGGCTGATGAAATCGTCCAGCGCCGCCTGTGCCTGCGCTGGCGTGACCGGCCAATCAAAGGCCTCAAGCTCACCCGGATGATCGGGCCAGCGCGTTTGCACCAGTTGCAGCACCTCAGCGGTGATCGGATCGGGCTCGAAGCGGATCGGCGCCGGCAACAGACCAGGCCCACGGGCATCGAAGCTGCCGCGATTGTCGGCATCGAAGTTCCAGCGCCCGCCCGCCGGCTGATCGCCGTCCATCAACACGCCCAGGCGCTTGCGGAAATGCCGATAGAAGTGCTCCAGGCGGAATTCGCGCCGCCCCTGCGCCCATTTCGCGAACTCTCCCAGGCTCACCAGAAAATGCGGGTCGGGTAATTCCTCCCAGTCGAGCCCGGCGCTGTTCAGGACCTGATGCAGCTGCTCGCGCACGCGCCAATCGCCGGGTTCGACGAGAATCACCCGCTGCGGCCGCAGCGCTTCCAGATCTTCCGCCAGGGCTTCCGACAGGCTGCCCGCCTGGTGCTCGCCCAGGCGGCGATAGTGCACCGTGCGGCCGTTCTCGCGCTGAGCACGCGCGTAATGGCGCATGGCGCTGAGGAACAGGGCGATGCGCGCCTTGTGCGACCAGACATGGGTGGCCTCCTCGGCCACTTCCGCCATCCACAGGGCATCGCGCGCTGGATCAAAAGCCTCGAACACCGCGCTGGCCGGGTCCAGCTGATCGCCCAGCACGATGTACAAACGCCGCAATTCCTCGCTCAAGTCGCCGCTTCCGCTTGGGAAAACGCGACTCTCGCAAAAAACCGGTAGCGGCGGCGCGAAGCTTCAGATAAACCGGGCAGCGCTGCTTTTCAGGGCGCAGACGGGGATTTCGGCCGCTTTTTCACACTCGGCAATGCCCCGACGCCTCAATCAGCAGTCGAACGCGGACTGCTTGCGCGGTTATGATCGGCCATCGTCCTCAATGCCCGACCACCGATCTGATGGATGCACCGATCGAAATCCCGAATTTTGAGCTCTTCAAGGAAATCGGTCGCGGCGGCATGTCTCGCGTCTATCTGGCGCACCAGCTGCAGCCCAAGCGCGAGGTGGCGATCAAGATCGTCTCGCCGGGCTCGGCGCCCGACGAAACCTTTCTGGCCTCGCTGAAGATCGAAGGCGACACCATTGCCGGCCTCAACCACGACAACATCGTCACGGTGTTTGCCTGCGGTGTGGTCGACAAGCATTACTACCTGGCGATGGAGATCCTGCCGGGTGGCGATCTGACCGACAAGATCAAGAAGGGCCTGCGCGCCGAAGATGCGGTCGAGGTGATGATCCAGATCGGCGGCGCCCTGGAGCATGCGCACAAGCGCCATGTGCTGCATCGCGACATCAAGCCCGAAAACGTCATGTTCCACGAGAGCGGCAAGGCCGTGCTGGTGGATTTCGGTATTGCCAAGGAAGGTGATGCCGAATCGAGCTTCACCCAGGTGGGCGCGGTGGTCGGCACGCCGCACTACATGAGCCCCGAGCGCTGCATGGGCAAGTCCACCGACGCCCGCTCCGATCTCTACGCCATGGGCGTGATGTTCTTCGAGATGCTGACCGGCCACAAGGTGTTCGAAGGTCGCGACACCTTCGCCGTCAGCTATGCCCATGTCTACGAGCCGGTGCCACCGCTGCCGCCCGAGCACGCGCGCTTCCAGGGCATCATCAACAAGCTGCTGGCCAAGGACCCGAACGACCGCTACCAGACCGCGACCGAAATGGTGGCGGCGCTGAAGAAGCACCGCGCAGGCGCGGCAGCACCGGCAGAGCCGGCCACGCGCCGGGTCGATACCAGCATCGCCTCGCCGCTGCAGGTCAAGCTCAACAAGCTGGCCGCAGCCGACAACAATGTCGGCGCCACCACGGTCAATCAGCCCACCGGGCCAATGCGACCGCAGGACAGCGAGGGCGCCACAGCGGTATCCAAACCGATGTCCGGCGCTGCTGCCGAAAAGCCAGCGGCCGCTCAGGCCAAGCCCAAGCCGGTGATGCTGTATGCCGCTGTTGGGGCGCTGGTGGTTGTGGTGGGTGTTGGGGTGGCGATGTGGCCGAAGGGCAAGAGCACCGACAACAGTGGTATTCCCGACGCCATCCTGTCGGTGGAGCAACGGACCGAAATGGGCAAGGCCCTGGCTGCCGCCGAAAGCTTCCTGAACCTCGGAAATTACGACGCGGCATCCACCAACTACGTCAAGGTCCTGTCCCAGTTTGATTGCAACAACCGCGAAGCACGCCGGGGACTTCAAGGCGTGGATCCGGAGTTGTACAAGAAGACCGTTGAGGCCTGCGAGGCGAAGTAGCGGATCAGATCGCGGCCGCCGGCTCAATGGATAGCACCATACCGAGCGGGTCTTCCGCGCGCCGGACCGCAGTTCAGTCGCCTCACCGTGTCACGTAGCCGCTACGCGGCAACGTGACCTACGTACCCCCCACGAACCGTCATTCCCGCGAAAGCGCGCGAAAGCGGGAATCCAGTGCTTTGAAACACCTGGGCATGACTGGGTTCCCGCTTTCGCGGAAACGACGGGTACCGAAAGCTCCCAGCGCCTTCCAGCCTTCCCCTTGCGCCATTCTGCGACCTACTCTGCCGCCGCATCCAGGGCCTCGGTCAGGGTCTGGGCGCCGATCACTTCCATCTCGCCGACCATGCCCTTCTTTGGCCGGTTCTGGGCCGGCACGATGGCGCGTTTGAAGCCGTGGGTGGCGGCTTCACGCAGGCGCTCTTCGCCGTTGGGGATGGGCCGGATTTCGCCGGACAGCCCGACTTCACCGAAAGCCATGGTGTGCATGCCCAGGCCGCGGTTGCGAAAGCTGGAATGGACTGCCAGCAGCACCGGCAGATCAGCCGCGGTCTCGGAAACGCGGATGCCGCCGACGATGTTGACGAACACATCCTGATCGTAGATGGCGACACCACCGTGGCGATGGGCCACCGCCAGCAGCAGCGCCAGTCGATTGCTTTCATAACCCACCGTGACCCGGCGCGGGTTGGCCAGCGGGCTCTGATCGACCAGTGCCTGCACCTCGACCAGCAATGGCCGGGTGCCCTCGCGGGTGACCATGACGATGCTGCCGGGGCCGCGTTCAGCCTGCCCGGACAGGAAGATGGCCGATGGATTGGGCACTTCGCGCAGACCGCGATCGGTCATCGCGAATACGCCCAGTTCGTTGACCGCGCCGAAACGGTTCTTGAGCGAGCGCAGAATGCGGAAGCGGCTGCCGGACTCGCCCTCGAAATAGAGCACCGCATCGACCATATGCTCGAGCACGCGCGGGCCGGCGATGCCGCCTTCCTTGGTCACATGGCCGATCAGGAACACGCTGACGCCCTGCTCCTTGGCATAACGCACCAGCCGTGCCGCGCATTCACGCACCTGCGAGACCGACCCCGGCGCCGAGCTCAGCTCCGGCAACCACAGGGTCTGGATGGAATCAATGATCAGGACCTTGGGCTTTTCCTTGATCGCCGTCGCCAGGATGCGCTCGACATTGGTTTCGGTCTGACAGCGCAGGCCGCCGACTTCGACCTGCAGGCGCCGCGCCCGCTGCGCAATCTGGCCCAGCGATTCCTCGCCGCTGACGTAGATCACCTCGGCCTTGCCCTGCAGGCTGGCATGCACCTGCAGCATCAGCGTGGACTTGCCGATGCCCGGATCGCCACCAACCAGAACCACCGAGCCGGACACCAGGCCACCGCCGAGCACCCGGTTCAACTCGGCCAATCCGGTATCCATCCGGATTTCGTGCTCGGTGGCGACGCTGGCCAGATCCGACACCTCGCCGGCACTGGCAGCGCCGGCATAGCCGCCGCGTCGCGACCCCGGGCCCGAACCGGCCGACACTTCCTCGGTCAGGCTGTTCCAGGCACCGCAATCACCGCACTGCCCGGCCCATTTGGGCGCCACCGCGCCGCATTCGGAACAGACGTAGCGCGATTTTGGACGGGCAGTACTCATGCGGGCTGGATTCTCCTTGGATATCAGCCGCAAAGGATCGCACGGCACCGAGGGTAGGAGCGAACTCGTGTCGTGACTGGCAGCGCGCGGCCATCCAGAGCAGGTCGCAGGGGACGCCGAGGATGGGCTGAGATCAACCCGCGTCCTGCGCATAGCCCGATGTGCCGCATAGCGGCTCACCGGGGCTCTTTCCCCTGAACCGTAGCCCGATGTGCCGCGCAGCGGCTCACCGGGGCTGTTTCGCCTTAGCCGTAGCCCGATGTGCCGCGTAGCGGCTCACCGGGGCTCTATTGCATCACCGCCCGCAGAGCGCTGCGCGCACTACGGGCTACAGGAGCGCGATTGCGGCCCAAGGCTGCGCTCACAGACGAAACCGGCGCTTGACCTTGTCCCAGGGACAAGCTGCAGTCTCTACATCGATGTCTGAGTGCAGAGGTATGGCGCGATGCGAATGATGCGGATCGGCGAACTGGCCAAGGCCAGCGGTGTCAGTGCCAAGGCGCTGCGCCTGTACGAGTCACGGCGCCTGTTGCGGCCGTGCGCGCATTCGGCGGCCGGCTATCGGCTCTACGGCGAAGCCTCGCTGCGGCGATTGCAGCAGATTCTGCTGCTGCGCCGGGCCGGCTTTGCCCTGGCCGAGATCGGGCCGCTGCTGGATGCCGCAGGAGATACCGCGGAGCAGCTGATCGATCAGCGCATCGTCCGCCTGCAAGGCGAACTGGCGCAGCAGCAGAGCTCGCTGCAGACCTTGCTGCAACTGCGCCAACGGCTGCACTCGGCATCTTCTCTCGATCAATTACTGGAGTGCATCAACATGAGTCAGAAACTCGAAGTCAATCTGACGGCCGCAGAACGTGCCGCCTTCAAGCAACGCGCCGAAGCCCTCGGCAGTGAAACCATCCAGCAGGCGGAAATGGAGTGGCCACAGCTGATCGCCGGCGTGCGCGCGGCGATGGACGCGGGCACATCGCCCACCGATGCAGCAGTCATCGCCATGGCCCGACGCTGGCAGCAGTTGGTGCAGATGGCCACCGGCGGTGATGCGGTAGTGGAACGCAAGATCGCGACGGCCTGGCAGGCACAGCCGCAGCAGATGTCGGCCATGGGCATGGATCCGGCGATGTTTGCCTATGTCGGCGCGGCCATGGCAGCGAGCAAGGCGGCCGGACAGTAGCCGGGCGTTCTAGGTCCAGGCTTGTCTGGAAGCTCTTGTGGGAGGATCGTCCAGACAAGTCTGGACCTGCGAAGAGCAGGCCGACCCGCGTTCGGCCAGTCCTGCTCAGCGATGCCTGGCGCGCAGTGTGCGCGCCAAATCATCCAGACCCAGTCCGCGATCGCGCAGCAGCACCAGCAGGTGAAACAGCAGGTCCGCGGATTCGCCGAGCAGCGCTTCGGCATCCTGGGCGACGGCTGCCAGGGCAGTCTCCACGCCCTCCTCGCCCACTTTCTGGGCCATTCGCCGGGTGCCGGACTCGAACAGTCTGGTGGTGTAGCTGCCGGCCGGACGCTCGGCATGGCGCTGCTCGACCAATCGACCCAATTCGCCAAGGAAAGCCAGTTCCGGCCCCGGGAAGTCACCGAAGCAGGTGACCGTGCCCTGGTGGCAGGTCGGCCCCTGGGGTCGGGCCAGCACAAGCAAGGTGTCGCCATCGCAATCGACGGCGATCGACACCAGCTTCAGCACATGGCCGCTGCTCTCGCCCTTGGTCCACAGGCGTTGCTTGCTGCGGCTGTAGAAGGTCACCTGACCCAGCGCGCAGGTCTGCTGCACGGCCTGGGCATTCATGTAGCCCAGCATCAGCACCAGACCGGTATCGGCATCCTGGACCACGGCAGGTATCAGGCCTTTGGCCCAGTCGATTCCTGGCGGGATGTCGTGGGTGCGGGTGGATTCGGCTGTCTGACTCATCGGTGGATCCCTGATTTCAATGTAGGAGCGAGCTGGTGCCGCGATCCAGGCTGCGATGTCATCACGGCGTCATTGCGAGCCACGGGTTCCGTCCCGAAACTGCGCACGGGCCATGAACTGGTAGGTTGGGCAAAGCGCAGCGTGCCCAACACCGGCTTCGTTCACCGGTAGGAGCGCCCTTGCGGCGCGACCACTGCCGCGGTCGTGCGGTCGGCCGGTCGCGACGCAAGGTCGCTCCTACACAGCTGCCCGCGCCCGCGCTCATGGTGTGACTACACCTGCCTGATCGCAATGCCGGCATGGGCCAATTCTGCTTTCAATTGCGGAATGGCGATCTCGCCGGAATGGAACACGCTGGCGGCCAGCGCACCATCGACATCGGCCTGCTCGAAGACCTCGGCGAAGTGTGACATGGCGCCGGCACCGCCGGAGGCAATCAACGGCACCCGGCAGATGGCTCGGACGGCTTTCAGCTGCGGCAGATCGTAGCCCTGGCGCACGCCGTCGACATTCATGCAGTTGAGCACAATCTCGCCAGCGCCGCGCTGCTGCACCTCCGTCACCCAGTCCAGAGTCCGCCGTGCCAGTTCGCGCATCTTGGCGGGATCGCCGGTGTATTGATTGACCCGCCATTCGCCATCGACTTCGCGCGAATCCATGCCCACCACGATGCATTGCGCGCCGAATTCGGCCGACAGCGCATCGATCAGCTCAGGCTGCTCCAGCGCCGGCGAGTTCACCGAAATCTTGTCGGCACCGGCGTAGAGCACGGCACGGGCATCGGCGACGCTGCGTATGCCCCCGGCCACGCAGAAGGGGATGTCGATGCTGCGGGCCACCCGCTGCACCCACTCGCGATCGACACTGCGGCCCTCGGGGCTGGCGGTGATGTCGTAGAACACCAGTTCATCGGCGCCGTCATCGCGATAGCGCATGGCCAGGTCGAGGATTTCACCCATGACCACGTGATCGCGAAAGCGCACGCCCTTGACGACCTGACCGTCGCGCACGTCCAGACACGGGATCAGTCGGCGGGCGATCATGTCAGCGCCTCCTGCAGGCTGAAGCGCCCATCCAGCAGCGCCTTGCCGATGACCACCCCGGCGACGCCGACCTGGCGCAGCTCCGCAAGATCGTTGAGGCCCTGCACGCCACCGGAAGCAAGGATGGCCGCCTGCGGCGCCAATGCGCGCAGATGCTGGTAGAGCGCTACGTTCGGGCCGGCGAGCATGCCGTCACGATCGATGTCGGTGACCAGAAAATGGGCGAATCCGTCAGCGGCAAAGTCCTGCAGCATCTGGTCCAGCGCCACGCTCTCCAGCGTGCGCCAGCCAGCGGTGGCAATGCGGAAGATCTGGCTCTGGTCCACCCGCGCGTCCAGCGCCAGCGTCAGGCTGTCGGCGCCATAGCGCAGCATCAGCGCCCGCGCCGCCTGCGGATCGCGCACGGCAAAACTGCCGACCACCACCCGCGAGACACCGGCGTCGACGAAACGGATGAAATCCGCTTCGCTGCGCACGCCGCCGCCCGCCTGCACCTGTATCGGCACCTGATTGGCGATGCTCTCGATGGCCGCGAGATTGGCGCTGTCACCGGATCGGGCGCCGTCCAGATCGACCACATGCAGCCATTCGGCGCCGGCTTCGGCATAGGAGCGTGCCAAAGCCAGCGGATCCAGTTCATAGCGCTGTTCACGGTCGTAGTCGCCCTTCTGCAGGCGCACCACGCGGCCGCCGCGCAGATCGATGGCTGGGTAGATCTTCATCGGTACAGAGATTCCACGTCCAGGGAAAGGAAATTGCGCAACAGGCGCGCCCCGACCGCCGCCGAGCGCTCGGGATGAAATTGCGCGCCCATGAAATTGCCACGAGCGACGATGGCCGAAAAACCGATGCCATGCTGGCAGGCCATCAGCGTCTGCTCGTTCTCGGCCACCGCAAAACTGTGCACGAAGTAGGCGTAGTCGCGCTGATCCAGGCCAGCCACCAGCGGATGTGCGCGCTGCGGCAGCAGATTGTTCCAGCCCATATGCGGAATGCGCACACCGGCTCGGGCCGGCAGGCGGGTCACCCGCCCCGGCAGCATGCCCAGACAGCGCACCGGGTACTCCTGGGTATCGCTGATGCCCTCTTCGGAATCATCAAACAGCAGCTGCATGCCGAGGCACACGCCGAGTACCGGCTGCAGCAGACTCGGCAGGCGCTCGACCAGTTCCAGTCGCGCCAGTTCGCGCATGGCGGCGGCGGCAGAACCGACCCCGGGCAGGAGCACACGCGGCGCCTGGCGAATGATTTCCCAATCCCGACTGACCACCACCTGCGCCTCGGCGCGCTCCAGCGCCGCGACCACCGAGCCGACATTGGCGACACCCGAATCGACGACGACCACGGTGCTCACAACACCCCCTTGGTGCTCGGCAGCGTGTCGCCCTCGCGCCTGAAAGCCTGGCGGAAGGTGCGCGCGACCACCTTGAAACAGGCCTCGATCTGGTGGTGGGTGTTCTCGCCCTTCACGCTAAGGTGCAGATTGGCGCCCAGCGTGTCGCACAGCGAACGGAAGAAGTGGGTGACCATCTCGGTCGGCAGTCCGCCGACCTGCTCGCGACCGAACTGTCCCTCGAACTCGAACCAGGCCCGCCCGGACAGATCCAGCGCCGCCTGGGCCAAGGTTTCATCCATGGGCAGCGTGAAACCGTAACGGCCGATACCGCGCTTGTCGCCCAGCGCCTGGCGCAGCGCCTGACCCAGCGCCAGCGCGGAATCCTCGACGGTGTGGTGCTCGTCGATATGCAGATCGCCCTGGCACTTCAGTGTCAGCCCAAAACCACCATGCTTGCCCAGCTGCTCCAGCATGTGATCGAAGAAGCCGAGGCCGGTCGAGATCTGCGGCGCACGCTCCGAATCCAGATCGACCTCGACCTCGATCCGGGTTTCCTTGGTCACCCGTTCGATCCGGGCCGTGCGCGGCGCATCCAGCAGTTGCCGGGCGATCTCGGGCCAGGACAGACCGCCAGGGCCGCAGCGGATGCCGGCCACGCCCAGATTCTTCGCAAACTGCAGATCGGTATCGCGATCCCCGATCACCGCGCTGCGCTGGCGGTCCCAGCCCGGATCGCCCAGATAGTCGAGCATCATGCCGACCCTGGGCTTGCGGGTATCACTGGGCTCGTGGGCAAAGTGGCGATCGATCTTGATGGCGGCAAAGCGGATGCCCTGGGACTCCAGAATGTGCAGCAGCAGATTCTGCGGCGGCCAGAAGGTCTGTTCCGGAAAGCTCGGCGTGCCCAGACCATCCTGATTGCTGACCATGACCAGCTCATAGCCGGCATCCGCCAGCCGTTTGAGCGGCACGATGACATCGGGCAACAGACGGAACTTCTCGATCGAATCGATCTGCTCGTCGGCAGGCTCTTCGATCAGGGTGCCGTCGCGGTCTATGAACAGGATCTTGCGCATGGTGAGTTGGGCTCAGCGGATCAGGATTCGGTTTTCAGGGCGGACTTCGGACCGGCCTGTGTGAGGGGGCTCTGCCCGCGATGGCTGTGCGAGCCGGGACCGTCGCGGCTGAAGCTGCTCCCACAGGGAAGCACGGCAGCACGCTTCGGCTGGCCCTGTGGGAGCGGGCTCTGCCCGCGATAGCTGTGCGACCCGGAACCGTCGCGGCTGAAGCCGCTCCCACAGGGGAGCACGGCAGCACGCTTCGGCTGGCCCTGTGGGAGCGGGCTCTGCCCGCGATGGCTGCGCGACCCGGGACCGTCGCGGCTGAAGCCGCTCCCACAGGGAATCCGAGGCGGTTCTGGTCACGACAAGGCCGCCAGAAAGGCATCATTCTCAGCGGGTGTGCCGATGCTGACGCGCAGACAGTCGGACAGCCCGAGGTAATGACTGACATCGCGGACGATGACACCGGCCTGCTGCAATCTCTGCCAACTGCCGTGGGCATCGTCCACGCGGAAGGCGATGAAATTGGCATCACTGGTCCAGAGCTGGCGCACGGCCGGATGGGAGGCCAGCGCCGCCTGCACGCGGGCGCGCTCGCGGCGCGTCTGCGCCAGATGCTCCATCCGCACGGCACTGGCCTGCTCGGAAAAAGCCGCCAGCGCCGCCGCCAGGCAGGGGGTAGGTACCGGATAAGGCGCCATGATGCGGCGGATCAGAGCAATGATCTCGGTGGACGCAATCAGCACGCCGAGTCTGGCGCCAGCCAGACCGTAAGCCTTGGACAAGGTCCGCAGCACCACCAGATTCGGCTGTTCCGCCATACGGGTGGTGAGCGAGGGTTGCCCGGAAAACTCGGCATAGGCCTCGTCGACGACCACCAGCGCGCGCCCGGCCAGATCAGCGGCCAGCGCCACGATGGCATCGGCCGGCACGCTGCCCCCGGTCGGATTGTTGGGCGTACAGACGAAGACCAGCTTGACCGGCTCCGTGAGTGCCCTTGCGCGAATCGCCTCGAAGTCCGGCTGGAAATCCATTTCTGCTGTCAGCGGCACGCTCAGTACCGCAGCGCCCTGCACGCCCGCGGCGACCGCGTACATGCCGAAGGTCGGCGGCGAAATCAGCACCGCGTCCTGACCGGCCCGACAGAAAGCCCGCACCAGCAGATCGATGGCCTCATCGCTGCCACGACCCAGGAAGAGCTCTTGGGCCTTCACGCCATAGGTCTGGGCAAGTTGCTCCAGCAGCGCGCGCGGCTGCGGATCCGGATAGCGATTGAGTGCCCAGGCATCGCCATCGAAGGGCGCATAGGGCGATTCATTGGCGTTGAGCATCACCGCGGCGCTGCCCGCCTCCATGCGCGCCGAACTGTAGGGCTTGAGCGCCCGCAGTTCCGGGCGGGCCAGATCGAGTACGCTCACGGCCGTCCCTCGCTGGCGATGGCCCGCAAACGCAGCTGCACCGCCAGCGCATGCGCTGACAGACCCTCGGCCTGGGCCATGGTGATGGCGGTGGGACCAATGGCCTTGAGCCCTTCGGCGCTGGCTTCCTGCACCGTCACCAGTTTCTGGAAGCTCTGCACCGACAATCCGCTCATGGTGCGCGCATGGCCGTAAGTGGGCAGCACATGGTTGGTGCCGCTGGTGTAGTCGCCCAGCGATTCGGGGGTGTAGCGGCCGAGGAACACCGAACCGGCGTTGTCCACCGACAGCAGCAGCCGGCGCGGATCGGCCACGTTGAGGATCAGGTGCTCGGGCGCGTAGGCATTCGAGACTTCGATGGCCTGCTGCAGATCCTGCACCAGGATCGCCCGGCCATGGGCCAGCGAGGCCGTGGCCTGGTTGGACCGCGACAAATCCTCCAGCAACTCCCGCAGCGCCTCATTGACGGTCTCCAGCAGCTCGCGACTGGGCGTCACCAGCAGCGCCTGCGAATCGTGACCATGCTCGGCCTGCGACAGCAGATCGGCGGCAACGAATTCGGCATCGGCCATGGCATCGGCGACCACCAGAACTTCCGAGGGGCCGGCCGGCATGTCGATGGCGGCGCCACCGGGCTGTTGCGCCACCAGCATCTTGGCGGCGGTGACATAGGCATTGCCGGGGCCGAACAGCTTGTCACAGCGCGGCACGCTCTCGGTACCGTAGGCCATGGCCGCAATCGCCTGCGCGCCACCGAGCTTGAAGACCCGAGTGACGCCGCAGGCGTGGGCCGCAAACAGCACCGCCGGATCGGCGCTGCCGTCGCTGCGCGGTGGCGTGCACAGCACGATCTGACGACATCCGGCCAGCCGCGCCGGCGTGCACAGCATCAACGCCGTCGACGGCAGCGGCGCACTGCCGGCTGGCACATACAGACCGACATTGACGATGGGCAGCGGCAGGCGCTCGCACATCACGCCCGGCGCGGTCGACAGCGCCATCGGTTGCGGCCGGGTTTCGCGGTGAAAGCGTTCGATGCGATGGCGCGAATCCTCGATGGCCTGCTTCAGCTCATCGCTGAGCTGATCCGCCGCCGCGGCAAACTCTTCCGGCGTGACTTCAAAACTGGCCAGTTCGCAGCCATCGAAGCGCCGCGTCAATGCCCGCAAGGCGCCATCGCCATCGGCCTTGACCTGTTCCAGCACCCGCTCGACCGCAGCCTGCAGTTCGGCACTGCTGCTGCTCGCCGGACGCGCCAGGGCCTCCTCGCGCTGCGCGGGCGTGGCGCTGGACCAATCCACCATCTGCATCTGGTTAAATTCGCTGATCGCACTCATGCCAGCATCTTCTCCACCGGCAGAACCACCAACTGCGTGGCTCCGGCTCGTTTCAAATCTTCCATGTGCTGCCAGTTGATCGCCTCGTGGCAGATCGCCTGCACCGACAGCGTGTCTGCAGGCGCTTCCAGTCGCGACACCGAAGGCGGATCGCCCTTGGGCAGAGCTGCCAGAACCGCGCCAAGTTGCGAGCGGCTCACCTGCAGCAGCACCAGTTTGGTCTCACGCACCCTGATGACACCGTCAATTCGGCGCAACAACAGCTCACGCAACTCGGTGCGTTCGTCGGCGTAATCCTGCGGCGCGCCGATCAGCACGGCCTGGCTGTCCATTATCGACACCACCTCGCGCAGCTGATTGGCGATCAGCGTGGCGCCCGACGAGACCAGATCGCAGATCAGATCGGCGGTGCCCAGGCGCGGCGCGATCTCGACTGAACCATTGAGTACGACGATATCGGCCTCGACACCATTCTGGCTCAGGTAGTCGCGCAGCAAATTGGGGTAGCTGGTGGCAATGCGTCGGCCGGCCAGGTTCTGCGGGCCCTCGTAGGCCTCTTCCTGCGGCACCGCGATCGACAATCGGCAGCGACCAAAACCCAGTTCGCGCAGTTCGGCGAAGGGGGCAACACTGCCCGGGCCACCCTCAAGCACCTGCTCGGCCGAGACATTGCGCCCGACGATGCCGAGTTCGCACACGCCCTGGGCGATCAGCCCGGGAATATCGTCGTCGCGCACCAGCAGCAGATCGATGGGCATCGATTCGCCAAAACAGAACAGCTTGTCACGGCTCTGACGAAACTTGAGGCCGCAGCGGCCCAGCAGATCCTGCGAGGATTCCGACAGTCGTCCGGATTTCTGTACGGCAATGCGAAGTCTGTCTCTGGGCTTGGTCATGGTCTTCATTCTGTGTGATGGATGCCTGCGGCGGCATCCGAGTGAGGCAAAGGCAGCGCAAAAGCCGGTTCGGCATTGCCTATCTCGAATTTCCGGGAGCTTGACCGGTCAGCACGGCAGGGGCGCCATGCAGTGCTTGCCGTTGCCGGCTCAGGCGGCGGGATCAGTCGGATTCCACGGGCGGCCAGCGGCCCTTGCGTTGCAGGCGTTTGGCTGCCAGCGCGTAACCGCCCTGCTCTCCCACCAGGAAACGGGCAACGCGACCGATGGTGGTGACACTGACGGCCGTGCGATCATGAATCTCGCGGTAAGCCACTTCCCGCAGCAGATAGGGGACGACTCGCCAGCGATCGGTCAGCGCCTCAAGTTCCGCGGGCGTGGTCAGATCGCGCAGAAAGGCGCGCATTTCCTCGACCGTGCGCATCGACATCATTGCCTCGCACAGAAAATCCAGCGAAGCGGTGTCGGAGGTTTCTGGCTGTACCGCTCGACGTTTCATTCACGTAATAGCGCGTTATTACAATGCGGCGAAGCATAGGGGCGATGCTGCAGAGCGTCAAGGGCGGGAGTCTGTGGCGCATTCAGGACCCGGGCCGGGTCTGGACAGCGCGCTGGCGGACCGCTTTGCGGAACCATCGGCCCTGATCGCAGCCATCGGCGCATGCACGACAGCCAGATCAATCGTCGAAGCAAGGCTTGAATAGCGTGGCGCGCCACCCCAGCATAGTCCGACTATCGACACATTCAGCGCATCCAGCACATGACTGACAAGCATATCCGCCTGGTCGAAGTCGGCCCCCGCGACGGTCTGCAGAACGAAGCCCGGCACCTGCCCACGGCCAGCAAGATCGAACTGATCGAAAGGCTGGCCGCTGCCGGTCATCGCAGCGTCGAGGCCACCAGTTTCGTCAGCCCCAAATGGGTGCCGCAGATGGCTGATGCCGCCGAGGTCTATGCCGGCCTGAACCGACAGCCCGGCGTGGCCTATCCGGTGCTGGTGCCCAATCTGCAGGGCTACGAGCGCGCGCGGGCCGTCGGTGTCGAGGAGATTGCGGTCTTCGGCGCTGCTTCCGAAGCCTTCAGTCAGCGCAATATCAATGCCTCCATTGCCGAATCGCTGGCGCGTTTTGCGCCGGTGATCGAGCGTGCCCGTGCTGACCAGGTAAGGGTGCGCGGCTATGTCTCCACCGTACTCGGCTGTCCTTACCAGGGCGACGTGCCCTTGTCCGACGTGGTCCGGGTGGCCCGAACCCTGTATCAGATGGGCTGCTACGAGATCTCGCTGGGCGACACCATCGGTGTCGGTACGGCCGGCAAGGCCCGGGCCATGCTGCAGGCAGTGGCTGCCGAGGTGCCGATGGCGGCGCTGGCCGTCCACTTCCATGACACCTACGGGCAAGCGCTGGCCAATACCCTGGCCTGCGTCGAGGAGGGCGTGCGCGTGGTCGACGCCTCGGTCGCCGGACTGGGCGGCTGCCCCTACGCCGCCGGCGCCAGCGGCAATGTGGCCAGCGAGGATGTGGTCTACCTGCTGCATGGCCTGGGCCTGGAGACCGGCATCGATCTGTCCGCGCTGGTCGAGACCGGCCGCTGGATCAGTGCCCTGCTGCAGCGAAACAATGGCAGCAAGGTCGGGCTGGCTTTCAAGAAATCAGCCTGAAGAACCGTATCTGGCGATGACGAATTCGACCGCTCCCTGCTAACCTCAAGGCTCCGCGGCTCTACCGCCTGCGCCGACCAGAACAGGGCCATGAAGCCAGCGCTTGCGCATCAAATCGAGTTCGGTGCTCGCCTGCTTCCTGCGGCCACGCGCGGCAAGCGGTGAGCCCGCAGCCCTCCTCCATGTCACGACGATCCGCGGTCGATCAGACCGCCCGCGAATTGCTCGAGTGGCTGAGCGAGCTGCGCACCAAGGCCGCCGACGGCGGTCTGGACTCCAGCGATCTGGCCGAAATCGCCCGTCGCGTCGGTGAACTGTTGAAGATAGGCCGCTCCGCGGTCTCGCGCTATGTTGGTCTGTTCGATGCCGCCGCAGACGCGATCACCCTGATCGACCGCAACGGCCGCATCGTCGATGCCAACCTGGCGGCGGAACGGATGTACGGCTGGAGTCGTCAGGAATTGCGCGAGCGTAGCGTCTACGACCTCAATCCCAGCCTGCCCTCCCATCACATCGAGCACATCTGGGACACGCTGGCCGTCGGCGAAAGCACCTCGACCGAGACCACCAATCGCGGCAAGGACGGCCAGCTGATTCCGGTCGAAGTGCACTCGCGCGCCTATTTCGACCATGATCAGAAGCTGATCGTCGCCATCGCCCGCAACATCAGCGAACGCCTGCAATCGGAGCGTGAGCTGCGCGCCGGGGAAGAGCGCTATGCGGCGCTGTTGCAGGCCGTGGACAAGGGCGTGATCGTGCATGACGCCGGTGGCCGCATCGTGTCGATGAACGCGACGGCCGAGCGCATCCTCGGTCTCGATACCGGGAACTCGGCCGATCGGTCCCGGATCACCGAGTGGGATCTGTACGACGACGACGGGCAGGCCATCGAGTGGTCTGCCAACCCGGTGCTGCGCGCCGTGCGCAGCGGTAAACGCGTCGAGTCCACGGTGCTGGGCCTGGTGGATCGTCGCAGCGGCCATGGCCGTTGGGTGGCCATCAGCGTGGTGCCGCAGTTCCGCGAAGGTGAGGCCAAACCGTTCCAGTTGATCTCGCTGTTCAGTGACATCACCGAACTCAAGCGCACCGCCGAGTTGTTCGACCAGGTGCAGGCGCTGGCCCGCATCGGCGGCTGGACCGTGGACCTGAGGCAACACACGCTGTACTGGACTGACGCGCTGTATCGATTGATGGGGCGCGATCCTGTGACCGGCATCAGCCAGGACGGCCTGGCCGACATGCTCGTCCCGGAAGATCGGGGGCGTTTTGAGTCGGCGGTACGCCGCTCTGCAGAGACTGGCGCCGAGCTCGATACCGAAGTGCGTGTGGCACACCCGTCCAACCGCATCATGTGGGTCCGCGTACTCGGCCATGTCCAGAGTCGCCGCGGCGTCCCCTACCAGATGTCCGGCACCGTCCAGGAAATCACTTCGCGCAAGCTCGAAGAGGAACGTCTACGCCGGCAGGCTCAGACCGATCCCCTGACCGGCTTGCTCAACCGCGACACCATTCTGGCCGGACTGAGCTCGGCATTGGTGAGCAACAGCGCGGCTCAGGCGGGACCGGCTCTGATGTACGTGGATCTGGACCGGTTCAAGGTGGTCAACGATTTGATCGGACATACCGCGGGCGATCGCCTGCTGGTGGCGGCAGCCCGGCGCCTGGTCAGCGTGCTGCCCGAGGGCATCAGTGCCGGGCGCTTTGGCGGAGACGAATTCCTGGTACTGATGCCCAGCGCGAACTCGGAGGAGGCGGTTTGCGCCCTGGCCGAGACCATCAGCGCCGCATTCACCAAGGCCTTCGCCCATTCCGGCGAGGAATTCATCATCACGCCCTCGATAGGCATCGCCCGCTATCCGAATGACGGCCTGAACGCGCAGCAGCTGCTGAACCATGCCGACGTCGCCATGTACGAGGCCAAACGACGTGGCCGCAACACCTGGCAGATGTTTTCTCCGGCGCTGGCGCTGCAGCTCAAGGAGCGCCTGCTGATCGAAACCCAGCTGCGGCGGGCCATCGAAAACGAGGAGTTCTACCTGCTCTACCAACCCAAGATCGACATGCGTACCGGCTGCGTGGTCGGTGCCGAAGCACTGCTGCGCTGGCGCAGCCGGGTGCTTGGCGATCTGGCACCCGATACGTTCATCCCGATCGCCGAGACCTCCGGCGACATCGTCCGAATCGGCGCCTTCGTGCTCGAACAGGCCTGCATGCAGTGGCGCCAGTGGCATGAGCGCGGACTGACCGTGGGCCATGTTGCGGTCAATGTCTCCTTCCGCCAGTTCCTGGGCGAGAGCTTCGAGCGCAACGTGCGGCGCGTACTCGAGGCTACCGGCGTGCCTGCGCATGCCCTGGAACTGGAGATGACCGAGCGCGCCCTGATCGAGGACGCGCCGGCCACCGAGCAGACGCTGGCGCGCCTGCGCGACCTCGGGGTGGCGATCAGCATCGACGATTTCGGTGAGGGTTACAGCGCCCTTGGCTATCTGCGGCGACTGCCGATCGCCGGCATCAAGATCTCGCACAATTTCATGCACGGAATCCCCGGACACGAGACCGATGCCAAACTCTGCCGCGCCATCCTGCAGATGGCCCAGGCCCTGGGCCTGTCGGTGGTCGCCGAAGGCGTCGAGACCGTGGAGCAGCGCGATTTTCTGCTGGAGCTGGGTGCCCGTTATGCACAGGGCTTCTACTTCTCCAAACCCCTGAGCGCCGCGGAATTCGAGCGCTTCGCGCGTGACCGCGAGTGTCTGATATAGCGTCTGTCCGGCCCCGGAGCAGGCCACCGATGCGCATTCGCTATACTCCCGCGGCTTTGTACCCTCTGGAGGTTCTGTGCCGGCCAAAAGCCAGCCCGACAAGACACGTGGATTCCTGATTCCCATCGGCGGAGCCGAAGACAAGATCGGCGCCACCAGGATTCTGAAACGCTTCGTCAAGCTCTGCGGCCGTCGACCGACGATTGCCATCATTCCAACGGCCTCCAGGCGCGAAGACGCCGGTATCAACTATCAGGAGCTGTTCTCGGGCTTTGACGCAGCGGAAACACCGATCTTGCGTTTCGCCCGGCGTGAAGACTGCGAGGACGAAGCCGATTTGGCCACGCTGAAGAGTTGCGATGGCGTCTTCATTACCGGCGGCAATCAGCTGCGTCTGTCGACCACCATAGGCGGCACTTCGGTGGCGCGCCTGCTGCGCCGAAGAAACGCCGACGGCATGCCCATTGCCGGCACCTCGGCCGGCGCCGCGATCATGCCCTCGCACATGATTTCCGGCGGCGAAGAAGGCGCCACGCCGCATGCGGGCATGGTCAGCCTGGCGCCCGGCCTGGGGCTGGTCAACAAGATCATGATCGACCAGCATTTTCGCCAGCGCGACCGGATCGGTCGGCTGCTGACTGCACTGGCGCTCAATCCCTTTGCCGTGGCCCTGGGCATCGACGAGGACACCGCGGCCTTCATCGGCCCGGATAATGTGCTGGAAGTGGTAGGCAGCAGCACGGTACTGGTGCTCGATCCCTCCGAAGTGCGCCACTCCAGTCTGGCCGAGGCCGAACATGGCGAGCCGGTGAGCATCACCAATGTGCGTCTGCATATCCTGACGCCCGGCATGCGCTACAACATCAACGCCCGCAGTGTCGAGGACATCGAATGAGCCCGCTGATTCGCCCGATTGCTGCGCAGGACGACCCGGCTGTCGCCGCCATCATCCGCACCGTCATGCCCGAATTTGGCGCCGACGGTCCGGGTTTTGCCATCCACGACCCGGAGGTGGCGGCGATGAGCGCCGCCTACGGCCATCCACGCCACCGTTATTTTGTCGTTGAGATCGATGGACAAGTCGTCGGCGGCGCAGGCATCGCGCCCCTGTCGGGCGCCGACGAGGACGTCTGCGAACTGCGCAAGATGTACTTCCTGCCCCAGGCGCGCGGCGTCGGCGCCGGCGCCGCGATGATGCGCACCTGCCTGGATTTCGCCCGCAGCGCCGGCTTTTCCCGCTGCTACCTGGAAACCCTGACCGGCATGGACCAGGCCCAGGCCCTGTACGAAAAAGTCGGCTTCCGACAGATTTCGGCGGCCATGGGAGCCACCGGACACTTCGCCTGCAACCGGTTTTATCTGTTGGAGCTCTGACGGGGCACGGGGCACGGGGAAAGGCTGAAGCACTCATACCCGTGACCTGAGGGTTCTGTCGGTCCAGACTCGTCTGGACGCCTTTTCCGCACTCCGCAGAAGCGTCCAGACAAGTCTGGGCCTACAACAGTCAAGGCCCGGCGTCATTGCGAGGAGCGCAGCGACGAAGCAATCCAGTACTTCTGCGACTGTGTTCCTGGATTGCTTCCCCCGGATCAAGTCCGGGGTCGCAATGACGCCGGGGGTTTATGGCCCGTGAGCAGTTTCAGGCCGAGACGGGTTGCTAACAATGACGCTGCTTCCGCCGTGCCCTCTCTCCCCACTCACCCCTCCCCCGCCACCGGAAAGCGCACCTGCACGCGCAGGCCCTTGCCGCCGCCACCCTCGCCCAGCTCGATGCTGGCCTGGTGCAGCTCGGCCACGCGCCGCACGATCGACAGGCCGAGGCCGCTGCCGGGGCCACCGGCATCCTGCTCGCGATGGAATCGATTGAAGACCAGCTCACGTTGCGGCTGGTCGATGCCTGCGCCCTGATCCTCGACCACCAGCAGCACGCCGTCTCCGTCCTGTCGCAGCGCGATGTCGACGGCCGCCCGCGCGGGACCATGGCGGATGGCATTCTCGATCAGGTTGCGGGCCAGCACGGCCAGCAGCACCGGATCTCCAGGCACCAGACAGGCGCGATCGGCGTTGAATGCCAGTTCAATCTCGCGCCGGTGCGCTTCGGGGGCCAGATCGGCGATCACCTGCCGAATCACCGCGCCCAGTTCCAGCGTTTGCGTCTCCAGTTTCAGCGCCCCCCGCTCCAGCCGGGCCAGCTCCAGCAACTGCGACACCAGTCGTTCGCAGCGGACGATACCAGCCTGCAAACCTCGGGCGGCCGCTTCACGCGCCGCCGGGTCCTGGGCCTCTGCCAGATTCTGCGCATGCAGCTTGATCGCGGAAATCGGCGTACGCAATTCATGCGCGGCATCGGCGGTGAAGCGCTTTTCATGCTCCAGCGTGGTCTGTACCCGCAAGAACAAACGGTTGATGGACTGGATCAAGCCGGTCAGTTCCTGCGGCGCGGCTGTCAGGTCGATGGGATGCAGCTGATCGGCCGGTCGCGCCTCGACCTCGTCGGCCACCCGGGCAATGGATCGGGTAGCCCAGTTGACCACCAGCACGATCAGCAAGGCGATGACCGGCAGCGCCAGCAAGGGCGGCAACGCCGTGCCCACGGCAATCTCTGCCGCCAGTTCGCTGCGAATATCGTCGCGCTCGGCGACCTGATACCAGCGGCCTCCGGCCTTGTGCAGCGCAAAGGTCCGCCAGACCGTGTTGCCCAGACGCTGGCGCGCGAAACCGGGCCGGTCAGGCTTGCTGAATTCGGCCGGTGCGTTGTTCGATTGCAGCAGTCGCCTGCCGTTCTCAGCGTAAACCAGAAAGGCCAGCTTGGTTTCGTAGGCATGTCCATCGGCGGTGGCCAGTTCGTCGCCATCACCTTCGATATCGAGCTCGAGCACGCTGACAACGACCGGATCGGCCGGATCCTGGACCCGATCCAGCCGATGCCCGACCAGCGCCTGCAGCACTCGCGCCGACTGCGCCAGCTTGGCATCAAAGAGCTCATTGGCCTCATTGTGGCTGGCGCCATAGCTCAGCAGGGTACTGATCCCCGCTGCCGCGCCGATGGTCAGCAGCAGGGCCACCAACAACAGCCTGCGCAGCGATCTCACGACTGTTGCTCGACCAGATAGCCGACACCACGAATGGTCCGGATCAACTCGGGGTAGAGTTTCTTGCGCAAATGATGCACATGCACTTCCAGTGCGTTGCTTTCCAGGGATTCGTCCCAGCCGTAGACGCGCTGGACCACGGCGTCGCGGGTCAGCACCCGACCGGCGTTTTCCAGCAGGCAGCGCAGCAGTGCGAACTCGCGCCGCGGCAGATCAATCACCCGGCCCTGATAGGTGCACAGATGGGCCGCAGCATCGAGCCTGATCTCGCCATGCGTGAGGATATTGCTGGCCTGTCCCAGCGAACGCCGGTGCAGCGCCCGGATCCGGGCCAGCAACTCGTTCAGATCGAAAGGTTTGACCATGTAATCGTCGGCGCCCAGGTCGAGTCCGCGCACGCGATCGCTGATCTGGTCGCGCGCGGTCAGCACCAGCACCGGCAAGCGCTTGCCGGCCTTGCGCACCGCACTGAGCACGGCATAGCCATCCTGCCGCGGCAGGCCCAGATCCAGCACCGCCAGATCGAATTCCTCGGCTGACAGTGCGGCAATGGCAGCGCTGCCGTCACTGACCCAGTCGGCGGTGTAGCCATGGCGTTTGAGTGCTGCCACCAGGCCCTCGCCCAGCAGATGGTCATCCTCGACTACCAGTATTCGCAAGTCCCGCCCTCCCCGAACTCCAGATAGCTGCCGCTCAGCTCAACTCCACCGACAGCCGCCACAAGCCATGGCCCGAGTCACGATACTTCCTTTCGAAGGGGCTCACCGGCGCGTCGCTGGCATCGATCGCGCTGATGATGCCCTGATGGCCACAGGCTTGCAGCGCCAGCGCGAATTCGTCCACATACAGACGCCAGTTGCTGCGCAGTTCCAACGAGCCTCCCAGCGCCAGCAGCTGCTGAAAAACCGGATGGCCGTGCCAGCGCCGCTGCAGATGCTCGGGCTTGGGCCAGGGATTGGGATACCACAGGCAATGGCGCAGCGGACGGATGCCCTGCGCCAGCATCAATCGCCACAGATCTTCCAGCGGCGCCCGCAATCTGAGGGCATTGGCGGGCTCGACGCCAGCCCGACCCAGGCGCGCCGCCGACTGGTCGATACCGAGCACGCAGCATTCGGGAAAGCGCTGGGCCAGGCCCGCCGTGCTGGCCCCGGTACCGCAGCCGCTGTCCAGAATCAGCTGACGATCCGGATGTGCCGCCAGCCACTGTTGCAGACGCGCGAGAGCCGCCAGCGAATGCTCGGCGAAAGGCCGCTGATAGGCGTGGCGGCGATGCCGCTCGACCACCTCCAGCAGGCGCGGGTGCGGCCCGGATTGCTGCGTCTGGACCATTGCTGAGTTGGCATACATCGCTGTCCGGGCTCTGATCCGTGACGGTTCTGGTTATGATGCCCGCCCCAGACCGCAATGTTGCCTATGTCCGGTGCCGCTCAATTTGTCGCCCTGCCCTCGCCGATGCCACTGCTTCGTGGCGGTGAGTTGCGCGAGGCAGTCATCGCCTACGAGACCTGGGGCAAGCTCTCGCCAGCGCGGGACAATGCCATTCTGATCGTTACCGGCATGTCGCCCAGCGCGCACGCCGCCTCGAACCCCAAGGATCCGACCCCGGGCTGGTGGGAGCCGATGATCGGTCGCGATCGCAGCTTTGATACCGAACGCTACTTCATCATCTGCGTCAATTCCCTGGGCAGCTGCAAGGGCTCCACCGGCCCGGCCTCGCCGCATCCGGATGACGGCCTGCCCTATCGCTTGCGCTTCCCGTCGATCAGCATCGAGGATGTGGCCGATGGTGCCGCCGCGGTGGCCCGGGCGCTCGGCATCGAGCGCCTGCTGGCCGTGGTCGGCCCGAGCATGGGCGGCATGACCGCGCAGGCGATGGCGCTGCGGCATCCGCCGCTGGTGCCGAATCTGATCATCATGTCCTGCGCCGCACGCTCGTCGGCCTTTGCGATCGCACTGCGCTCGCTGCAGCGCCAGATCGTGCGCGCCGATCCCGGCTTCGCCAACGGCAATTATGCCCACGCTGCCGATGTCTCCAGCGGCATGGGGCTGGCGCGCAAACTGGGCGTGGCCACCTACCGCTCGCCGCTGGAATGGCGTGAACGCTTCGGCCGCGAACGCCTGAGTGAGCGCGACGCCGACCCTTTCGCCAGCGAGTTCCAGATCGAATCCTATCTCGACGCCCACGCCCGGCGCTGGTCCGGCGGCTTCGATCCGTTGAGCTATCTGTACCTGTCGCGGGCCATGGACTGGTTCGATCTGGCCGACTACGGCGGCAGCGTGGAGGCCGGCTGCCGACGCATGGCGGTCGAGAAGGCCCTGGTCATCGGCGTTTCGACCGACATCCTGTTCCCGGTGGAGCAACAGGAAGAGATCGCCGAGGCCCTGACCGAAGCCGGCGCCGAAGTCGATTACCAGGCCCTGCCCTCGATCCAGGGCCACGACGCCTTCCTGGTTGACATTCCCCGCTTCGCCCCGGTGATCTCGCGTTTTCTGGATCGTCTGTAGGGCTGTCTGCTGCCCACGTCAGCGCGGGTGGTCCGTGGCGTAGGCCGGGTCCTTCGCGTCAGCAGGCCTTGATCGAGCCAAGATCCATACACGCGAGGCGCCCGGCGCTCTGCTGCCCACGGGCCACTCCCTGTAGGTCGGGCTAAGCGCGGCGTGCCCAACAATGGACGCCGATGTTGGGCACGCTGCGCTTAGCCCAACCTACATCATCGCTCTTCTTCGTGACCTTTCTGCTTTTCCTTTGCGTCCTTAGCGTCCTGGTTTTGGCGAGTGCTGACCCGCAGACCCGTACCCCTAGGCTGCCTTCGAGCTCACCGCCACCTGACCCTCGCAACCCGGCAATCGCAGCAGATGGAAGGGTCCACGGCCGCTGGCGGCGGTGATCAGGCCGAGCACGCGCGCGGGCTCGGGGCCGACCATGTCCCAACGGAAGCGCCAGCTCCAGTTGTGGGCGCCGATGGTCCCCGGAATGTTCATGCGATGAGCGCTGTCGAGCCCCAGCACGTCCTGGAACTGGCACACGGCGATGTTGGCCACCGAGTTGCAGCAGGCGCGGATCATGGCCCAGTGCACATCGTGTTCTCCGGCTGCCAGATAGCTGCCGGCGTAGGCGCGCTCGCGTTCACTGGCCTGATTCCACCAGCCGCGCACGGTGTCATTGTCATGGGTGCCGGTATAGGCGACGAAATGGCGATCCCAGTTGTGCGGCAGGAACTCGTCATTGGCATCGCTACCAAAGCCGAATTGCAGGATCTTCATGCCAGGGAAGCCGCATCCATCGCGCAGCTCCACCACATCCGGCGTGATCAGACCGAGGTCCTCGGCCACGATCGGCAACTCGCCGAGCTCGGCGCCGATGGCATCGAACAACGCCTTGCCGGGACCCGCAACCCAGACGCCCTCCTCGGCGGTCGGGCAAGTAGCGGGAATCTCGTAGTAGCCAGCAAAGCCCCGGAAATGGTCGATCCGGAAGACATCGGCCTGGTGCAGGGCCCGCCGCAGGCGCGCAGTCCACCAGCGGTAATTCTCGGCCGCCATGCGATCCCAGCGATACAGCGGATTGCCCCAGCGCTGGCCGGTCGGTGCCATCGCATCCGGAGGACATCCGGCAACCACCGTGGGCTGGAAATCCTGATCCAGAAAATACAGATCTGGTCGCGCCCAGCAGTCCGAGCTGTGATGGGCGATGAAGATCGGCAGATCGCCCATCAGGGCGATATCGCGGGCGTTGGCATAGGCTTTGAGCGCCATCGCCTGAGTATCAAAACACCATTGCACGAATTGCCAGAAGCGCACTTCCGGCGCATGCGCCTTGCGCGCGGCGGCCAGTGCGGCAGGATCGCGATCGCGCAGTTCGGCCGACCAGAACCACCAGGCACTGCCCTGATGCGCGGCTTCCAGCGCCATGAACAGGCTGTAGTCATCCAGCCAGTGGGCCTGCTCGACACACCAGCGCTGGAAGGCAGCTCGATCGGCAGCACCCGCTCTGGTCTCGAAGCCGTCGGCGGCCAGGCGCAACTGGGCCAGGCGCCAGGGCACCACCCGGGAATAATCGACCCGCTGCGGATCGAATCCGCCCTCGGGCGGCGTCGGCGCCGCCAGCCATCCCGATTGCACCAGCGGCTCCAACGCCACCATCAGCGGACTGCCGGCAAAAGCACTGACGCTCTGGTAGGGCGAATCACCGGGGCCGATGGGATTGATCGGCAGCCATTGCCACAAGCGCTGTCCCGACGACGCCAGCCAGTCGACGAAGCGAAAGGCATCGGGCCCGAAATCACCGATACCGTGGGGGCCAGGCAGCGAACTCAGGTGCAGCAGCACGCCGGAACTGCGTTGGTGTAGATCGATCATTGCAGACCCTCGGGCACATCAATACGGGCCAGCACCAGCAGCGCATGCGCGGGCACCAGCAGGGTGGGAACGAAAACAGGGACCGGGCTCAACTCTGGCAGATCCGATGGCAGTGGCAGGCGCTCGCCGCTGCTGTCCAGACACAGCCACCAGCCCTCGGTGGACAGCGCAAACTCCTGTTCGACCGGTGCGGGATTGAACATCAGACAGAGTTCGGCCTGCTCAGCGCCCGCGGGCATCATTTCGCAGGCGAAGGCATGCTGATCAGCGTCGTGCCAGTCACTCACGCTCATGTCGAGACCGCTGGGTGTCAGCCAGCGTACGCGCGCCTGCTGTCTGTCGCCGGCATCGGCAAACCAGTGTGAGTGCCGCAGCAATGCATGGCGCTGCCGCAGTGCCAGCAAGGCGCCGACGAAGGCAGAATCGTCGTCATCGGCGTTCCAGTCCAGCCAGGCCAGCGAATTGTCCTGACAGTAGGCATTGTTGTTGCCACGCTGGCTGTTGCCATGCTCATCACCAGCCAACAACATCGGCGTACCTTGTGCCAACAGCAGCGTGGCCAGCAGCGCGCGACGCACTCGACGGCGCTGCAGCGTCACCAGCGGATCAGTGGTGAATCCTTCGATACCGAAATTGTCCGCCGGCTCGTCATTGCGACCATCGCGGTTGTCTTCGCCATTGACCTGGTTGTACTTGGCCCCGTAGGAAACCACATCGGCCAGGGTTCGACCGTCGTGCGCACTGACGAAATTGACGCTGGCCTGCGGCCGCCGCAGACCGTGATGGAAGAGATCACTTGAACCGCAGAAGCGCCGCGCGAACTCCCCGCGACTGCTGCCGCGACTGTGACTGCGGGGCAGCCAGTAGCGGCGTACGCTGTCGCGAAAACGGTCGTTCCAGTCCAGGAAGCGGCCCGGGAATCGCCCCACCTGATAGCCGTTCGGGCCGCAATCCCAGGGTTCGGCAATCAAGTGCACCGCCGCCAGTAGCGGGTCCTGCTGCAAGGCAACGAAGAAGGCGGCGTGAGGGTCGAAGCCCTGGTCGCTGCGACCGAGCACCGTCGCCAGATCGAAGCGGAAGCCGTCCACGCCCATGGTTTCCACCCAGTAGCGCAACGAGTCCAGCACGAACTGGGTGACCCGCGGGTGGGCCACATTCAGCGTGTTGCCACAGCCGCTCCAGTTCTCGCAACGGCTGCGATCATCAGCCAAAGCGCGGTACCAGTGCGCATTGTCCAGACCGCGAAAGCTCAAGGTCGGTCCCAGCTCATCGCTCTCGGCCGTGTGGTTGTAGACCACGTCCAGAATGACTTCGATGCCGGCCGCGTGCAGGGCTGTCACCATCTCGCGGAACTCGGCGATCAAGGCGGTCGGATCCTCCGCCACAGTGCCCAGGCGTGGATCAGGACTGAAGAATCCCAGAGTGTTGTAGCCCCAGTAATTGACCCGCCCGCCACGGCTGAGCGCCGCCTCGCTGATGGCGTATTGCACCGGCATCAGCGCCAGGGCATTGACGCCAAGTTTGTGGAAGTGAGCGATCGCGAGCGGGTGCGCCAGAGCGGCATAACGACCACGCAGCTCTTCAGGCATGCCGGGAAACTGCATGGAGAAGCCCTTGACGTGGACTTCGTACAGCACCAGATCGGTCACACGGTGGCGCGGACGCGCTCCCGCCAGGGCAGCGATGGGCTCGGCCACCCGCGCCTTCAGGGCATGGATGGCGTTCTCCTGGGTATCGAAGGAGCGGGCACCGTGCGGATGACCAAGCGCGTAGCCGTAATGGCTATCGCGCCAGCGAAAGCGGCCGACGATTTCGCGGGCCCAGGGGTCCAGCAGCAATTTGTTCGGGTTGAAGCGATGGCCGTGCTCGGGGGCATAGGCGCCATGGGCTCTATAGCCATAGACCAGTCCGGCACCGAGTCCTGGTAACAGCCCGCAGTGCACGCCGGCTTCCTCGGCCTGCAAGGGATAACGGCGCAGCTCACGGCTGCCGCTGCTGTCGAACACACAGAGCTCGACCCGTGTCGCGCTCTCCGACCACAGCGAAAAATTCACACCGTCGGCGCAGACCGTTGCCCCGAAAGGCTCGGCCCGGCCGCGCAACAGGGTGTCTGGCAGTCTCACGTTCATGCCGGCAGCAGGTACAGCGTGGCCAACGGCGGCAGGCTCAAGCTCAACGAATGGCTGCGGCCATGGCTGGCTACGGCCTCGGCGACTAGCACCTGGCCAGCGTTGCCACAGTCACTGCCACCGTAATGAGCCGAATCGGTGTTCAACACTTCACGCCAACGGTGCAAGCCTTCGGGCACCGGCAAGCGGTAATCATGGCGCGGCACCGGCGTGAAATTGCAGACCACGATGGCCACGTCACCAGCGCCGTCAAGACGGGCCCAGGCATAGACCGAATGGGCGCTGTCGTCGGCTATCAACCACTGGAATCCGGCCGCCTCGCAATCCAGTCGATGCAGCGCCGACTGCGAGCGATAGAGGCGATTGAGATCGCCGATCAGGCGCTGCACCTGGGCATGACGGGGGTCTTCGAGCAGATGCCAGGGCAAGGCCTGTTCGTGATTCCATTCCTGCGGCTGGGCAAACTCCTGACCCATGAACAGCAGCTTCTTGCCCGGATGCCCCCACATGAAGCCGTAGTAGGCGCGCAGATTGGCAAAACGCTGCCAGTCGTCGCCGGGCATCTTCGCCAGCATCGAGCCTTTGCCGTGCACCACCTCGTCGTGCGAGATCGGCAGTACGAAGTTCTCGCTGAAGGCATAGACCAGGCCGAAGCTGAGCTTGTCGTGATGCCAGCGCCGGTGCACCGGATCCTCGGCGATATAACGCAGCGTGTCGTTCATCCAGCCCATGTTCCACTTGAAATGGAAACCCAGGCCACCGGCGTACGTGGGCGCCGTCACTTGCGGAAAAGCCGTGGATTCCTCCGCAAGGGTGATGCTGCCCGGGCGTTCCGTGCCCAGCTGCACATGCAGATTGCGCAGCAACGCGATCGCTTCCAGGTTCTCGCGGCCACCGTGCTGGTTGGGTATCCATTCGCCGGCCTGGCGCGAATAGTCGCGATAGAGCATCGACGCCACCGCATCCACGCGCAGGCCGTCGACGGCAAAGCTCTCCAGCCAGTACAGCGCGCTGCCGCTCAGAAAGCTGGCCACTTCGGTGCGGCCGAAGTTGTAGATGAGCGTGTTCCAGTCGCGGTGGAAGCCCTCGCGCGGATCGGCGTATTCGTAGAGCGCGGTGCCATCGAACTGGGCCAGCCCATGGGCATCGGCTGGAAAATGCGCCGGCACCCAATCCAGCAGCAGTCCCAGTCCGCGGGCATGACAGGCCTCGACAAAGCGGACCAGACCCTCAGGATCGCCGAAGCGCGAGCTCGGCGCGTACATTCCCAGCGGCTGATAGCCCCAGGACCCGTCGAAAGGATATTCGCTGACCGGCAACAGCTCGATATGGGTAAATCCCAGATCCGCGGCATAGGCCGGCAGCGTGGCGGCCAGTTCATCCCAACTCGGGAACCCGCCAGTGCCGTGTCGCCAGGAGGGCGCATGCACTTCATAGATACTGATCGGCGCCAGACGCTGGTTGGCTTCGGCCCGGCCTGCCGGCAAACTCCGCGGCTCAGGCAAGCCATTGACCCGACTGGCAGTGTCCGGGCGCAGCTGCGCGGCGAAGGCATAGGGATCGGCCTTAAGTGGCACCAGTTGGCCGTCAGCGCCGACGATCTCGTATTTGTACAGATCGCCCGCCGCGACATGCGGAATGAAGATCTCCCAGATGCCGGCATCATGGCGCAGGCGCATCGGATGACGCCTGCCGTCCCAGCCATTGAAACTGCCGACCACGCTGACCCGCCGCGCATTTGGCGCCCACACGGCGAAGCGCACGCCATCGACCTCACCGACCTGCAGCGGATGCGCCCCGAGCACCTGATAGGGGCGCAGATGTTCGCCGCTGCGCAGCGCCCGCAGATCCTCATCGGAAATCAGCGCCCCAAAGGCATAGGCATCGGCATAGACACCGGCGCTGCCGTCCTGCCACTGCACCGCCAGCCGGTAGTCGAAGCGCTTGCGACGGCGCGGAATCCGCCCTTCGAACCAGCCGCCCTCGCCAGCGCTCAGTTCAACCAGAGTCTGGCCACCGGCTGCCAACTGCACCTCGACACGGCTGGCACCCGGCAACAGAGCGCGCAGCCACAACTGGCCGCGCCCGTCAGCGTGCAGCCCGAGCACCGCGAAGGGATCGCGATGGCGGGCGCCCAGCAGGGCCTGGCGCTGTTCCTGATCAAGCATGGTGCGGCATGGCCCGCAGCAGACCGCTGCGATTCAGGGCCGCTGGCGACCAGACCTGCTCGATGTAGTCGCGCACGCTGCGATCGGCGGAGAACCGGCCCATGCCAGCGATATTGCGCAGCGCGCAGGCCGCCCAGGCCTGCGGATTGGCGTACAGCGCATCAACGCGCGCCTGCGCCTGCAGATAGTCATCGAAATCGGCCAGCAGAAAATAGCGGTCACGATGCCTCAGACTGTCCACCAGATCTCGATGGCGGCCCGGCTCACCGGGCGAGAAGCTGCCGCCGGCGATGGCATCCAGCACCCGTCGCAGGCGCAGATCCTGCTCTACATACAGGCTGGGGTCGTAGCCGGTCGCGCGCAATCCGGCCAGCTGCTCGACGCGCAGACCGAACTCGAAGACGTCACCGACGCCGATGGCCTCGGCCATTTCGATGTTGGCACCGTCCCAGGTACCGATGGTCAGCACGCCGTTCATGGCGAACTTCATGTTGCCGGTGCCCGAGGCCTCGGTGCCCGCGGTGGAGATCTGCTCGGACAGATCAGTGGCAGGGATGATCGCTTCGGCCAGACTGACCCCGTAGTTGGGCAGGAACACCAGCTTCAGCCGACCAGCCACGCGCGGATCGCTGTTGACGACGCGGGCGATGTCATGGGCCAGCTGGATGATCTGCTTGGCCACGCGATAGGCCGACGCCGCCTTGCCGGCGATGATCACCGTGCGCGGCACCCAGGGACCCTCCGGCTGCTCCAAAATGGCCTGGTAACGCGAGACCACATGCAGCAGGTTCAGCAGTTGCCGCTTGTACTCGTGGATGCGCTTGATCTGCACGTCGTACAGGCTGTCGGCCTGGACGAAGGGGCCGAGGTCGCGTCGAATCAGCGTTGACAGGCGCTGCTTGTTGGCCTGCTTGACCGCCAGAAAGCGGGCTTGCAGCTGGGCATCGGCTGCCAGCGGGCGCAGTCTGGCCAACTGCTCCAGATCGCGCCGCCAACCGTCGCCGATGGCCTCGTCGAGCAGGGCTGACAGCGACGGATTGGCCTGCTGCAGCCAGCGCCGCGGCGTGACCCCGTTGGTCACGTTGAAAAAGCGCTCGGGATAGAGCCGGGCGTAATCGGCAAAGATGGTCTGCACCATCAGCCGCGAATGCAGCGCAGCCACGCCATTGACCTTGTGCGAGGCGACGATGGCGAGTCCTGCCATGCGGATACGCCGGCCGTGGCCCTCGTCGATCAGCGAGATTCGCTGCACCAGCGCTTCATCGCCGGGGAATCGGCGGCGCACATCGGCGAGCAGATGTTCGTTGATTCGATAGATCACTTCCAGATGCCGCGGCAGCCAGCGCTCGAACAGACTCACCGGCCAGGTTTCCAGGGCCTCGGGTAACAGCGTGTGGTTGGTGTAGGACAAGGCCTGCCGGGTGATGCGCCAGGCCTCGTCCCAGTCCAGTCCGTGCTCATCCAGCAGCAGCCGCATCAATTCGGCCGGCGCCAGTGCCGGGTGGGTGTCGTTGAGGTGGATGGCGTTGCGCTGCCCCAGCTGGGCGATGGCCCCACCCTCCTGCAGGTGTCGCGCAATCAGATCCTGCAGCGAGGCGGACACCAGGAAAGCCTCCTGCTTCAGCCGCAGTTCGCGGCCGGCTTCGGTACTGTCATCCGGATACAGCACCCAGTTGAGCACATCGGCGTCCAGCTGGTGCTGCGCCGCCGCCGGGTAATCACCACGGCAGAAAGCACCGAAATCGATGCTCTCGCTGGCTTCGGCATGCCATTGTCGCAAGGTGGCCACACGCTCGCTGTGGTGCGCGGGTACGATGAAATCATAGGCCCGGGCAACGATCCGCTGCGCCGGCGTCCAGTAGCGGCCATCGCCTTCGGCATTGACTCGCCCACCAAATCCAACCACGTAATGCAGGTCCGGGCGAGCCACCTCCCAGGGATTGCCCGAGCGCAGCCAGTCGTCGGGCACTTCGATCTGACGACCGTCCTGAATACGCTGGGCAAACATGCCGTAGCGGTAGCGCAGGCCATAGCCGAAAGCCGGCAAACCGACTTCGGCAAAGGAATCCAGAAAACAGGCCGCGAGGCGACCCAGACCGCCATTGCCCAGGGCGGCATCGACCTCGCCCTCCAGCACGTCGGCCAGTTCCAGACCCAGCCCCGCCAGCATCTCGCGCAGGGTATCGACACAGGACAAGGCCGCCATCGCGTTGCCCAGCGCACGCCCGAGCAGAAACTCCATCGACAGATAGTGCACGCGCCGCGCCTGACCCGCCGCCACCGCTGCCGCGTCTTCGATCTGGGTACGTCCCCAGCGCGCCAGCAGGGCATCGCGGCAGATATCGGCCAGGGCCCGGAACAAAGCCAGGTGGTACTGGTCGCGAGAGGCACCCGCAGCCAGGGGCTGCTGTGCCAGACGAGTTCGAAGCGCGTCGCGCAGTGAGGGCGAGATGGGAGTTTCAACAACTTCGGTCATGCAGCGCTCGCTCTCTGGCTGAGGAATGGATGTCGCGCATCTCCTGGCGCAAACGGGACCGGCAACACCTGGCCGACAGCCGCAGGGCAAAGGCCCGCGAGCCCGCCTCGGGCTGCCCCGGGCAGCTTAAAGGCCGAGCCCGAAACTGCGGCGCAGGTGCAAACGTATTCATGATTCTGCCGACGCTGGACCAAGGTCCAGGTGTGGTCGGGGGCGGTGGTTGCTGTGTCTGCACGGGGCATCGGCGCCTCCTCACAGGCTATGGCCAAAGCGGGTCCGGACGAGTCTGGACGCTTCGGCCGCGAAAGACGAAAAGCGTCCAGACCAGTCTGTACCTACGACAGCGAGAAAGGCGCGGGAGAGTCGCTGTGCGGCACCCACGCCTACTTTGACTGCCGCAGCGACAGGCCCATGTAGTGATCGGAAACCTCGCGCATCTGGCCCGCGTGCAGGGCACAGCGGCTCAGCGTGCGTTCGATGACGAACCCCAGTCGCTGGTAGCAGGTGACTGCGCGACGATTGCGGCTGTCGACAATCAGATCGATGCGCGCCACCCCGCCGCGATTCAGTTCCCCGATCAGCTCGCCCAGCACCTGCCGGGCCAGGCCCTTGCCCTGATGCCCAGGCACCAGGGCGATGGTGCTGAGGTAGGCACTGATGCTGGTGGCGCTGACCAGCAGACTGACATGGTGAAAGCCAACGACGACACCGTCCAGTTCCCAGACCTGGAAACTCGGGCGCGCGCACAGATCGTCGAACAAGGGCTGGAAATCGTGCAGCGACATCGATTCTCGTCCGAGCCAGGCGGCGATCTGCGGGTCGGCGTAGATGGCGTGCACCGTGCCCAGGTCCTTCGCCGTGGCAAGACGGATGCTCATCAGCGGGCAATGGTCGGAATTGGCATGCCCCAGTGTATAGCCCGTAGCGACGTCAATCGCGCGTCGCGAACACCCGGTCCGGGTCATCCACGGTCAGCAGCGGCTGGGCATCGGGCTCGGCGATACAGGTGGTGCGGCCATCGGGCCATTCGATCTCCAGCGCATCAGCCCGGCTTGCCGGACCCAGCCCGAAATGGGCCTCGGTGGGACTGGAGGACTGGAAATGACTGCCGGCAATCAACACCCGGGTTTGCGTTTGCCCGCCCAGGCGCAGCCGCAGCCGCGCGCCCACGGCCTGGGAATTGGCACCGCCGGTACGCAGCCTCACGCCCAGACCATGACTGCCAGCCGGAGCATCGTTGCGATAAAGGCGGCCGTTGCCTTCATTGTTGGCGATGTAGATGTCGATGTCGCCATCGCGATCGTAGTCAAAACAGGCGATCCCGCGGCCCTGTGCGGTGTCATTGATGCCCAGTGCCAGCGCCTGCTCGACAAAGGTGCCATCGCCCTGACTGATGAACAAGCGACTGGGATCGGCGTTGAACACCGGATGGTTGCCGAAAGGCATGCCGTTGACGTGGAAGATGTCCAGCCAGCCATCCTGATTGAAATCGGCAAAGCAGCTGCCCCAGCCCCAGTAGCCCTGGCGCACGCCCGCAGCCGCACTGACGTCGACGAACAGGCCGTTGCCATCGTTGCGATAGAGGCGGTTGCCGGTGATGCCCTGCCCCGCTACCGGCACGCCGGCCGGGTCGTAGATCGAACTGACGAACCAGTCGAGATCGCCGTCGTTGTCATAATCGCCGACATCGGCACCCATGCCGTTCTCATCATCGAACAGCAGCGGATCGAGCATCTGGAACTGACCGTTGCCCAGATTGCGGAAGGCCTTGGTGGTGCCGAAGTCACTGGCCATCAGCAGATCGACGTCACCATCGTCGTCAAAGTCGATCAGATGCGGACTGAAACTGTAATCGGGTCCGGTGTAGGCCGCGCTGATGCCACTGCTGACATCAATGTCGGTGAATGCGGATCCGGAATTGCGCCACAGGTGTCCGCTGGTGGGAGCAGCGCCAGTGCGGTTGTCCCAGTGGCTGACGGCCAGATCCAGCCAGCCGTCATGGTCGATATCACCGGCGGCCGCGGAATAGGCATCGATGGTTGAGCCGGACAGCCCCCAGGCAGCAGTGGCCTCGGTGTACTGACCCGATTGGTTCAGATACAGGCGGGTACCGAAGCCGCGCAGGCCGGTCAGCACCAGATCCAGGTCGCCATTGTTGTCGAGGTCGGCCAGCAGCGCGCCTGCCGCCACATCAGCGGTGAGATTCAGACCCACCTGGGCCGCCACCGACTGGAAGCTGCCGTTGCCGAGATTGCGCAAGACCCGCAAAGGCAGGTAGTCGCCCTGCGGGATGATCAAGTCGATATCACCGTCATTGTCGATATCACCGGCAGCAACCCCGGCCGGCATCATGTCGCGGGTTTCGGCGTAGCCAAACTGGAAGCGGAATTGCGAACTGGCCCCCGAGGCCGTGGTCATGTCGACAAAGCCCCAACTGCCGCTGGCCGCCGCACCTGAACTCAATCCAGGTGCGGCGAGCATCAGGAGAACTATCAGACCGGAGCGGCGCATGGGACCCTCATGGTTGACGTCGGACTCCCGGCACCAACACCAGACCCGCCATCAGCAGACCCAGCAACAGCAGACCCGGTCCACCGAGGGCAGGCACCTTGATGGCCGTGACCGTGACCGCAGCCGTGCCCGAGGACGGCAGATCATCGATGTCCCCGGAATAGGTCGCCACCAGCTGGTAGACGTTGAAGTCGGCAAAGGTCACCACGCACGAAGTCTGCCCGTTGCCATCCAGCACCAGGTTCTGACACACCGGCAGGGCCACGCCATTGGCGGTGATGCTGACAGTGCCGGACAGCGGCGGCACGCCGCCGCTGACGGTGATCGACAACTGCACCGGATCGCCTACGACCACCGCCAGCGGCGAAACCGTCAGCGTGGTCGTTGTCGGCACCCTTTGCACGGGCAGCGACAATGCGCCCGATGAGGCCAGATTGTTGGCGTCACCGGAGTAGTTGGCGACGAGGTTGCGAGTGCCTTCAGGTGAGAAGCTGGTGCTGCAGCTGGCCGTGCCCGCCGCCACGGTTACGGCGGCACAGCCGGCAATCGGATTGGCGCCTTCGAGGAATGCGACCGTGCCCGTGGTGTTGACGCCACCACTGACGGTGGCCGTCAGCACCACCGTCTGACCGACGATCGCCGGATTCGGCACGGCGCTCAGCGCGGTCGTCGTGGGCGCCGGGTTGACCGTCTGCGCCGCGGTGGCGGAGGACGGCAGATTGTTGACGTCGCCCGAATAGCTGGCCGTCAGGGTCTTGGCGCCGGCCGTCTGCGAGGTGAGATTGCAGCTGGCTGCCGGCAGCGTCACCGTGCAACTGGCGCCAGTTCCATCATCGACCACGACGCTTCCGCTTGGCGTACCAAAGCCGGTCACGCTGACCGTCACCGCATAGGCCTGACCGGCAACGCTCGGCGAGGGCACCACCGTAACGATGGTCGTAGTCGAGGGCGCCCGGTCTATGGTGTAGGCCTCGGTGTCCGCGCTCGGCAGGTTGTTGACATCACCTCCGTAGCTGGCGGTCAGGGTCTTCGCGCCGGCGCTACTCGATGTCAGATTGCAGCTGATCGCGGGCAGGGTCACGGTGCAACTGGCGCCGCTGCCATCGTCGATGACGACATTGCCCACCGGCACACCAAAGCCGGTCACGCTGACGCTGACCGCATAGGCTTGACCGACCACGCTGCTGCCGGCTGGCACAACGCCGGTGATGGTCGTGACCGAGGCCGCGCGGAGCACCTCGTGCGCTGCGGTGGCGCTGCTCGGCAAATTGAAGCCATCGCCAGGATAGCTGGCACTGATGGTCTTCGGTCCGGCCACGGTGGAGGTCAGCATGCAGCTGACAGCGGGCAAGGCAATGGTGCACACCGCGCCGTTGCCATCGCCGACGGTGACGTCGCCGCTGGGCGGACCAAAGCCGCTGACGCTGACACTGACCACATAGCTCTGACCCACCGTGCTCGGCGACGGCACGATGCTGTCGATCTGGGTAGCACTCGGGGCCAGACCGACCGTCAGCGCGGCTGTGTCGCTGCTGCCCGCATAGCTGCTGTCACCACCGTAGCTGGCAGTGATCGTCAAGGGTCCGACAACAACGGAGGTCAGCTGGCAACTGCTGGCCGGGAGGACGATGGTGCACTGGGCGCCATTGCCGTCACTGATGATCACGCTGCCGGTAGGCGTACCGCTGGCGGCCGACACCGCCACGGTGACGGTATAGGGCTGACCGACCACCGCCGGCGACGGCGCGATCGAGACGATGTTGGTGGTCGAGGGCAACAAGCCCTTGAGCAGATCGAACATGCCGTCCACGATCCGGTTGGCGGCGATCGGTGCGGAACTGAAGCTGGCCACGCCGGTGCCCAGATCAAAGGAGATCAGATCGAATCCGCTCATGCCGACCCGGGTACCGACGGCGCGCAGTGCGCCGTTGTTGATGGTGACGGTATCCGGGGCGATGGCGCAGCAATCGGCGGTGGCGGCACCTATGGGTGTCAGGTTGGCGCTGCTCGGATCGACGCTCACCAGTTGCAGACTGTAGGTCGCTGGCGCACCGCTGCGAAGTTGCTGCAGACCGATAAGCGTATTGCTCAGCCGATCGGTAACCAGTGCCACCAGCTCGGCGCTCATGGCGGTCTGGCTCACCGCGGGGGAGCTGGTGGAGAATCCGATCAGCAGCTGGGTTCCGGGCGCACCTGGCAGGCGGCCCACCACGTAAAGCACGCCGCTGCGTTCGGCCACAGCGCCGGAAATCAGCTGACAGCAATCGGCTACACCCGGATTGACAACGCTTGCGGTGGCGGTGGCGGTATCCACCGCCAGCACGTCAAGCTGCGTGGCAGATACCTGACGCAGGGCCAGCAGGCGCTGGGTACTCTGCTCGAAGGCGGCGCCAACAATACGTCCAGGCAAGGAAACGCTGCCCACCAGCGCTCCGGCGCCGCTGAGCGGGTCAAAGCGATAGAGCACGCTGATCGACGGATCGGCCGAACTCGGCCCGAAGGCGTACAGCACTTGCGAGAAGGGATCGAAGGCGTTGGCGCCCATGCCTACTTCACAACAGGCCGGTGCGCCGCCACCGATATCGCTGAGCGTAGCGTCGCTGGCATTGACCGACGCCAGCGTGGTGCTGCCCGTGCTGCGGTCGTAATTGAGGGCGTACAGCTGTGCCGAGACCGGACCGGCCACCAGCAGAGCCACGATTGCCAGCGCCGTGCTGGCCCGCAGGGAAGCGAGGGTGCGCATGACCGCGCCGCTCAGTTAGCGGTGGCGTCAGAACGCAGTAGCGCTGCTTCCAGCCGCTCCAGGCGGGCTTCCAGTTCGGCAATACGCTGATCGCGCTTGTCGATCTCGGCGCTCAGCGCCTGACTGGCCGCAAGCGCGACACCAGCCATGTCCGCCGGTGCCAGCGAGCGTTCGCTCATGCCGAAACCGAAGGTGCGATAAAAGTCCTCGGCAACCGGTCCAATGTGGCGATCATCGTCGCTGGTCTTGATGTAGTTCCAGCTGAAAATCGGCAACTGCCGCAGCTGCGACAGCAACTCACTGCCGGCGACGGCGACGAAATTCTCCTTGCTGTAACGGCTGGACAGCTGGGTGATGGTGCCACCCACGAACAGATTGCCGCTGTTGTCCAGTTCCAGGCGACGTTCCTCGGTGGCCGGATTGGAATCATCCGGCAGATCGACGCGCAGGAAGCTGCCGGTAAAGGCGCTGTTGCGACGGACCTGCAGGGCCGCCGAGGCGCCGCCCATTCCGATTCCGACTTCACCATTGGCGGTGATGTCGATGCTGCTGGTCGGTGCGCCGGGCCGGATTCTGAAGGGAAAACGCGAGCCAAAAGTGACATCGCGCACAAAGAATTGAGCCTCGTTGCCGCCGATATCCCAGACCTGCGGGGTAAAGCCACTGGAACCATTCTGGTCAAACCGGACTGTAGGTGTATTGCCGTTCATGATGTGCAGGTCTTGAACCGGCGCATCGGTGCCCAAGCCAATGCGGCCCGAGCTGTCGACATACAGCGCATTGGATGGTGCCGCCGCCTCCACCGTGAAGGTTCGGCGCCCGGTGTCACGATCGAGAATGGACAGATGGCTCAGACCACCACTGGCGCTGTCGTTAGCCGTGATTTCCCAATCGTTGCTGGGAAAACCGCCGACCGAGGTGTCCTCGAAATTGATCCGGGTGTTGTTTTCCTTCAGGCGCAGGGTGTCGAAACCAAAGCTTTCGTTGTTGACGCAATCCGTACCCACGCAGGCACTGCCGTCCACGATCAGATCATCGGCGATCACCTGGTCCTTGAGCCCCAGTTCGGCTTTGCCGCCGCGCTCAGTGGCCGTGCTGGCAGTGCTCTTCTCCGGCATATTGCTAGCGCTTTCTTCCAGATCCATCGGCGCGAAGCGGCCGTTCTGGATCAGGAACAAGCCTGACTGGGAGGGCACGGATTCCGGCCAACCTGCCGGCAATTCGGTCAGGCCCTCCTGACGCTGCTGACTGGCCGTCTGGCGCTGGGCGCCGGCCACCTGCGGCGCGAACACCACAGACCACTTCCAGGTGCCATCGGCCAGAGTGCCAAGTCCCGGCACCGAAGCGTTGATCTTCACCGCCTGACCGCTGGCGAATTCGACGCGGCCACGCTGTCCATTGGGGCCGGTCAGAACCACAGTGGCGGAAGCGGTATTGGCGGGTCGCTCCCAGGCGTAGCTGTCACTGCTGCTCTGCGCTGCTGCGTCGGTGCCCAGGGTCAGGGCCGCTGCGAGGATCAGAAAAAGGGGCGACTTGCGCATGACCGGACTCCGGGTGGATGCAAGCCTCGAATGCTAACGTCAAATCGTCGTGAACGACGACTGCAATGCAACCTAACGTGATTTCAGCGCAATTGCTCGATGCGTGATGTCAATTCGGTGACCAGCTGCGGATCCAGTTCGGCCCTGACTTCAACGACATACCAGCCACAGTCGGGCTCCAGCTTGATCGCATCCTTTTCCGTGGTGATGCACGGCAGCCCGTCATTGAATTGGGGTAGCCCCGACAGCGCGTAGTCATGATGATCAGGCAGTGCATGCTCGATCACTGCTATGCCCAGTGAGCGCACCGTGGCAAACACTCGCGCCGGATTGCCGGTGCCGGCAATGACGTGGGCCTGGCGCCCGCGCCAGTCGTCCAGCGATTCCGGACGCTCCGATCCCAGCTTGCGCAAGGCCCGCACCCTGAGCGTCATGCCCAACTCGTCGGACTGCGGATCGCCGCCGTTGCGCACCCTGAGCTGAACCTTGCGCAATCGACTCAGCGGCGCCCGCAACGGCCCTGCCGGCAACAGTCGGCCGTTGCCGAAACCGCGCTGCCCATCGATGACCACGATCTCGCAGCAGCGCGGCAGCGCCAGGTGTTCCAGGCCATCGTCGGAGATCAGCACATCCAGCGGGACCACGCCGATCAGCCGCTGCGCCGCGGCCACCCGGTCCTCGCCAACCGCCACCGGAGCCCTGGTGAGACGGGCGATCAGCAGCGGCTCGTCGCCAACTTCGGCAGCCGTGCTGGCACGATCGACCAGCCGCACACCGCGGCTCTTGCGGCCATAGCCGCGGCTGATCACGCCCACGCCATAGCCCTGCGCGCGCAGGGCCTCGACCAGGGCCATGGTCAACGGCGTCTTGCCGGTACCGCCAACCGTGAGATTGCCGACGACGATGACCGGCACTTCCAGCCGCCGCGGTCGTCGCAATCGCAGACGCCACGGCAACTGCACCAGCAGACGCAGGCCGCCGTAGACCAGGCTGCCGAGCTTCAGATACCAGGGGACCGGAGCGCCCTCGTACCAGATCGAGTGCAGCCGCTCAGGGGATATCGGCATCGACCGCATCCTCGAGCGAGCGATAGAGCTGGGCGTACATGCCGCCCCGGGCCAGCAATTCGGTGTGGCTGCCCTGCTCGACGATGCGTCCCTCATCCATGACCACGATGCGATCGGCCTGCTCGACCGTACTCAGCCGGTGGGCAATGACGATGGTGGTGCGGCCACTCATGGCACTGCGCAGTGCCTGCTGCACCTGACGCTCGGAGGTGTTGTCCAGGGCCGAGGTGGCTTCATCCAGTATCAGGATCGGCGCGTTCTTGAGCAGCGCCCGGGCTATCGCCAGCCGCTGGCGCTGACCGCCGGACAGCGCCGCGCCGCGCTCGCCGATGGTGGTATCGAGGCCCTGCGGCAGCGCTTCGATGAATTCCCAGGCATGGGCTGCGCGAGCCGCAGCTTCGATCTCTGCCCGCGAACTGCGACGCAGATCGCCGTAGGCAATATTGCGGGCCACCGAATCGTTGAACAGCACGATCTGCTGACTGACCAGTGCCAACTGCCGCCGCAAGGCGGTCAGGCTGTAATCGTCCAGCGGCACGCCGTCGATGCGGACCTGCCCCGAATCGGGGTGAAGAAAGCGCGCCAGCAGCGCCACCAGCGAGCTCTTGCCGCTGCCGGATCGACCGACCAGGGCCACGGTTTCGCCGGCAGCCACATGCAGATCGATGCCACCCAGGGCGTAGTCCTCCCGGCCCGGATAGCGCAAACGTATGCCGTCCAGACGGATTTCGCCGCGCACGCGCTCCGGCGCATAGGTGCCCAGATCCGGTTCTGCGGCTTCATCGAGAATGGAGAACACCGACTCAGCCGCTGCCAGGCCGCGCTGAATCAGCGACTGCGCGCTGGTCAACCGCTTCAGCGAGGGCAGGATCGCCAGCATCGCGGTCATGAAGGCGGTGAAGGCGCCGGGGGTCAGACGTTCCAGTTCGCCCGGCCGGGTGGCGACGTAGACCACCAACGCCAGACTGCTGGCCGCCAGGATCTGCACCAGTGCCGAACTCATGGCATTGGTGGCAGACACCTTCAGATGCTGGCGCCGATTGTGTTCGTTGACCTTGGAAAAGCGCTCGGCCTCGTCCTGCTGGCCACCGTAAATCTTGATCTCGCGCTCGCCCAGGATCACGTCCTGCCCGATCTGGGTGACATCGGCCACCGAGGTCTGGATGCGCCGGCTGATGGCGCGATAGCGCTTGGACACCAGCCGCACCACCAGGGCAATGGCCGGGCCGGCGAGCAGCACTGACAGCGTCAATTGTGGGCTGTACCAGGTCATCACCCCCAACAGGCCGATGATGATCAGCGAATCCAGCACCCAGATCTTCAGGCCCTCGGTGCAGGCCTGGCCGATCTGCTCGACCTGAAAACTCAGGCGCGACAGCGCGTCGCCACTGGCGCGTTCGGCAAAGAAGCGCGAAGGCAGCACCAGATAGCGCTGGAAGACCTGTGCCCGCAGATCGGCAATCATGCGCCGGCTGATCCAGGCCATGCCGTAGTCGCCGACGAAAACGCCGAGGCCACGGGCCACGAACAGCGCAATGATGGCGAACGGTAGCCAGGCGATGACGCTGGCATTGCGCGCCCCCAGGGCGTCGTCCAGCAATGGCTGCATCAGCGCAGTGAATCCAGCAGCCACGCTGGCCTCCAGCATCATGCCGCCCAAAGCCCCCAGAGCCACCGGCCAGTGCGGGCGGGCATAGGGCAGCAGGCGCCGATACAGGCGCGGGTTGCCCGGATCCTCGGTCACGGCGACTCGCTGGCGCGCACCGTCGCGATCGACAGATTGCGGTAGCCGGTCTGTGCCAGTGCGTCCATGGCCGTCACCACCGCCTGATGCTGGGTGCGCGCATCGGCACGCAGCACCACCGACTGTTTGGCCGGATCGCCGCCCTGCTGCTGCAGCGCCGACTTCAGCGTCTCGATGCGGGAATTGATGACTTCGCTGTTGTTGATGAAATAGCGCCCTTCGGAATCGATCTGCACGATCAGGGGTTGATCGGCGGCCGGTGTCGCTTCACTGCTGGCCTCGGGCAACTCCACCTTGATCCGCGAGTTCTGGTCGAAGGTGGCCGTCGCCATGAAGAAGATCAGCAGCACCAGAATCACGTCGATGAGCGGAATGACCGTGATTTCCAGGTCATCAGCCTCCGGTGCCGTGAATTTCATCGCACCGCCCTCACCGGGGCCGCCGTGGTCTCCGGCACGTGCTCCAGACTGTCGATCAGCAAGGTGGCCTCCTGTTCCAGTTCCACCGCCAGATCACTGAGCTTGCCGCGGAAATAGCGATGAAACAGATAGGCGACGATGGCGATGCACAAACCGACGGCGGTAGCCACCAGGGCCTCACCGATGCCGCCAGCCAGCGCATTGGCATCGCCGATGCCGGCGGTGGTGATGACCAGGAACATGCGGATCAGACCGGACACGGTACCGAGCAGTCCCATCAGTGGCGAAATGATGGCGATGGTGCCGAGCGCATTCAGATAGCGGCCGAGGCGATGAATGGCCAGCCGTCCGGCATCCTCGGCCTTCTCGCGGATCAGTTCGCGCGAGCGTTGGCGATTGCCGACAATGGCCGCCAGCACCAGGCCCAGCGGCGAGTTGTTGCGCAGTTTTTCCAGATGATCGCGCTCGATCTTCGGTGATCGCGCCCAGGCCCGCACTTCGGCACCGAGCTTGGACGGAATGACCGCGCTCCGACGCAGTGTCCAGAAGCGCTCAAGGACGATGCCCAGCATGGCGATCGAGGCCGCCACCAGCGGGAACATGACCCAGCCGCCTGACTTCAGGATTTCAAACACGCCTACCTCGCATCAGCAAAGACTCCAAAGGCGGCGATCATACAAGGCCTCCACCGGCAATGCCGTGACCGGCAGCCTAATCGGCCGACGACCGGAGCATGGATTCAGCACCGGGATTGAGCGGCTTTCCAGGCAAAGTGGGCGCCAGCGGCTCCTGCCACCAGCGTCGGGCCACGATCCGCTGCTCCCCCACTACCGGCGCCCTGCCCGGCATGAAGTCGAAGCCGATGGCGCCGAGATCGGCCGTGTTCCACTGCATGGCGCCCGCCGCGGCGACCCGTTCGACCACTTCCGGGCGCGGAAAACCAAAGCGGTTGCGGCTGCCGGCCGAATACACCACCCACAGCGGCGACACGGCAGACAGGAACTCGGCGCTGGATGAGCCGGCGCTGCCGTGGTGACCGGCGATCAGCAGGTCGACATCCAGCAACTCCGCCTGCTCGCGCACCAGTCTGGCCTCGATGACCTCGCCGATATCGCCGGGAATCAGCGCGCTGCCGCCGGCACCGGCGACTCTGATCACGCAGGAACTCTCGTTGCCGAGGTAAGGCAAGGTGTCGGGCGGGTGCAGGATCGAGAACTCGACGCCATCCCACTGCCAACGCTCACCGGCAACGCAGAGTTCGGCATCCGGGACCTTGTCCGGCAACGAGGCGGCCACGGCGTCGACCGGCATGCGCCGCCGCAGACTGGCGGTGCCGCCGCTGTGATCGAGATCGTTGTGGCTGATGATCAGTCGATCCAGCCGCGCCACCCCTTGCTGCACCAGACTCGGAACCAGCACCCGATCGCCGAGGTCGCCGCCCTCGGGAAAACCCGGGCCGGTATCGATCAGCAGCGCGTGTTCGGCGGTACGAATCAGCACCGATTGCCCCTGCCCCACATCGAGCACCGTCAGCGTCCAACTCCCCGGTTCCGGGCCGGCTCTGACCGGCAACAGCAGCGGCAACAGGCCGAAGACCCCCAGCGCGCGAGCGGGCCAGCCCCGTGGCGCCAGCAGCCACAGCGTACCCAGCAGCGCCAGCGTCCAGGCCAGCAGATCCGGCGCCGGCAGAGCCCAGCGCGCCGCCGGCCATTGCGCGGCCGTCACCAGCAGCAAATCGAAACCGCCCAGCAGCCAGGCCGCCAGATGCAGCAAGCCATGACTCAGCCAGGCCCAGGGCCATAGCAGCAGTGCCGCCAGCAGCACCGGGATGACCATCAGGGTGACAAAGGGCACAGCGATCAGATTCACCAGCGGCGCGGCCAGACTGGCCTGCTGGAAGAAGGCCAGCCCCAGCGGCAACAGCGCCAGCGACAGACCGAGCTGCGGCAACAGCCACAGCCGCCAGCGCGATTGCGCGCGCCAGCGTCCGCTGAAAGCCAGGATCAACCAGGCCACGGCGCCGAAGGACAGCCAGAATCCGGCGCTCAGCGGCGCCAGCGGATCGATCAGCAGCACGCCGACCAGCGCCAGGGCATAGCGTGTCCACCAGCCGAGTTCCCGACGGGTCAGCACGCCCGCCAGCAAGGCCAGCATGGTGATCAGCGTGCGTTGTGTGGGCAGACTGAAACCGGCCAGTGCGGCATAGGCGCAGGCACTCAGCAGTGCCCCCAGCGCCATCGCCTGCGGGCGCGGCAGACGCAGCCCCAGCGCCGGCCACAGCCAGTACAGCAGCCAGATCGCGCCGGCGCCGATGGCCGCCGCCAGACCCACGTGCAGACCGGAAATGGCGATCAGATGGCTGGTCCCGGTGGCGCGGAACAGATCCCAGTCGCGCTCATCCAGCTCGCGGGTATCGCCGATGGCCAGGGCCTTGATCGTGGCGCGGATGCGCCCGGGCGGCAAGGTCTGGTCCATGCCTTCGGCGAGGGACGAGCGCAGCGCGTCCACGCGCCCGCCGCCCGGACATGAGGCGGCAGGCCGTGCTGCGCTGACCACATAACCGGTAGCGCCGATATTGGCCGCCAGGGCGTAGCGTTCGAAATCGAAGCCGGCCGGGTTGCTGAGCCCGCGCGGGCGCTTCAGGCGCACCACCAGCGACAGGCAGTCGCCGGGGCGGAGCTGGGGTGCCTGCTCGTACCAGGACAAGCGCAGATGACTCGGCAGGCCGCGTTCATCCGGCTGGGTGCGCAGATCAAAGCGCAGCGCGCGGCCGCTCTGCTGCGGCAAGCCGACCACCGTGCCATGGAGCTCCAGATCCTGTCCCTGCAGTGGCGCTGGCAGGCGCTCGGCCAGGCGCTGCTGGGCCGTCACTGTTGCCAGCAGCAGCCCGATGAACACTGCCGGTACTGCGCTCGCCACGAGGCGTGAGCGAAATCGCCAGGCCAGCGGCAGGCTCAGCATCAGCACGCCGGCTATCCACAGCGGATCGGGCAATTCCGGAAACGCGAGTACCGCGCTGGCACCCAGTGCAAAGGCCAGGCCGTGCAGCGGGTGCAGTCCGAGGCGCAAGCCTGCGGCTCAGAGTTCAGCCGGCGCCAGACGACCGCCGCGCAGCTCCAGCACCCGGTCCATCCGTGCCGCCAGGCGACGGTCATGGGTCACGATCACCAGACTGGTACCGATCTCGCGATTGAGCTCCAGCATCAGCTCGTAGACCTGCCCGGCCGTGCGCTCGTCCAGATTGCCGGTGGGCTCGTCGCCGAGCACGCAGGCCGGCCTGGTGACCAGTGCTCGCGCCACGGCGGCGCGCTGGCGTTCGCCGCCCGACAGCTCGCCCGGCTTGTGCCGCAGACGTTCACCCAGCCCTACCCGTCCCAGCAGTGCCGCAGCCCGCTCACTGGCCTGCGCGACCGGCATGCCGCCGATCAGCAGTGGCATGGCGACATTCTCCAGTGCGCTGAATTCCGGCAGCAGGTGGTGAAACTGATAGACGAAGCCCAGCGCCTGATTGCGCAAACGGCCGCGTTCGCGATCCGACAGTCTGGACATGCGCTGCCCCTGGACCATGACCTCGCCACGGGTGGGCAGATCCAGACCGCCAAGGATATGCAGCAAGGTGCTCTTGCCCGCACCCGAGGTCCCGATGATGGCCACGCTTTCGCCCTTGGCCACGGCCAGTGAGGCATCGCTGAGCACTTCCACGCGCAGATCGCCCTCGGCATAGACCCGGGCAATGCCGCTGGCTTCGATCACGGTCTCACTCATAGCGCAGCGCCTGGGCCGGTTGCGTGCGCGCGGCGCGCCAGGCCGGGTACAGCGTCGCCACCACCGAGAACAGCACCGACAGCAGGCCGATGCGGGCCACGTCACCCATGCGCAGCTCGGAGGGAACGCTGGAGATGTAATAGATGTCGCTGGGCATGGCCTGGAAGCCGAAGGTACGTTCGATGAAGGGCACGATGACGTCGATGTTGCTGGCCACGGTGACGCCGAGGATCAGGCCCAGCAGCGTGCCGATGATGCCCACCGCCAGACCCTGCACCATGAACACATTCATGATCAGCCGCGGACTGGCGCCCAGCGTGCGCAGGATGGCGATATCGGCCTGCTTGTCGGTGACCACCATGACCAGCGTGGACACCAGATTGAAGGCGGCCACGGCCACGATCAGCGACAGGATGATGAACATCACCAGCTTCTCGGTCTTCACCGCGCGGAAGAAATTGCTGTGTTGCTGGGTCCAGTCGCGCACGCTGTAGAGGCCGTCGAGCCGGGTGCTCAGATCCTGAGCCACGCGCCAGGCCAGGAACATGTCGTCGAGCTTCAGACGCACCCCGGTCACGCCGTCGCCCTCGCGAAACAGCTTGGCGGCATCACTCAGATGCACGAAGGCATAGCCGCGATCGTATTCGTACATCCCCACCTCGAAGATGCCGGTCACGGTGAACCTGCGCATCTGCGGAATGACCCCGACCGGCGTTGCCCGCATCTGCGGAGCCATCAAGGTCACGTGATCGCCCAGCGTCACTCCCAGCGTATGCGCCAGTTCGGCGCCGAGCACGATGTTGTAGCTGCCTGGCTGCAAATCGGAGAAGGAGCCCTCGCGGGTGTCCCTGACCACCTCCGATACGCTGGCCTCGAGCTCCGGCTCGACGCCGCGGATCATCGCCCCACTGATGCGCTTGCCCTGCAGCATGCCCTCGCGCTCGATATAGGGCGCAGCGCCAATGACATGCGGCTGCTTGCGCGCTTCCGCCACCACCTCCGGCCAGTCACTGACGTTGTCGCCGTAGGCGGTGATGGTCGCGTGCGAAACCATGCCCAGAATCCGCGCCCGCAGTTCCTGCTCGAAGCCGTTCATCACCGAAATGACCACGATCAGCGCGCTGACGCCGAGGGCAATCCCCAGCATCGACACCAGCGAGATGAAAGAGATGAAGTGATTGCGACGCTTGGCGCCGGTGTAGCGCAGGCCAATCGCGGCCGACAACGGATGGAACAGTTTCATGCGCCAGCGCCCGTGTAGGAGCGACCTTGCGTCGCGACCGCCCTGGCCGAAGCTGAAACCGGTCCGCGGCGCGGGCCCGTGGCGATTGCCGAGTCCTCGGGCCGGTGCGTGGCCAACCAGACCCTCAGTCGGTGGCGGCCAGCGCCATCCAGCCGATCCGGGAACAGCGTGCAGCTATGCTGGCGGCCGTTGCCATCGCGCAATTGCAGCTGTGGCAGGCCCAGATAGCTGCAGGCTTGCAGCAACTCGGCTGCGCGCAGATCCCCGGCGAGAGCGGCCTCGACCTGGCCGTCGGCGTAGAGCAGTAGTCGCGACGGCCGCACGGCGGACTGCCGCCAGCCATGCACGGCCCAGGCTGCGGCAAACAGCAGCAAGCCGGCCATCGGCAAACCGGACAGCGAGGTCAACAGAATCCCGGACGCAGCGACCACCATGGCCACACCCAGTGCGCCACGTTCCCAGATTCCAGGGCTCAGATCGAGTTCAAGAGGTGCTGCGTATGCGCTGGACGAGGGCATCGAGTTCCGCATCTTCAGAGTGACTACGCCCGAGGAACCAGGCCCAGAGCAGATCATCTTCGACCTTCAGCAAGCGCAGAAAGTTCTGACGCTCCGCAGTCGAGGCGCTGCAAAAGTGTGCATCAAGATAGCGCACCAGCAGGAAATCCAGCTCCTTCATGCCGCGCCGACACTGCCAGCGTAGCTGACGTTGCAGGGCAAGAACCGACTCTTCAGATTCCGCATTCATGATTGGCACAGGTGAGTAGGTCCAAAAGCGGGATCAACAGCCCAGTCGAGAAGCCAGGGTCAGGCCCATCACTGCCGGTGGATTCAGCCGAGCAGGAACGCCCGCTGCACCCAGTTCCAGAGACGACGAGGCCAGTCATTCACCACCATCGCCCAGAATAGTCCCAGCAGGCCCATCCAGATCAGCAAGCTCATGATGGTGAGCGTGGACTGAAGGCGCATGCCACCAGAGCCCATACTCGCCACGACGGCAAAGATCAGGAGCAAGCCCAGCAGCGCCATCACTGCCGCCATGACCCGCGAGAACAACGCCAAACCGGACCCGGCTGGCTTCGAATCCGAATCCATAATCTCCGTCCTGCGACCCCTGCTTGTTTAGGCCTGACTCATACCGAACGCCGCGCGATCATCGCCTTCTTGATCTCGGCAATGGCCTTGGCCGGGTTCAAGCCCTTCGGGCAGGTCTTGGTGCAGTTCATGATGGTGTGACAGCGATACAGCCGGAACGGATCTTCCAGATCGTCCAGGCGGGCGCCGGTGTCTTCATCACGACTGTCGGCAATCCAGCGATAGGCCTGCAGCAGGATGGCCGGGCCCAGATAGCGGTCGCCGTTCCACCAGTAGCTGGGGCATGAGGTGCTGCAGCAGGCGCACAGGATGCATTCGTACAGGCCATCAAGCCGGGCACGATCTTCCGGCGACTGACGCCGTTCCACATCCGGCGGCGGCGAGCTCTGGGTGCGGATCCAGGGCTTGATCGAGGCGTACTGGGCATAGAACTGGGTCAGATCCGGCACCAGATCCTTGACCACCGGCATGTGCGGCAAGGGGTAAATCTTGACCTCGCCCTTCACCTCGCTGATGGCCTTGGTACAGGCCAGCGTGTTGGTGCCGTCGATATTCATCGCGCAGGATCCGCAGATGCCCTCGCGGCAGGAACGGCGGAAGGTCAGGGTCTGGTCGATTTCGTTCTTGATCTTGATCAGCGCATCCAGAACCATCGGGCCGCAGCTGGCCAGATCGACCTCGTAGGTGTCGGTGCGCGGGTTCTCGGTGCCATCCGGGTCATAGCGATAGATCTTGAAGCGACGGATCGACTGTCCACTGCCGCCCTTGGCAGCAAAAGTCTTGCCGACCTTGATCTTGGAATTCTTCGGTAGCGTGAATTGAGCCATGATGATTGCCTCGGTGCAGCGTTAGTCTGGTCAACCGCAACTTGGGCCAGGTCCAGCACGCCCAACGGTACCCTGAATCCTGCGTCGGACGCGGGCCCGAAGGCCAGCGCCGGAACCGCGTTACCTCAATAGACACGAGCCTTGGGCGGAACCATTTCGACCTCGTCGGTGAGCGTGTACAGATGCACCGGCCGGTAGTCGAAACTGACCTTGCCGGATTCATCGACATAGGACAGCGTGTGCTTCAGCCACTCGGTATCGTCGCGGTCCGGATAGTCCTCGCGGGCGTGGGCGCCACGGCTCTCCTTGCGGTTTTCCGCCGAGTAGATCGAAGCCACCGCGCAACCGAGCAGATTCTGCAGTTCCAGGGTCTCGACCAGGTCGGAGTTCCAGATCATCGAGCGATCGGCCACGCGCACATCGTCGAAGCTGCGGTAGATCTCGCTGACCTTCTGACAACCTTCCTGCAGCGACTCTCCGGTGCGGAAGACCGCGGCATGCGCCTGCATCGCCTTCTGCATCGACAGTCGAATATCCGCCGTCGTTGTGCTGCCCTTGGCGTGACGCAGCTTGTCCAGATTGGACAGTGCCTTGTCATAAGCCGAACTCGGCAAGGTCTTGTGGGTGGCGCCGGCCTTGACGACTTCCGCAGCGCGATTGGCAGCCGCGCGTCCGAACACCACCAGATCCAACAAGGAGTTCGAGCCCAGGCGGTTGGCGCCGTGCACGGAAACGCAGGCGGCCTCGCCGATGGCAAACAGCCCCGGAACCACGCTGTTCGGATCACCGTCCTTGATCGTGACCACTTCGCCATGGACGTTGGTCTGCACACCACCCATGTTGTAGTGCACCGTCGGCAACACCGGAATCGGCTCCTTGGCGACGTCGACGCCGGCAAAGATCTTGGCCGTTTCGGCGATACCCGGGAGGCGCTCATGGATCACTTCGGGTCCCAGATGATCCAGATACAGGTAGATGTGATCCTTTTCCGGCCCGACACCGCGACCTTCGCGGATTTCGATGGTCATCGCCCGACTGACCACGTCGCGCGAGGCCAGATCCTTGGCGTTGGGCGCATAGCGCTCCATGAAACGTTCGCCCTTGGAATTCTTCAGCTGTCCGCCCTCACCACGCACACCCTCGGTGATCAGGCAGCCGGCACCATAGATACCCGTCGGGTGGAACTGGGTGAATTCCATGTCCTGCAGCGGCAGACCGGCGCGCAGCACCATGCCGTTGCCATCGCCGGTGCAGGTATGCGCCGAGGTGCAGGAGAAATACGAGCGCCCGTAACCACCAGTGGCCAGCACCACGGCATGGGCATGGAAGACATGCATGCTGCCATCCGACAGATCCCAGGCGATCACGCCACGACATTCGCCGTTGTCCATGATCAGATCGATGGCGAAGTACTCGATGTAGAAGCGGGCATCGAAGCGCAGCGACTGCTGGTACAGCGTGTGCAGCATGGCGTGACCGGTGCGATCGGCCGCCGCGCAGGTGCGCTGCGCCGTGCCCTTGCCATAGTTGGTGGTCATGCCACCGAAGGGCCGCTGGTAGATCTTGCCGTCCTCGGTGCGCGAGAAGGGAACGCCGTAATGTTCAAGTTCGATGATGGCCGGAATCGCTTCCTTGCACATGTACTCGATGGCGTCCTGATCTCCGAGCCAGTCGGATCCCTTGATGGTGTCGTAGAAATGGAAGCGCCAGTCGTCCTCGCCCATGTTGCCGAGCGCAGCACTGATGCCGCCCTGCGCGGCCACCGTGTGGCTGCGGGTGGGAAAGACCTTGGTGATGCAGGCGGTGGACAGGCCCTTGGCGGCCATGCCCATGGTTGCCCGCAATCCGGCGCCACCGGCGCCGACGACGACGACGTCGTACTTGTGATGAATCAGCTTGTAGGAATCGGTCATGAGCGCTCAACCGCAATAAAGACGAGACGCAGAATGGCAACCGCGGCTGCCAGCACCGCCAGCACCGAGCCAAAACGGATCAGCACCATCAGCGTGATCTCCAGCGCACGCGGATGCACGTAATCCTCGATGACCACCTGCAGACCGAGATAAGCGTGGTAGAACATCGAGCTGACAAAAGCCAGCAGCAGAACCGCGTTGAGCGGCTGGCCCACCGCGCTGCTCAGCGCGCTGTAGTCAGCGCCGCTGTGAGTCACGGCAAACCACACGAACCACAGGCTCAGCGGTGCCAAAGCGATGGCCGTCACGCGCTGACCCCACCAATGTCCGGCGCCCTCCCGGGCAGAGCCGAGGCCACGTACATCCTTCAACGGAGTGCGAAAAGCAGTCATGGACGTCAACTCCTCAAATCCACATGCGCCACAGGATGATTGCGGTCAGCACGGGTGCCAACACGACCAACGTCCAGCCCGTCGCATAGGCGCGTTTCAAATCGAGTCCCCAGCCGGTGTCCCAGGCCAGATGTCGCAGACCGTTCAACCAGTGGTAGACCAGAGCAAACACGAAAGCGGCCACGACCAGACGACCAACGACGCTGTTCATGAGCTGCGCAAACTGGCTCCAGGCCTCAGCCCCTGCGGCCAGCGCCACCAGGCCCCAGACCAGCAACAGGCTGCCTGCCGACAAGGCCACGCCGGTTGCCCGGTGAGTGATCGACAGCAGCGAAGTCAGTTGTGGTCGGTAGATCTGCAGATGCGGCGATAGCGGCCGTGCTCGCGTTGCCATCTCGATAACCCCCGATTCGATCGTGGAAAGGCGCCTGTCGCAGACGCCAAGTGCCGCTGAACAATAGCAGCTGAGCCTCCAAGGTCCAGCGTCAATGTGTCAAAAGTCAATGCAACGGCCGTTCTTCTCCCAATCGCCGTAGCGGGTGGGATCGGGACCCTTGCGCCCACCGACCTCGACCGCGGGCTGCGGCACAGCCTCCGGAGCCTTGTCAGGCACCGATGGCGTGGCCTTTCCAAACGAATCTTCACGTGATGCCAATGGAGAACTGCTGTCAGACATTTGTATGCTCCTTCAACGGGCTCCACGGTAGCCCACGCCGGATGATGATGCCGCCAAGTTTTGCCGAAATCCTCGTCGACGGTCCAGACGCTCTCAGCTTCGTGCATGGGCAGTTGGCAGGCGACATCAAGGCCATCGCGCGCGGGCAATGGCGCTATGCCGCCTATTGCGTGCCCGACGGCAGAGTGCAGGCCCTGATGATGGTGGCAGTTGAGAGCCCGACGCAGCTGCGGCTGCTGCTGCCTGAAGTCCTCGCTGCCACTGTCCAGCAAAGACTGGGACGCTATCGCCTGCGGGCACGCTGCGAAATCTCGGTCCGATCGGTGCGAATCATAGCCCCGGCACCAGAAGCTTCAGGCTCCGCAACAGCAGACGACCGCATCTACCAGTGTGGAGCCTTCGAGTGGTCGGTGACGGGCGCCGCTTCAGAGCCGCTTCCGGCAGACCTCTGGTCGGAGCAGGTGAGCAACGGCATTCCCTGGATTGTCGCAGCCACCAGCGAGAAATTTCTTCCGCAAATGCTGGCGCTGGAGCAACTGGCTGCGTTTTCGCTGCGCAAAGGCTGTTTTCCCGGACAGGAAGTGGTTGCCCGCACGCATTTTCTGGGCCGCAGCAAGCGACACCTCGTGAGCCTGACACAGAGCGACGGCGCAGACCCGCTGGAACCCGGCAGTGAATTATTGAGTTCGATCAATGAGGCGGAAATCTGTGGCTGGATCATTGCAGATGCGCTTCCCCAGAGGCCGCTCGCACTGGCCGTCGTCACCGAAACCGCGCCTGACTCGCTGACCGCGGCCGATGACTGCGCCGGAACCTTCGTCATTAACCGTGAATCAACTGAAACAAAGCGCGACAAGCTACTGAATGGACGCTGTTTGGTGGCTTTTAGCGCATAGCGTTTTAGCCACGAAAATGGTATGAACTTATCGTCTTCCAGGGGGGGATGCATGATGATCCAGAATCAAGGCAAGAGCCCGATCCGCGCGATCGCACTCGGATTGACGTTGATGGGCTTGTCCGCCGTCGATGCACTCTCTGCTGCGGAATACAATTTTGCGGTGGAACCCACGTATACGCCGGAGCGCGCCCGCGAGGTCTATCAGCCGCTGATGGACTACCTGGGCAAGGCCACCGGTGAGCAGTTCACGCTGGTGGTGGCGCGCAACTACGCCTTCTACTGGAACGATCTGCGCAACCGCAAGGATCTGCACTTCGTCTTCGACGAGGCGCATTTCACCGACTTCCGGATTCAGCGCTTCGGCTATGAGCCGCTGGCAAAATCGTCCATACCCACCAGCTACTCGTTGCTGTCGCAGGACGACGTCGGCGAAGGCAACGTTCAGGCCTTTGTGGCCCGTCGTCTGGTGACCATGCCGGCGCCCAATCTGGGTTTCGCGCTGATGCTGGAGTACTTCCCGAACCCGATGCAGCAGCCCGATCTGCGCTCGCTGGCCACGTCCTGGCGCGATACCGTGGAGATCGTGTTCGCTGGCGAAGCCGATGCAGCATTGGTACCAAGCTGGCTGCGCGACCTCTACCCGAACCTGATTCCCATCGTCACCACCCGCGAATTTCCGGGGCCTGCAGTCACGGCCTCACCGGACGTGCCGGACGATGTCAAGGCCAAGGTCAAGGAAGCTCTGCTGGTGCTGCACGAGGATGCAGCGCTCTACGAGGTGCTGAGTGAAATCGGCATGCAGCAATTCGTGGAAGCGAACAAGGAGGAGTACAAGGGCTCCGAGCAGATGCTGAAGAATTTCTACGGCTACAAGCAGCGCTGAGTTCTGAACTGGCGGGTGCGCAAGCACCCATTCCACCGGAGCATTTGATCGCGCAACGGGAGTGAATCAGCCCTGAGCGTGGCCGCGTCTGAGCTCGTAGACGGAAGCGGGCGGCAAATTCATCAAGGTGAAATCCACGCGTCGTGCGGTCAAGCCCAGACGCCTCAGCATCGGCGCAGGAACAGGGCATTTTGGCCCGTAGGTGAACTGAATCAGCACCCCCTCATCGGGTAGACAGGCGAAGGACGCTGCAAGTATTTCCTCCACCAATCTGGGTGGCATCGACAGGAAGCCCAGCGAACTGACCACGGCATCAACGCTGCCATCGCGAAAGCCGGCGTGGGCACCGAGCAGTTGCGGCAGTTGTCTGGCATCACCGCAGACCACGGTGGAGAGCGGGAATGCCTGGGCCAGGTCGTCGTGCAGCTCCTCGTTCAACTCGAGCACGAACAGATGCTCAGGCCTTACCCGATAGCGCAGCAGTTCGCGGGTAATGGCACCGGTGCCAGCTCCAAGCTCCACCACTCGACCGACATCGGCAGGCAAGGCCATGGCCATCGCCCGGCCCAGTCGCGGGCTGCTCGGCACGACTGAGGCAGTCGTCAGCGGCGCACGCAGCCACTGCCGGAAAAACACCCAGTTCCGGGATGCGCCGCTACGCCACCGATTGAAGGACGATTCCAGGGACGAGTGCATGGCGCGCCGAGTGGTGGTTTGACCGGAGCCTAGCAAGGACCACGTGCCGCTGCCAATGTGTCGCAGGCCATGGCCGCTGATCCACCGCTCGAACTCGCGGGCGCGAAGTTACCTGTGCAGCGCAATCAGTGCTCTATCTTCGCTTCGGCCTTGATCGCCTTGGCCACATCCAGTGCCCGCTTGCGTTCCAGCGAGGCACGGATCGCCTCATGGACCTGCTCGAAGGGCGGCGCCGCAAAGGGTCGCTTGCCGCGCAGCAGTGCCACATGAAACCCGAATTCGGTCTGCACTGCCTGCGGCGTCCACTGACCGGGCGTCAGCGCCGACAGTGCCGTGGCCAGAGCCTCCGGCAACTGATTACGGCGAACCCAGCCGAGCTCCTTGGAATCGCGCACACCGGATTGACCCACCTCCGCCGCCATGACTTCATCGAAGCTGCTTCCGGCATTGAGTGACGCCACCACCTGCGCCGCGCGTTCGGCGTTGTCGACCAGCACATGGGCCACCTGGAACTCTTCGTTGCCAGTGGTTGCCAATTCCTGATCATAGGCTGCGCGCAGGTCCTGCTCGGTCACCGGCGCGGCGCCACGCTCGATCATCAGACCACTCAGGCGATTGAGGCGCTCCAGTTCCAGATCGGCCTGAACCTGAGCGTCGTCGAGCAAACCCTGCTTCCGGGCCGCCATCGCCACGGCCAGCAGTTCGCCCAACTGTTCGTAGACCTGCGCCAGCTGACCCGGGTCGCGCACTTCCCAGCCACGCTTGCGTGCGTAGGCCTCGACCAAGGCCTGTGGTACCGCTTCGCCGTTGACCTTGAGATCGCTGCTGGGGCCCTTGAGCTGCACCAGTCCTTCCGATTTTTCCTGGGTCTCACCACACGCTGTCAGCGACAGGGCCAGTACCAGCGCGATAAGCAGATTTCGAACGTTCATCCAATTTCCTCAGGTGTGAGCGCCTGAATCGACAAGGCGTGAATATCGGTATCCATCAGGGCGCCGAGCGCCACGTAGACCATCCGGTGACGCGCCAGCGGCCTCTGCCCCTGGAAACAGGAGGCGACGATGCGCACGCTGAAATGTCCGCGACCGTCCCGCGCCCCGGCGTGGCCAACATGCTTGTGACTGTCGTCAATCAACTCCAGCGATTCCGGGGCAAGCGCGCCTTCCAGGCTGTTGCGGATTCGTTGCATGCGGTCAGTCATGAATTCCCCAGGCTGTGGACTCAGGATCAGGTCTAGAAGTTCCCGGCGCTGTGCCGGACATCCCCGGACGCAGGGACCAACGGCGCTCATCGGAGACGCCCGGGCCGCCAAGATGAACCGCGGGACATGCAAATTCGCCGTGGCGCATGGTACGGAATCGGCCTCGTCCGGTACACTCCCGCGGCTAAGAGTTTGCAGTTTGCCCGGCGCCCAGCCCGTGAATGCGCATTCCGCAACCCCGATCAGCCTGGAATTTCATGTCGCGCCGCATTGCCATCCACCCCCAATCGCCCCAGAAACGCCTGATCGATCAGGCCGTCGAGGGTCTGAAGGCCGGCCAGCTCGTGGTCTATCCGACAGATTCGGGCTATGCCTTCGGCTTCACGCTGGATTCGCGCGACGCCCTGGAGCGGGTGGTCAGGCTGCGTCAGCTCAAGCCCAGGCACAATTTCACCCTCGCCTGCCGTGATCTCAAGCATGTCGGCCAGTATGCGCGCCTGGACGATGCCGCATTTCGCATGATCCGCTCGCATGTGCCCGGCGCCTACACCTTCATCCTTCCGGCCAGTTCGCTGGTGCCCAAGCGGGTTGCCACCGAGAAACGCCGTTCCATCGGTGTGCGCGTGCCCGGCAATCTGGTCGCTCAGGCGCTGATCGAGGCGCTGGGCGAGCCCATCCTCAGTTCCAGTCTGCTGCTGCCGGATCGGGAGCTGCACGGCATGGAGGTGGACGAACTGTACGATGCCCTGGATCCGCATGTGGACCTGTTCATCGACGGTGGTCCTTGCGGGTTTGACCCGACCACGGTGGTTTCGTTGATCGATCAACCGTACACGGTCCTGCGCTACGGCAGCGGCCCAGTGGACTGGGAATGAGCGAGCATCCGGTCATTCCCAGCGGCGAAGGCGGCAGCGCCAGACAGGGAGAAATCCCCTTTGCGCTGGTGCGCGGCGAGCCCTTCTACGAGCTGCCCAAGGATCTGTACATCCCGCCGGACGCGCTGGAAGTCATCCTGGAAGCCTTCGAGGGTCCGCTGGATCTGCTGCTGTACCTGATCCGGCGCCAGAATCTCGACATCCTCGACATTCCGATTGCGGCGATCACCCGTCAGTACGTCGGCTACATCGACATGATGCAGGAGCTGCGCTTCGAACTCGCGGCCGAGTATCTGGTGATGGCCGCGATCCTGGCCGAGATCAAGTCCAGACTGTTGCTGCCCAGACCGCCGGCGACCGGCGACGAGGAAGAGGATCCGCGCGCCGAACTGGTGCGTCGGCTGCAGGAGTACGAGCGTTTCAAGAAGGCCGCCGAAGACCTCGACGCGCTGCCACGGATGGAGCGCGACACCTGTGCGGTCACCGTGCACGTGCCCGAGCGCAAGGTCAGCGTGGTGCCGCCCGAAGTCGAACTGCGCGAGCTGCTGCTGGCCTTCCGCGACGTTCTCAACCGGGCGGATCTCTTCGTCAGCCATCAGATCCGCCGCGAACCGCTGTCGGTGCGGGCCAAGATGACCGAGCTGCTGGATGCGCTGAACAGCGGCGAATTCATCGAATTCACCACCATTTTCACGCCGGCCGAAGGCCGTCTGGGCGTGGTCGTCTGCTTCCTGGCCATGCTCGAACTGGGTAAGGCCGGATTGCTGGAAATCGTGCAGGATCGCCCGCTGGCTCCCATCTACCTCAAATCACTGGCCGCGCGAGACGCCGACTGACATGCCCAACTCCGATCTCAAGCCGATCATCGAAGCGGCCATTCTTGCCGCGGGTCAGCCGCTGACCATCGCCCAGCTGAGCGAGCTTTTTGACGAAGCGGAACGCCCCAGCCACACCGAGCTGGCCCAGGTGCTGGAGTCGCTGTCGGCCGACTGCGCCGAGCGCGGCGTGGAGCTGGTCGAAGTCGCCAGCGGCTTTCGCTATCAGGTGAAATCCCAGGTCCACGCCCATGTCGCCAGGCTCTGGACCGAGCGTCAGAGCAAGTACTCGCGCGCATTGCTGGAGACGCTGTCGCTGATTGCCTACCGGCAGCCGATCACCCGCGGCGAAATCGAGGCGGTGCGCGGCGTGGCGGTCAGCACCAATATCGTCAAGACCCTGGAGGAGCGCGAGTGGATCCGTGTCATCGGCCATCGCGATGTACCCGGCCGCCCTGCCCTCTACGGCACCACCCGGGCCTTTCTCGACTATTTCGGATTGAAGAGTCTGGATCAGCTGCCGACACTGGCAGAAATCCGTGATCTGGATTCGATGGAACCGGAGTTGTCCTTTCCCGAACGAGAGACCACCACCGCGACGACCGTCAAGGTGGAGCCGGTCCCGCTTGCCCCTGTTGAAGTTCCGTCCACGGAGACGCGTCAATGAAACGCCGCAATACCCTGTCACTCAAGCGCGGCGCCGATCTGGCGGGTCCCGAACGTCTGCAGAAGCTGCTGTCCAAGGCCGGACTCGGTTCCCGCCGGATGATCGAGGAGCGCATCCTGCGCGGCGAGATCGAAGTCGACGGTCGACCGGCGTCGATCGGTGATTCGCTCGGAGACGGCCAGCACATCAAGCTGGATGGTCGCGAATTCGTGGTTCGGGCGGTGACCCACGAAGGGCCGCGCGTACTCGCCTACAACAAGCCGGAAGGCGAAGTCACGACCGTCGTCGATCCGGAAGGACGGCCAACCGTCTTCGATCGCCTGCCGCGCCTCAAGGGCCTGCGCTGGATTGCCGTCGGCCGACTGGATCTGAACACGGCCGGCCTGCTGCTGTTCACCACCGACGGCGAACTGGCCAATCGTTTGATGCATCCCTCGCGTGAGGTCGACCGCGAGTATCTGTGCCGGGTGCACGGCGATGTCGAAGAATCCACACTGAAGCAGCTCAAGGCCGGCGTCCAGCTCGAAGACGGTCCGGGCCATTTCGATGAAATCGAGGCCCTGGGCGGCGAAGGCAGCAACAAGTGGTTCAAGGTGGTCATGCGCGAAGGCCGCCAGCGCGAAGTGCGACGCCTTTGGGATGCCGTCGGCGCCGAGGTCAGCCGTTTGAAACGCGTGCGCTATGGCGTCATCGAATTGGGCAAGGATCTCAAGCGCGGCTGGTATCGCGAGCTGGAGGCCGAGGAGATCGCGCAGTTGCTGGAATCGGTAGAGATGCCGATGACCACGCGCAACGAACTGCGGGTGATGCCGGTGGAGGTTGCCCGCAAGTTCGAGCGCGGATTGCGCGGCGACAAGCGGCCTGAAGAGCGACCGCGCTGGAAGCGTGAAGCGGATGAAACCGTGGCCGAGCGCGGTTCTCAGGCACGACCGCCACGCGCCGCTGGCGCTGCGCGCGACGGCGAGCAGTTCCGGGCCCGCGGCACACAGCCGGGACGACGCCCGGCCAGCCAACGTCCCCGCGACCGCGCTGGCACCGGCCCGCGTCCGGCCCACCCGAAACCGAGTCCCGCGGCCGAGGCCCGCGCCGCCGAAGCCGACAATGCGACGCCACGGCCGTGGCGCAGCGCCGAGGAAGGACGCGGCCAGCGCCGCGACGAGCGCAGCCCTGGCCCACGTGGGCCCCGCAGCAGCGCTGCTGCCGGCCGCCCTGCCGAGGGCAATCGCTACGGCGGACCTGGACGCGGCTCGGCGAAACCCGGCGCCGGCGGCGGCGCAGCCCGCGTACGCGGCGCCACCATCGACGGCGCAGCGCGCGGCGAACGTGGCCCGTCAGGCGGCCGGAGTGGCGAACGCAGCGGACCCGGAAAAGCCCCGAGCGCACGCAGCGCCGGCGAGCGCCCGACCTATGCCCCGCGAGGCAGCGGTGCCCGACCGGCCAAACCCGGTGGCGCCCGCACCCCCGGCCGCGGCGCCAGCACAACGCCGCGCACCGGACCCCGCAAACCCCCGGGCACGCGACGCGGCGGCTGAGGTCGATAGCGCAGCGAAGCAATCCATGGCGGTCGCCACTTGCGGTCGAACCAAGAGGGATCCCGATCAGACCCCAGACCGCTTGTTCACGCGGAGGCGCGGAGGCCGCGGAGAAAGGCCAGGGGCGCTCGATGGCGATTGCACATCTCCGCGTTCTCCGCGCCTCCGCGTGAGACATCCAGCCGGAACCTGTGGATCGCTAGGCGAAAAAGCCCCGCTGAGCTGCTGCGCGGCACAACGGGCTACCGCACCAGGCGGGTACACGGCCCGTGCGCAGTGTCGGCCAGACGCAGGTAGCTCTCCATGCATCCATGTCGTAACGTGTTGATTTGTGGTCGATGATGTAGGTTGGGCAAAGCGCAGCGTGCCCAACATCAGCGTCCATTGTTGGGCACGCTGCGCTTAGCCCAACCTACAGTCCTGAAGAGCGCAGCGAAGCCATCCCTGGTGGTCGCCGACTGCGGTCGAGCAAAGAGGGATCGCGATCAGACCCCAGACCGCTTGTTCACGCGGAGGCGCGGAGGCGCGGAGGCTGCGGAGAAAGCCCAGGGGCGCTCGATGGCGATTGCACATCTCCGCGTTCTCCGCGCCTCCGCGTGAGACATCCAGCCGGAACCTGTGGATCGCTGCCGTGGATGCCGCCGCGGCGAGGCGAAAAGCCCCGCTGAGCCGCTGCGCGGCACAACGGGCTACCGCACCAGGCGGGTACACGGCCCGTGCGCAGTGTCGGCCAGACTCAGGTAGCTCTCCATGCATCCATGTCGTAACGTGTTGATTTGTGGTCGATGATGTAGGTTGGGCTAAGCGCAGCGTGCCCAACACCAGCGTCCATTGTTGGGCACGCTGCGCTTAGCCCAACCTACAGTCCTGAAGAGCGCAGGGAAGCCGTCTATGGCGGTCGCCGACTGCGGTCGAGCCAAGAGGGATCGCGATCAGACCCAAGACCGCTTGTTCACGCGGAGGCGCGGAGGCCGCGGAGAAAGGCCAGGGGCGCTCGATGGCGATTGCACATCTCCGCGTTCTCCGCGCCTCCGCGTGAGACATCCAGCCGGAACCTGTGGATCGCTA
>JBFWOF010000027.1:0-82957 GCA_050250665.1 Lysobacterales bacterium | reverse complement strand
GCCTTGCGCGCCGACGGAAACAGCCGCACTCCCTGACGAGAATGCTCGGCACTACCAAAGCCTCGTACACCGTCGCTCTCGTAGAGCGGAGCTTGCTCCGCTGCTTTTGCTTGGCTTGCGCCTTGGCCTTGCGCGCCGACGGAAACAGGCGCACACCCTGCCGAGCAAGCTCGGCACTACCAAAGCCTCGTACACCGTCGCTCTCGTAGAGCCGCACACCCTGCCGAGCAAGCTCGGCACTACCAAAGCGTCGTATACCGTCGCTCTCGTAGAGCGGAGCTTGCTCCGCTGCTTCTGCCGACAACCGACAACCGACAACCAGCAACCAGCTACAGGCCGCGCTGACGCACCGCCTCGAACAGGAACACGCCGGCGGCTACGCTGACATTGAGACTTTCCACGCCGGGCGCGATCGGGATCTTCCACAGGAAATCACAGGTCTTGCGGGTGAGCTCGCGCAAACCGTCACCTTCGCTGCCCATGACGATGGCCAGTGGCCCTGTCAGGTCGGACTGATACACGGTGTCGGTCGCCTCACCGGCCGCGCCGGCCAGCCAGACGCCAGCCTTCTTGAGGCGCTCCAGCGCTCGCGCCAAGTTCGTGACTCGCACAAAGGGCAAGCGCGCGGCCATGCCGGCCGAGGCGCGCATGACGGTGGGCGTCAGACCCACGGCGCGATCCTTGGGCACCACAACGGCGAGCGCTCCGGCCGCCGCCGCGGTGCGGATGCAGGCCCCGAGATTGTGCGGATCCTGGACTCCGTCCAGCACCAGGATCATGGCTGGCGTCGCCGACTTTTCCACCAGCGCGACCAGATCCGATTCGTCCAGCGCTTCCGGCAAGCGCCAGCGCGCCGCGATGCCCTGGTGGCGATCACTGGCGACCCGCTTGTCCAGCTGCGCGCGCGGGCTGCTCTGAACGGCGATACCGAGCTTGCGCAGCCGCGACACCAGTGCCTCGACCCGCGCGCTGCGCTTGCCGTCCTCGACCAGCGCTTCGAGGATGCGGGTGGGATCAGCATCCAGCTGCGCCTCCAGCGCATTGGGGCCGAGCAGCCAATCCGTTTCAACCGACATGGAGATCTCCTTGTGAATCACATCGCTCGGGACGGCCGCGGCAGCATTCGCGCCTGTTGATAGCTTCGCCAGCCCGCGGCGACAAGCCAAACGCAGAGAACGCAGAGAAACGCTGAGAACGCCAAGAAGAACAATCTGGTTTCGTTATGGGCGCGGCTGAAGCGACCTCGGGTTGCGCCATGCATCGCGCGGCGGCGCGGCGGCCTTGAACGGGCGTCATTGCGACCCCGGACTTGATCCGGGGGAAGCAATCCAGTAGCACAGTCTCATGGGCGCTGGATTGCTTCGTCACTTCGTTCCTCGCAATCACGCCTCAATGACTGGCGATACCGGCTCACCGAAAGAAGCTGCGCGCATGAACTCTCGATCAATTGATTGAACCCAAGGGCAGGCTTCCAATCACGCTGCCTGGTAATCACCGCTTTTCTCTGCGTTCTCTGCGTACCTTTGCGTTCTCCGCGTTCCAATAGCTCCCGCAACACTCGACAAGACAGCGGACCTCACCGCCGCCGTCCGCGCTTGCCACCGCCGCCACTCTTGCCACGGGGCTGATCGGGCTTGGGTCCGCGTGACTTGCCGTCGCGCTGGGTCTGCTGCTCGGCGCGGGTGGGCAAATCGCCGGCCAGGCGGAAATCGATCTTGCGATCCATCGCGTCCACGCGCAGCACCTTGATGCGGACCTTGTCAGCCAGCTGGAAGCCGACGCCCGTGCGCTCGCCGACCAGTCGGCGGTGGCGCTGATCGTAGTGGTAGTAATCGTTCGGCAGCTGGGTGACATGCACCATGCCGGTGATCCGGGTTTCCAGGATCTCGACAAACAGTCCAAAGCTGGCCACGCCGGTGACCACGCCTTCGAATTCCTCGCCCAGATGGCGTTCCATGTAGGCGCATTTCAGCCGATCAGCGACATCGCGCGTGGCCTCATCGGCGCGACGCTCGGTGGCCGAACAATGACGTCCCAACTCGGACATCTGGGTGGGGTTGTACTGGTAATCCGAGGGCGTGCCCTGGCCCAGCGCGTAGTGGATGGCGCGGTGAACCAGCAGATCGGGATAACGACGGATCGGCGAGGTGAAGTGCGCGTAAGCCCCCAGCGCCAGACCGAAATGGCCGTCGCATGCCGCCGTGTAGGTGGCCAGACTTTGCGAGCGCAGCACCACGGCCTCGATCAGCGCCGCATCGGGCCGGCTCTTGGCCTTCTTCAGCACGGCCATCAGATCCTCGGGTTTGAGGTCTTCGTAAGCCGGAATGAGCATGCCGACGGTGCCCAGAAAGTCGGCCAGTTCCTCGTACTTGTGGGTAGGCGGCCGCGGATGCACCCGGTAGAGGGCCGGGATGCGGCTGCGTTTGAGGAATTTGGCCGCGGCGACGTTGGCCGCGATCATGCATTCCTCGATCAGCTTGTGAGCGTCGTTGCGTTCATACATCTTGACCGCATCGATATTGCCGTCTTCATCGTAGTCGAAACGCACTTCCTGGCCTTCGAAATCCAGGGCGCCACGCTCGGTCCGGCGCGCCGACAGAATCTTGTACAGCCCATACAGATTCTCCAGCTGCGGCAGCACCGCCTTGACCCGCTCCAGCGCTTCCGGGCGCCGCAGTCCCACCGCTGACCAGACCTGGTTGTAGGTCAGGCGTGCCGCCGAGCGCATGACGCCAGCGAAGAAGCGCGAACGGGTGGTTTCACCCTTGGCATCGATGCGCAGCTCGCAAGCCAGGCACAGACGTTCGACTTCCGGCTTCAGCGAGCAGATGCCGTTGGACAGTTTCTCCGGCAGCATCGGCACCACCCGATTGGGGAAGTACACCGAGGTGCCGCGCAGCTGGGCCTCGTCGTCCAGCGCCGTACCCGGATAGACATAGCTGGCAACATCGGCGATGGCCACGTAGAGCTTGTAACCACCACCGCGGGTGGGCTCACACCAGACCGCGTCATCGAAGTCGCGTGCGTCCTCGCCATCGATGGTGACCAGCGGCAGTTCGCGCAGATCCTCGCGATCACGGCGTTGCGCGGGGCGCACGGCATCCGGAATGCGGGCTGTCTCGGCTATGACCTTGTCCGACCATTCGTGCGGGATGCCATGGGTCTCGATGGCCATGTCGATGGCCAGCGAGGTACCGACTTCCTCACCCAGCACGCGCACGATCTTCGCCACCGGCTGACGATGCTGCGCCGGCGGCTCGGTGATTTCGGCAACCACCACATCGCCAGGTTTGGCATCGCCTTCCTGGCCTTTGGGAATCAGCAGATCCTGATGGATGCGGGTGTCATCGGGCGCCACCACGCCGAAACCGGCTTCCTCCAGATAGCGGCCGACAATGCGCGGCGAGCGCCGTGACAGGATCGAGACGATGGCGCCCTCGGGCCGGTCCTTCTTGTCGCGACCGACCACACTGACCAGGGCGCGGTCGCCATGCAGCACCTGTTTCATCTGGAAGGGTGGCAGATAGATGTCACCGACGCCTTCATCAGGCTTGAGAAAGCCGAAACCCTCGCTGTTGGCGATGATCGAGCCGGCAATCAGATCCATCTTGTCAGCCAGGCCATAGCCGCCGCGACGATTGCGCAGCAAACGGCCCTGCTGCATCAGTTGATCGAGCAGTGCGCGCACTGCCTCGATCCCTTCAGCGGTCTTGTAGCCGAGCTCGTCGGCAATCTCCTCGGCCTTCATCAGCTTGGCGCTGGTTTGCAGGAATCCGAGCAGTTGGGGGGCGCCAGGCGCCTTGGCTTTGGTGGTTTTAGGCATCCGACAAGGTTACGACAAAGATCGTGGGATTGCTCCCCTCCAGCGGCGCTGAGGAACGCTGGCGCGGCCTCAGGACAGTTGCATGCGCCGAAAATCGAAGCATGAGGTCGAATGCCATACGCGGGAGGCAGCGCATCCTGGCCCGAGGGCAGCATCGGGCCGGCGCGTAGGGCTCACCATGGCGCCGGCCCGGCGGGCTCCTTGGCCAGATGCGCTCGGACGTTTCCCATCGTCGGTGTCAACCTGAGACGCTCTATCGCGTTCAACTGATCTTGCCCACCCGGGGGACTGCTGATGTCGAGATGCCTGCTGCTCGCGCTGACCCTGCTGCTCGGATCTGCGCCCATCGCCGCGCAGACGACGCCTACGCATGCGAATCTGGTTTACGCAGAAATTGAAGGACAGCCGCTGCAACTGGATCTGTATCTGCCGAGTGCAGTCACCAGCCCCGTACCCCTGGTCGTGTGGATACACGGCGGCGGCTGGAGTGGTGGATCGCGCTTCCCGCCGCCGGGCTTTGCCGCTCAGCTGGTCAATCGCGGCATCGCGCTGGCTTCGGTCAGCTATCGGCTGACCAGCCAGGCCGGCCAATGGGGTAGCGCTCCGGTGATCTTTCCGGCGCAGATCCACGACGTCAAGGCAGCAATTCGCTGGCTGCGGGCTCAGGCGGGCAGTTACCAACTCGATCCGACGCGTTTCGGGGTCTGGGGCTCGTCTGCGGGCGGCCATCTGGCGGCGCTGGTGGGTACGTCAGGCAATGCGCCGGCGTTGGAGGGCAACATCGGCAACCATCTGTCCGAATCCAGCGCGGTACAGGCGGTGGTTGATTACTACGGTCCCACCGACATCATCCTGATGAATCTGGACGTCACTACGCCGCCGGGCAGCAGCATCAACCACGACGCGCCGGAATCGCCCGTGTCGCGCCTGATCGGCTTCGATCAACCGGGACAGGGCGTGGGTGTGCTGCGCGCCAATCTGGGCAATCCGGCGCCGCCCTTTCCGGCACTGGCCGAACTGGCGGCCAGTCTCAGTCCGCAGACCTGGGTCGATCCGACCGATCCGCCTTTTCTGATCGTCCACGGCGATGCCGACATGTCAGTGCCTTTTGCGCAGAGTGTTCGTCTGTACGCGGCTCTTCAGGCCGTGGGCCACCAGCCACGCTGGCGCACCGTCGTCGGTGCGGGGCATGGCGGCTTTCCGGCGGAGGTCAACATTCAGGCGCGGGAGTTCCTGGTCGACCAGCTGCTGCCCCTGGGCAGCAGCGGTTTCGAGGACTAGGGTTGCTGTGCGCAAGTCTTGACCGTCATTCGCGCGATTGACGACTTATTCAGAGGACCCGTGATTCATCGCGTCGGGTATCGAGAGCTCTGAATCGGCCAGTACCAACCGGTTTCGCCCCTCATGCTTGGCCTGATACATGGCCTCGTCGGCACGCTTGATGACGTCGTAGATACTGGCATCGCCTGCATTCAGCTCGGCAATGCCGAAGCTGGCGGTCGGGGTGATCGTCTGCTCCCCCATCTTCAGCTCCTGTGTCTTGAACTGCTCGCGCAGCTGCTCCACCTTCATCACTGCATGTTCCGCGGTGCGCCCCGGGAACACCATCACGAATTCCTCGCCGCCGATACGCGCGGCCAGATCGTCCTTGCCGAGCATGGCCTTCAGGAGACTGGCGAATCCGCGCAGCACCTGGTCGCCGGCGTGATGGCCAAAGCGATCATTGATGGCCTTGAAGTGATCGATATCCCCAAGCACTACCGCCATCGGCGCACCGGATCCACGAATCCGGGACAGCGCCAGTGCCGCCAGCTCGGCAAACCCGCGCCGATTCAACAACTGCGTGAGCTGATCGACCCGCGCCAGCTGCTTCATCTGCTCTGACAGGTCGGTGGCGAGTATGAAAACCGCAAACAGGCCGAGTCCGGTGTAGGCCGATGGCAGCGTCACGAAATTGATCATGAGATAGACGCTTTCCCAATAGGCATCGCGCTCGGCACCCTGCATCAGGGCAGCGATGCCTGCGGCCATCTGCGATAGGGAAAACAGCACCATCACTGCGGCCGCTCCTTTTTCTGCAGCCAACACATGCCGGGATTGTCGGAGCAACACCCAGGCAGATGCGACCAGCATGATCGGCGCGTAGAACAGGATCACCGCCTGCTGAATACCGACATGAGGCTGGACGAAGGTGAACCAGACGATCAGGGCCAGGGCGCTGACAGCGCCTGCGGCCAGCATCGCCCCCCGCGTCCGCAAGCCGGCGCGCTGGCGATAGCCGGCCAAGGCCTGCGACAGCACGAGCAGAGCCAGTGCATTGGCAACAATCCAGTACCAGCGGCGATCGGCGAACAGATCGCGACTGAACAGGTTGACGGTCCATTGCAGCGAGCCGGCCATGAACGTGGCCGCCCAGGTCAGCGCATGCTTTTGCCGGCCGAAATTGCGCCAGGCCATCAAGAAGATGATGGCCAGCATCAGACTGATCAGCACCAGGGCAATGAGGATGAAAGCAACCGGATTCATCTTGCGGCCCAGGGCAGCGATGGCTGGGCTCAAGTGTACCCAGCAAAGCTGGTCGCCGGATGTCAGGAATTCGCATGCGCGGCTGCCGCAAGGAACGAACTTCCGCTGCTCGCCGCCAACAGCGGACGCATATGACGTTGGCCCGCAAGGGCCGTCCGGTCCGCCGTCGTCAAGACCGGACTCCAATGCGAAACTTTGCCAGCGGCAAGACCAGAAAACGCGAAGGAAAAGCTGAGAGACCACGGAGAGCTGCCCAGACAATCCTGTAACCGCTCTTCTCTGCGTTCTCTGCGAGGCTCAGCGTTCTCCCAGACGCTTCTGGCTGACGATTCTCGCCATTGCTGGTCTCGGGCAGCACCGATCTCCCGGTCGCGCCGCAAGGGCGCTCCTACAAGGAGCCAGCCGCGCTGATGTCCCGGTCGCGCCGCGAGGGCGCTCCTACAAGAGCGCGCCGCGCTGATATCTTGGTCGCGCCGCGAGGGCGTTCCCACCACAGGGTGCTAATGGCAATCGAGCAGTGGACGCAGTGCGGCCAGTGGACCTTCGTGGGGCAGGATCCATGGTGCGATCAAGAAAAACACGCCGAACAGGGCCAGGGCGGTGCCGATCTGGCGCTTGCGGGTTTGCCCGAGACCGCACGGGGTGCTGGCGCCGGCGGCAACGCCCAGGCCGAGCATCGCCGGCAGCGTGCCCAGCCCAAATGCCGCCATGAACAGCGCGCCCTGGATCGGGCTGGCAAAGCCGATGCTCAGCGTCAGCATGCCGTAGACCAGACCGCAGGGCAGCAGGCCCCAGAGAGCGCCGAAGGCCAGTCCCTTGGCGGCGCTGTCGATGGGCAGCAGGCGTCGGGTCAGCGGCTGCAGCCGTCGCCACAGCGGCGCGCCGATGACGGCCAGACGATCCAGCAGACTGATCCAACCGGCCAACTGCAGGCCCATCAACACCAGCACCAGCGCGGCCGTGGCCCGCAGGACCCAGATGCCCGACGGTTGCTGCAGCCAGCTGCCGATGCCGAGCCCGAACAATCCGAACAGTGCTCCCAGCCCGGCGTAGCCCAGAATGCGCCCGAGGCTGGCCGCGAGCGGCACCAGGATCGGCGACTGGCCAGCACTGGATACGCCAAAAGCACCGGCAATGGCCCCACACATCAGTACGCAATGGACGCTGCCGGCGGCGCCGAGCAACAGGGCTGCGCCCAGGCTCAGTTCACCGATCACGATCGCCGGCGCGGGGCGCCTCGTCGTCGCTGAGGATGTCGATGGCCGGGGTTTCCAGGTCTTCGAACTGGTCATTGTCCACCGCCCAGAAAAAGGCGTAGACGGCGGCGATCACCAGCATCAGCGACAGCGGTATCAGCACCAGCAGGATGTTCATGCGCGCTCCGCGCCTGTGACCGCCAACGGACGGGCCAGCGCCATCGGGTCGTTCTCCGCGGCGGCGGATGCGGCCCGCGCGGGTTTGAGCAATCGCATCGAATTGACCACCACAATCAGGGAACTCAGGGACATGCCGATCGCCGCCAGCCAGGGCGGAACCCAGCCCAGTGCGGCCACCGGTATGGCCACGGCATTGTAGCCATAGGCCCAGCGGATGTTGTGGCGGATGGTGGTCATGGTTCGCTGCGCCAGGGCCAGCGCCTGTGGCAGCACGGCCAGACGTGATCCCAGCAGCACCAGATCGGCATGCGCCTTGGCCAGATCGGCGCCGCGCCCCATGGCCATCGAGACCGCCGCACGCCCCAGCACCGGAGCGTCATTGACGCCGTCGCCCACCATCAGGGCCGGGCCATCGTGCTGCTGCAGGCGGTCCAGCACCTCGATCTTGCCCTGCGGCGATTGCGCAGCGAAACAGGCGTCCATCTGCAGGCGCTCGTACATGGCGGCCGCCCGTGCCTCACTGTCGCCGCTCAGCAGAATGGTGCGCATTCCGCGCCCACTCAGCGCGCGCACGCTGGCGGGCGCATCGGCGCGCAGTTGGTCTTGTAGCCGGAATCCGGCGATGGCCAGACCGTCGGCGCTGAGCAGGATGTCGCCATCGAGCAGGGGCATCGAAGCGTCGGGGCAGGCGAAGTCGGGTCGGCCCAGTCGGTAACGCACGCCGTCGATCAGACCTTCGACGCCGAAACCGGCAATCTGCCGTCGCGCCGTGACCACCAGGCCCTCAGCCCTGGTCGCGAAAGCTCGTGCAATCGGATGCGTGGCTTCCTGCTCCAGTGCCGCCGCCAGCGCCAGCACCCGCTCACCGGACCAAGCCCCGGCCAGCGCCGTCTGGCCGATGCGGATCTGGCCGTCGGTCAGAGTGCCGGTCTTGTCGAACACCACCTGGCGCACCTGCGCCAGCGTTTCCAGTGCGGCCGGACGGACCACCAGGATACCCAGTCGTCCCAGGCCCTGACTGGCGGCGGCCAGCGCGGTCGGCAGCGCCAGCGACAGCGCGCAGGGGCAGGACACCACCAGCACCGCCAGGGCCACCTCGAAGGCGCGTTCCGGGGCGTACCAGCTCCAGGCCAGCGCCACCAGCACGGTCAACACCAGCACCCGGGCGACGAAAATCTGGGCTACGCGTTCAGCCATCTGCAGGCTGGCGGGCTTTTCCGCCTGTGCGCTGTCGGCCAGCCGCGACAGGGACGACCACACCGTGGCCGCGCCGGTCTGCTGCACCCGCAGTCGCAAGGGTCTGGACACCGCCACGCTGCCGGCCAATACCTGATCGCCCGCGAGTTTCTCCACCGGCATCGACTCACCGCTGAGCATGGCTTCATCGACTTCGGCGGCTTCGATCAATTCGCCATCCACCGGGATGGTGCAGCCAGCCGCCACCTGCACCAGATCACCCGGCTGCAGCTCCAGCGTGGCCACTTCCTGCTCGACCTCGCCCTCGAACCGGCGCGCCAGCGGCGGCAGTCCCGAGGACAGCACGCCCAGACTGATCTGGGCCCTGTGGCGCACGCTCTGCTCGGCAAAGCGGCCGAGCAGCAGAAAGAAAACGAACATGGTCAGCGAGTCGAAATAGACATCAACGCCGCCACGCCAGGACTGATAGACGCTGGCGACAAAGGCCAGCCCCAGCGCCAGCGCGACCGGCGTGTCCATGCCCAGCCGCCGCGCCCGCAGCTCGCGCCAGGCACCGCTGAAGAAGGGCTGGCCGGAGTAGAAGATCACCGGCGCGGCCACGCTCAGACTGACCCAGCGGAAGAAATCGCGCACCGTCGGATCCATGCCTTCAAAGGCACCGGCATACAGGGCCACGCCGTACATCATGGCCTGCATCATGCCGACACCGGCGACCACCAGGCGCTTGAGCGCATCGCGGCGCTCGCGCTTGATGCGGTCCAGGGCGTGGGTGGGATCGCTCAGCTGCGGCCGGTAGCCCAGCGCTGCAAGGCGCTCCGCCAGCACCGAGAGCTGGACCGCACCGACGCGCCAGCGCAGAAATACCCGCTGCGTCAGCGGCTGCACGCGCACGCGCAACACGCCCGCTTCCGCCGACAGCGCCCGCTCGATCAGCCAGGTGCAGGCAGCGCAGCGGATGCCTTCCAGCGACAGCGTGATCTCTGCCACGCCGTCGACCGCCTCACCGGCGTAGTAGCGCAGCACTGCCGGCCGATCGAAGACGGCAAAATCGGTCTCGACGGCGCGACCCGGGCCGGCGCCTTCAGCGCGCAGACGGTAGTAGTCACCGAGACCCTGACCATGGATCCACTCGACTGCAGCGAGACAGCCACCACAGCAGAGAGGCTGTTGTACGCCCCGCACGGCCACCCATTGCACGCCGCTGGCCGGCAAGGGTTCATGGCAATGGAAGCAGTGCGTTTCCGCCATGGAAGATTCGTCAGGGCTGGAAGCGCAAGGTATTGCTGCGCGCGTCGGTGGCTCCCGGCATTTCCCATCCTTGTTCAGACGAGGACAGCAGCAACCGCAGACCCTGCGCCTCGACAGGCCATACCCCGCGGTAGCGGCCGTCGTCCGAACGCGTCAGGGTCAATACCTGATCCAGACCCGCGTCGGTGGGATGCCACAGGCGCAAGCTGAGTTGCTCGGGCAGATCGTGTCCGGCGAGCTCAAGGACGATGCCTCGGGCGGCCGGATTGAGTTCAGCCGTCGCCGACAGACCCAGGCTGCGCGCCAACAACTGCGGCTGGCTGTCGCCATATTGCACCGGGCCGGTACGCATCACCGATTCTGGCAACGGCTTGTCGCCGTAGCGGATGGCAATGCCCAGCGTGGTCAGGCCGGCAATCACCGAGGCCAGTACCGGCAGGAAGATCAGCCAGTGCCAGGGCAGACCGGACTTTTCGGGAATCTGGGGTTCAGCCACCAATTGCACCACGCTCATGCCGGATCCGTCGTTGATCAAGTAGACGCAGTCTGGCAGAGACGCCTGAGAGAGGTTTTGATCGGCGTCAGCTTCGGCTCGCGCGTCTCACCGGACATATCCCAGGCCATTGGATCGAGGGCACGAGGGCGGGAGGGCACTAGGGCGCGCAAGTTCAAGAGCTGGCGGTGAGCTGCATTTACGTGCCCTCGTGCCCTCGCGCCCTCCAACGATTGCCCCCTAGCCCCTCTCCGGATACAGCGGCGCCAGTGGCGAAGCGGCGCTTTCCCTGCCGCTCTGGCGCAGGATCGGCCCGGACTTGAAGGCTGCGCGCAGGCGCTCACGTACGGCGGAGCGGTCCTCCGCCGCCGGCCTAGCCGCCCACAAGGTCTGCTCCAGCGCCACGATGGCCGCCTGCTGTTCGGCATCGCCCAGGCGTGTACGCAGCTGTCCCAGATTCAGGCAGGGCGTCGGCGTCGACGCCCGCAGGGCGTCGGCAATCTCGTGCAGATCGCCTTCGGCCAGGGCCCGGCGCAGCACCGCGGGGTCGACCAGACGCTCCGGCGCGCGCTGCGGCGCCGGCGGCGCCAGCACCGCTGCCTGCCGACGCCAGCCCCACAGCAAGGAGGCCAACAAGCCGCAGCCCAACAACAGGCTGATCCAGCGCCAGCGCGTCAACTCGGCGCGCAGGGCCTCATCGCCAGCGCTGATCGCCGTCGGTGTCACCGGCGCGGATGCGTCGGACGCCGGCGCCGGACTGAGCATGGGCACGGGATTGATCGGCGCCGCACTGCCCACACCGATGTCCAGCGTTGCCCCGGCGACCTCGGCCACATCGGCACGATCGCTGGCGGTATTCCAGTAGCGCACCCGCAGCGCCGGCAGATCGAGCTTGCCCGACTGCGCCGGCACGATGGCAAAGCGGCGCTTGAGCACGGCCACCGGTGCACCGGCGACCACGCCATCCTGGCGCTGGGCCGGCTCCGGGAACACCTGCGCGCCCGCGATGGGCGGCAGTTCCAGATCGGGCAACTGGCTGGACAGCGCGCCGTCCGCGGTCAGCGTGTATTCGATCAGTATCGGCTCGCCGGCCCGTGGCGCATCCGGCAGCTCGCCACGGACCAGTCCCAACTGACGCGCAGCCAGCCACGGCTGCGGCGCACCCGCCGGCTGCGGCCGGACCTCCAGCTGATAGCTCTGACCCACCGCACTGACGCTCTGTACGCGGCTGAAGAAACTGTTGGCATTGCTGGTCTGGGCACCGCCGCGGAACTGCGCGGCCGGCAATTCCATCGGGCCGGATTGCTCGGGAATCAGCAGATAGCGACGTTCGAACACGCCATAGCGGCGCCCGTTGATTTCGGTCTGCGACTGCTGATCCTCCCCCAACTGCTGCAAGCTGGCGTGTTCGGGCGCGCGCGCCGTGACCTCGCCGCTGGACAGCGGCACCGAGTAGTACAGACGAACCGTGAAAGGTACCGCCTGCTGCACATAGGGCGAGGTGGTGCCAAGTTCGCTCTCGAGAAAGATCAGATCGCCCTTCGCCGCCGAACCCGGTTCGGCCGGGACTACCGTCAGCGTCATCGGGTCGGTGGCCGAATTGCCAACGGGAATGGCCGGGATCGTCAATACGCCGGCGGCCTTGGGCTGGATTTCGACCGAGTACTGGATCGAGCTGCTTCGACGTCCATTGACGATGGACATCTGGGTGCTGCTGGATTGACCACCGAGGTCGAAGTCCTGCTGCAGCACGCTGAAATCCGGTGCTGATGAGCCCTCGTCGGAATCCACCGTCAGGGTGGTGGTCTCACCGAGCTTGATGCGGTCGGAACCCAGGCTGGCCCGCACCGCCGCGTAGCTCTGCGAGACGCACAGCAGCAGCGCGGCGCAGAGCACGATGCCCTGCCCGATCCAGCGTCTGCTGCCGATGTGTGTGGCCTTCATCAATGATCTCCCTCGGCCGCCCGGCGCCGATATTCCAGCTCGAATTTGCGTCGCAGCAAGCCACCCGGATCGTCTGGCACCCGGCGCAGCCACTGCTGGGTGGCCTGCTGCTGTTCGGCCGCCGCGCGCTCCTCGGGCGTCAGCGCCCGCGCCTCGCTCTGCTCGCCGTCTTCCTGTGCCTGCTGCGCCTCCAGCGCCTGCTGCATCTCGCGCTTGGCGGCCTCTTCCGCGGCCTGCTGCTGTTCCTGCTCGGCAGCACTGGGCTGCTGCGACTCGTCCTTCCCGTCCTGCTGATCCTGACCCTGCTGATCCTGGCCTTGCTGATCCTGGCCTTGCTGGTCCTGGCCTTGCTGATCCTGGCCTTGCTGATCCTGGCCTTGCTGATCCTGGCCCTGCTGATCCTGGCCTTGCTGATCCTGGCCTTGCTGATCCTGGCCTTGCTGATCCTGGCCCTGCTGATCCTGGCCCTGCTGATCCTGATTCTGCTGATCCTGGCCTTGCTGGTCCTGATTCTGCTGATCCTGATTCTGCTGGTTCTGGCCTTTCTGCTGCTGCGATTGCTGCTGCTTCAGCGCATCTTCGACGATCTTGCGATTGGCCAGCGCGTCTTCCATGTCCGGCTGCTGCGCCAGCGCGGCATCGTAGGCCTTGAGCGCGCCAGGCAGATCGCCGGATTTGGCCAGCGCATTGCCGCGGTTGTAGTGGGCGTCGGCCTGATCCAGACCCGACCAGGATTCGGCCGCAGCCTTGTAGTCATCGCCTCTGTAGGCCGCGGCGCCCTGCAGTGCCGGATCCTGCGCCAGCTCGCGGGCCCTCGCGGCATCGCCCTGCTCCAGCGCGGAATAGGCGCGCTGGTCCGGACGCCGCCACAGCGAATCCCAGAAGCTCTGCAGACGACCCGGCGTTGCGGTGGCGGTGTCCGCAGCCGCTGTTTCTTCGGCGGCGTAAAGCTGCGATCCCGGCGCAGACAGTCCGAGCACCAGCAGCAGCGGCAGCATGGCCAGCCAGCCGCGACGGAATCCGATCAGGGCCAGCGGCAGCAAGGCCAACAGCAGCCAGTAGCCATCGTCACTGCGAGCCAGCGCCTGCTGATCGCTGCTGCCGCCGGCCGCGCCGGCCTGATCGACTCCCGCCTGGAGCACTCCCAGGGCGCGCAGATCGGCGTCATCGGCGGTCAGCGTGGCATAGCTGCCGCCGCCGCGCCCAGCCAGCGCCTGCAGGCTGGCCGGATTGAGCTTGGCCAGGCGCGGTTTGCCATCGGCGCCCGTGATGAAACCCTGGGCATTGCTCATCGGCGCGCCAGCCAGCGTGCCCACGCCCAACACCGACAGCCTGTAGCCTTCGGCGCGCGCCTGCTCGGCCGCAGCCTGGGCATAGCTGTCGACCTGATCGGTCACCAGCAGGATCTCGCCGCGCTCGGCACCGCTGTCGCGCATCAGCTGCACCGCGCGCTTGATGGCGCGATCGGCACGCTGGCCGTCCACCGGCATCAGACTCGGATCCAGACTATCGAGCAGGGCCTTGACGGTGCGGGCGTCGGCGGTGATCGGGGCCACGGTGAAGGCGTCGCCGGCGTAGGCCATCAGGCCAACCTGCCCGGTTCTTCGCTGCTGCAGCAGCCGTGCCAGCTTGGCCCGCGCCTGGATCATGCGCGAGGGCGGCAGATCGGTGGCGCGCATGGCCGATGACAGATCCAGCGCAATCACGAGCGGCGATTGCTGCTGCCACAGCGGCATCGGCAGCTCGCGCCAGGACGGACCCGCCAGTGCCAGTATCGTCAACAGCGCTGCGGCCAGCCACAGCGGCGAAGCGCCACCGCTGCCCCGGACTTCGGCGCCCTGCAGCAGATGCGGCAGCAGATGCGGATCCACGGCGCGTTGCCAGACGGACTGTTGCGCGCGGCGATGACGCTGCAGCCACCACAGCAGCGGCAGCAAGGCCAGCGCCAGCAGCCACCAGGGGCGCAGGAACTGCAGACTGGTCAGACTCAGTTCCATGGCCGCACCTTCGCGCCACCACGGCGTCTTCCACGGCTGGCAGAGCTGCGGATCATGCCGGCACTCCGCGACGCCCTGGCAACCACGGCAGCAACATCAACAGCAGGGCCAGTACGGCCGCCAGGCTCAAGGGCAGCACGTAGCGCTCGATCCGAGGCTGCAGGGTCTCGCCGGGCAGGGCCGTGGGTTCGATACGGTCCAGCTCAGCATAGATGCCGGCCAGCTCCGAGGTATCGCGGGCCCGGAAATAGCGTCCGCCGGTGGTGTCGGCCACCCGCCGCAGAGTGGCTTCGTCGATCTGCGCGCGGCTGGGCATGCGCATGCCGAAGAAGGTATCGCCGCCCTCACCGCCAAAACCGATGGTGTGCACCCGCACACCCGCCGATTTGGCCAGTTCAGTGGCACGCAGCGGATTGATGGAACCGGCGGTGTTGACGCCATCGGTCAGCAGGATCAGCACACGCTGACCGGGTTCGGCCACCTCCTCATCGGGGTCGCTGAGACGCTTGACGGCGAGCGCGATGGCATCGCCGATGGCGGTTTCCTGTCCGGCCAGACCAACCACGCTGTCGAACAGCTGCTGGCGCACGCTGTTGCGATCCAGGGTCAGCGGCGTCACCCCGTAGGCGCGCTCGCCGAACAGCAGCAGGCCCACGCGATCGCCGGCGCGGCGCTCCAGAAAATCACCCAATACCGCCTTCACCGCAGTCAGGCGGTCGACGATGCGGCCACCCAGGCGCATGTCCTCGGCAGCCATGCTGCCCGAGAGATCCACCGCCAGCAGCAGATCGCGACCCGCCTGCGGCGGCTTGATGGCCTCGCCGAGTATCTGCGGGCGCGCCGCTGCCACACACAGCAACACCCAGGCCATCAGCATCCACGGGCTGATATGCGATTTGCGCGCACGTGCCGCGGCGCCGGCCAGCGTTTCCAGCTCGCCGAAGAAAGGCGTGCGCAGGGCGCCACCCTGCCCCACCCGCGTCGGCGGCAGCAGCCTCGCTGCCAGCCAGGGCAGCGGCAGCGCCAACAGCATCCAGGGCCAGGCGAATTCCCAGCTCAGCAGTTCGGCGATCATGGCGTCCGCACCAGATTCAAGAAGCACTGCCGAGCCGGCGTCAGCAGGGCGCGCAGGGCGTCGGCGTCGATCTCGCGGCGATAGGCACCATCGAGCAGCAATTGTCCGAGGTCGGTTGAGAACACGGAGCCGGATTCGGTGCCCAACTGGCGATCGAGAAAGTCAGTCCAGGCGCTGCCGGCGAGCGTCGCGGCGGCCGGATCGCGTGCGCGAGCCGCGCGCCGCAACAACTCCGACACCGCAATCAGGCAGGCACGTGGATCACTGATCGCCGCCGCCTGGTCGAATTCAGCCCGCAGGGCCCGCAGGCGCTGACGGGCGCGCCATTGCCGCAAGCTCCAGCGCAGGGCTACCACCAGCAACAGCAGCAGAACCGCGGCCAGTACCCACCAGCCCGGTGCCGGCGGCCACCACGAGGGATCGCCGGGCAGATGGATGTCGCGCAAGGGCAGCTCCGGCTTCATGCGGCTTCCCGCCGATACGGCAGCAGTGCCGCCAGCACCTGATCCGGCGCCTGATCGGTACTCAGCGACATCGCCCGCCAGCCCAGACTGCGCAGGCGCGAGCGGGCCTGCTCGAAGCGCTCGGCAAAAGCATGCTTCCAGGCCGCCTGGGTGGAACCCTGCTCCAGATCCAGCTCGACCCGGCGACTGCCACCGGCGAATGCCAGTCGCGCCTGCGGTGGCGCCAGTTCCAGGGGATCGACCAGCAATATCGCAACCGCATCGTGATGCGCCGACAGCGCCGTCCAGCGGGCGTTGTCGATGCCATCGACGCTGCGCGGATCGATCAGCGCAATCATGCGGGAACCCGGCTTGGACACCCGCGCCGCCGCCTGCAGGGCGAAGTCCAGGCCCTGATCGTCCTCCGGCGGCTGTTGATACCAACGGTTGAGCGCATCGAGCACGCGCAGCGCGCCCCGCACACCGCCGGCTGGCGGCAACGGCGCTTCGCTGGCACTGCCGCGCAGCGCGCTGATGCGATCACCGCTGCGCTGCCCTGCCCAGGCCGCCAGCGCGCCGGCATAGGCTGCCTGCACCGACTTGAAGCAGACACGGGTGCCGAAATACAGCCGCGGCGAGGTGTCGGCGATGATCAGACTGACCCGATCGCGCTCGGCATGAAAGACCTTGGTATGGGTACGACCGGTGCGTGCGGTCACCCGCCAATCGATGTGACGGGCATCGTCGCCCTGCGCATACAGTCGCGACTCGGCGTAATCCATGCCTCGGCCGCGCAGCGGCGACGTCGCCGGCCCGGCCGAACTGCCCTGCGCCCGCTGCGGCGGCGGCCACGCCTGCACCCGCGCCCGAAGCGCGATCAGCTCGGCCAGCGTCGGGCGGATACCTTGGGAGTTCGGGGTGGTTTGCGGCATTGGGCTTTGGGTTGTCGGTTGTTGGTTGTCGGTTGTTGGTTGTCGGTGATCGATGATCGCAACCGGCGATCAGTACGCGAAGGTGAATCCTTCCAGGTTACTGACGAACGTAGGTTGGGCTAAGCGCAGCGTGCCCAACGACGGAAATCGCAGTTGGGCACGCTGCGCTTAGCCCAACCTACCGTCGATGTTCTGATGGCCCATTGCTGCTTGCTGTCCGCCGTCAGGTCCAAGGGCGCCGGGGAGCCGCTGCGCGGCACCCTCGGCCTACTTCCGTTCCGATGGTTCATGGCCCGTCGGCAGCATCCGGCCGATACAGGTGGCTCGCAATGACGCCAGGACTTACGGCCCGTCCGTCGAGTCGAGACTAAGCAGTCGACTTGCAACAACGCCAACTCCAACTTCACAGGAACACTCATCACCACGCCCTAATCGCCAATTGCTAATTGCCAGTTGCCGATGGATCCAGACCGGCGCAACACCTCGCCTCAAGGCAACGGCACCCGCTGCAGCAACTCGGCGACCAGTCGGCCGCCGTCCCAGCCTTCGGCGGTGGCCTCGTAGCTGGGCAACACCCGGTGGCGCAATACGTCGGGGGCTACTGCGTGGACGTCTTCCGGGGTGACATAGTCGCGACCGGCCAGCCACGCGCGGGCGCGGGCGCAGCGTTCCAGCGCGATCGAGCCACGCGGGCTGGCACCCCAGGCGATGCGGCGGGCCAGATTCTTGTCGTAGCCGCTGGCATCTCGGGTGGCCAGCACCAGTTCGACCAGATACCGCTCCAGCGACTCCGAGAAATGCAGATCCAGCACCGCCGAACGGGCAGCAAAGACTTCCGCCTGTGACAGCTGATCGACCGTTTCGCTGCGGGAATGCAGCGCGTTGCGGGCCTGATCGCGTACCAGTCGCAGGATCTCGGTTTCGGCACCCGCCTGCGGATAGCCCACGCGCACATGCATCAGAAAGCGGTCCAGCTGCGCTTCGGGCAGCGGATAGGTGCCTTCCTGTTCGATCGGGTTCTGCGTGGCCATCACCAGAAACAGCTTGGGCAAGGCATAGGTCTTGCCGCCGACGGTGATCTGGCGCTCGCCCATGGCTTCGAGCAGCGCCGACTGCACCTTGGCCGGCGCCCGATTGATCTCGTCGGCCAGCAGCAGATTATGGAACAGCGGACCGGGCTGGAACTCGAAACGCCCGTCCTGCTGGCGCCAGATGTCGGTGCCGGTCAGATCCGAAGGCAGCAGATCCGGGGTGAACTGCACCCGCTGAAAATTGGCCTCGACCCGCGCCGCCAGGGCCTTGACCGCCGTGGTCTTGGCCAGGCCGGGAGCGCCTTCCACCAGCAGATGGCCATCGGACAGCAGCGAAATCAGCAGGGACTCCACCAGTTCGGCCTGACCGATGACCTGGGCCGACAGGGTTTCACGCAATTGCCTGAATCTGGAATGCAGATCGGCGAGGTCGATGTGCTCTGGAACTTCGTTGACTGCAGCAGATCCTTCCATGCCTGGATGCGTACCGAATAGGAGACTGGGCGTCAGACCGCGGATTGGGCAAAAAGTTCTGGGCGAGAGTCATGGACCGCGACAAAGGCGCGGAAGTTGCAGCGGTTGGCTCGCAATGATGGGGCCAGACACGAAAGAGCCCCGCTGAGCCGCTGCGCGGCACAACGGGCTACGCAAAGCGGCGTCCGAGCGACGAAGTAGGCCGGGTCCGCGCGCCCGGATGATTGGGCTGTGCGCAGAGACAGCAAGCGCGCGGCGCCCGGCAAACGAAGCCGCGCTACCCTGCTGGGCTCGCAGTGAGGCCACGCGTCCCAGACATCGCCCCCTTCAAGCCTGCGCAAACCCAAAAGGCATCACCGCCTCGATGCTGTCGGCGCCAACCAGCCACTGGTGCAGTCGCTCCACGCCCAGGGCCACGCCGGCGCAATCGGGCATCTGCGGCAAGGCCTGCAGCAGCAACTCGTCCAGCGCCGGCAGGACCGCGCCGCGCCGCTTTCTTTCGGCCAGATCGCGCTCGAATCGCTGGCGCTGCTCGGCGGCATCGTTGAGTTCGTGATAGCCGTTGGCGAGTTCGACCCGGCCGAGGTACAGCTCGAAGCGCTCGGCCACGCGGGGATCGCCCGCATGGATGCGTGCCAGCGCCGCCTGGCTGGCCGGGAAATCATGGATGAACAGGAACTGCTGATCGCTCCACTGCGCTTCGATCAGATGCGTGCGCAGCAGATCAAGCAGATCGTCACGGCTCAGACCCTCGGGGTCAATGGAGCAGCCAGCCAGGGCCTGCAGCAGTTCCTCGCGACTGGCCGCCAGCGGGTCGATGCCCGTGTAACGCTGGTAGCACTGCTGATAGCTGAGGCGCTCGGCGGCGCCCAAATGACGACCGAAGGCCGCCGCCAGCGCGCGCAGCAGCGACTCAACCTCGTCCATCAACTGATGGTGGTCGAAACCGACCCGGTACCACTCCAGCAGCGTGAACTCGGGATTGTGGCGTGACCCGCACTCGCCGTCGCGAAAAACCGGCGCGATCTCGAACAGATCACCGCAACCCGCTGCCAGCAGTCGCTTGTGGAAGAACTCGGGGGAGGTCCGCAGCCAGCGCGTTGCCCGTCCGCCACGCATGGGACCGTGATAGGTGGTGCTGAAGCTGTCGATATTGGGATCGCTGTTGCCGGCCTGCGACAACACCGGCGTGCAGACCTCGAGTACGCCACGCGCGGCGAAGAACTCGCGCAAACACGAGTTCAGCTGGGCCCGCTGCCGCATCAGCCCCGGCAGCGTCATCGGCCGGGGCCCATGCTGATCGGACCATTCACGTGTGCCCTACTCTGCCGATTCATGGCGATTCAGCAATTCCAGCAGCGCGGCTTCATCCAGCACCGGCACGCCCAGCTCCTGGGCCTTGGTGAGCTTGGAGCCGGCATCCGATCCGGCTACCACGAAGCTGGTCTTCTTCGACACGCTGCCCGAGACCTTGGCGCCCAGCGCTTCCAGGCGCGCGCCAGCCACATCCCGGGTCATTCCCGTCAGCGTGCCGGTCAATACTGCGGTCTGCCCCGCCAGCGGCCCTTCGGCCGCGGCGGCGGGTTCATGCTCAGGCCAGTGCACGCCGGCGGCGCGCATCTGCTCGACGATTCGGGCGTTGCGCTCATCGGCGAAGAATTCCCACAGCCGCTGTGCCACGACGGGGCCCACATCGGGCACCTGAATCAGCGGCTCGGCGGCCAGCGCCTTCTTCACCGCGCTCTGTTTCAGGGCCTCGGGATCACCGAAATAAGGCTGCATGCGCGCACTAGCCTCGATGATCCGGTCCAGACTGCCGAAATGCCGCGCCAGTGCCTTGGCTGTGGATTCACCCACATCGCGGATGCCGAGCGCGAACAGGAAACGCTCCAGCGTGGTGTTCTTGCTGCGTTCCAGCTCGTCGAGAATATTCGCCGCTGAACGCTCGCCCATGCGGTCAAGGCCTGAGAGCGTCGCCAGATTCAGCCGGTACAGATCATCGATGCTGTGCACCAGGCCGGCATCAACCAGCTGTTCGGCCAGCTTGTCACCGATGCCTTCGATATTCATGACCCGGCGCGATGCGAAATGGCGGATGGCCTCCTTGCGCTGGGCCGGACAGACCAGTCCGCCGGTGCAGCGGATCACCGCCTCGCCCTCGACCCGCTCCAGCACTGAGCCACATTGGGGGCAGATGGTTGGCAGCTCGGGCTGCTGGGCGCCCTCTGGCCGGCGCTCCAGCACCGGGCCCACCACTTCGGGAATCACATCACCGGCGCGGCGCACGATCACGCTGTCACCGACGCGCAGATCCTTGCGCGCCACCTCGTCGAAGTTGTGCAGCGTGGCGTTCGACACGGTGGCGCCGCCGACAAACACCGGCTCCAGGCGGGCCACCGGCGTGATCGCCCCGGTACGGCCCACTTGCAGGTCTATGGCCAGCAGATGCGTCAGCGCTTCTTCGGCCGGAAACTTGTGCGCAATCGCCCAGCGCGGCGCCCGCGACACATAGCCGAGCTCCGCCTGCCAATCCAGGCGGTCGACCTTGTAGACCACGCCGTCGATGTCATAAGGGAGCTGCTGGCGGCGCTTGCCCATGCGCTGGAAATAGTCCAGACAACCCTGCGCACCGATGGCCTTGCCGGCCTCAGGCGACACCGGCAGCCCCATGTCGCGCAGACGCTGCAGGATGCCGGTGTGGCGGTCTGCCAGCGGCGCTCCGCTGACTTCGCCCAAGCCGTAGGCGTAGAAGGCCAAGGGCCGGGCCGCCGCCATGCGCGGGTCCTGCTGACGCACGCTGCCGGCGGCAGCATTGCGCGGATTGACCAGTTCCTTCTCGCCGCGTTCGCGGGCGCGACGATTGAACTCCAGAAACCCGGCGCGCGGCATGTAGACCTCACCGCGCACTTCCAGCGTTTGCGGCCAGCCGCTGCCGGCCGTCAGCGACAAGGGCACGGCGCGGATGGTGCGCACGCTGTGGGTCACGTCCTCACCGGTCACGCCATCGCCACGGGTGGCCGCCTGCACCAGCTGACCATCCTGATAGAGCAAGGAAATCGCCAGCCCGTCGAGCTTGGGTTCGACCGAGAACTCGACCTCGCTGCGTCCCAGCAGCTGCTCGATGCGGGCAACGAATTCCTGCACTTCCTCGGCGCTGAAGGCATTGCCCAGCGACAGCATCGGCACCCGATGCGTCACTGCCGCGAATTCGCCGACCGGGGTCGCACCCACCCGCTGGGTGGGCGAATCGGGCGTCAGCAGTTCCGGATGGGCCTCCTCCAGCCGCCGCAGTTCATGAAACAGGCGATCGTATTCGGCATCGGGAATGCTGGGGGCATCCAGCACGTGGTAGCGATAGTCATGCTGGCGGATCTCGGCGCGCAGTAGCGCCACGCGATCGGCAATCTCGGAAGAAGACATGCGCTGGCTCGTCGGGCTCGGTGGAGCGGGAAAAGGAAAATGGAAAACGGAAAAAGGGGCAGAGAAGAAGCATACAGTCGGCGCAGGTTGGGCGAAGCCAGCCTTTTTCGTCATTTCAAGCTAGCTGTTTCGACCCGAAACTGCCCACAGGCCATCAACCCCGGCGTCATTGCGACCCCGGACTTGATCCGGGGGAAGCAATCCAGGGGATTGCGGCGATATCCTGGATTGCTTCGTCGCTACGCTCCTCGCAATGACGCATCAACAACTTACGATATGGGTTCAAGGAGAGGGGCGCGAGCCAAGAGCCTCCAGACAAGTCTGGACCTACAAAGGCCCGAGCGATCTGGCTTTACCCGTGCCCCCTGCCCCTTGTCCCGTGCCCCGCAACTGCTACCAGCCCGGCTTGATCTGCATCTGCTCGCGCTTGCGGTCAAAGGCGCGCAATTCGTCGCGCAGGGCGGCGATGCGCTGGCGACCCAGCGGCGTGCGCTGGTCGTCCAGCAGTTGCGCGCCCAGCAGATCGGAAAAACGCTGGGCGGCGGGCAGCATGGTGTCCCAGGCATCCAGTGCAGACAGCGGCCCGGGCAAGGTCAGGAACACAACTACGCCGGGGGTGCTGAACTGATCCATCTCGGCCAGATCGAACACGCCCGGCCGCACCATATTGGCCATGCTGAAGATCGGCCCGAGTTCGGGCTTGCTGTCCACCAGGCGATGGAAGATGCCCAGATCGCCATAGACCAGACCGGCCTTTTCCGCCGCCACGACCAGTTCCGGGCCGTTCAGCGTGTAGCCGTCCTGCGCCACCACGTACAGCGTGATGATGCGTTCGTGGCTGCCCGATTCGCGCTGTCCCGTGCGCTGCGTTGCCGGCGGCTCTGGATCATCGAGCTCGCTCAGACCCTCGACCCGCAGCGAAGGCAGGTCATCCGCCCCGTCATCGCCGGCAAACCAGGGTGCATCACGCGATGCGGTGTACGGCGAATCCGGATCGGCATCATCTTCCCCCAGAACAGGTTCGCGACGCATGCCTGCGCGACGTTTATCCGTACCCTGGCGCCGAGCCGGTCGCCCGTACCAATAGATGACGCCGAGTACGATCAGACCCAGGAACAGCAGCAACAGGCGCAACTCGGTGGCAGACATGGCGATTTTCGATCCGATTCCAGCCTGCAGCATACGCAAGGAGCCGCTGAGGGCGAAACGTCATGCTCACGATCACTGATTGCATGTTGCCAGCACGGGCGCTGCCGTTATCATCCATGCAGACTTTTATCTGGCAAGCGCGTGTCCTTACTCGATCGTCTCAAGCGCGAAGCGGATCAACAACGAGCCCAGGCCGAGGCTTCCGCGCGCGAGCGCGACGAGCGCGATGCGCGCTATCTGGGCCACATCGAACCGCGCATGAAGTCGCTGACGACCTACCTCGAAGGTCTGACCGCCACGCTGAATGAGGTCAAGCCACCGGTGGTCGTGCCGATGACGATCCCCGGCTATGGCGGCATCTCGGCTTTGCCCGTCTGGGACTTCAAGGTGGAGCACGAGCGTCGCTACCGTGCCTTCCTGATCAATATGCATTGGATGCTTCGCATAGATCCTCAGCGATCGCCGAAGATTCGGGTGGAAGGTCCGGCTCGCATCAGCACGCTGACGCAAACCTTCCGGCAGCACCACATAGGCGGCATCAAGGAGATCGAACGCTCACCAAAGGCCGAGTTGCTGGTCGCTGATTTCCACGCCAGGGGCTATATCAAGGCCAGCATGAAGGGGCAGATTTCAGCCGAAGACCCGATCCTGCGCCTGAGTTTCGAAAATACAAACTGGCTGGGAGCCAGCCGCCGGCAGCTGCCTTGGGACGAACTGGACGACTCTCTGTTCGACCGAATTGCGCGTTTCATCGTTCGTGAGGACGATTCGCTGTTCATGGAAGAAGTGCCGGAAGCCCTGCGGCAGAAGCTGGGCCGCGATCCCGAGCCAGCGCGCCAGCCCATGCCGGGCGAGCCACTGGCACAGACATCCAGGCCGGCGCCAGCCGCCACTCCACGTCCGGCAGAACCTGCGGTGACGCCTGAGCCACCGCGACCGCAGCCGACCACGAGCCCGGCCGATGGAGCCGATCGCAGCACCTCGGTACCTGGAACCATTCGGGCGCCCGCGCCTGTGGAGCCGGGCGAGGTCATCCAGATCGACGAGAGCCGCCTGGGCTTGTGGGGCGACCCAGATGCTCCGGTGGTCGGCCTCGATCGCGAAGGCGATTTCGCCCGCCAGGCCAAGGCGGCAGCCGCAAGCCCGACACCGCCGTCGGCGCCAAGAACTCAGCATCCATCGGCTCCGCCTCCGGAACCCGGCGGCGTGATTCCTATCGACGAAAGCAAGCTTGGTCTGGACCAGTTTGTCGAGGAAGATGAATTCGGCGCGCTGGCCAGGCCGCTGCAGCCCAAGCCCATCAGCGCTGCACCTGCGGCACCTGCCGCGCCCGCTGCTCCTGCCGCTCCGACCGCACCCGCTGCGCGTTCGGCACCGCCTGCGCCGACCCCTGCGGCGCCGACTCCTGCAACGCCGACCCGAATCGCGCCGACCACTGCCGCGCCGACAGCGCCGCAGCAGCGCGAGAAGATCGCTCCACCTATTCCGACCACGGCTGCGCCATCCGCGAGGCCTGAGGCTCCCGTCACTCCCGCGGCCAAAGGCCCCACAGTCAGCGAGACCAAGGCGCCGGTTACTGCTGAAGCGACCGAGAGTACGGATGACGACAAGGAAAGGGAGGCCGCGCTGTTCCGACTGCGCATGCGTGCCATGATGGCGCGACTGCGCAGCGAAGAAACGGACAGCGACAAGCCCGACTGAAGCGGGCTTGCTGGCAATCGCCCCGGCGTCAGATCAAACGAATTTCGCGCAAGCGCTCCATCAGATAATCATGGGCGCTGATCGGCTGCGGGTAACGGCTGGGGTTGTCGGCACTGACGCACTGCGGCAGGACGTCGATCATGAAATCCGGATTGGGATGCAGGAAGAAGGGCACCGAAAAGCGCGGCTGCCGCGACTTCTCACCCGGCGGATTCACCACTCGGTGCGTGGTCGACGGATATACATGATTGGTCAGGCGCTGCAGCATGTCGCCGATGTTGACCACGATGGCATCACCCTGGGTGGTGATCGGCAGCCATTCACCCTGACGGGTCAGCACCTGCAAACCCTCGGCACTGGCGCCGACCAGCAGGGTGATGAAGTTGATGTCCTCGTGGGCACCGGCACGCACATTGGGCACTTCGGCCTGGGTGATCGGTGGGTAGTGGATCGGGCGCAGGATCGAGTTGCCGAAATTGGTCTTGTCCTCGAAGTAGGACTCGGGCAGATCGATATGCAGCGCCAGCGCCCGCAGCACCCGGGTCCCCAGATCATCCAGCGCCTGGTAGAGGCCATAGCCCAGCTCGCGGAAATCCGGCACTTCCTCCGGCCACAGATTCTCCGGCATCACCTCGGCATAGTGGGAGTCGCGAGGAATCTCGCGGCCCACGTGCCAGAACTCCTTCAGGTCCGGGTACTGCGAGTCCTTGGCGGTCTCGACCATGAAGGGCGTATAGCCCCGGGCGCCGCCGCCGCCCTTGACGTGATAGCGGCGCTTGACCTCGTCGGGCAGCGCAAAAAAACGCTGGAAGGCATCGTAGGCGCCGTCGATCAACGACGACGGGATGCCGTGGCCACTGATGCCGCAAAAGCCATATTCGCGATAGGCCCGTCCCAACTCGGCGACAAAATTGGCACGGTCGCTGTCGTAGCGACTGATATCCAGGGTAGGAACGGCCATCGTCAGCAACCTCGCAAAATCATGGAACCCGCAAGTCTACGCCGTGCCCGGATTCCAATGCACGCAGGCTGCTAATCGATGTGATCGGCGCCCACCGGGATATCGCCCTCGACGTCGATCAGTTCGCGGATGAAGGCAGTGGCATAGGCGCCCGGCGGCAGGGCGAAACGCAGACGCAGCAGCGAGGTCTGGTCAGAATCATCCGGATCGGCGACGTTCTCCCAATCCCAGGACAGCTGTGTCGGGATCACCCGCAGCGCTCGACGCTCCGATTCCAGCCCGGCTGCGGCCAGCCCTGCGCACAGTTCCCGCCAGTCCTCAGCCACCTGGGTTTCGATCGCCGCACATTCACCGGCCACTGGCGCCGGCGGCGTGCCCCACATCGGCCCCGTGGGATGGATATCGCCTTCAGCACAGCGCTGACGCAGGACCTCATCGACCTCCACCGGACCGAACCAGGCGCGGCGACCCGCCAGATTGCACAGATCGCCAGCGATGACCTGATTCCAGTTGCCCAGCCGCACACGCGCATCCAGTACGCTGTTGAATATCACGCTGCGCGCTGCCGACAACGCGAAGCTGCGTTCGCTGCGCTCCAGCGACTCACCGGCAAACAGACGCCGCGCCAGAACCAGATTGCCGCCGTCTATGCCAAAGCGCTGGACCCCGAAGTAATTGGGCGCCCCACCCTGCTTCAGCGCCTGCAGCCGTTGCTCGGCCTGCGTCCGGTCACCCTGTATGCGGCGCAGCCCGAGGATGAATCCGTTGCCGGTCAAGGCCCCGCGCTTGAGCTTGCGCGAGTGCCTGGCCACGCTGATCAGGCGCACGCCGGGCAGCGACAGCGCCGACCAGTCCACCTGTCGTCCAGGCAGCTGCACCGTGAAATGCTGGCGCGCCACGGCGTGTCGGTCCTTGAGTCCGGCGAAGCCCACAGCCACCTTGGCAACCCCGGCAAAACGCGCCAACCCGCGCGCCACCCATTCGGTGTTGGCACCACGCTTCTCGATGCACAGCAGATCGTGCTCGCCCTGCCCGTCGGCGCTGAAGCTCAGCGTCTCCTCAACCACAAAGTCCTCAGGCGTGGTCTTGAGCACGCCACGCAGCACCGGACCACCGTAGGCATGGGCCAGATTCACGAGCCTTGATCCGCTGGGTGCAGCAGCACCACGGCCTGGGCGGCGATGCCCTCCTCGCGACCGGTGAATCCGAGTTTCTCGGTGGTGGTGGCCTTGACGCTGACCGCATCCACCGCGCATTGCAGATCCGCCGCGATACGCTCACGCATCAGCGGCACATGCGGCGTCAGGCGCGGGCGCTCGCAGACGATCACCAGGTCACAGTTACCGACGACATAGCCACGCTCGCCGATCAGATGACGACAGTGACGCAGCAGATCGCGGCTGTCGGCACCGGCCCAACGCGCATCGGAGGGCGGAAAGTGCACGCCGATATCGCCCAGCGCGAGGGCACCCAGCAAGGCATCACAGAGCGCATGCAGAGCCACATCACCGTCGGAATGGGCCAGCAGCCCGCGCCCGTGGGGAATGCTGACTCCGCCCAGCACCACATGATCGCCAGGCCCGAAGGCATGCACGTCATAGCCGCTACCGATGCGCGGCCAGCGACTCATTCGGTGCCCTGTGCCCGCAGCAGGAACTGCGCCAGCAGCAGATCGTGGCTGCTGGTGACCTTGATGTTGTCGTCGGCCGCCTCGACCAGCAAGGGATGCACGCCCTGCAGCTCCATGGCCTGGGCCTCGTCGGTAGGCCGCAAGCCCTGTGCGTGCGCCGACTCCAGCGCCAATGTCAGACCACCGCGTCGAAACATCTGCGGCGTGAATGCCCGCCACAGCCCGGAGCGGGTCACGGTATGCGCCACCCGCACCTGATCCAGTTCCTGATCCGGCTCGGCTTCGCGCTTGAGCGTGTCGCGCACCGGCGCCGCCAGCAGCCCGCCGGTGGTTCCCAGCACCTGATCGATCAGTCGCTCGATGTCGGCGGCGCGGACGCAGGGCCGTGCGGCATCGTGAACCAGCACATAGTCGGTCAAGGCCACGGTTTCCGGCAGCGCACGCAGTCCAGCCAGCACCGAGTCGGCCCGCTCGGCACCGCCCACGGCCGTGAGGACCGGCTTGCCGCCCATCTGCTGCAATCCGGGCCAATCCCGATCGGAAGCGGCAAGCACCACCAGCAACCCGCGGATACGCGGCACCTCGGCCAGTCGTTTCAGGGTCCGTTCCAGCACCGAGCAACCGTCGATCTGCGCGTACTGCTTGGGCTTGGCCGCTCCGAATCGGCGGCCACTGCCGGCAGCGGGCACGACCGCCCAGATCATTCCCTGGGCTCCTCGGCGTGGGCTGCCGCCGCAGCGGCGGCGCGCCTGGGCTCGGCTACCTGGATCAGCTTCTCGCCCTCCTTGATCATGCCGAGTTCCGAGCGCGCCCGCTCCTCGATGGCATCCTGACCGCGCTTCAGATCGTCCACCTCAGCGGCCAGGGCGTCGTTGCGTTTGCGCAGCACGTCATTTTCGGCGCGCTGCACTTCCAGCGCCTTCTCGAGCTCCCATACGTCATTCATGCCGCCACGAAACCACAGTTGGTACTGCAGGGTGACCAGCAACAGCAGCAGCAGGAGCAGCAACCAACGCATGCGGGCGATCGGACCTCAGCGACTGAAACGGAAGGCGGAGCGACCGGCGTAGCGGGCGTCGGCGCCCAGAGCCTCCTCGATACGCAGCAACTGGTTGTACTTGGCAACGCGATCGGTACGCGACAGCGATCCGGTCTTGATCTGGGTGGCGCTGGTGGCGACCGCCAGATCGGCAATCGTGGTGTCCTCGGTTTCGCCGGAGCGGTGCGAGACCACGGCAGCGTAGCCCACGCGATCAGCCAGTTCGATCGCGGCCAGCGTCTCGGTCAGCGTGCCGATCTGGTTGAGCTTGATCAGGATTGCGTTGGCGATGCCCTGATCGATGCCCTGCTGGAAGATCCGGGTATTGGTGACGTAGAGATCGTCGCCGACCAGCTGCACGCGCTGACCGATGCGCTCGGTCAGCAACTTCCAGCCAGCCCAGTCATCCTCGGCCATGCCGTCTTCGATGGTCACGATCGGAAACTGGCGCGACCACGAGTCCAGGTAGTCGACCAGTTGCTCGCTGGTCATCCAGCGGTCTTCCGACGCCAGATGGTAGCGGCCGTCCTTGTAGAACTCGCTGCTGGCCACGTCCAGACCCAGCAGCACGTCTTCGCCCGCGCGATATCCGGCCTTGTCGATGGCCTCCAGAATGACTTCGATGGCCTCTTCATTGGAGCGCAGATCGGGGGCGAACCCGCCTTCATCGCCCACCGCCGTGGCCATGCCGCGCCCGCGGAGCACGCCCTTGAGCGCGTGGAAGATCTCGGTGCCTGCACGCAGCGCCTCGGAAAAGCTCGCGACGCCGACGGGCAGGATCATGAACTCCTGCATGTCGACATTGTTGTCGGCATGGGCGCCGCCGTTGATGATGTTCATCATCGGCACCGGCAGCTGCGGCTTGCGGCCGTTCGCCAGGGACTGCCACAGACCCTGGCCGCGGCTGCCGGCCAGGGCATGGGCGCTGGCCAGCGACACCCCGAGCAGCGCGTTGGCGCCCAGGCGCGCCTTGTTCTCGGTGCCGTCCAGTTCGATCAAGCGCTGATCGAGCCCGGCCTGATCGGCGGCGTCGAAGCCGACCACGGCTTCGGCGATGGCACTGTTGACGTTGGCGACGGCCTTGCGCACGCCTTTGCCCAGATAGCGGGTCTTGTCGCCATCGCGCAGTTCGATGGCCTCGCGCGAACCGGTGGAGGCGCCGCTCGGCACCGCAGCGCGGCCCATATGTCCGCCGGCCAGCGTGACTTCGGCTTCAAGCGTCGGGTTTCCGCGCGAATCCAGGATCTCGCGGGCGTGGACTTTGGTAATCGTGGTCATGAGTAGGCAGGATCAGGCTGAGAAGGGACAGGCAAACATCGCCAGGAGCGCAAGGATAGCGGTATGCGGGCCCCACGCGGCACGGGCAATCTGCGGGCGTCTGCAGCGGACCTTCAGAATGATCCCCCGAAACCCTCAGGCGCGACGATGCAAGGCCTGAATCATCACCGCAACGACCGCCAGATTGACGATCAGCACCAGAATCACCACCCAGCCCGGCTCCCGCACCAGTTCGTAGAGCTCGAAGGGAATGTAGACCGCCGCGCTCGACGCCGCAAACCATTCGGCCCAACGCCGTGCATGCCAGAGACCGTAGGCCTCGACGAAGCGGACCGTCGCGTAGAGCACGGCCAGTGCTGCCAGCAGCCACAGCCTGGCATCGGTGACCTGCGCGGCGGCCAGCAACAGGCTGTGTGGATAGTGCCGGGTGGGATCCAGATGCAGATGGCGAACCAGATCCATGGCCCATTGCTGGGCATGGCCATGCAGCAGGGCCAGCCCGCCGAGTCCGGCGATCAGCACCGCCAGACCCTTGACGGCTTCAATCAAGGCCACGATTTGAACTGCGCCCAGGCGCCGCATGCCGCAATTCCGATGGCTGAAACGGGTGAGCCACCCGCTCGCAGGTAGGCAGCGGTCGGTTGGCAGGCGGCGGACGATACAAGCACCGGCACCGGCAGAGCCAGTGGCGGTCGCAGTCCGCAGAGAGAAGCTCGACCCCGGGAGCGTCATCGGTGTGGCTGATGGCAGGCCGCGACGGGGAGCAGTTCATTAGCCCCAAGCGTCATTGCGAACCCGGACTTGATCCGGGGGAAGCAATCCAGGGGCGTGCGGCGATACCCTGGATTGCTTCGTCACTGCGCTCCTCTCCATGAACTCATACCGTAAGCCATTGATTTGTTGACCATGGGAGCGCAACGCCGGCTTCGTTCGCCTGTAGGAGCGCCCTTGCGGCGCGACCGCGTCTGAGGTCGTGCGGCTTGCCGGTCGCGACGCGAGGTCGCTCCTACAAGCAAACTTGTAGTTCATGGCCGGTTGGCAGTTTTGCGCCGAAACAGGTGGCTCGCAATGACCTATCAAGCTCTTGCAGGTGAACGAAGCCGCACAACGCGCAGATCCTGGCCAGCAGCCGGCAACCCTGCGATCCACTCGCATCACCGGAATACCGGCGGCAAGCTAGGCTTGGCCGAGCACGTCTGCCACGCGCTGCCGCAGCGCCGGCAGCAACTGTTCTTCGAACCAGGGATTGCGCTTCAGCCAGAGCTGGTTGCGCGGACTCGGATGTGGCAGCGGCACCCGCTCCGGCCACCAGTGCAGCCAACGACCGACCTGCTCGGTGAGGCTCAGTCTGCTATCGGGGAAATGGTAGGCCTGTGCGTATTTCCCGATGACCAGGGTCAGCTGCAGCTGCGGCAACCCCGCCAGCAGGCGGCCCCGCCATTGCCTGGCGCATTCCGGACGTGGCGGCAAGTCTCCGGAGGCACCGCTGCCGGGATAGCAAAAACCCATCGGCAGGATGGCCACGCGGGTCGAGTCGTAGAAAGTCTGACGGGACATGCCCAGCCACTGCCGCAAGCGCTCACCGCTGGCGTCATCGAAGGGGATGCCGGAAGCATGGACCTTGCGACCAGGGGCCTGCCCCGCAATCAGCAGCCTGGCCGTGGGCGCCAGTTGCAGGACCGGCCTCGGGCCCAGCGGCAGTTTCTCCGCGCAAAGCGTGCACCCCCGCACCTGCCGCAGCAGGCTCTCAAGCTCAGCTGCGGCCTCTGTTCCACCGGTCATGACGCCCCCCGCATCCATTCGGCCCGCAGCGCCTTGCGCACCACCAGCTTGAGTCCGGACCACACGGCATCCACCGCGCAGACCTTGACGTCCAGATAGCCCAGCGGCAGCGCGGCCGCGCGGATCGAGTCCTCACTGACGGTCGATGGCAGCTTCGAGGCCTTCTTCGGCCAGGACACCCAGATCACCGCCTCCGGCCCCAGTCGCGCGCGCAACTCGGACAGCTGCCGGATCAGCAGATCCTGATCGGACACGAAGATCTGCACCAGATCGACCTCCGCATCGGCGCCGTCGCGCAATTCCACCGCCTCAGGCAAGGGCCCTAGATAAGCCAGATAGCCCTCGGGCGGGTCGATCAGCAGCAGCTTGCAAGCGCTGCCGATGCCCAGTTTGCGCGCCAGCGGCGTATTGGAATAGCCCGCCTGCTGGCTGGTCTGCACGATGCCCTCCTCCCGCGCCACGCTGCGCGCCGCCCGTCGGATTCCATGGACCGGCGAGGCGTCAGCGATCTTTCAGCCCACACCGCCGGCTGTCCTGTATGGCTGTGCCCAACAGTCAGTCGGCAAAGGAATAGGGGCCGCCCTGCTCCAGCGCGCGGCGGTAGGCGGGCCGAGCCTGAAAGCGCCGCACCCAGGCGTCGATGGCCGGATAACTGGCGCGCAAACCGCGTGCGGCCTCGCCCACGAAGCTCATCTGGATGTCGGCACCGCTGAGCTCGTCGCCCAGCAACCAGTCCTTGCCCTGCAGCGCCTGGTCCAGATACCCGAGGTGATTGGCCAACTCACTGGCAATCCGCGGCTCCAGCGGCGCAGCGGCCTCGCCCAGGCGGGAAACATAGAGTTTGAGCATCAGTGGCAGCATGGCCGAGCCTTCGGCGTAGTGCAGCCATTGCTGGTAGACCTCGAAGTCAGCGCTGTCCGGCTCCGGTCGCAGCCGGCCACCTCCATGACGGCGCAACAGATAGTCCACGATGGCCCCGGATTCGATCACCGTCGTGCCACCATCCTCGATCACTGGCGATTTACCGAGCGGATGCACCGCGGTCAGCTCCGGCGGTGCCAGACGGGTCTTGGCATCGCGTTGATAGCGACGAATCTCGTAGCCCAGCTGCAGTTCCTCCAGCAGCCACAGAATGCGCTGCGAGCGAGAGTCATTGAGATGATGCACGATGATCATGGAAGTCCTTTACATCCGGAAAACTGCGAGGCCGACCTAAACGGCGCCTACGGCTTCACTCGCGAGATCACTCAGAAATGTCGCAGGTGGCCGCGGTCTCGGCCATCGCTGGCGCCTCGAGCATACCGGCCTTCAGCGCATCGCGACGATGACGCAGGGCCTGGTTGTCAGGCTCCAGCGCGATCACCGCCTCCAGGTAGTCCAGTCGCGAATCATCATCTGTCGGCAAAGACAGGCTTCCACCACGATAGCCGGCGACCAGCCCCTTCGGCGTCACCTCCAGCCAGCCGATCTGCCCCCCGTAGGCGGGCCCGATTCCGGTATCGATCATGATGACGCGCGCATCGAGGCGCGGCCAGATCACGCCGCCGGTGGTGGTGTGACCGATGACGATATGGCGGGCGCCATGACGCTCGAGGATGGCGTCGACCGCCTCCACGCTTGCCGCCGGCGCCACGCCAGCCAGGCCGCGATACCAGAGCGGACCGCGTTGGTCCTCGAGAATTCCGAGCTGTCCAGGCTCGCCGCGGCGCAGCGCCGCATGCGCCATCGTGCTCAGCGATTCCAGACTGTTTTGGCAGTAGTCACTGCTGATGCCGCCGTGGACGAAAATCAGATCATTGAGCTGGATGGCCACCTTGGTCTGCATCACCCACTGGTACAGCTCACCCTCGGGATTCCAGCGTGGATCCCAGGCGGAGCGGTGTTCCACCCAGCCCAGCGGGTGATCGCGCTCCCACTGCCCCCGGAAATCAGCCGGCAGCTCGGCGTGACGCTGCGGATCCCTGCTCTCCAGATCCTTCATCAACGCGTCGAAGTAATGCTGCCTGAGCTCTGCAGAGCGGCTATCCGCAAAAGCCTCGAACTCGCCGACGTGGAGATAGCGCAGGTCGCCGTAGACATTCATCGCCTCGTGATTGCCCATCAGGTTGTGCACCCGACCACCCTTTCGAGTGGCCTGCTTCGCCAGCCCAGCCATGTGCGCGATGATGCGGCGGGTGTCCGGTCCGCGGTCGGGGATATCGCCGGTCTGCACCAGATGGGTCTCGCCCGCGATCCAGCGACCACGCTTGTCGACCACACCCGCGGCCTGCAGTGCGCTCAGGTAGCTGTCATAGCCGCCATGCAGATCGCCGATGGCGACGATGCGCTCGACACCGGTCCAGCGATAGGCATCGACCTGACGCGGCCCGGCCCACAGGCTTTCACCGATCAGCAACAGTCCCAGCAACAGATGGCGCACGCTCATCTCCCGATCATCCGGGCTGCATGTTCCCGAAATGCGGCGGTAGCCGCAATGACGACTGTGCTTTCAGCCCACCGTTGCTGTGGGAGCGGCTTCAGCCGCAAAAGATGTTGGTGACATCATCCAGCCAGCCACAACAAATCGCGGCTGAAGCCGCTCCCACAGGCAATGCCAACCCAGAGCGCCAACCACCCGGGATCGCCAAGCTGCACTCGGCCCTTCTGCTCTGCCGTCTATGCCAGGCCCGACCGGATCACGCGGAGAGCGGCCGGGCAGACGCTCGGCCCTCCTTGCACCGGGCGGCGCGGGTTGCTGGGGTTGCGACTGGTCTTCGCCGATAACGGAATCCCCGTCACGGGGACCCTGGCCTGGCCCCGGCTATTTCGGGCGGGGCTTCCGCCCTACTTGAGAATATCGGCGAAACGCTTCTTGAACTTGGCCACCTTGGGGGCGATGACCAGGCTGCAATAGGGCTGCTCACCGTTGAGCTCGAAGTACTGCTGGTGGTAGTCCTCGGCCGGATAGAAGGTCGGCAGCGGCTCGACTTCGGTGACGATGCGCCCGCTCCAGTCGCCGCTGGCGGCACTGCGGGCGATGGCAGCTTCAATCGCCTTTTTCTCGGCGTCGTTGCTGTAGAAGGCAATCGACCGGTACTGCGGACCCACATCATTGCCCTGCCGGTTCAGCGTGGTGGGATCATGGATGGTGAAATACACATCGAGGATCTGGTCCAGGCTGACCACAGCAGGGTCGTAGACCACCTTGACCACTTCGGCGTGTCCGGTGCGGCCGCCGGTGACCTGACGGTAGCTGGGATTGTCGACATGGCCACCGGCATAACCGGACACGGCCTCGTCCACGCCTTTGACCTCTTCGTAGACTGCCTCCAGACACCAGAAGCAGCCGCCGCCGAGCACGATGGACTGGCGGGCCGCGGACGAGGTGGCGGGGGTATCTTCAGCGACACTGGGATGGCTCATGGCAATCAGCACCAACAGGGAAAGGGATGGGAACCAGAACTTCATCGAGGGTGTTTCCTGAGTGTTTGGACTCGGTACGACAGACCGCTGGTTAGCCACGAGTCTTTCGTACTGGCACGCACGAACACGTGAATGCGTTAACAATTACATTCTGGCCTTGAAGCCATCATCTGCGCTTGACGAAGGGGAGCGTGAGCCATGAAGGGCCGAGTGCGTTGGAGTTGGATCACCCTGTATCTCGGGCTGACGAGTAGCGCCTGGGCCCTGCCCTTGCCGCAAATGCATCCGGCATCGCCCTGGTACCAGCGTGTGGATCAGGCCGCCCTGCATCCGAATTCGGCAGCCATGATCAGTACCCTGACCGGCCTCGGCGGTTTCGGCAACGGCCGCTTGCAGATCGATTTCAGCATCCACGTCCTGCACGCCACCGGCGGCGAGCCTACCGCCCAGATCATCGAGATCCCCTCAGGCGATCCGAACGACGCCTACTACCTGCCCGACTGCGAGCCGCTGAATACGCCGGTTCCGTTGCCGCCCGGAGGCGCCATCGAAGGACAGCCGGGCTACAGCTGCAACAATCTCAATGGCGATTGCCATCTGCTGGTGGTCCAGGGCAACGAGATTTTCGAGGTCTACCGCGCCAATGTCACCGCACAGGGTCTGGAAAGTCAGTGTCTGGCGCGCTGGCGCATGGATGCCCTCTACCCGGCCACCGGGCGGGGAGATCACTGCACCAGCGCCGATGCCGCCGGATTTCCGATGGCGCCACTGCTGTTCAATGCCGATGAGGTCTTTGCCGCCACCCAGGTGGCCAATGGCGATCTCGGTCACGCCATACGCTTCATCCTGCCGAATTCGCGCATGGCGCGTGACAACTCGCTGCCGGGCGCGGTACTCGGACGCCTCTATGTACGACCCGCCACGCATGCAGGCGGGCCCAATGGCCCGGTGGGCAGCGTGCCCTACGGGGTGCGCCTGCGGCTGCGCGCCGATTTCCCGATGACCGGTTACAACGCTGCAGCGCAGGTACTGCTGCGCACGATGCAGCGCTACGGCATGGTGCTGGCCGACGGCGGCACCGTGGCCCTGACCGGCGAGAGCGATCGCTACACCACCCACACCTGGGCTGAACTCGGCATCGACGCCCGCGTATTCGATCTCACAGCCGGGGCGCAGAAGGTGTTCGCCAGCGACTTCCAGGTGATCGACACCGGCCCGCGCATTGCCGAAACCTACGAATGCGTGCGCAGCGAACCGCAACTGGATGCGCTGTTTGCCAATGGGTTTGAATGAACTGTGGTCACTGTGGGAGCGGACTCTGTCCGCGATCAATGCCCGGGCCAGATTGCTGCCATCGCGGGCGAAGCCCGCTCCCACAGGCACCCGGCGGCCCCGCAGACTCACTCTACCTGGCCTGATACTTCTCCGGCCGCAGCACATCGACGTCCTGGGCAAACAGGATGATCGAATGGTGCTCGAAATAGCGTTCGCGCAGCTTGCCGGCGATGGCATCCACACGCTCACGCGAGGCAATCACCTGGATCTCGATGTTCTCGCCCTGCCATTCATCGACGGCAAAGCCACGCGCACCGCGACCCTCGCTCTCGATCAGCGTGTAGCCACTGACGCCGAGCTTGTCCAGATGGTGGAGGATGCGGTCCTTGAGGACTCGTTCGGCGACGATGGTCAGCAGACGCACCGGGGTCCACGGCAGTTTGTTCTGCACGGATTCGCTCATGAGCCACCTGCAAAATAACGGGCCGCCGCCAGATACAGCGGGATGCCAATGGAGAGATTCAGCGGAAAGGTGATGCCCAGCGAGGCCGTCAGATAGAGACTGGGATTGGCCTCCGGCAAACCGGTACGCACAGCCGCCGGTGCGGCAATGTACGAAGCCGAAGCCAGCATGGCGCCGAATACGGCAGCCCCGCCCACGCTCAGACCCAGGGCCGTGCCCAGCCAGGCGCCGGCAATGCCGTGCGCAATCGGCATCAGCAAGGCAAAGGCGATGAAGGGCCATCCGACCTTGCGCAGATCACGCAATCGGCGCGCGGCGGCCATGCCCAGATCGAGCAGGAACAGCATCAGCACGCCGTCGAACAGATTCACGAACAGCGGCGTCACCCGCGCGGTGCGCTCGGGCCCGGCGATCCAGCCGATCAGCAGGCCGCCGCCGAGCAACAGCATGGTGCGCCCGGTCAGCACTTCGCGCAGCGACAGCCACAGGCGCGATTCGTGGCCACCGCGTTGTCCGAGCCACAGCCCGAACAGGATCGCCGGCAGTTCCAGCGCCACCAGCAACGCCACCATCAGACCTTCGACCTCGCCTACGCTACGTGTGGCCACGTCGCGCGCGGCGATGAAGGTCACGGCCGATACCGAACCATAGTGCGCGGCAACAGCGGCCGCATCCACACGCTTCAAGCGGACCAGCTTGCGCAATACCCCATAGGCCAGACCGGTCGTGACGAAGCCCGCAGCCACCGTCCCGAGCAGCGGAATCAGCAGGGTGCCCGAGGCGCTCTGGGCGATGGCCATGCCACCCTTCAGACCAATGGCCAGCAGCAGAAACAGCGACAGCGAGGTGTGCAGCGCCGGCGGAATATCCAGATCCGAGCGGATCACGGTCGCCAGCATGCCCAGCGCAAAGGCCAGCACCATCGGTGACAACAGATTGGCAGCAAGCAGTTCCGAACTGAACACGGCAGGCACCGACGTGGGATCGCCGCAAGATACAGCAAGCCGCAGCGCCTGTAGGAGCGCCCTTGCGGCGCGACCGGCGTGATGAAATCCGAGTATTGAGGCGGGTTGGAGTCAGAAGCAGAACGCAGAGGAAGCGGAGAAACAGCAGAGAGAACGCAGAGTAAAGCGTTCATGACGTGCGCGCCGACGCTTCGGAGCGCCAGTGGGAGCGGACTCTGTCCGCGACAGGCAGTCAGTTGGCGCGCGATCCAGCGGTCGCGCCACAAGGGCGCTCCTACAGTGCCGAGAGCGCCATCACCGTCGCTACGGTACCCGCCATGGCGCCGCCATAGCACAGCAGCTTGGCCACCAGCCCGGCGTGTATGCCGAGATCATGCAGGGTGTGGAAGATCCGGTGCGCGCTGTGCCACAGGAACAGGCCAATCACCACCAACAGGCTGGCCTGCCCGAGCCAGCTCTGGGCAAATCCCAGCACGCGGCCGTAGCTGAAGGCATCGGCAGGCAGCAGAAACCCCAGCGGCGCCGCCAGACCCGTGCTGAAGACCAGTGCGGCGCCGATCAGCGCCGAGAGCATGCCGCCGGCACCGAACAGCAGCCAGAAGATCGGAGCATTCGAACGCTTCATCCTGGAATCCTCAGTTGGACGGGGCAGAGTGTGCGGTTGTGGGGGTGCAGGGCAAGGCGCAATGAGGAGGAATAGCCAGCTATTCCGACGAGTTGCAACGCAGCCATGCACCCCCACAACCGTGCAATCTGCCACGTAGCGCACTCAGCTGATCGGTGAGCCGCCCCAGATGCGGAAGAGACCATAGAATCATCAGTCCATGAGTCTCGAAAAGCGGTCAACTGAGGTTTCTAGGATCATGAGGCCCACCATTTGATCAGCGCAAAGACGGCGATGCTGGCCACCGCCGCTGCCATCAGCCCGCTACCGGTGATCGCTCCAGCCGACACCCGCGACCCCTGGATGCGGATTGGTGGCAGGGTCCGCGGCATGATGTTGAACCAGGTCCAGCTGTGGTAGAGAAAGCCCAGCAGCAACACCCCATGCAGCAGCAATGCCGGCCAGCTGCGCAGCAGCGCCAGCCATTCGTTCCATGCGTGCTCGCCGCGCCCGAGCACGAAAAGGCTGATCAGCAGGATCAGCGCGTACAGCGCCACCACTACGGCGGTGCCTTCGTGCACCATGTATTCGACGAAATACGGATTCTTCTTCCACCAGCCGGTCATCGGCCGCTTGTAGGGGCGCCGGGCGCTCATGACTGGCCTCCCTTCGGGGTGACGAAGCGCAGGAAATAATCCATGGCACTGGCGGTCTTGTTGGTGTTGACCGCATTGGCCGGATCCACATCCTTGGGGCAGACCTCCGAGCAATAGCCCACTGCGGTGCAGCTGAACACGCCCTCCTCGGCATGGATCAGCGGCATCCGCTGTGCCGCTCCGCCATCACGGCTGTCGAGGTTGTAGCGGTGCAGCAGCACCGTGGCCGCCGGACCCAGGAAGCTGGTGTTCAAACCATATTGCGGACAGGCGGCGTAGCAGAGCAGGCAGTTGATGCAGGAACTGAACTGCTCGTATTGATCGAGTTGTGCCGGCGTCTGCAGGTATTCACCCTGCGCCAGTTCGCGCTGCTCCTTCGGGATGATGTAGGGCTTGATCTGGTGCAGCTTGGTCATGAAGTCATCCATGACGATCACCAGATCACGCTCGATCGGAAAATGCGCCAGCGCCTCGACGCGCACGCCGCCCGGATAAAACTCGCGCAGGAAGGTGCTGCAGGCCAGTCGCGGCACTCCATTGATCATCATTCCGCAGCTGCCGCAGATGGCCATGCGGCAGGACCAGCGATATGACAACGAACCGTCCAGCTCATCCTTGATGTATTGCAGGCCCTGCAGCACCGACATGTCGTCGCTGAACGGCACCTCGAAGGACTCGACCACGGGCTCCTGTTCCTGCTCGGGACGGTAGCGCAGGACCTCGATGCGGATGCTGCGGGTTGCGGTAGTCATGCGTGCAGTCCTCGCCTGCCGACCATCAATCCCGGCGTCATTGCGGGCGCCCGGCATCGGCCCGGTTCTGCCACCAGGCCCTGAGCGCAGGTCTGAGGTAGCGCGGCTCCGGCGCGCGACGGCTCGAAAGGTGCGTCAGGGTGGTTCGCGCCGGCGGCCGCGGCTGCGCTTGCCGGGCGCCGCGCGCTTGCCGTCGCTGCGCACAACCCCGAGATCCGGGCGCGCGGACCCGGCCTACCAAAGGCAGCCCGCACGCCTGCGCGACCATTGCCCGTCCCGGCAAGATCCAAAGCCGCGCCAGGGCGCGGCGCCCGCCGGGATGCAATGCCCTTCCCAACGGCCGGTCGATGGAACTTCATGCCTGCCTCCCCTTCGCCGCCGCTGCCTCGGCGGCCTCGGCCTTTTCTCCAGCCGCGCCATAGGCGCGAACGGCCGGCTGCGAATGGGTGATCCTGACCTCGCCGTAGCTCACGGTGGGCTCGTCGGCACCGGCATAGGTGGCCAGTGAGTGCTTCTGTTAGTTCACGTCATCGCGCTGGTTGTACTCGTCAGGCGCTGTTGGGCGCCGCGGGTTTCGCGCCGGTTGGATGCCGGCACGGCCATGGCCTGGGCCACTTCCAGCTGATAGCCGAGTTCGATGGCCAGCAGCCATTCGGTGTTGAACACGCTGGAGCGATCGTCCACCCTGACCTTGCGATAGCGCTCGCGCAGCTGCGCCAGGTGCTCGCAGGTGCGCTGCATTTCCTCGGCCGTGCGGTAGATGCCGCAACCACGCTCCATGGTTTCGGCCATTTCCCGGCGCAGCACCGATATGCGCTCGCTGCCCTGCTCGCCCTGCACCAGCGCCCGGGCACGCTGCTCGGCCGCGGCAGCCTGAGTTGCCAGTGTGGCGGATGCCAGCGGCTTGCTGTCGCGGGCGTGGCGCGCGGCGCCTTCACCGGCGACCTTGCCGAACACACAGAGTTCGGCCAGCGAATTGGAGCCGAGGCGATTGGCGCCGTGGATGCCGACACTCGAACATTCTCCCGCCGCGTACAGCCCTGCCAGAGGCGCCGCGCAATGGCCATCGACCAGGATGCCGCCCATGGTGTAGTGCACCGCCGGACGCACCGGAATCGGCGTGTGCGCCGGATCCACGCCAAGGAACTGCTCGGCCAGTTCGTAGATCTGCGGCAGCCGCTCGCGCAGCTTCTTTTCGCCCAGATGGCGCAGATCCAGGTGCACCACCGAGCCATGCGGGCCATCGATGGTGCGGCCCTTCTGCTGCTCGTACCAGAAGGCCTGGCTGAGGCGGTCACGCGGCCCCAGCTCCATGGCCTTGTTGCGCGGCGTCGGCTCCGCCGGGCCGAGGCCGTAATCCTGCAGATAGCGATAGCCGTCCTTGTTCAACAGGAAACCGCCCTCGCCGCGGCAGGCCTCGGTGAACAGCAATCCGGTGCCGGGCATGCACGTGGGGTGGTATTGCACGAATTCCATGTCGCGCAGCGGCACGCCATGGCGATAGGCCAGCGCCATGCCGTCGCCGGTGACGATGCCGCCATTGGTGTTCTCGCGGAACACGCGGCCAGCGCCGCCGGTGGCGATCACCACTGACCGAGCTTCGATGGTGATGAACTGGCCAGTCGCCACATTGATGGCGACAGCGCCGCCGACGCGGCCTTCGGCCACCAGCAGATCGACACAGAAATGCTCGTCGAAACGCTTGATCGACGGAAACTGCAAGGAGGTCTGGAACAGCGTGTGCAGCATGTGGAAGCCGGTCTTGTCGGCCGCAAACCAGGTGCGCTCGATCTTCATGCCGCCAAAGGCGCGTACGTTGACATGACCATCGGCCTTGCGGCTCCAGGGGCAGCCCCAGTGCTCCAGCTGCACCATTTCCTCGGTGCAATGGGCCACGAAGTAGTCGACCACGTCCTGCTCGCACAACCAGTCGCCGCCTGCCACAGTGTCGTGAAAGTGGTTTTCCAGACTGTCATGTGCCTGCACCACACCGGCCGACCCGCCCTCGGCGGCGACCGTGTGACTGCGCATCGGGTAGACCTTGGATATCAGCGCAATGGTCAGATTCGGATCCGACTGGGCCACGGCAATGGCGGCGCGCAAACCCGCACCACCCGCTCCAATGATCGCCACATCCGCCTTGAACACGTCCATGCGATTCCCTGATGTGCTTCAATCGGGACACAGTGCTGCGCCCTGATCCAATCATGGCAGAGCGCTCGCCGGGCGCAGTTGAGGAGGATCAAGCAACGCCGGCTTGACCTTGATCAGTACCGTTCACGAGCTGAGGCCAGAGCATAGACCGCGGCATCTGCCGTTATCCGGGCCATCCTGCGGGCGGCGCGCTATGGTGACCGGGAGCCCGAAGTCCGTTGGGAGCGAAGATGACGGCAGAAGTCGAATCCGAATTGCAGATGCAGTTTGAGCGGATACAGGCGCGGCTGAAGCCCCTGTTTGCCAGCGTGCAGTTCGATACTCTGGCACCGCGCACGGTCGTGGTCGTGCCCGGTCTCAGTCTGGACGCCGATGTGCTGGCCGAGGTGCCGGGAGCCCGACATTACGAGGAACGCCAGCTGAGCATGCTGATGCTGCTGCGCATGCCGCATACCCGCATTGTCTTTGTCACCTCCACACCGATTCCCGGCAGCGTCGTCGATTACTACCTGAATCTGCTATCCGGCATCCCCTGGACCCACGCGCGCAAGCGCCTGACCCTGCTCAGCGCCCACGACGCCTCGCCGCGCAGCGTTACCGAGAAAATTCTGGAACGGCCGCGCCTGCTGCATCGCATCCGCGCAGCCATGGGCGATTCCAGCCAGGCACACTTGTCGGTATTCAATGCCACCAAGCTCGAACGCGATCTGGCCATCGCCCTCGACATACCGCTGTATGCCTGCGACCCTGCGCTGTCCTACTGGGGCAGCAAGAGCGGCAGTCGCGAGGCCTTCCGTCGTGCCGGCCTGAAATTCCCGGACGGACAGGAGAATCTGTGCAGCATGGATGACGTGGCCGCAGCGCTAGTGGCATTGCGCCAGCGCAATCCCAGGTTGCGCAAGGCTGTGGTCAAGCTCGACGAAGGCTTTTCCGGAGACGGCAACGCACTGTTCGACTTCCAGGGAGCACCCGAAGGCGATGCGCTGGACGCCTGGGTTCGCGGGGAATTGCCCGAGCGCCTGCGCTTCGAGGCGGCAGGCATGAATTACTCGCGCTATGCCAGCAAGTTCCGGCAGTTGCACGGCATTGTCGAGGCCTGGATAGATGGCGACCACAAGCGCTCGCCCTCGGTGCAGATGCGGGTCAACGCCCTGGGTTGCCTGGAAGTCATTTCCACCCATGATCAGCTGCTCGGTGGTCCCAACGGCCAGGTTTTTTTGGGCAGTCACTTTCCAGCCAATGTGCGCTATCGGGGCAGCCTGCAACAATGCGGACAGGCGGTGGGCAGGGTGCTACTGGCGGAAGGCGTGCTCGGCCGATTCTCGGTCGACTTCATCAGCGTGCTCGAAGACGAGCAATGGCAGCATTACGCCATCGAAATCAATCTGCGCAAGGGCGGCACCACCCTGCCCTACCAGATGCTGCAGTTCCTCACCGCCGGCCGTGTCGACGCCAACGGCGAGTTCCAGACACCGCTTGGCCAGGTGCGCTGTTATCGCGCCACCGACAACCTGGTCGACCCGCGCCTGAAGCGGCTGGTCCCCGAGGACCTGATCGACATCCTGGTCGAACGTCGGCTGCATTTCGACGAGATCACCCAGCAGGGGGTGGTGTTCAATCTGATCGGCGCACTCAGTGAATTCGGCAAGCTCGGGCTGGTCGCCATCGCACCCACGCGCGAAGCGGCCGATGCGATGTTCGAGCAGACCGTGACGGTGTTGCTGATGGAGGCGGAAAAGGCCTGAAACGTAGCCCGGGCAAGCCGCAGGCGCACCCGTGACGGCGTGCCGAAGAGCCCCGGTGAACCGCCGCTGTGGAGGGCGCCGCGCTGCGGCGCCGCTTTTGCCATACGTCACGATCGAGCGCGGCCATGCAGGCGCGCGGCCTCCTCACAGGCGCGTCGATCCAACGCCGCCGGCTGGCAATGAACCCGGATCGCAAGTTGTTGATGCGTCATTGCGAGGAGCGTAGCGACGAAGCAATCCAGTGCCTCTGAAGCTGTGCCTCTGGATTGCTTCGCTACGCTCGCAATGACGCCGGGGGTTAACGGTTGGTGCGCAGTTTTGGGCCGAAACAGGTGGCTCGCAATGAACCCGGATCGCAAGCTCCCGATTTGGCCTCCGGGTGAGCGCAACGCAGGCTCTGTTCACCAGTGAGCGCCCTTGCGGCGCGACCGCTGCGGCGGACGTGCGGCTGACCGGTCGCGACGCGAGGTCGCTCCTACTGGCAAGCCGGTGGCTCATGGCCCGTGTGCAGTGTCGGGCCGAGAAAGCTGACTCCCAACGACACCGATCCTCCCTGTCGTGAGCTTTTCCGGCTCAACCCGGTCTGTGATCCATCAACCACTCTGGAGCATCCGATGACCCGATTCATTGCCGCAGCCCTGATGCTGACTGCCGCCACCCTGCCGCAGGCCCAGGCCCAGATTGCCGATTCGGCCACCGCGGTGCGTCCGATTCTGGTCGGCAGCGCCGTTCCGACGGTCAAACTGAGCTCGCTGGAGGGCAAGGCGACGACGCTGTCCGAGTTGCTCGGTGGCAAGCCCACCGTGCTGGTGTTTTATCGGGGTGGCTGGTGCCCCTTCTGCAATCTACAGCTGAGCGAGCTGCGCAAACTCAATCCGGATCTCAAGGCCCAGGGCTTCCAGTTGCTGGCCATCAGCCCCGATCGCGCCGAAGAACTGGCGAAGACGGTAGAGAAGGACGAGCTGGATTACACCCTGGCCTCGGACGCCAAAGCCGAGGCGCTGCAAGCCTTCGGCATTGCCTTCAAGGTCGACGATGCGACCCTGGAAAAATACGCCGAATACGGCATCAATCTGGAAACCGCCAGCGGCGAGAAGCACCACGCACTGCCGGTGCCCAGCGTGTTCGTCATCGACGCCCAGGGCGTTATCCAGTTCTCCTACGTCAATCCCGACTACCGCACCCGCGTTCCCCAGCGCCTGATTCGCGCCGCAGTGGAAGCCGTTGCCGCCGGCGAAACCGGCCGTCCCCTGAAGTAGGGCCTCGGCCCTGTGGGAGCGGATTCATCCGCGACGGCTGGTCGCCCGCAACTGTGGGAGCGGATTCATCCGCGACGGCTACACGCTTTGCCGAAGGCGATCGCGGGCAAAGCCCGCTCCCACTGCCGGTCGATCGACGTCCCGACGCTGACTCGGCATCATCGGGCGAAACGTCCACATCGGGGTTCACATGAGCGTTCTGCGCACGCCAGACCACTGCTTCGAAAATTTGCCGGGCTACCGCTTCGCGCCGAACTATGTCGAGGTGCCGGGCATCAGTGTCGCCGATCCCTTGCGCCTGCATTACGTCGATGAGGGCCCGAACAGCGCCGCGCCGATCTTGATGATGCACGGCGAACCCTCGTGGTCGTATCTCTATCGACGCATGATCACGCCCCTGGCCGCCGCCGGGCAGCGCGTGCTGGCGCCGGATCTGATCGGCTTTGGCCGCTCCGACAAGCCGACCGAGCGCGAAGCCTATTCCTATCAGAATCACGTCGACTGGATGCGCGCCTGGGTGGAGGCGCTGGACCTCCGAAACATCACGCTGTTCTGCCAGGACTGGGGTGGTTTGATCGGACTGCGATTGCTGGCCGAGATGCCCGAGCGCTTTGCTCGCGTGGTCGCTGCCAATACCTTCCTGCCCACTGGCGATCAGGCGCCCGGCGAGGCCTTCCTGGCCTGGCGCAAGTTCTCTCAGGAAGTGCCCGTGTTTCCGGTGGGCACCATCATCGCCAAAGCCTGTTCGCGACCGGTATCGGCAGAGGTGCAAGCGGCCTACGATGCTCCATTCCCTGACGAGAGCTACAAGGCTGGCGCCCGCGCTTTTCCGCTGCTGGTACCGATCAGCCCGGACGATCCTGCCGCCGAGCCCAACCGCCGCGCCTGGGGCGCGCTGCAGACCCTCAAGATTCCCTTCCTCACTGCCTTCAGCGACAACGATCCGATCACCCGGGGCGGCGACCGCGTGATGCAGAAACTGATCCCCGGCTGCGCCGGACAGCCCCATCAAACCATCGCCAATGCCGGGCATTTCCTGCAGGAGGATGCCGGTGAGGAACTGGCGGAGTCGATTGCCGGATTTGTGGCGAGCACTCGGTAAGGCGGTTGTCGGTTGTCGGTTGTCGGTTGTGGGTTGTGGGTTGTGGGTGGTTCAGAGCGGCGCCGCCGGGTTGGCTGGCCCGACAGTCTGCGTCCCGAATGGCGGCACATGGGTGCCCCAGGATCGCGTGGACTCTTGTGGAGGGCGCCGCGTCTGCGGCGCCGCTTTGCCTCGCATTCGAGCCACATCAAGAGCGGCCGCGCAGGCGCGCGTCCCTCCTCATGACCGCTCGGAGCATGCCCTGAGGCTCATGGCCGACGCATGGACCCAGTGCCTAAGCTACTGGTGCGTCGTTGTGAGCCACCTGTCTCGGCCCGACACTGCCCAGGGGCCATGAACCACAGGCTGCCTGTAGGAGCGACCTCGCGTCGCGACCGGCGAATTGCCTGTCCTCAGCAGCGGTCGCGCCGCAAGGGCGCTCCTACAGGCGGACGAAGCCGGCGCTGAGCTCACGCGGAAATGGAATCAATAAATTACGACATGGGTTCATGGAGAGGAACGCAGTGACGGAGTAATCCAGTGCTCTTGAGAGCCTGCGTCTGGATTGCTTCCCCCGGATCAAGTCCGGGGTCGCAATGACGCCTACACCGGGCACCGGCGCAGTCCCGAGTCCCGAGTCCCGGGTCCCGCAATTGACTGTACATCCATACAGTATCCGCTACCATGGCGGCGCCAGATACCGCCGCCATGTCCAGCGCCTACGCCGAACTCCATTGTCTGTCGAACTTCAGTTTCCAGCGCGGTGCATCGACCGCGATGGAGCTGTTCGAGCGCGCGCGCAAGCTCGGCTATCGGGCGCTGGCGATCACCGATGAGTGCACGCTGGCCGGTATCGTCCGCGCCCATGAAGCCGCCAATGAGCATGGGCTGGCGCTGATCGTCGGCAGCGAATTCCGTCTCGAATGTGGTCTGAAACTGGTGCTGCTGGCCACCGATCACGACGGCTACAGCGGCATCTGCCGACTGATCACCCAGGCCCGTCGGGCCGCGACCAAGGGCGAGTACCGGCTGACGCGGGCGGATTTTCCACCGGTGATGGAGGGCGTGGTGGCCTTGTGGGTGACCGGGGGTGAAGAAAAGGCGGGGCTGGGGGCTGGGGGCTGGGGCGGGAAATCGCGGGCTGCGGACGATTCCGACACCTGCGCAGAAGGCAACGCCAACAAGCTGCAATCTGGTCGCGCTGCGAGAGCCCGCGCCCCAGCCCCCAGCCCCCAGCCCCGCTCGTTCGCATCAAACATCCCCCCGCCCCCCACATTCACTTCAACTCACCACCCCGACGCCGCCTGGATCAACCAGCACTTTCCCAAACGCGCCTGGATCGCGGTCGAGCTGCACCAACAACCGACCGATGCCACTCGCCTGAACTGGCTGCGCACGCTGGCGCTGGCGGCCGGGATGCCGCTGGTGGCCTGTGGCGATGTGCACATGCACGAGCGTGGCCGGCGCGCGCTGCACGATGTCCTGACCGCGGTGCGTCACCACCTCAGCGTTCGTGAGGCCGGTTACCGGCTGCTGCCCAACGGCGAGCGGCATTTGCGCACGCTGCCCGCGCTGGCCCGCATCTATCCGCAGGAACTGCTGGAAGAATCCATCTACATCAGTCAGTTATGTCGCTTTTCTCTGAATGATCTCAGGTATGAGTATCCGCATGAGGTGGTACCCGATGGCCGCAGCGCCAGCGATCATTTGCGCGAGTCGACCGAGGCCGGCATCCGCCAGCGCTGGCCTCGCGGGGAAACGCCGGCGGTGCGCCAGCAGATCGAGAATGAGCTGGCGCTGATTGCCGAGCTCAAGTACGAATCCTATTTCCTCACCGTACACGACATCGTGCGCTTCGCCCGCAGCCAGCAGATCCTCTGCCAGGGCCGAGGTTCGGCCGCCAATTCGGCAGTCTGCTACGCGCTCGGTGTCACCGAAGTCGATCCCGCCCGCGGCAATCTGCTGTTCGAACGCTTCATCTCGCGCGAACGCAATGAGCCGCCAGACATCGACGTCGATTTCGAACACGAACGCCGCGAAGAGGTCATCCAGTACATCTACGCCAAATACGGCCGCGAGCGCGCCGCCCTGACCGCCACCGTTGCCAGCTATCGCGCCAAGAGCGCCATCCGCGATGTCGGCAAAGCCCTGGGCCTGGCACTGGATCAGGTCGACCAGATCGCCTCCTCGCTGGCCTGGTGGGACGGCTTCTCGGCCATCGAGGAACGCCTGACCGAACGCGGCTTCGATCCCGCTAGTCCACAGATCAGAAAACTGCTGAAACTGGTCTCGCAACTGCTGGGTTTCCCCCGACATCTGTCACAGCACGTCGGCGGCTTCGTGATCTCCGAACGGCCCCTGCACGAACTGGTGCCGGTCGAGAACGCCGCCATGCCCGACCGCACCATCATCCAGTGGGACAAGGACGATCTCGACACCCTGGGACTGCTCAAGGTCGACGTGCTGGCGCTGGGGATGTTGAGTTGTATACGGCGCTGCTTGGATCTCATCAATGACTGGAACTTGAGGCAGGCGCCGTTGGGGGAAAAAGGAAAAGGGAAAAAGGAAAAGGGGAGATCAACAGCGGGCACCGCTTCACCTGGAGGTATCCCCGCTTGTTCTCGACAAACCTCTGATCAAGGCGTCATTGCGAGGAGCGAAAGCGACGCGGCAATCCAGACTTGCTCCGAAGGCAACGAGGCACAGAATTGTTTCGCTGCGCTTTCCATGAACCGATGCCGTGAGCCGTTGTTGCGTCATTGCGAGGAACGCAGTGACGAAGCAATCCAGGAACTTGCGACTCTGCCGCTGGATTGCTTCGCTACGCTCGCAATGACGCCAGACGGGGCAAGCAGCGAGACTGGATCTATAGGCGACGGTGCTGAATCAACTACCCATGAAGCCCCGTCTGGCGAGCCTTCCCCTTTTCCATTTTCCCTTTCCCCTTTTCCCCTGCTCGCCTTGAGCACCATCCCCGCAGAGGACCCACAAACCTACGCCATGCTCCAGGCTGGCGACACCGTCGGCGTGTTCCAGGTGGAATCGCGGGCGCAGATGTCGATGTTGCCGCGGCTGAAGCCGCAGAATTTCTACGATCTGGTGATCGAGGTGGCGATCGTTCGGCCGGGGCCGATCCAGGGCAAGATGGTGCATCCCTACCTGCGTCGGCGGCAGGGGCTGGAGGAAGTCAGCTATCCCTCCGAGGACCTGAAGAAGGTCTTCGAACGCACCCTCGGGGTGCCGATCTTCCAGGAACAGGTGATGCAGCTGGCCATCGTCGCCGCCGGGTTCACGCCCGGCGAGGCCGATCAGCTGCGGCGTTCGATGGCTGCCTGGAAGCGTCGTGGCGGCATGGAGCATTACCGCCAGCGCATCATCGAAGGCATGACCGAGCGCGGTTACGAGACCGGCTTCGCCGAACAGGTGTTCGAACAGATCAAGGGCTTTGGCTCCTACGGCTTCCCGGAATCCCACGCCGCCAGCTTCGCCCTGCTGGTGTACGCCTCGGCCTGGCTCAAATGCCATCACCCCGCCGCCTTCGCCGCCGCCCTGCTCAATGCCCAGCCGCTGGGCTTCTACTCGGTCAGCCAGATCATCCAGGACGCCCGCCGCCACGGCGTGGAAGTGCGGCCGGTAGATGTAAGAGTGAGTGGGTGGGAGGCGGGGTTGGAACCGCGAAGAGCCGGGACCGGGGACCCGGGACCCGGGACTCGGGAAGAGGCAAAGACCGGCACTCATGAAGTTACCGACTCTGCAAGCACCGCCCGAACTTTGAGTGAGGGTAAAAGGTCCCAACACTCAAGTCTTGCGAACGACACAGATACCTCAACGCCCGCTTTTCCCGGGTCCCCGGTCCCGGGTCCCCGGTCCCGCGCTTCTCCCGCCCTCCGCCTCGGCCTCCGCTCGATCCGCGGCCTCAATCAGGATGCCGCCGAGCGTCTGGTCAGTGCGCGCGCCGCGGCGCCGTTCCGGGACGTGCAGGATCTGGCTGATCGGGCGCAGCTGGATCGGGCGACGCTGGAAAAGCTGGGCGCGGCGGGTGCACTGCGTGGGCTGGCCGGACATCGACACCGGGCGCAATGGGCGGTGACCGGGGTGGAACGCATGCCGGATCTGTTTGCCGGTGGCCAGATTGCTGACGACAAGGTGGTGCTGCGACCGCCGACGGCTGCGGAGAACGTGCTGGCCGACTACAAGACCACTGGCCTGACCCTGGACACGCATCCGCTGAAACTGCTGCGCCCGCAACTGCGCGCACGGCGTATGCGCAGCATCGCCGAGGTGCAGGCGCTGGCACATGGCACGCCGGTGCGGGTGGCAGGTCTGGTCACGCTGCGGCAACGCCCCGGCACCGCCTCGGGGGTCACCTTCGTCACCCTGGAAGACGAGACCGGCTGGCTCAATCTGATCGTCTGGCGCGATCTGGCCGAACGTCAGCGCCGGGTGTTGCTGGAATCACAGATGCTCGGCGTCGTCGGTGAACTGCAGAAGGCCGAGGGCGTCACCCATGTGCTGGCGCATCGACTGGAAGACCTGAGCGAGCTGCTCGCAGGGCTGGATACCCGCTCGCGCGACTTCCATTGACCCCCAGCCATCCCCATGTCACGTAGACCGCTGCGCGGCCAACGTGACCTACCAGAGCCAGTGACCTACCACAGCCAATACCCCGTTCATCGACCCCGCCCGGTGGCTCCGGTAGGTCACGTTGCCCCGCAGGGGCTACGTGACAAGATGAAGCGCCAGTCCCCCCAAAAGCCGAAGACCTGCCCCGCAGGTGCTAGCTGCCGACCATGACCCGCTCGGCGCCACTGTAGATATTGAACCCATGCTCGCCCAGAAATCCGATCAGGGTGATGCCTGCCGCCTGCGCCTGTTCCACCGCCAGACTCGACGGCGCGCCGACGGCGGCGACGATCGATGCGCCGGCCATGGTCGCTTTCTGCAACAGCTCGAAGCTGGCGCGGCCGGACAGCAGCAACACCTGATCGGTCCACGGCAAGGTCTTTGCCAGAAAAGCCTGTCCGACCAGCTTGTCGAGCGCGTTGTGGCGACCCACGTCCTCGCGCAGCGCCAGCAAACGGCCGTCCAGATCAAACAGACCCACGCCATGGCAGCCGCCGGTGGCTGCAAACAGCGTCTGCGCCGCGCGCAGCTTTTGCGGCAACCGTCGCAGCACGGCAGCGTCGACGCGCTTGCTACCCGACACCCGTCTAGACTGCGAACTCGCGGTCACGGCTTCCAGCGTAGTCTTGCCGCAGACACCACAACTGGAGTTCATCGTGCCGGCGCGCTGCAGCGATTGCAGATTCGGCGCGGGTCCATCGAGGTCGATGCGCACGGCGTTGGGGTTGCCGGCGCAGGCGCCAATCTGCACGATCTGTGCCGGATCGCTGAGCACGGCTTCGGCATACAGATAGCCAGCCACCAATTCCGCATCATGCCCCGGCGTGCGCATGCTGATGGCCAGCGTCTGCGCACCCTCGCCCAGCGCCGGATGCGACAGGCGAATCTCCAGCGCATCCTCCACGGCAATCCAGTCCGGCAGCGATTGGCAGCCGCTCGCGCTGACGCGATCGATGCCGAGCTGCTGTTGCGTCTGCGTCTTCAAGACTGCATTCCGATATGTCTTCCCGGATCGAATCGTAGGCCGAACGCAGCGCAAACGCATCTGCGACACCTGCCCTATGCACCGACGGCCGTCCGCTCACGCGTCCGAATTCGGACGGACGCAAGAAACAGAAATCGCAACGCATTGATTTGCATTGATATTATGGCTGGCACGACAGCTGCATGGAGGCGCCCATGAACAAGATCGAATCATCCCGCAAGAAAGAACGCTCGCCGGTGGTCTTCGTGGTACTGGCAGCGTTGTCCTTGTGCCTGCTCACCCTGGGCTGGCTCTACATCTTCCCGCCGATGATGGGCTCGGTATCGGCCGACACGGTGGAAGCGGCCTACAGCGCTCTCGAAGCACTGTTCGCCGGTCTGGCCTTTCTGGGACTGCTGTCCACCATCTGGATGCAGCGTCACGAACTGCGTCTGCAGCGAGTGGAGATGGCGCAGACCCGCGAGGAAATGCGGCGTCAGGCCGAAGCCCAGGAAAAGAGCGAGCGGGCGCTGCAATCACAGGCGGAGGCACTGCGCGAGGAGGCTGAGCGTCAGGCTCGCGCCTATCTGCGTATCTCGCTGATGCCCACCGGCAGTTCCAGCTGGGCGCTGGAAATCACCAACGCCGGGCGCAGTCCGGCCGAGGACGTGCGCCTGTCGGTGGACCGTCCGGTGTGGCTGTGGGGACGCGACGACGTGCTCAAGCTGATGTCGCAACTGCCGCTGTTTGCCAAGGGCGGATTCAGCATCCCGCCCGGCTTCACGCTGAGCTACGCCCTGCAGGACGGCCGCGTGCTCTCACACGTCTTCGAGCGCACCGTGGACCAACCTACCCAGTTTGCCGTGACCGCCCATTACCGTAGCGGCAACAGCAAGCCGATCGAGGAGACCAGTCGCTTCAGCCTGGATCTGCTGGAAGAAACCGCCGCCGGCGACAAGGATTTCTGGACCCGCCAGGTGGTCCAGGCCCTGCGCGATCTGAAGCCGCGCGACGGGCGGTCGTAGTCTTGAAGTTCGCCATGACCGCCAGGCAGGACCATCCAGGCCCGACATTCTTGCTGGCCGCTCCTGACCAGAAGCTTCAACGCGGAGAACGCAGAGAGCCGCAGAGTACGCAGAGAAAAGCCGAATCGGATTGCTCTTGAATTCCTTCGCGTCCTTTCTGTTTTTCCTTCGTGTCCTTCGCGTCCTGCTTCTGCCATCAGCGCTCCGAAGGTTCGGGTTTTCGAGATGACGTACGGCCGCCGTCACGTAGTCCGCCTTGCGGACAACGTGACCTACCAAAGCGATCGCGGCCAGAGGCCGCTCCCACAGAGCCACGCCTTCTGCGGGAGCGGATTCATCCGCGATGGCTTCTGGCCTGGATGGAAGCCTTGATCGCGGGCAGAGCCCGCCCACGAAAGATCCGACGCCGCGCGAATGAAAATTCGCATTCGCTTCTCCTGGCGTCCTTTCTGCTTTTCCTTCGTGTCCTTCGCGTCCTGCTTCTGGCATCAGCGCTCCGAAGGTTCGGGTTTTCGAGACGACGTACGGCCGCCGTCACGTAGTCCGCCTTGCGGACAACGTGACCTACCAAAGCGATCGCGGCCAGAGGCCGCTCCCACAGAGCCACGCCTTCTGTGGGAGCGGATTCATCCGCGATGGCTTCTGGCCTGGATGGAAGCCTTGATCGCGGGCAGAGCCCGCCCACGAAAGATCCGACGCCACGCGAATGAAAATTCGCATTCGCTTCTCTTGGCGTCCTTTCTGCTTTTCCTTCGTGTCCTTCGCGTCCTGCCTCTGGCATCAGCGCTCCGAAGGTTCGGGTTTTCGAGATGACGTACGGCCGCCGTCACGTAGTCCGCTTTGCGGACAACGTGACCTACCAAAGCGATCGCGGCCAGAGGCCGCTCCCAGAGGAAAGCCGCGGATCAGGGTGCAAAGAAGCGGCTGGTTTCGATACGCTCGACCTTGGGATCATCGGCCGCGGTGACACGCAGGCGCAGCGGCTTCATGCCCTTGAACGCGCCGGGTTCGGCCTGGAGCGTCAGCGCCAGATTGTTGATGGCGCCGCCGGCGATCTCGACCTCGGTAGCACCGACAATACTGAGGCCGGGCGGATCGAGCACTTCGACGACGAATCGTCGCGGCTGCTCGGACTTGTTCATGATCTTGAGCTGATAGCTGTTTTCGATCCAGCCGTCGGAGTTTTCGCGGTAAAGCTCGCCACGGTCGCGGATCACATCCACGAGCAGCGGCACCCGGGTGGCCAGCGAGTACATCAGTGTCGAGACTATCGCCGTCAGCAGCAGCGCATAGAACACCGTGCGCTTGCGGATGATCTTGGTCGGCTGACCATGCACCGCATGTTCGGTGGAGTAGCGCACCAGGCCACGCGGATACTCCATCTTGTCCATGACTTCGTCACAGGCATCGATGCAGGCGGCACAACCAATGCACTCGTACTGCAGACCGTCACGAATATCGATGCCGGTCGGGCAGACCAGCACACAGGCCTTGCAGTCGATGCAGTCGCCGAGGGCGGTGGGGGATGGCTGCGCAGGTTCGGCAGCCTTGTGATTGGAAGCAGAGGAATCCTGCTCGGGACCGGGGACCCGGGACCCGGGACCCGCAAGAGCCGGTCCACGGACCTCGGCGTCAGCGGCCATTCGCATCAGCGCACTGATGCCGCTTTCACCTACTCTGGATGGCTCGTCAGCCCCTGGCGCTTCGGGAGCATTTCCCGGGTCCCCGGTCCCGGGTCCCCGGTCCCGCGCTTCAGCTCTGCGCCGCTCCTCCACACTCCTCACCGCCCGCTTGCGCGCTCCTCGCGGCTCACCACGGACGTCGTCGTAGGTGATGACCAGCGTGTCCTTGTCGATCATTGCGCTCTGGAAGCGGGCGTAGGGACACATGTACTTGCAGACCTGCTCTCGCAGCAGTCCGGCATTGCCGTAGGTGGCCAGGCTGTAGAACAGGAACCAGAACAGTTCCCAGCCACCCAGCTGAAAACTGATCAGGCTGTGGCCGAGTTCGCGGATCGGGGTGAAGAAGCCGACGAAGGTAAAGCCGGTCCACAGGGCAAAGGTGATCCAGAGAAACTGCTTGAAGGCCTTGAGCCGCAGCTTGCGCGCGTTCCACGGCCCCTTGTCCAGCCGCATCTGGGCATTGCGATCGCCCTCGACCCAGCGCTCCATCCACAGGAAGACTTCGGTCCAGACCGTCTGTGGACAGGCAAAGCCGCACCACAATCGGCCGGCCAGCGCAGTAAAGAAGAACAGGCTCAGCGCGGCAACGATCAGCAGCGCCGACAGATAAAAGAAGTCCTGCGGCCAGAACACCAGACCCAGGATGTAGAACTTGCGGGCTGGCAGATCGAACAGCACGATCTGCCGTCCGTCCCAGTTGATCCACGGAAACAGGTAATACATGCCCAGCAGCCAGAACACCGCAGCCTTGCGCAGACGCTGAAAACGGCCTCCGACCTCACGCGGATAGATCTTCTGGTGGGCCGCATACATGGCGCCGTCATCGTTGCTGATGACCTTGAGTGCGACTGGGAGCGGTTTGCCTTCCATGGGGCGTCCGTGTGGTTGGTTGGGTGTGGCGGTATTGCTGCTAGCCGAAAAAAGCGGGATTGGGGGCTGGGGGCTGGGGCGCGATGCTGGGATGCATCTGGTCCTGGGAAGTCCGCGGCTGAGCAAGAGCGTATGGCTCCTGTGGCTGGAAACCGACTCCAGGTCCTCGCCCCAGCCCCCAGCCCCGCTCTTGCTTCACCAAGCCCCGCCCTTGCTTCACCAGGCCCCGCCCCTGCTTCACCGAGCCCCGCTCCAGCTTCACTTCACCCCATCGATCTCGCGCCTGGTCCGCAGCAGGATCGAGGTAAACAGGCTGCTGCTGAAGGTACAGGCCCAGAACATGAAGAAGCCCAGCGTGTAACCCAGTTCGCGCGACACCAGCACCTGGGGAAAGGTGATGGTGCCAAGCTCGACCGGATCGACAAAGGCAAAGAACACCATTGTCGCCACGCCGGCGGCGAAGAAGGAGGGCCAGAGCACCGCCCCGACCCGCTGAATCAGGGGCACCCCACCGGACACGTCTGCGTCCTGCTGCAAGGTCTCCGGATCGGTGCCCGCCATCAGTGCCCGCCTTCGCTCTGCGCCACTTTCGCAGTATCGCGCAGGCTGTAGACATAGGCCGCAACCACCTTGACCGCGTCTTCGCCGATCAAGGGCGCATGCGCGGGCATCTGCCCGTTGCGACCCTTGGTCAGCGATTCGGTGATCGCCGCTTCGCTGCTGCCATAGAGCCAGGCCGAGTCGGTCAGATCGGGGGCACCGAGCGCCACCATGCCTTTGCCCTCCGGCCCGTGGCAAGCCACGCAGATCTGTTCAAAGCGCGACTTGCCCGCGGCGGCTGCGGCCGGATTGTGGCTCAGACCAGCGATGGAGCGCACATAAGCCACCACCTGCGGGGTCCCTTCCGGTCCCAGCACGCCCGACCAACTGGGCATGGCCGCGGTGCGACCCTGCAGGATGGTGGTCAGGATCTGGTCCGGCTCTCCGCCCCACTGCCAGCTGGCGTCGGTCAGATTCGGAAATCCAACCGCGCCACGGGCGTCGGTGCCATGGCAGGTCGCGCAGTTGTTGGCGAAGATATTGCGGCCCAGGCCCACCGCCTCGGCGTTCCGGGACAGATCAGCAACATCCATCGCTGCGAAACGGGCGTAGGTCTGCCGCGCAATCTCGTCGTACTTCTGCTGTTCGGCACGCAATTGTGCTTCCGAACTCCATCCCAGGGTACCGGTGGCCGATCCGAATCCCGGGTACAGCACCAGATAGATGGCGGCGAATATCACCGAGCCGACAAAGAGCCACAGCCACCAGCGCGGCAGCGGATTGTTGTACTCGGCCAGATCGCCGTCCCAGATATGCCCGGTGGTCTCGCCTTCCTTCTTCTCGGGCTTGCGTGCAGTCATGGCCAGCAGCCAGACGCTGCCGCCGACCGTCACCAGTGTCAGCACGATGACGTAAATGCTCCAGGCGTTGTTCATGAGCGACCCTCCTTGTCCTCAAGCGGCAAGCGCGCCATGTCGTCGAAATCCGTGGCGCGCTTGAAGCCATAAGCCCAGACGACGATGCCGATGAATATCCCCATCAGCAGCGCAGTGATACTGCCCAATGCGATGCCCAGACTCATGAGCCCACCTCCTGTTCCTTGACCGGGACTCGGGACTCGGGACTCGGGACTCGATCGGCAGCGCCAGTTGCCGCAGTGACTTCAGGGCTGGCCGCCACCGGCTCCCGCTTCGGGGCATAGCGTCCGAGCGACTGCAGATACGCGATCGTGGCATCCATCTCGGTTTTGCCGCTGACGGCGGCGGCCACACCGGCGATGTCCTCATCGGTGTAAGGCGTACCCAGCGTGCGCAGCGCGCCCATCTTCGACGCCAGATCATCGGCGTCGATCAGATTGTCGTTGAGCCAGGGGAAGCCCGGCATGTTCGACTCGGGCACGACATCGCGGGCATTGTTCAGATGCACGCGGTGCCAGTCATCGCTGTAGCGACCACCGACGCGGGCCAGATCCGGGCCGGTACGCTTGGAGCCCCACAGGAAGGGGTGATCCCAGACCGACTCTGCAGCCACCGAATGGTGGCCATAGCGGGCCGTCTCCGAGCGCAGCGCACGTACCATCTGCGAGTGGCAGTTGTAACAGCCTTCCCGCACATAGACTTCGCGGCCGGCCAGTTCCAGCGCCGTGATCGGTTTCATGTCCGGCAGCGGCTGCACCACCTGGGCCTGGAACATCAGCGGCACGATCTGTGCGAGACCGCCGAAGCTGACCACCACGGCAATCCAGATGCCCATGCGGAAGATGTTCTTCTCGAACTTTTCATGATTGAAGCTCATCGCATCCTCCTCAGGCGTGGGCCGGTGCAGGTACCGCAACCGGCGCCGTGTCGCGGGCCAGCTGCGCGGTGCGCCACATGTTCCAGAGCATGATGAACATGCCCGAGAGCACCAGCAAACCACCCAGGAAGCGCACGTAGTAGTAGGGATACGTGGCTTTCAGGGATTCGACGAAGGTGTAGGCCAGGGTGCCATCGGCGTTGGTCGCGCGCCACATCAGGCCTTGCATCACGCCGGCAATCCACATCGAGGCGATGTACAGCACCACGCCGATGGTCATCACCCAGAAATGCACTTCGATCGCCTTGGTCGAGTACATGCCCGGCAGCTTGAGCAGACGCGGGAACAGGCTGTAGACGCAGCCGATGGTGATCATCGCCACCCAGCCCAGCGCACCGGAGTGCACATGGCCGATGGTCCAGTCGGTGTAGTGGCTGAGCGCGTTGACGGTCTTGATCGACATCATCGGACCTTCGAAGGTGCTCATGCCGTAGAAGGACAGCGACACGATCATGAAGCGCAGGATCGGATCGGTGCGCAACTTGTGCCACGCGCCCGACAGCGTCATCATGCCGTTGATCATGCCGCCCCAACTGGGCGCCAGCAGAATCAGCGAGAACACCATGCCCAGCGACTGCGCCCAGTCCGGCAGCGCGGTGTAGTGCAGATGGTGCGGGCCGGCCCACATGTAGATCGCAATCAGCGCCCAGAAATGCACGATCGACAGCCGGTAGGAATAGACCGGTCGCTCGGCCTGCTTGGGCACGAAGTAGTACATCATCCCGAGGAAGCCGGCGGTCAGGAAGAAGCCGACCGCATTGTGGCCGTACCACCATTGCACCATGGCATCGACAGCTCCCGAGTAGATGACATAGGACTTGCTCATCGACACCGGCAGCGACAGGTTGTTGACGATGTGCAGCAGCGCGATGGTGATGATGTAGGCTGCAAAGAACCAGTTGGCCACATAGATGTGCGCGATCTTGCGCTTGGCAATGGTCCCGAAGAAGACCACGCCATAGGCCACCCAGACCAGCGTGATCAGAATGTCGATCGGCCATTCGGTCTCGGCGTATTCCTTGCTCTGGGTGATGCCCAGCGGAAAGGTGATGGCCACGGCCACGATCACGGCCTGCCAGCCCCAGAAGGTGAAAGCGGCCAGCGCGTCGCTGAACAAGCGGGCGTGGCAGGTGCGCTGGACGATGTAATAGCTGGTCGCAAACAGCCCTGACCCGCCGAAGGCGAAAATCACGGCATTGGTGTGCAAGGGGCGCAAGCGCCCGTAGCTGAGCCAGGGAATGTCAAAATTGAGCCAGGGCCACGCCAGCTGTGCGGCGATGAATACGCCGACCAGCATTCCGACGATGCCCCAGATCACGGTCATGACGGTGAATTGCTTCACCACCTTGTCGTTATATGTCTCGACCATGTGTGGGCGCCTCCAGATACCTAGTATTAGGTCGGCCGCGATTGTTCATGTTTCCGCGGCGCGGCAGCTTGACTGAAGTCAACGACAGCCCTGAAGGAATTGCCTGGGTCAGAGAATTTGCATGGATTTCACGATGTTGCCGGCCCGGCACCTTCCGGGCTCCGGGACGACAGACGATCGATCAGATGCTTTGGGCTGGGCCAACCGTAGCGATGATCGTAGCTCTCGGCGCCAGGCAGATGGTCGTCGTAGCGCATGCCGAGATGGATCGCGCCCAGCCCTTCGTAGAAGCGGGCCGCGCGCCAGTTGCCATCCAGCACCCACAGATGCAGCGGCTGCTGCGCTCGCAGCTCCCGGGCCTTGCGCGCCAGCACCAGGCTGAGCGCTGAGCCGATGCCGCGCCCCTTGAAGCCATCCTGCACGTGCAGGGCGTCAATCAGGGAACCATGAACCGGATCGGCATCCAGCAGCAGACTGGAGACCGCGACCGGTTGGCCGTCCACCGAGGCCAACCAGGTGTAGCGTCCGGCGGCAGGGTCGGCCAGGCGCTGGCTCCACAGCGTGCGACGGTTGCCCAAGAGGTCCTGATCCAGCAGAGAATCAGCAATCAGCCCGCGATAGGTGGAGCGCCAGCTCTCGCTGTGCACGCGCGCGATCGCTTCCAGATCAGGCATCCCGGCGATGCGAATCTCGGGGCACATGCTGCTGCTCCATCCTCCAGGTTCTAGAGAGTTGCGACAATCGGGCCGCTGGATGCGCCGGTCGGAAGCACTCCCACCTGCGCGGCAAAGCGGTGCAGACTTGCAGCCGATTGCGTACCCCTCTTGAGGCCATGATGTCCGATTTGCCAGGCGATTCAACTGCGGCGCTAGCAGACCCCGAGATTCATCCGGCCGATCCGCGCGAACGCCGACGCACCATCGCCGCTCTGCTGCTGGTCACGGTCGTGGGCGCTCTGCTGCTGCTGGCGCTGCAGAACGAGTTGTCGAGCATACAAGCGCGTCTGGTCGCAGGCGATTCCGAACTGGCTGCAGACCGCTTCGTGATGCTGGCACGGGGCTGCTTCCTGTTGCTGGCTCTGGTCGGACTGGTCACCGGCGCGGTCATCGCCCAGGGCGCGCTCGCCGCGATTCGCGAGCAGCGCTTCCCGCATGCCGGGGCACGTCTGCTGATGGCTCGCAGGATCGTGCGCGGTCCACGCGCCGTATGGATGGGTCGAATGGCGCTGCTCGGCGCCGGCGGCTTTGCGGTTGTAGGCTGCGTCGGCGCCGTTTACGGGTGGCAGCTGTTGAAGCTGTTCGAGTAGTCGCGCTGTCAGAAGACGGTGACGGACCTCAGGACTCGTCGCTCCACACTTCCAGGCTGTCGGCATAGCCGCCGAGCAGGTTCCACAACGGCGCTTCCTTGTCGGACGGTATCTGCGAAAAGGCAAATCCAACCTCGTCGTCCGCGACCCGGGCCACCTTGGCCTCGACGTGGATATTGAGTTCGTCGCCAAAGAGCATGTCCAGCACGAAGCGATCGCCGCGTTGACCAATCCAGTCAACAGGCCGGCGCACCATCACGCCCGTGGCCGAGATGTCCATCAATTCGGACGTCCATGACTCGTCACCGCGCATCATCAGCACGGCTGAGTTGATTGGCATACGCCGATGTCGCTTGCCCACATTGGGAGTCATAGGCCCAGCCTGATTCATTGAAGCATCCCCCTGACGGCGCGCCGCAGTTCTATCGAAGCGATCAAACGAAATCAAGGATTCATCGGACGATCGGTAGCTCATCTCGCCTCCGCACGGAAGGCTGCCGTCTGGCCGGAAACCGGCGCTGTTGCGGACACTCGCACATGAGCATGCATTTGCCAATCACCGACATGCCAGCAAGGGGACAAAGGCCTGAGACAACGCTCGCGGCCAACCGCTCCGCGAGCGCCCTCCCCCAAAACCCTTGTCGTCAATTTCGCCATTTGCGAGCTACGTTGCAAAAGTCGTTCCATCGACCGCGACGTTTTGAAAAACAATGCAATAGAGCAAACTTCGAAGCAACTGCCTTAGCCAGGCGTGCAGGTCTGCGTTGACCGGTCAAGGCGAAGCGAGTCCGCCGGCACGCGGCAGCGCAGGGTCAGCACCCGGCTCGGACCGCAAGCTGTGAAGCGGCGTGCTCCGGGGACTGCCGCAGCAGAGCACATGCTGACACGGAGCGTCGCGTCAGCCCGTGACGCAAACCCTCAGGCCTCCGGACGCATGTACGGGAACAGCAGCACGTCGCGGATAGAAGCCGAGTCAGTGAACAGCATCACCAGTCGATCGATGCCGATGCCCTCGCCGGCCGTCGGCGGCAGACCGTACTCCAGTGCACGGATGTAATCGTCATCAAAATGCATGGCCTCGGCGTCGCCGGCATCCTTGGCCTGGGCCTGGGCCCGGAAGCGTTCGGCCTGGTCCTCGGCGTCGTTGAGCTCGGAGAAGCCGTTGGCCAGCTCGCGCGCCACGATGAACAGCTCGAAGCGATCGGTGACTTCCGGGTCCTGGTCGTTGCGACGCGACAGTGGCGACACTTCGGCCGGGTATTCGGTGATGAAGGTCGGTTGGATCAGCTGATCCTCAACCGTCAGCTCGAAGATCTCGGTCAGCAAGCGCCCCCAGCCCCAATCGGGCTTGGTCGGAATGCGCAGGCGTTTGCAGTGTTCACGCAGGCGCTCCAGATCGCGGCAGTCACTGCGCGAAATCTCGGGATTGCGCTGCAGTACGGCGTCGGTCATCGGCAGGCGCTGGAACTGCGGCCCGAAATCGATCTGGCGACCCTGATAGTGGATCACCGGACTGCCATCCAGTTCGACCGCCAGTTCGCGCAGCATGCGCTCGGTCAGGTCCATCAGATCGCGGTAATCGGCGTAGGCCCAGTAGAACTCGAGCATCGTGAACTCGGGATTGTGCCGGGTGGACACGCCCTCGTTGCGGAAATTGCGATTGATCTCGTAAACGCGCTCGATGCCGCCCACCACCAGACGCTTCAGGTACAGCTCTGGCGCCACCCGCAGGTACAGCTTCATGTCCAGTGCGTTGTGATAGGTGACGAAGGGCCGCGCCGTGGCGCCGCCGGGTATGGCGTGCATCATCGGCGTTTCCACTTCCAGAAAGCCGTATTCGGGCTGTTCCAGGAAGCGGCGGATGAAACTCACGATTTGCGAACGCCGACGGAAGACCGTGCGCACCTCGTCGTTGACGATCAGGTCGACATAGCGCTGGCGATAGCGGACTTCGGTATCGGACAGCCCATGCCATTTGTCCGGCAGCGGCCGCAGCGACTTGGTCAGCAGGCGCAAGGCATCGGCGCGCACACTGAGCTCGCCGGTGCGGGTGCGCATCAGCGGGCCGGCGGCACCGACGATGTCGCCGATGTCCCAGCTCTTGAAGGCCTCATAGACTTCCCCCAGCGAGGCCCCCTGCAGGAACAGCTGGATGCTGCCGGACTGGTCCTTGATGGTGACGAAACTGGCCTTGCCCATGATCCGCTTGGCCATGATCCGACCCGCCAGCTGCACGCGCTTGCCCAAGGCATCCAGCGCCTCGCCGGTCCATTGCTCGCGATCGGCGAATTCCGCCTGCAGCGGTGCACAGAGCGCGTCGATGCGGAAATCGTTGGGAAAGGCGATGCCCTGCTCGCGCAAGCCAGCCAGCTTGGCACGGCGCTCGGCAATGATGTGATTGTCGTCGCTGGGGCTGGCGGGGATCTGCTCTTCACTCATGATCTGGACTCAGTTTGGATGTGTGAGATTCAATGTCATAGGTCACTGACTGCGAGACAGGCTACGTGACATCTGCTCATGACGTAGCTCTAGGCCATAGTCCTTGCTTCGTCGTTGCGAGGAACGCAGTGACGAAGCAATCCAGTGCTCTTGAGAACGTACATCTGGATTGCTTCGCTGCGCTCGCAATGACGCCGGTCAAGGTCACCGCGCAGTTTTTGGTGAAACTGGAGGCTGTCCATGAACCCATATCGTAAGTCATTGAATTGACGAAGTTGGCGCAAAACCGCCTGTCGTAGCCCGAAGTGCGCGCAGCGCTCTGCGGGCGGTGACGCGAAAGCGCCCCGCTGAGCCGCTGCGCGGCACAACGGGCTACGCGCGACCGTCTTCAGGGCATCTCGAAGAGATTCACGCTCTTCTTCGTGTTCTCTCTGCTTTTCCTTTGTGTTCTCTGCGTCCGGCTTCTGGCCGCGACCTGCCTCAGGACGGGGTCGTCGCGGTGCCGGTGGTGTAGCCGGTCGCGACGCGAGGGCGCTTGCAATCCGCGGTTCATGGCCTGTGGGCCGTTTCGGGCCGACACCGGTGCCTCGCCATGACGGCAAACACCAGGATCTGCTTACAAACCCATCTTCAGACTGGCTTCGATGTAATCATCCAGATCACCATCCAGCACGGTCTGGGTGTCGCGACGCTCAACGCCGGTGCGCAGATCCTTGATGCGGGCATCGTCGAGCACATAGCTGCGTATCTGGTGGCCCCAACCGATCTCGCTCTTGGTGGCTTCCAGTCGATCCTTCTCGGCATTACGCTTCTGCACTTCCAGCTCGTACAGCTTGGCCTTAAGCATCTTCATGGCGCGATCGCGGTTGGCGTGCTGCGAGCGTTCGGTCTGACAGGCCACCACCGTGTTGGTCGGCACGTGAGTGATGCGCACCGCCGACTCGGTCTTGTTGACGTGCTGACCACCGGCGCCGGAGGAACGGTAGACGTCGGTCTTGAGGTCGGCCGGATTGATGTCGATCTCGATATCGTCATCGACTTCAGGCGCCACGAACAGCGAGGCGAATGAGGTATGCCGGCGCTTGTTCGAGTCAAAGGGGGAAATCCGCACCAGCCGGTGCACACCGATCTCGGTGCGCAGCCAGCCAAAGGCGTAATCACCCTCGACCCGCAGCGAAGCGCTCTTGATGCCAGCCACGTCCCCGGCGCTGACTTCCAGCAACTCGGTGGCGAAGCCCTTGCGCTCGCACCAGCGCAGATACATGCGCAGCAGCATTTCCGCCCAGTCCTGAGCCTCGGTGCCGCCAGCGCCGGCCTGGATATCGACATAGGCCGGATGCGAGTCCATCGGATTGCTGAACATGCGCTGGAATTCGATGCGCGCGACGCGCTCCTCGATGCCGGCCACATCCTTTTCCAGCGTCGCCAGAGAATCGGCGTCATCCTCGGCCTCGATCATCTCCAGCAACTCGATCGAGTCGGCGATACCCTGCGTCATCTCGGTCAGACCCTTGACCACGGCTTCCAGCCGCGCCCGCTCCTTGCCCAGCTCCTGGGCCCGCTCGGGCTTGTTCCAGACATCCGGGTCTTCCAGTTCGCGACTGACTTCGTCTAGCCGATCCTGCTTGCGGTCGAAGTCAAAGAAACCCCCTCAGCGCATCGACGCGCTGGCGCAGATCCGCGAGATTCGCGGCGAGCGCATTTGTTTCCATGGATGGAGATCCGGCAAAAAGTGAGCCGCGAATGGTAGCAGAGCCGCGTGGGGCTGGGGCACAGGGCATGAGGGCAGAAAACGCCTCGCACACGCGTGGCGTAGGTCACGTTGGGAGCGCAGCGAGCTACGTGACACGGTGAAGCGAAAGCCCGCAAGTCATGCGCCTTTTGCCTTGGCGCGTGGAAGATCGTCCGGACAAGTCCGGACCCACATAAGCTCGGGTCGGGTGTCATGGGGCTGGGCCAGAGCGCGTCCGATGCGGGCAGCACGCCCCCTAAACCGCAAACCCATGCCGCACGCGCACGCTCACGCTTTCGGCGCCCTGCCAGCGCTCCACACACAGCTGATACAAGAGCCGCAATCGACCGGGTGCGGAATCGAGGATGTGCTGGGGTGTAGAGAACCAGATGGCATCCACCGGCGTGGCCCCGGCTTCGCTGGCGCGCAGGCGCATCTTCAGATGCTTGCCCTTGAGCACACGCTGCTGCAGCACCACGAACTCGTTGTCGAACATCGGCTCGGGAAAGGCCTGCCCGAAGGGCCCGGCATTCTCGATCGCACGAGCCAGATCAAGGGTGTATTCGCCCGCCGCCAGCGGACCATCGGTCCAGACCGTACGGGTGCGCAGGCTGTCATCCAGCAGACCGTCGACCACGCTCTCGAAGGCCGGCCGCAGGCGCTCCATCTGCGCGGCTTCGAGGGTCATTCCGGCGGCCATGGCATGTCCACCAAAGCGCAGCAGCAAGCCCGGGTGCAGCCGGTCCAGATCAACCAGCGCATCGCGCAGGTGAAATCCCGATACCGAACGTCCCGAGCCACGCCATTCCTCGGCACCTTCCGCCGCCGGCGCCAGAGCAATCGTCGGCCGGTGCAGGCGTTCGGCCAGCCGGCTCGCCACCAGTCCGACCACCCCCGGATGCCAGCCGGCATCAGCCACCACCAGTGCCGAAGGCAGTTCGCCCTGGCGGCCGCCGAGCAGATTCTCGACGATGACCGCCGCCTCACGTTCCATATCGGCCTGCACCGATCGCCGTTCGCGATTGAGCTCTGACAACTGCGTCGCCAGCTCACGGCTTTCATCGATGTCGTCGGAGACCAGACAGCGTATCCCCACCGCCATGTCATCCAGGCGACCTGCGGCATTCAACCGGGGTCCGATCTGGAAGCCCAGATCGCTGGCCTGCAATTGTCCGGGATCACGCCCGGCGCTCTCGATCAGCGCCGCCAGACCGGCACTGGCGCGGCCCGCACGAATGCGCCGCAACCCCTCCGCCACCAGAATGCGATTGCCGCGATCCAGCGGCACCAGATCGGCCACGGTGCCCAGTGCCACCAGATCCAGCAGCGAGGCCAGCTGCACTGGCGCCAGCAGCGCATCGCGCCGCGTCAACTCGGCCCGCACGGCGGCCAGCACATGAAACATCACGCCGACGCCGGCCAGCGCCGCCAGCGCGTGCGGCACCCCGCAGGCGTTGGGATTGACGATGGCCAGCGCCGCCGGCAGTTCCGGGCCGGGCAAATGGTGATCGGTGACCAGCACATCGATGCCCGCAGCAACCGCGCGGGCAACACCGGCAATGCTGGACGTACCCTGATCGACCGTCACCAGCAGCTGCGGCCGCAGCGACAGCAGCTCGTCGACCAATCCCGGCGACAGGCCATAACCGTGCCGCGCACGATCCGGCACCGCAAAATGCACATCGCGGGCGCCGAGCGCGCGCAGGCCACGCACCGCCACCGCGGTGCCGGTGGCGCCGTCGGCGTCGAAATCACCCACGACCAGGATGCGCTGGTTCTCGATGACGGCATCAGCCAGTCGTGCAGCCGCGCGATCCAGGCCATCCAGGCCCTGCGGCGCACTCAAACCCGCCACCCGCAGATCCAGCTCGGCCACCGAAGCGACGCCGCGGGCCGCCAGCAGACTGGCCAAGCGCGCGGGAAGATCGCGCGCCAGGATCGCCGCCGCCGGCGGCACCTCGCGCTGCAGTATCTGCATCGAAGTCTGCGCCTGCGCGTTGCCGGACATGGGACTATTCACCGATATCGATCTGCTTGTCGGAGCGCCGGCCCAGCGCCAGCAACATGTCTAGCGTCTGGGCATCCAGCCGGTAGTCCGGGCCCAGTGCCGTCTGTGGTCCAGGAACCGGCCAGGCCGATTTGTCGATGCGATCAAAAGCGGCGGCAATGGACTCGCGCTGCAGCTCACGCACGGCAGGATCGGCCGTGAAATCGAAACCGGCCAGCAGCGCTGCAAGCCGCAGATCGAAGGCTGATCCCGCCAGACTCTGATCGATGCGCTGCAGGGACTTCCAGGAGAAGCGGCGCACGGCCGGACGATCATCCGCCAGCGCCTGGATCAGCCACGGCACCCGGATCAACAGATTCTCCGGGCTGCTCGATTGCTCCACGCGGCCGAGTTCGAATGCTGTCACGGCCTGGCGTACCGGATCGCCGGCGAACAGCGCCGCCAGACCATCGGCCAGGCGCAGATCGGCGCCGTCCTGTCGGCTGATGCCGAGATCAGCACCGGTGTCCGCGGCCACGGCAAAGCTCGGCGCCTGCTCGGCATGGCAGTTCAGACAGGCATTGGGCTTGCCCGCCGCCAGATCGGCCGCCACATCCGGAACGCTGACCTGATGGGTACGATGAATGGTCATCACGCCGTACACGGCACGCGGCATATGGCAGTTCATGCAGCGCGCGCCCGGCGACTCGGCCGGATGGGCGCTGTGCTCGGCAATCCGGCTGCGGAATTCCTGATGGCAGCGCAGGCAGGGCGCGTCGCCACGATTGGCCTCGGGCAGCATTCCGGCCGGGTCGCCGCCATGCATGCTGTGACAGCGTATGCAGGTGTAGTCCTCGCTGCTGGCACAGGGGCTGGCCTGCAAACCCTGGTATTCGTAGGCACTGAGGCGCACGCTGCCGTCGCCCCAGAAGCGGTTGCGAAACAGATCCGGCGCATGCGCCGCCGGCGATGGCGTGTCGATGGAAAGTATCTTCAGGTGCCCGGCCAGATCATCGCCCGGCCTGTAGCTCGGACCATCCTGCAGCCAACGGTCCAGCGCCGCCAGATCGGGCAGCGTACGCCCCGCGTGACAGGCACCGCAGACATCATTGGCGCGGGCCGCGCTCAGGCGTTCCGGGTTGACGATGCTGCGATCGCGCCCGGCAAACCAGCCCGCCAGCCAGCGCAGGTCGAGATGCGCCATGCGCCCGACATGCTCGCTGCCCGGACCATGGCAGGCCTCGCAGCTGATGCCGAGTTCCGCCACGGATGTGTCAAAGCGCATTTCCTGACGTACATCGAACTGCTCGCCAGCCCGAGCGCGGGCGCGCAGCTCGTCTAGATTGCTCACCCTGGGTTGCGGACCGGTGTTGTGGCAGTACACGCAATTGGCATTCCAGGTGGTCACCTGCGCATCGAAATTCTGCGCATCGTCGCCCAGAAACGCCGCATTCATGTGCACCCAGCGCTGATCCTCGATGTGCCACAGGTAGTGCAGGCGATAGTAGGTCTGACTGCCTGGGTCCCGCGTCAGGTACTGCTGATAGCGGTGCGAGCCCACGGTCCGCGCCACTGGCAGGTTGGCCAGCAGTTCGCCACTGACGGGATCGCGGTACTCGAAGGCGAAGCCGCCATCCTTGGACTGAGGAAAAACCAGCCCACCAAAAGCACGCAGTGGCTTGCCATCGAACTGACCGCGCACGGTTTCAGCGCCCGCGTCCTGGGTCATGGTGCGATGAAAGGTACGGTGCCAGCTGTCGTGCCGGTCCTGATGGCATTCAGCGCAAGGCTCCGAACCGACATAGGCTGCTGCCGCCATCGCATACGGCTCGGCCAGCAGATTCAGGCGCTGTCGCGTAGCCCAGCCCAATGCGAGCAGAAACATCAGCAAAAGCAGTGCCAGCAGCCCGGCTCCGCGACGTGTGAACGCCGTCCTCAAATCAATCTCCACTGTCGTTGCCGGTCTCAGAAGCTGGCAAGCTGCCGCCAGCGGATCCAGAAAGGCGCGGCTGCGGCGACGCCGATGCCTTCATACCGGGTCTGCGCGAAGACGCAAGTATCGCACCTGAGGCCAGAACCACCAGATCGAAAGTAGGTCGCGCTCTCCCCATGCGTCGTTCAGCGCGGGCGTAGCACAGATCCCCTGTTTGGCTACTCCAGATACGCCTCTACACCTTCATCACGTTCACCCGGTGTTATGATTCCGAAGCTCACGTCGCCGTGCCATCCGGCGGGAGCAACCGTCGCCCACCGTTTCTAGAGTAACCCCCGCATGAAACCAATTCGCACGCTCGCGCTGGCCGTTGTCGGCGCCCTGATGTTGCTGCCTGTCGCGTCGATCTCGGCAACGGATCCGGCTGCAGATGTCGTCACATCGGTTGAAACCTATATTGTCCGCTTCCCCGAGGCTGGCCTGCTCTATTACACCGGCGGCGTCGAAAACCTGGCCGCCACGGCCCCCGACGCGGCCGGCTCCCGCAAGCTGAATGCTCGCACGCCCGAAGCGCGCGCCTACACCAACCATCTGGTGGATCTGCAGAACCAGCGACTGGCCAGCATTGAAGGCCTGCTGCAGCGCCAGGTGCCGATGCGCCACACCTACACGGTCATGTTCAACGGCGTCGCGCTCGACCTCAGCGCCGATGAAGCAGCGCAGCTGCGCGCGCTGCCGAACATCTCCAGCGTCGAGAAAGCTGGCGTCTACGAGATCGACACCGATACCGGCCCCACCCTGATCGGTGCACCCGGCGTCTGGAGCGGCGCCAGCATGCCGAGCGGCTTGCCCAATCGCGGTGAGAACATCGTCATCGGCGTGCTCGATGGCGGCGCCAACAGCGACCATCCGTCTTTTGCCAACGATGCCACTTGCGGGTTTTCACCTGCAGTTCCCAAGCAGATCAGCGCAGTCGATTGCAGCTTGGCCAACTGCACTGGCCCGCAGCCCGAAGACACCGGCACCACCGGCCACGGCGTGCACACCTCCAGCACCGCTGGCGGCAATCACCTGGTGCCGCCGATGACGGTAGTGGGCGTCCCGCTGCGCTGGGAGATCTCCGGCGTGGCACCCTGCGCCCGGATTCGCCACTACAAGGTCTGCCCCACCAACAGCTGCCCGGGCGCCGACATTCTGGCCGGCATCCAGGCGGCCATCACCGATCAGGTTGATGTCGTCAACTTCTCGATCTCTGGCGGCACCGCGCCATGGACGGACAACGACCGTGGCTTCCTCGACATGGTCAATGCCGACATCTTCGTATCGGCCTCTGCAGGCAACACCAGCGCCACGATCACCAACCCGGTGGGCGCAGTGAACCATCGCGGTCCCTGGGTGATGTCGGTGGCGAATTCCACCCATTCGCGCGTCGAAGGCAACCCGATCAGCGTGGCCGGCGGACCGCAGAATGTCGCCAGCCAGACCGGCAGCGGTGTCCTGTTCCCGGCAACCACCACCTCGCAGGTGGCAGTGGCGTCAGTGCTGGGCAACGAACTGGGCTGCAACCCCGGATTCGCTGCCGGTTCGATGAGCGGACGTATCGCCTTGATTTCGCGTGGTACCTGCGGCTTCGCCGAGAAGGTCACCAATGCCACCAATGCCGGAGCCACCGGCGTAGTCGTATACAACAATGTCGGCGGACCACCCATTCTGATGGGTGCGCTTGAGCCAACGACGATTCCGTCTGTGATGATCAGCAACACCGCTGGCATCGCAATTCGCGACTTCCTGACCAACAACCCCACCGCCGCGATGACGGTTACCGCTCCCGCCGTTCGCCTGGTCGATCCGTCTTTCGCTGACGTGCTCAACGCCAGCAGTCTGCGCGGACCGAACGACACCTTTGACGTCACCAAGCCCGACATCACCGGCCCCGGCACCAACATCTATGCTGCGGTATCGGATGGCGGTGGTCAGTTCGGCTTCCTGACGGGCACGTCGATGTCGTCACCCCACGTCGCCGGCGCCGGTGCGCTGGTGCGTTCGGCACAGCCCAACTGGACTCCGCAGGAAGTCAAGAGCGCCCTGCAACTGACCAGCAAGCGTGACGGCCTGAATTCCACCGGCCTGGCGCCGTGGAATGCCGACGACATCGGCAACGGTCGCGTTGACGTGGGCGCCGCGGTGCGTACCGGACTGGTCATGAACGAGACCTTTGCCAATTTCCTGGCGGCCAATCCGGGTACGGGCGGTCAGCCGCGCAACCTGAATCTGCCGAGTCTGCGCCACACGACCTGCCCCGGCTCGTGCACCTTCACCCGCACTTTCCGCAACACCAAGGCCACGCCGACCACCTGGAACGCGGTGGTCAGTGACGCGCCTGCAGGCACCCAGATCACGGTCAGCCCCGCCAGCTTCAGCTTCACCGGCAATCTCACGGAAACGCAGACGGTCACGATCACCGTGGCCATCACCGCACCTGCACCGGGGATCACGACCACCTCCTTTGGTCATCTGATCTTCCGTGACGCAGCCGCAACGTTGCCGGATGCACGTCTGAGCGTGGCCATCCGCGGCACCTCGGATGCCTTGTTCAGCAACGGATTCGAGTAAGCCATACACAGGACGCCCGCTAGGGCGTCCTGTGCTTCGGCACTATCAGTGCAAAGGGGAAGCCGCCGCGAGGCGGCTTTCTTGCGTCAGGACGTCGAATTCCGGATTCCGCCATCGCCAAGCAATGAAGAGCCAGGCGCGGTAGCCCGGCGATCACTGGTATCGCCCACCGACCCGGCGATAATGGCGATTCCGCCCTCGGCAACTATGCGGAACTGGAAGCTGAACTCGCCTGACGCTTCAACATCACCACGATCAGCGTCACGACTGTCAAAGGCACCACAAAGCTCATCATCACCGCCGAGAACTGGCCAAGCGCGTCATGGGCCTGGGCAGCGAGAATCAGGTAGCTGACATAAGCGATGTAGTAGCCCAGGAACAAGGCACCTTCCCAGCGAGCGATCTCCTTGCCGCTGATGAAGACGGGCAGGCAGGCCAAGGCCACGGCAATCAGAACCCAGACATCAAAAGCCAGTACCGAGGGCGCGATGCTGAGCCCACTCTCGCCAGACACCAGACCGGTAATTCCAAGGCAACCAAGGATGTTGAAGGTATTGCTACCAACCACGTTGCCAACGGCGATGTCACGCTCGCCCTTGAGGGCGGCGGCTATTGAAGTGGCGACCTCGGGCATGGAAGTGCCCGCTGCAACAATGGTCAGACCGATGATCAGATCACTCACACCCATGGCCTTCGCAAAAGCCACCGCCGCCGTCACCAGCCACTCCGATCCAAGTACCAACAGTATCAACCCAACCACGATCAGACCCAGTTGCGCTGGCAGTCCAGCATCCCATGCCCCGTGCTCCGCTGGCGCGATTTCAGCAGCGTAGTCGGCTTGTGAGGCCAGGGACTGCTTGCGGGACTGGAGAACCAGAAAAACCGTGTACGCCACCATCAGGGCGAACAGCAACAAGCCGTCCAAGCGCGAGATCCGCGTATCGAGCCCCAGCACCAACAGGAGAACGCAAGCTCCGATCATGATCGGCACTTCCTGCCGGATCAGCTGGCGATCGACCACCAGCGGAACAATCAGCGCGCTGAGACCAAGTATGAACAGCACATTGAAGATGCTGCTGCCGACGACGCTGCCGACCGCCAGATCCGTGCTGCCGCCAAGCACCGCACCCACCGATACAGCCACCTCTGGAGCGCCGGTACCGAAGGCGACAATCGTCAATCCCACCACCAGCGGCGAAATACCGAGTGACAGCGCGAGCCTCGAGGCGCCTCGAACCATCAGCGTGGCGCCCAGTACCAGCGCGATCAGGCCTGCTGAAAAGAGGAGTGCATTCATCAACCCAAGCATACAATGCTGGATGAGGGCCGATCAGCCGCGAGGCCCGCATTGAGTTGGCAGGGTGCTTTCGACTTGCGAAACTCAGTAACTTGCGTCTACAATCGCGGGCTAACGTGTCAAGTCATCAGGGACGGTGCGCCATGAAGGTTCTTTCTTCGCTCAAGTCAGCCAAGTCGCGTCATCGTGACTGCAAGGTGGTTCGCCGCCGTGGCAAAGTTTTCGTGATCTGCAAGAGCAATCCGCGTTTCAAGGCGCGTCAGCGCTGAGTCGGGTTTGAGCTTGTGTGCAGAGGCCGCCTTCGGGGCGGCCTTTGTGTTTCTGGGGTCAGGAATTTCGTCAACCACTTCTGTGGGAGCGCATTCATGCGCGATGCCTCCTGTGGGAGCGCATTCATGCGCGAAAGCTGTCGCGGCTGAAGCCGCTCCCACAGGTGTAGCCTTTCGCTGTCGCGGCTGAAACGGCTCCTGACGGGAAAGTTGCCCTCAAACAACGACTTTCACGCCGCGGGAGTCACATTTTGTTGCCGCGCCCCTTCTGCCGCCTTCACCTAAGCGCTAATCTAGGCGGCGAACCAGGAATCGCCTGAAGGAGGTGTCCCGTGTCCAAGTTTCGGATCAGTCTGATCCCGCTCGCGTTGGTATGCGCGTTGGCATCCACTGCGGCATCTGCAAATACCCTGCTGGTGCAGCGGGTCGAGCGGGCCAAGGCCTCGGCCTTGCCGCACAAGGGCTCGACCATGGAACAGGTCGAATCCCAGTACGGCGCACCGACCGAGAAGAAGCCGGCCGTGGGCCAGCCACCGATCACGCGCTGGATGTACCCGGCCTTCACCGTGTATTTCGAGTACAACCACGTGATCAATGCCGTGGTCAACAAGTCCAGCCCGGAAGAAAAAGGTCCGATGCCGGTCGCGGCGCGGCAACCCAGGGAATGACGGCCGCGCCCCGCTGGCCGGCCGAGTGGGAACCACAGGCCGGAATCCTGCTGGCGTGGCCGCACCAGGACACTGACTGGGCCGCCAATCTGGCTGCGGTCGAAGGCAGCTATCGCGAGCTGATCCACAGCATCCTGGGCTTCGAGGATGTCTACCTGATCGTCGCCGATGCCAGTATCCGCGCCCGCGCCGAATCGGTGCTGGGGCGTAGCGTGCTGCATCAGGAAGGCCGCCTGCACTGGATCGAACTGCCTTACAACGACACCTGGCTGCGTGACAGCGGTCCGATCACGCTGCTCGACGGTCGCAAGCCGCGCTGGCTGGATTTCGTATTCACCGGCTGGGGCGACAAGTTCGAGGCCAGTCTGGACGATGCCCTGCCCGCCGGCCTGTCGGCGCTACCGCAGTTTGCCCATATTCCGCGTCAGCGGGTGGACTTCGCCCTCGAGGGTGGCGCTGTCGAAACCGATGGCAAGGGTACGCTGCTGTCGACCTGGACCTGCATGTCGCGCCGACATCCGGGCAAATCGCGTAGCGAAGTCGAGAAGATCCTCGGCCAGACGCTGGCGCTGGACCGCTTCCTGTGGCTGGAACAGGGCGAACTGGCGGGCGACGATACCGATGCCCATATCGATACGCTGGCGCGTTTCGTGTCGCCCGAGCGCATCGTCTATCAGGGTTGCGAATCGCCCTCCGACGAGCACTACCGTGCCCTGCAGGCCATGGCCGGTGAACTGGAGGCGATGAACGCCCGCAGCGGACGTCCCTTCGAGCTCTTTCCCCTGCCCTTCGCCCCACCCATCCATGCCGAAGATGGTCGCCGACTGGCCGCTTCCTATGCCAACTTCCTGATCATCAACGGCGCGGTTCTGATGCCGGGCTATGATGTAGACACTGATCTCGACGCCGCCGAAGTCTTGCAGGCGGCGATGCCGGATCACGATGTCATTGTCGTACCCTGTCGCCCCTTGATCGAGCAGAACGGCAGCCTGCATTGCATCAGCATGCAGTTGCCGGAAGGAGTTGTGGTTTGAGTTCAGCGTTGAAGGTAGCCCTGGTGCAGGATCGTGACCAGGGCAGTGTTGATGCCAATCTCGGCCGTATTGAACAGCGCGTGGCCGAAGCCGCCGCCGCCGGCGCACGTCTGGTGTTGCTGCAGGAACTGCACAACGGCGCCTATTTCTGCCAACACCAGGATGTGAATGAATTCGATCGGGCCGAGACCATTCCCGGGCCAAGCACCGAGCGCCTCTCGGCGCTGGCGGCGAAGCACGGGCTGGTGCTGGTCGCTTCGCTGTTCGAGCGTCGTGCAGCCGGGCTGTATCACAACACCGCCGTGGTCTTCGATGCCGATGGCCGCATCGCCGGTCGGTATCGCAAGATGCATATTCCCGACGATCCGGGCTTCATGGAGAAGTTCTACTTCACGCCCGGCGACCTCGGCTTTGAGCCGGTGGACACGGCCGTCGGTCGGCTGGGCGTGCTGGTCTGCTGGGACCAGTGGTATCCGGAAGCCGCCCGCCTGATGGCGCTGGCCGGCGCCGAGATGCTGCTCTATCCCACGGCCATCGGCTGGGATCCACGCGACGATCAGGCCGAGCAACAGCGTCAACAGCAGGCCTGGATCATCAGCCAGCGCGGCCACGCGGTGGCTAACGGCCTGCCGGTGCTGAGCTGCAACCGCACCGGTTTCGAGGCCGACCCCACGGGTCTGGGTGCAGGCATCCAGTTCTGGGGACACAGCTTTGTGGCCGGGCCGCAGGGCGAGTTCCTGGCCAGCGCCAGCAGTGATCAGGATGAGCTGCTGCTGGCCGACGTCGATCTCAAGCGCAGCGAGAACGTGCGCCGCATCTGGCCCTTCCTGCGCGACCGGCGTATCGACGCCTACGGCGATCTGACCCGGCGCTTCCGTACGCCCTGATCCGCACATGGCAGCAGGAACGGACGCCAGGCCGCCAGTACACGTTGCCCGCGCCAAGGGCAACGTGACATGCTTCGCGGCCCGGGCGAGCGCCGGTCAGCTTGGCTGCGGTGCCGGTTGCCGTGTGGCGGCAGGTCGGTGATGTCACGTAGCCTGCTGCGCAGCCAACGTGACCTACAACGCTCGGGACCTGCAAAAGACGCCAGGAACACCCCGAAAACCCACAATCGGCGCAGCCGCGCAGGACTAAGCTCACCTTGACTCCAGAAACCAACGCTGTTGCCGATGCCCCCGCCGACTACAGCGCTTTCGACGGCCAGCCGCTGATCGAAGTACGCGTGGGCGACATCGACTACACCCTGCTTGGCACAGCGCATGTCTCCAAGGCCAGCGTCGATGCCGTGCGCCACCTGATCGGCAGCCGCGACTTCGATCTGGTGACGGTCGAGCTCGACGAGCATCGCCATCACTCGCTGCTGAAGCCGGACGACTGGCGCAGCGTCGATCTGTTCAAGATCGTCAAGGAGGGCAAGGCCGGCATGCTGGCGGCGAATCTGGCGCTGGGCGCCTACCAGCGGCGGCTGGCCGAACAGTTTGGGGTGGAACCGGGCGCGGAACTGAAGGCGGCCTGCCTCAGCGCGGCCGAACACGGCACACCGGTCGAACTGATCGACCGTGATGTCGGCGTCACCCTCAAACGCGCCTATGCCGCGGTCGGCTTCTTCGACAAGATGAGCATCGTCGGCGGCCTGGTCGCCAGCGCCATCAGCAGCGACGAGATCACCGAGGCTGATATAGAGAAGCTCAAGGAAGGCGACATCCTCACCAACACCTTCGATGAGTTCGCGCGCCAGAGCAAGCCCCTGCACCACGCCCTGATCGTCGAACGCGACCGCTACATGTCCGCCCGCTTGCGCGAAGTCAGCCGGCCTGGACAGAAAGTCCTGGCGGTGGTTGGCGCCGGACATCTGGCCGGTCTCGCCCGTGCGCTGGAAGGCAAGGATGCCGGTGACACTGAAACCCTGGAGACGCTGAAGGCGCTGCCGCCGCCGAGCATCTGGCCGAAGCTGATCGGTTATCTGGTGATCGCCATCCTGGTGGGCGGCTTCATCTGGGCCTTCAGCAAGGGTGCCGACGTCGGCCGAGATCTGGTGTCCTATTACGTCTTCGCCACCGGAGGCTTCGCCGCCCTGGGCGCACTGGTCGCCGGCGGACATCCGTTGAGTCTGCTCGCCGCCTTCCTGTCCGCGCCGCTCACGGTCCTGCATCCGGCCCTGGCATCCGGCATGTTCAGCGCCGGCGCCGAAGTCTGGATACGCAAACCGCGAGTCGCCGACTTTGAAGCGCTGCGGGATGATCTGAAGGAGTGGCGCGGCTGGTGGAAGAACCGCGTCGCCCGCACCCTGCTGGTCTTTTTTCTGACCAATGCCTTCACCGGCATTGGTGTCTATCTCACCGGTATCGAATTATTCCGCAGGTTGAGCTGATGAGCCTTTTCTCCTTTCTGTCCAAACCCGCGTGGCAATCGCGCAACGCTGCCAAGCGTGCCGAGGCCGTCGCCCATTCACGCGATCCGGCGCTGCTGCCTGAGTTGCCGCAAATCCTTCGAAATGATCCGGAAGCGCCGGTGCGTCGGGCCGCGCTGGAACGTATCGACGATCTGACGCTGGTGGCCGATCGCATGAGCAATGACGCCGACGCCGGCGTTCGTGAGCGTGCCCGGGCAAGACTGGTCGACCTGTTGGCCGGCAGTGCGCCGATCGCCGAACGTCGCCGGGCGCTGGGACTGGTCGAGGAACAGGCGCTGCTGGAACAGGTGGCCAGACGTGCGCCGGAGGCCGAGCTGCGCGCGGCCGCGCTGGAACGCTGCACCCGCCTGGGCTTCATTGCCGATCGCGTGCTCGAAGACAGTGATGCCGATCTGCGACTGGCCTTGCTGGCGCGAGTCACGGCCACGCCGACGCTGGAGCGGCTGGCAGCACATGCACGCACCCGCGACAAGCGCCTCTATCGCGCCATTCGCGAGCGCCTGGATGCCGACAAGTACGCCGCTGGCGAGGCCCAGGCGCTGATCGCAAAAGCCGAAGCCCTGTGCCTGGGCCTGGAGCAGCAACTGCGTCATCCAAATGCTGGCACGGCGGAAATGGTGGCCAAGGCCGAAGCCGAATGGCCAGCCTTGCGCGCGAAGATCGACGAGCGCTTCGACCGCCGTTTCGAAGGCGCGGTGCAAACGCTCAAGGCCGCGCTTCATGCGATTTCCCACATCGGTGAGGAAGCGCCGATTGCCGAGGCCGCCATCGAGGCGCCCGCAGAAACCCCAGAGCCCGCGCCGGAATCACTGCCGGCAGTGGCCGAAGCGGTCGCTGCCGCCCCGGACACCCGGCTTGCGGATCTGTGCGCCCGCGCCGAAGCGCTGGACCAAACCGTGCCGACGGCCGATCTGGATGCGCTCGAGCGCCGCTGGCACAGCGCCTGGCAGGACAGCCCGGGCAGTGCCGAGGCTGAAGTATTGCAAGCGGCCTTCCAGGCCCGGATGGCCACACTGCGCGAAAGCGCCAAGGCCCTTGAGGCCGAACTGGAGCAGGCCCGCACGCTGGCCTCGAAGGCCATCGAGAAAGCCGCGAAGGCCGTGGAAGACGGCCAGTTGAGCGCCGCGCGAGCTGCCCGTGCCGAGGCCCGCAGCGCCATCGATGCACTGCCCGCCGGCGCTGCCCGCGCCTTCAATCGGCAGCTCTCGGAACTGGAACCGGGCATCGAGAAACTGTCGCGCTGGCAGCGCTGGTCCGACAACAAGGTGCGGCTGCGCCTGTGCGAGGACGTTGAAGCGCTGATCGGCAGCGGCATGCATCCCGACGCGCTGGCCAACCGCGTGGCTGAACTGAAGCAGGCCTGGAAGCGCATCGATGACAGCGAAGCCGACCCGAGTGCACCGGTCAGCGAATCCGGTCTGGCCAAGCGCTTCCGCTTCCTCTGCCACAAGGCACTGGAGCCGGCGCGCGGCTATTTCGAGAAACGCAAGGAAGTGCGCGGCAAGCGCAGTGAGGATTTCGGCGCCTTCATCGAAAGAGCGCGCGAAGAACTGGCGGCGGAGAACACCGAGGTCAGTCAGCTGTTGACGCTCAAGCGTGAAGCCGGCGATCGCCTGCGCCGCGCCGACGAGGTGGATCCGCGTCAGCGCGGCGAAATCGGCAAGCAGCTGAAGCAACTCATGGAAGCCTGCTCGGCGGCCATCGACGCCCGCTTCAACGCCGTCGCCGAGGAGAAACAGAAACTGATCAACCAGCTGCGGCGGCAACTCGCCCATGCCGAACTGGATGCAGCGCTGGATCTGGCCAAGTCGGCGCAGAAACGCTGGCAGACGCTGGGCAAGGGCTCGCACAAGACCGATCAGGCGCTGTGGCAGGAGTTTCGCGATCTGGTCGACCCGCTGTTCAACCAGCGCAATGAAGAGCTGAAGGCGGTGGATGCCGAGCGCGATGCCGAGCGCGCCTCGGCACAGGCCTTGATCGACGAACTCAAGACCGTCGCCGAGAGTGAACTTGATGCCACCCATGTCGAGGCCGAGATCGAGCGTATCGAATCAGCATGGCGCGCCGACCCCAAGCGTCCGCGCGAACTCGAGCGCGGTTACGACGCCGCCCTGACCGCGGCCCAGAAGAGCGCCGCAAAGCGACGCAGTGCCGAACTGGCAGCGCGCGAGCAGCATGCCGTGGAACTGGCCCAGAAGCTGGATGTGATCGAAGCCGACTGGCTGCAGGGTACGGATGCAGCGGCAGCCCTGGCCGAAGTCCAGAGTGCGCTGTCGGGACTGGACAGCACTCTCGTCAGCAGCCTGGGCCTGCGACTGGCGCGGCTGGAGCAGGCCAGCGATGAGAACCGCCAGCAGCTGACCTCGCAGCAGCTGGCCGAAGCCGAGAAACTGCTGCTGGAATACGAGTTTCTGGCGGGCGTGGATTCGCCGACCGAGCAGCAGGCCGCGCGCATGAACCTGCAGGTGGAGAAGCTGTCTGCGCGCATGAGCAGCGGCCAGTCCACCGACCCCAGGACCGAACGCGCCGCCCTGGACATGCGCTGGTGGTCAACCGGGCCGATCAGCTCGGAGGACCGCAAGCGACTGGCCGCACGCCGGCAGCGCGCGCTGGAGGCATTGGGCGGCTAGCCGCCCCGAATTCACAAAGCCTTGAAATTCGATCTGTGCTGTCGGACCATGTCGGCAACGTCCACAGAGGCTGTTGCCGGGAGGTCGTGTGCCGGAACGCGAACGCCGACAGGGGCAGCCGCCGCCGCCCAGCCGGGTGCTTGAGCGCCTGCTCAACCCCTCGCAGATCGAAACCCTGCGCAGCCTCGAACATTTCGGCTGGGAACTGAAATACGTCCGCAAACCGATGTTCCAGGAAGCCGTGCCGATCGTCCTTGACGGCGATCGCAAGAACTTTGCCGTGATCGAAACAGACGGCCGATTGAACGAGAATCCACCGTTCAAGTTGCGACCCTGACGGGGGAAGAGTTGGTTGTTGGTTGTTGGTTGTTGGTTGTCGGTTGCTGGTTGAGAGTGCGGCAAATCGGGATTCCGGTCAGGAACATGAGCATGCGTCATTGCGAGTCACCTGTTTCGGCCCAAAGCTGCCCAAGCGCCATGAACTGTAGGTTGGGCAAAGCGCAGCGTGCCCAACAATGGACGCTGGTGTTGGGCACGCTGCGCTTAGACCAACCTACACCATCGCCCAGAAATCAACACGTTACGATATGGGTTCATGGAGAGCCACCGGTGTCGGTCCGACACTGCCCACGGGCCATGTCCCCCGGCGTCATTGCGACCCCGGACTTGATCCGGGGGAAGCAATCCAGCGGCGTGCGGCGATACCCTGGATTGCTTCGTCCCGCCACGCTGCGCTCGCGGCCGAAGGCGCGCTCCTCGCAATGAAGCATCAATAGCCCGTAGGCCGAGGGTGCCGCGCAGCGGCTCACCGGGGCTCTTCCGCATCACCGCCCGGAGAGCGCTGCGCGCACTTCGGGCTACAAAAGCCGGCTATTGCCGGGGCATGCAAACTCAATGACTTACGATATGAGCTATCGAAGCAGATCCAGCGTGAACTGATCTGCATCCAGCCATGCCGGAAAGCGTTCGCGATGAGCTTGCAGCTTGTCGGCCGAGAGCACGGTGGTCACCACGCCAGGCTCGCTGCCCAGCTCGACCAGTGGTTCTCCTAGAAAATCCAGGGCCACGCTGTCGCCGGCATAGTGAATCTGGTTGCCGTCGGTACCCACCCGGTTGACGCCGACGCAGTAGGCCAGATTTTCGATGGCCCGCGCCCGCAACAGGGTGCGCCATGCATGTCGGCGCGGGCTCGGCCAGTTGGCCACGAACAGTGCCAGATCGTAGTCCAGACGCTGGCTGGCCGGATCGAAACGATTGCGGATGTAGACCGGAAAACGCAGGTCGTAGCAGACCAGCGGACAGATGCGCCATCCGGCCAGCTCCACGATCAGGCGTTCCCTGCCGCCGGCGTAGCGCTCATGCTCGGCAGCCATGCGGAACAGATGACGCTTGTCGTAATGACTGATGCTGCCATCAGGGCGCGCCCAGATCAGTCGGTTGTAGACACGTTCGTCCTCGCGGATGACCAGACTGCCGGTGATCACCGCACCCACTTCACGTGCGAGATCCCGCATCCAGCGGACACTGGCGCCATCCATGGCTTCAGCCTGAGCAATCGCATCATTGGAGAAGCCAGACAGGAAGGTCTCCGGCAGGACAATCAGATCGGCGCGACCCGCAAAGCCCAGCACCTGGGTCCCATATAGCTCACGGTTGGCGCGGGCATCGTGCCAGACCGTGGATGCCTGTATCAGGGCGATGCTCAGATCGCGCATAGCAACTCCGCTGCGGCATCCAGGGTGGCGGTGGTCTTGGCGAAGCAGAAGCGCACCAGCCGCTGATCCGGCGGCGATTCGTAGAAGGCAGACATCGGAATGGCGGCGATGCCGTGCTGCTCGATCAGCCTGCGGCTGAAGCTCTGGTCGTCCTCGTCGCTGATGGCCGAATAGTCGGCCAACTGAAAATAGGCACCTTCAACCGGCAGCAGCTTGAACCGCGACGGCGCCAGCGCGCGGGCAAAATGATCGCGCTTGGCCTGGTAGAAGGCGGGCAAATCCAGATAGTGCTGCGGATCGGCTGTCAGGTACTCAGCCAGCGCCCATTGCGCCGGATGGAAGGTGCAGAAGCTCAGGTACTGACGCACCTTGCGGAACTCGACCGACAGCGTCGGCGGCGCTATGCAATAGCCGACCTTCCAGCCGGTGATGTGATAGGTCTTGCCGAAACTCGAAACCACGAAACTGCGCTCGGCGAGCTCAGCATGGCCGAGCACGCTCTCATGCCTGCGACCATCGAAAATGATGTGCTCGTAGACCTCGTCGGAGATCACCAGAATTTCGCTGTCGCGCAGCAGATCGGCCAGTTCACAGAGATCGGCGCGGGTCAGCGTGGCGCCGGTCGGGTTGTGCGGCGAATTGATGATGATCGCCCGGGTGTGCGGCGTGATGGCGTCCTTGACCCGCTGCCAGTCGACGCAGAAGCTCGGCGCCTTCAGTGGCACATGCACGGCGCGCGCGCCGGCCAGTTCGATGGCCGGGTCGTAGCAGTCATAGCAAGGGTCGAGAATGATCACCTCTTCGCCCGGACGCACGACCGCATGGATGGCGGCGAACAGCGCCTCCGATGCCCCGCTGGTCACGGTAATCTCGCTGTCGGCATCCACTCGACGTCCGTACAGCGCCTCGGTCTTGGCGGCGATGGCTTGCCGCAGCGGCGCAATCCCGGTCATCGGCGCGTACTGGTTCTTGCCCTCGCGCGCATGCCGGGCCAGGGCCTCATGCAGCGCCGCAGGGCCTTCAAAATCGGGAAAACCCTGACCCAGATTGACCGCCTGATGCTGCGCCGCCAGCTGCGACATCACGGTGAAGATGGTGGTCCCCACCCTCGGCAATTTGGTTTGCAGTCGCATCCGGCCCAGGCTCTGTGTAGTGATGGAAGTCGAATGCTAGCAGCGTAGGTGCATGGACATTGCAGCGGGACGCGCGCCTGCGCGGCCGCTTTTGCACCGCACAAGAGCGGCGCCCTCCAGGGCAGCAACGCGATCGCTGGTGAAATGATCGCGACTGGCTCGTTCACCTGTAGGAGCGCCCTCGCGGCGCCACCGGCGGCCGACAATCCTGCGCTGAGGCGGAGCTGGACCAGAAGCCGGACGCGAAGGACGCGAAGGAAAAGCAGAAAGGGCGCGAAGAGGAGCTTTCGGACATTCAGAATGCTCAGTAACTACTGTGATTGCGCAGTATCTTGGTCTCCCGCCACCCACAGAAGTCGGCCGGAGCGGCTTTGAGGAGGGACGCGCGCCTGCGCGGCCGCTGTTGCCCCGCACAAAGCGGCGCCGCAGCGCGGCGCCCTCCAGGGCAGCGGCGCGATCGCTGGTGAAATGATTGCGACTGGTTTGTTCACCTGTAGGAGCGCCCTTGCGGCGCGACCGGCGGCCGACAATCCTGCGGTGAGGCGGATCTGGACCAGAAGCCGGACGCGAAGGACGCGAAGGAAAAGCAGAAAGGCCGCGAAGAGGAGCTTTCGGACATTCAGAATGCTCCGTAACTACTGTGATCGCGCAGGATCTTGGTCTCCCGCCACCCACAGAAGTCGGCCGGAGCGGCTTTGAGGAGGGACGCGCGCCTGCGCGGCCGCTTTTGCCACGCACGACGCGGCGCCGCAGCGCGGCGCCCTCCAGAGTAGCGACACGCTTGCCGGTGAAATGATCGCGACCAGGTTGTTCACCGGTAGGAGCGCCCTTGCGGCGCGACCGGCGGCCGACAATCCTGCGGTGAGGCGGATCTGGACCAGAAGCTGGACGCGAAGGTCGCGAAGGACAAGCTGAAAGGGCGCGAAGAGGAGCTTTCGGACATTCAGAATGCTCTGTAACTACTGTGATCGCGCAGGATCTTG
>JBFWOF010000026.1:0-89300 GCA_050250665.1 Lysobacterales bacterium | reverse complement strand
ACACCGCTCGATTGGTAGAGCGGAGCTTGATCCGCTGCTTCTGCCGGGCTTGTGCTCTCGCGTCGGTGGCGAAAAGCTGCAGACCCTGCCGAGCAAGCTCGGCACTACAAGAGCCTCGTACACCGATGCTTTGGTAGAGCGGAGCTTGCTCCGCTGCTTCTGCTGGGCTCTTGCGTCGGTGGCGAAAAGCTGCAGACCTTGCAGAGCAAGCTCGGCACTACAAGAGCCTCGTACACCGATGCTTTGGTAGAGCGGAGCTTGCTCCGCTGCTTCTGCCGGGCTTGTGCTCTCGCGTCGGAGCCGAAAAGCAGCAGTCCCTGCCGAGCAAGCTCGGCACTACAAAAGCCTCGTACTTCGGAGCGTTCTTAGGACGGGGTCTTCCGCTGTCCTGGCCGGGCATTGCTGTCCCGCTCAGCGGGCGCGCGCGTCCGGATCTGCGTCTTCGCCGAGAACCACATCCGGCGGCTCCATCGCCTGCCCCGGCGTGACCATGCGACTGACCAGCCAGCCGAGCGCGCGACCCACCGGCCGCAGCGGTGGCGCGGCCTCGCTGACGATCGGTGTCCAGATGGGGCCTTCGCGGCGGGCGATGGCGAAACTGAAGACGTAGGCCGGCTCCGAACCCATGCGCAGATCGGTGACCCGGATCTGGTCGTCGAGTTCGCGCACGGCGTAGTAGCCGTGGGTGAACCAGCGCAGGCGCTCGAAAGCCCATTGGCCGGCCAGGGCAGGCGCCAGATGGTCGTCGCTGGAAAAGTGTCGCCAGGGCCCGGGGCTGTGGTCGGCCAGCAGTGAGTAGTAGGCCTCGCGATAACCGCCCGGTTCCCGCACCAGAATGCGCCAGAGCACGGTATTGAAGGCGCTGGGCAGGGCGAGCAGCTGGGCTTCGGGGCCGAGTCCTGCGCCGAGATCGGCGCGCGCGTGCGCCGCGATATGGGTCTGGGCGAGGGCGCTCCATCCGAGGTACGCACTGGATAGCGCCAGCGCCACCGGCAGCGAGCGTCCCGCACCGACGCTCAAGGGTCGTCGCGCCACCCAGACCATCGCAATCAGCAGCGGCAGGGTGTACAGCGGATCGATGATGAAGATGCTGCCGACGCCGAACGGTGTGCTGTCGAGCGGCCACAGCAGCTGGGTGCCATAGATGGTCATGGCATCCAGCAAGGGGTGGGTGACCAGCGCCAGCCAGAAGGCCAGCAGCCAGCGGCCCGGTGCCTGGGCGAGATGCGGGTCAAGGCGCCGGGCCAGCCACCACAGCAAGGGCGCCAGCGCGCTCAGCACGATCAGCGAGTGGCTGTAGCTGCGGTGATAGGTGAAGTCGGCCACGGCATTGCCGTAACCGACCAGCACGTCCAGATCCGGCAGGGTGCCCAGCGCCGCGCCATAAACCAGCGCCCGGCGGCGCTGGCCCGGTGGCACCAGCGCTGCGGCCAGGGTGCCGCCGAGCACGATCTGGGTCAGTGAATCCAATGCTGTCTATCCCGCCATGGAGTGGATCAACGGCCGAATGGTGCAGCGCAGGGCGTCAGCCTTCCGTGAGCTGCCTGGCCCGCACCTGAGCCTCGACCACCGCCAGCGCGGTCATGTTGACCACGCGCCGCACCGTCGCCGAATTGGTCAGCACGTAGCAGGGTTTCTTCAGTCCCATGACGATCGGTCCCAGCGACACGCCGCCAGTCAGTACCCGCACCATGTTGAAGGTGATGTTGGCGGCATCCAGAGTCGGAAACACGAACATATTGGCCTGGCCGGTCAGGCGCGAGTTCGGGAAGATCCGTTCGCGGATGGCCGAGTCCAGGGCGGCGTCGGCATGCATCTCGCCTTCGACCTCCAGATCGGGCGCACGCTCGCGCAGCAGATCCAGCACCTGACGCATCTTGCGGCTGCTGGCGCTGTCCTCACTGCCGAAATTCGAGTGCGACAGCAGCGCCACCTTGGCGGTGATGCCGAAGATCTTGAGCCGTTCGACTGCCATGATCGTCGCCGTGGCCAGTTCGTGGGCGCTGGGATCGAGGTTGACGTAGGTGTCGAGGAAGAAGAAGGTGCCGCGATCGCAGGCGATCGCACTCATCGCCGCCGGGGCTTCGATGTCGCCTTCCAGACCGACAATGTCCTGACAGTATTCGAGCTTGCGCTGGAAACGTCCGATCACGCCGCCAATCATGGCGTCGACTTCGCCGCGTTCGACCATCAGTGCCGCAATCACCGTGCTGCGCGAGCGCACCACCGCCTTGGCCGCGGCCGGGGATACCCCGCGGCGCTCCATCAGACGATGGTAGTGCTGCCAGTATTCCGGGAAGCGCGGATCGGAATCGATGTTGGTGATGTCGAAATGCTCGCCGGGCTTGATCCACAAGCCCAGCCTTTCGATGCGCTGTTCGATCACCGCCGGGCGGCCGATCAGTGTCGGTCTGGCGAAGCCCTCGTCGACGATGGCCTGCACGGCGCGCAGCATGACTTCCTCTTCGCCCTCGGCGAAGGCAATGCGCTTGGGCTCGCGCCGGGCAGCATCGAACACCGGCTTCATCATCAGTCCGGTGCGGAAGATGAACTGGTTCAGTTGCTGCCGGTACAGCGTCATATCCTCGATCGGGCGCACGGCAACACCCGAATCCATCGCTGCCTGGGCTACGGCGGGTGCCAGGCGCACCAGCAGACGCGGGTCAAAGGGCTGCGGAATCAGGCAATCGCGGCCGAAACTGCGCATCTCGCCACCGTAGGCGGCCGCGGCAACATCCGAAGCGCCCTCGCGCGCCAGTTTGGCAATGGCGTGCACGCAGGCCAGCTTCATCGGCTCGGTGATGGTGGTGGCGCCCACATCCAGCGCACCGCGGAAGATGTAGGGGAAACACAGGGCGTTGTTGACCTGGTTGGGATAATCGGAGCGCCCGGTGGCCATGATCGCGTCCGGGCGCACCGCCAGCGCATCTTCGGGCAGGATCTCGGGATTGGGATTGGCCAGGGCCAGGATGATCGGATTGGCGGCCATGGTCTTGACCATGTCCTGCTTGAGCACACCGCCGGCCGACAGCCCCAGGAACACATCGGCGCCATTGACGATCTCGGCCAGCGTGCGCAACTCGGTGTCGCGGGCATAGCGGGCCTTGTCGGCATCCATGTCCTCGGCGCGGCCCTTGTAGACCACACCGCTGCGATCGGTCACCAGGATGTTCTCCGGCTTCATGCCCAGCTGCACCAGCATGTCGAGGCAGGCAATGCCGGCGGCGCCGGCGCCGGATACCGCCAGTCTGACGTTTTCGATGGCCTTGCCGACCACATGCAGGGCGTTGACCACCGCGGCGCCGACGATGATCGCGGTGCCATGCTGGTCGTCGTGAAACACCGGAATCTTCATGCGTTCGCGCAGCTTGCGCTCGACGATGAAGCACTCCGGCGCCTTGATGTCTTCGAGGTTGATGCCGCCAAAGGTCGGCTCCAGGCTGGCAATGATGTCGACCAGCTTGTCCGGATCGCGCTCGTCGATTTCGATGTCGAAGACATCGATACCGGCAAACTTCTGGAACAGCACACCCTTGCCTTCCATCACCGGCTTGGCAGCCAGCGGTCCGATGGCGCCGAGACCGAGCACTGCCGTGCCGTTGGTGATCACGGCGACGAGATTGCCGCGGGCAGTGACGGTGGAGGCCTCGTTGGGATCATCGACGATCACCTCACAGGCCGCGGCCACGCCCGGCGAGTACGCCAGGGACAGATCGCGCTGGGTGGTCAGGGCCTTGGTCGGGGTGACCTTGATCTTGCCCGGAGGATGCTGGCGGTGGTACTCGAGCGCACTTTGCTTGAGCTGGTCAGAGATCGACATGCTGAGCACCCATGGTGACGAGAGACCGACGAGAATAACACCGGCCCTGCGACGCTCCGGAGACCGGCGCTCGGGCTGCTCGATTCAGTTCAGCTGGCCCATCCGGCCAGAACCACGATGGAGAGCAGCACCATCCAGACCGTCAACACCCGCCAGAGCAGGCGCCGGGCTTCCTCGACCGCCTCATCGCGAATCGGGGCGCCATCCGCCGAGACGAATTCCTCATCGTCCAGATCGACGCAGGCGCGGGCGGTGGTCGACAGAAAACCGAGGTCAGCGTGCAGAAAGCCCTGACCGTGGGCGTCGTGGTGTTCGCGCCAGGCCTTGCCCACGGCATCAAAATCCGATGCCAGGGCCAGCGCCAGCGTCATCAGTTGCGCCGGCAGCCAGGCCAGCGCGGCATGCAGATGAGCCGCGGCCTGAACCTGCGGCGCCGGCAGTCTGGCCTGCAGATCAGGCGATTGCGCCAGCAACTGGGTCAGCCTATAGCCCAGCACGCCAGTCGGTCCGAAGGCAATGAACCAGAAGGCCGGGGCGAACCAGCGGCTGAGGCCGGAGCTGAACACGGCATCCACCAGCTGGCCGCTGCGCACCGGCGTATCTCCGGCGTTGCCCCCCAGCGCGATCAGCGCCTGTTGGCGCTGATCGGCATTCTCGGCCGTGGCGGCGCGGCGCGCGTCAGCGTCCAGGTCGCGCGGACCCCAGCACCAGAACAGCATCACCAGTGCGAAACCGAAATGCAGCAACCCATGCAGATGGTCGCCCAGCGCGGCCGACACCAATGCCGTCGCAGCCAGCAAGGGCAGCAGGATCAGCGCCAGGCCGAACTCGCTGTTCCACAGACCCAGATTGGCCAGGCGCTCGGCCAGCCAGTCCAGATAGCCGCGCAACCACAGGAAGTGCCGCAACTGGTTCATCTCGGGCGCCAGCGCACCCGCGGCCAGAACCATCAGCAGGGCCAGCAAGGCCAGAGTCATGAGCCAGATCTCCAGAAACCACGGATTGCATCCAGGCTGCTATTTGATCAGGGAATCTGCCTGAGCGCGACCGGCGACGCGACCATCCTGTGCTCGGGCAGGTCGTGGCCAGCAGCCGGACGCAAAGTGCGCAAGGGAAAAGCAGAAAGGACGCGAAGAACAGCGATCAGATCATTGGAGGGTCCTGCCGTGTCTGTCATTGCTGGCCAGCCCGAAGTTCCGGCATGGCCAGCTGCCTGTAGGAGCGACCTCGCGTCGCGACCGGCCCGCCGCACTTACACCGCTGCGGTCGCGCCGCAAGGGCGCTCCTACAGGCGAACAAGCTTTTCGCCCGGTCCGGAGACGGGCGTGCAGACAAGTCTGGACCTATAAGAGCTCGCAAGCCGCCGGCCGATAACGATAACAAAGCGAGTTTGTGGAGGGCCGCGCGCCTGCGCGGCCGCTGTTGATCTTCGGTAGGAGCGGCGCCCTCCACATGAGCTAGCCGCGGCCACAGCGCCGGGCGCCTCGCGTAGCTGCTGTCCGGCTTGAACCCGGACTTGCCGACGCGAGGCGCCCGGCCTACAACCGTAGGAGCGACCTCGCGTCGCGACCGGCCCGCCGCACGTATACCGCTGCGGTCGCGCCGCTAGGGCGCTCCTACTGCTGCCTTGTCCGTGTCCCGTGCCTCAGCCCCAGCGATCGCCGGGCGGCAGGATCTCGGCGCTGTCGCGCCCGCAACGCTGGCGGTACCAGTCTTCCAGCAGACGTGCCGACAAAGACAAGGGTGGCGGCAGGCGGACCTCGCCGGCCTGCACGGCAGCGCGCAACTCGTCGGCCGAAAACCAGGCCGCATGTTCCAGTTCATCGCCGTAGCTCAGGGCATCGGCCTCGGCGCGGGCGGTGAATCCCAGCATCAGACTGGCTGGAAAGGGCCAGGGCTGGGAGGAGTGATAGTCGCATTCCACCACCTGCACGCCGGATTCCTCCAGTACCTCTCGGCGCAAGGCGTCTTCCAGGCTTTCTCCGGGCTCGACGAAGCCGGCCAGCACTGAATAGCGGCGCGGTGGCCAGCTGGGCTGGCGTCCGAGCAGAACCCGGCCCTGGTGCTCGACCAGCACGATGATGGCCGGATCCAGGCGCGGAAACTGTTCCATCGCGCAGGCATCCTGGGTGCAGCGACGCCGGTGCCCGCCATCCTCGATCCGCGTCGGTGCTCCGCAGCGACCGCAATAGCGATGCCGCTGATGCCAATGCACCAGTGCCCGCGCGTAGGCGGCATAGCCGGCCTCGGCCACCGGCAACGACTGCGCGGCCAGGCGCAGATCCACCCAATGACGCTGCTCGGTGATGCACTGGTCGCGCCCGCTGTCATCCACGACCAGCGCCAGGATCACCCGGCCCTCGGCTGTGCCCAGCGCCAGGCGCCGTTCGACATCCACCGCCAACTCATCAGCGCTGGCAGCAGTGACCAGGCCCTGACCCTGCGCCAGCAGGATCTCGCCACGTTCGCTGATGAAGAAACACAGGGCATGGCCAGGGTCGACGTCAATCTCCCCGCGGCCCGCATGCCGGCGCCAGCTGGCCGAGCGGTCCAGTGGCAGACCGGCAAAGAAATTGCGTGCGCTGCGTTGCTCGGAACCCATCAGATCTGCCTCTGGCCCGTGGCCATGGCGGCGCGCCGACCAGTTCGAGGCGGGCGTGCGGCCTCAGACCGCAAACGAAGAGCCGCAGCCGCAGGTGGTCTTGGCATTCGGATTGCGAATGACGAACTGCGCGCCCTGCAGGCTCTCCGAGTAATCGACTTCGGCACCTGCCAGGTACTGCAGGCTGATCGGATCGACCACCAGGGTCACGCCATCGGTTTCGATGGCGAGATCGTCTTCGGCCGCCTGTTCGTCGAAGCTGAATCCATACTGGAAGCCAGAGCAGCCGCCGCCCTGGATGTAGACCCGCAACTTCAGGGCCGGATTGCCTTCCTCCAGCATCAGCTCGCGCACCTTGTGGGCGGCTGCGCTGGTAAAGACCATGCTTTCCTCGGCAATGGCTTCAGTCATGATGATTACCCTCAAAGCTCAGGAGATGCGGCCGCCGGGCGCCTTTTTCAAGACGCTTCGGGCTCAGGCCCGGAGAGCTGCTTGCGCGGCTCCTCCTGGTGGACCATCTGTCCATTGACCTGGGCGCCGGCCGCCATTTCCAGCACACGGTAGTAGAGATTGCCGCGTACGCGGGCGGTGGCGCCCAGAATCAGCTTCTCGGATACCACGTCGCCCAGCATCTCGCCGTGAATTTCTGCCTGCGGCACCTGCACCTGACCCTCGATCTGGCCACGTTCGTAAAGTTTCAACACCGCATCGCCGGATTCTTCGGCAATCACCGTGCCCTTGATGCGGCCTTCGACGATGAAGCTGCCGGCGAATCTGACATCGCCGACGATGTTCATGCGTTCGCCCACCAGGCATTCGATGGCGCCCGCGGGGATGGATTTGCTGCTGCTCTTCTTGTCGCCGAACATCGTCAACTCCCTTGTTGGATCACGTCCTTCCACATGAATTCTCGCTCCACCGGGCTGCCACCTTCAGGGATGACCTTGAGGCTGACCGAGCCCGGCTTGAAGCCTTCGGGCAGCATGATCAATCCGGTCAGCTGCTGGAAGTACTTGAAGGAAAATTCCAGTCCGGGCCCGGTACCACCCAGCGCATCCAGACCCAGGCGTTTGCTCTGCTCTCCATTGGCGCCACTGACGAAGAGCTCGACTCGGCCCGAGGCCTGGCGGTTACGCTTCAGATTCTGACTCAATGTCAGCGCGAACTGAAATGAGCGCGGGTCGTCGGTGGCCCGCAGGCTCAGACTGTGCACCGCCAGTCCGGCCTGCTGGGCGCCCCCTTCCATCAGGCGCTGGAAGAAGCTGAGGTCGTTGCGCAGCGAGGCAATCTCTTCCTGGCGACCGGCCAGAGCCTGCTGCAGCTCCTTGTTGGCATTCTCGGCCACCTGTTCGCCACGCTGATGCTGGGCCAGTTGTTGTTGCAACTGTTCGATTTCGGCCCTGGACTCCAGCAGCGCCCGGCGCGTGTGCGCCAGTTCGCTGGCGACTTGCCCGAAGTCCGGCATCATGACGTAGCGCATCAGCAGATACAGCACCACCAGACTGCTGATCCAAAGCAGGGCGATCAGCCAGCGCCGGCGGCGGTTGCGGCGCAGGTCGTCTTCGTACAGCAGAGTGCGTCTGGAGCTCATCGGACCGGTTACAGGGCAAGCATCAAGGTGGCTGCAATCAGGCGGTGCGGGCAGCCGCTAACCGCGCCCGCTGCAGAAAACGGGTGGCGACAGCCCGGCACAGAAGCAATTTGCGGGCGGCGCTAGGGCTTATAGACGCCGATTCCCGCCGCGCACAAGTTTTGCGCCAGAGCTGTTCATGCACAACTCGCAAACATTTCGACGGATCGTCCCGATCGGGCTTTTGCCGACAGAGCCCGCTGGTATAGTCGAACCATCTCGTGCTCAGAGCCTGCCGTGCTACCCAAGGATGAGTCACAGCAAAACGCCGAGCTTCGTCAGGCATTTCTGAAGCATCTGCCGCGTCGCCTTGAGGCAGTGCGCAAGCGCGGGCATCGCGTTTGTCGCGGTGTTTGGGACGTCAACACTGTCACCTTGCTCTATCAGGATCTTCAGGGGCTTGCTGGCGCGGCCGGCCGTTACGGATTGGTGGATGCCAGCGAAGCGCTGTTCCAGATCGAGCAGTTGCTGGAACCGTTGATCCGCGAACTGCGCATGCCGGGCGATGATCTCAAGGCCGCCATCGACGCCCGGCTTGAGGCGCTGGCGGTGACGGCGGAGCCGGAAGTACCCAAAGTCAAGACCGTTCGTGACTTCGTGGTGCCCATGCCTGAGCGTCCCGGGCAGGTCCATGTGCCGGTGGGGTTGAGCCCGCCGGAGGAATACTGGCGGCGATTCAGTCATCGCGATGTGGCCATGTTGACCAGCGAAAGTCATGGCGCTCCGCTCGCAGCTCCGGCCGCGACCGTGGCGCAGCCCTGGTCACATGGCGATCCCGAGCCGCAGGGACTGCCGCCAATCGTCGAGGAGGCGCCACGACTGGTCAATGCCGGTTCGGTGTTCGCACTGGACGTGGCGGATGCGGCCGAGCGCACGCGTCTGGAGCAGTCCAGAGCCGAGCCTGAGCCAGTTGCGCCCGCACCCGAGGACAGCGCCGAGAAGCCGGCGCCGCGGGCGCGTACGGGGCGCATCTTCTATCTGGCGGACATCGCCCCGTTTGCCCGTGAGCTGACCCAGGGGCTGGGTCAGCTGGGTTACGCCGTCGAGCGTCTGGAAAGCCCGGAAGAGCTGAAAGAGATGCTGGGCTCGCTGGCTCCGGACCTGATCCTGATCGATGCGGCCTTCTTTGATCAGATCGAGCATCTGGGTGAATTTGTCAAACGGGTGCGTCAGCGAGTTCCCGGGAAGCTGCCGTTGGTGGCCTTCGCCGAGCACAACGATCTCGGCGCTCGCCTCAAGGCCATGCGTGCGGGCGTCGATTCCTTCCTGCCCCTGCCGCTACCCGCGCATGAGGCCTCGATACGGGTGCGGGAACTGATTGAAACCGAGGCCGGAGATCCCTTCCGGGTGATGATCGTGGAGGATGATCGTTCCCAGGCGATGTTTGCGGAATCGGTGCTGCGCAAGGCCGGCATGGAAACGCTGGCCGTGACCGATGCGCTGGATACGCTGGAGAAGCTCGAGCAGTTCCGCCCGGACCTGATCCTGATGGATCTGTACATGCCGAATATCTCCGGCATGGAACTGACTTCGATCATTCGCGAGCGTGATCAGTTCATCAACACGCCGATCGTGTTCCTGTCCGGAGAGCAGGATTCGGAAAAACACTTCGAGGCGCTGTCGGCCGGTGGTGACGATTTCCTGGCCAAGCCGATTCGGCCGAAATTCCTGATTTCGGCGGTCAACAACCGCGCCCGGCGCGCCCGTCAGCTGGCGCGCAAGCGTGTGCTCGACCCCAAGGATTCAAGTACTGGGCTGTTCCATCGTACTTTCGTCATCGACCGCCTCAATGACCTTCTGGGAGCCGAGGATCGCGGTCAGCAAGGTGGCGTGCTCTTCATCGAGATCGAAGGCGCCCAGAGCATCCGCGAGCAGCACGGCTTGGCCGCCTACGAGCCGGTCATGCGCGAACTGGGTGCCAACATTGCCAGCTTCGCGCGCCCCGACGAGTTTGCCGCCCGCTACGGTGATTCCAGCTTCCTGCTGCTGAGTCCGGTGCGCGATGCGACAGAACTGGAAGCGCTGGCGCATGAGCTCTCGCAAAAGATTGCCGATGAGGAAGTCGAGGCGGAACAGCTGCGCGTCAGCGTGTCGGCCCGGATCGGCATTGCGCCGTTCTCGGCGCAGATCGCCGATGCTGCCGAAATGCTCAATGCGGCTGAACGAGCCTGCTCCCGGGCTCGACAGGGCAAGGACCAGGGTGCGGTGCTGGTCTACAAGCCCGAACCCATCACCGCCGGTAGTGGCCTGGTTGAGGCCGTTTCCCGGGCGCTGGAAACCGATGGTTTCCAGCTGTTGTTCCAGCCGATTGTCTCCCTGCATTCCACCGGTGAGGAGCAGTACGAGGTGCTGTTGCGACTGCGCGGCAGTGCCGGCGAGATCATCGGCGCGCCTGAGGTGATTGCTGCCGCGCGCGGCGCGGGCTTGCTGCCGGCAGTGGATCGCTGGTGTGTGGCCAAGTGCCTGCGGGTGATCGAAGAGCGCAAGCGTCAGGGTCGTCCGGTGCGTCTGTTTGTCAACCAGTCGGTGGAGAGCACGCTCGATCAGGAACGCGTGCCCTGGCTGCGGCAACTGCTCGATACCCGGCGCATCGCTCCGGAGTCGATCGCGCTTGAACTCAAGCTCAGCGATGTGTTGTCCAGCATGAGCGAGGCGCTGACCTTCTTCAACGAGGTGCGCGAACTTGGCGTGCGCATCGTCATTGACGAGTACGATGGTGGTTTGACCGCCCTGCAACTGCTGGGTGTGATTGCAACCGACTATCTGAAACTGGCGGACAAGTACACCCGCGGCAGCAACATCAATGCCCATGCGGACGAATTGCGCACGCTGGTGCGCGCGGCGCACGACGGTGGTCGTTATGTCATTGCACCCAAGGTGGAAACAGCGCAGAGCGCGGCCGCCTTGTGGACCATGGGAGTGGATCTGATTCAGGGTAATTTTGTGCAGCAGCCAGGTACCGAACTGGGCTTTGACTTCAGCGCATCGGCATTGTGACGGTCCAGCGATAACGATATTCGAGAGGGGGCGGCATGAGTGATGGGGGCCAGGCAGACGCAGCAAGATGGCGTCAGCAAACCGGCGTAGAGGCAGTGCTGTACTGGTGCGTCGGCAGCGCCGTGCTGGCTCTGCTGACCGTACTGGCGGCGCTGTCGTGGGCGCCCGGTACCCAGCTTGTTGCCTGGGGTGTGGTGCATCTGCTGCTCGGGATTGCCGCCTTCTTCATGTGGTGGCGTCTGCTCGAACGCGATGCCGATCGGGCCTTGCTGGTGGCACAGGCCCTGCTGGTCCTGAGTGCTCTCAGCTGGGGTTATGGCGGTGTTGCCTACGGCATCCTGCCTCGCGGCGACTACAACATGCCGATGGTCCTGACCATCGCCGGGCTGGCCACGGCCAGCGTCTGGCTGTTTGCCTCCGAGTTCCGATTCCTGATCGGCGTACTGGTTCTGCTGTTGGCGCCGATGGTTTTCCTGCTGCTGGGGGGACGCGAGGCCGAGTGGACGGCAGCGCTGCTGTCGGTGCTGCTGGTCATTCTGAATCTGCTGATCGAGCGCCGCATGTCTCTGCTGGCGGAAGCCCGGATCGAATCGCAAAAGCCCAGTTTTGCCGAATACTTTGCCTCGCGTCGGGAGCGCGAGAAGGACAGTTCGCCCGAATCCAAGCCGGTCATCGATGCCAATGAGCTGATCCAGTTGCGGACCGAGCTCGAGCGCCATCGCAATCTGGAAAAGGAAATGGAGTCGGCCAAGCAGGCGGCCGAATCGGCGAACATGGCGAAGGGCGAATTCCTGGCCACCATGAGCCATGAAATGCGCACGCCCCTGAACGGGATCATTCCCTTGCTGGAGATCCTGCGCGATACCAAGCTCGAGGTAGATCAGCGCGAATACCTGAATACCGCCTACACCTCGGCGCGGCACCTGCTGCGCATCATCGATGACATCCTCGACTACTCCAAGATCGAGGCCAACAAGCTCGAACTGGAAACGGTCGGGCTGAACCTGAAAGAAGTGGTCGATTCGGTGACGCGCTTGATGGATCGTGCGTCCGAGAACAAGGGGCTGAAGCTCAGTGTCAGCTTTGATCCCAATGTGCGCCTGGCCTGCCGCGGCGACCCGGTGCGTCTGCGCCAGGTCCTGTCCAATCTGGTCAGCAATGCCATCAAGTTCACCGAGAAGGGCTCGATCCAGATCCAGATCAGCAAGCGTGGTGAAACGCGCACGCATTCCGAAGTCCTGTTCGCCGTCCGAGATAGCGGCGTCGGCATTCCCCCGGAGAAGGCCGAGAAGTTGTTCCAGCCCTTCTCCCAGGCCGATACATCGACCACCCGCAACTATGGCGGTACCGGTCTGGGTCTGGTGATCTGCAAGCGCATCATCGAATTGATGGGCGGCAAGATCGGGCTCAAGAGCGAACTCGGCAAGGGCTCGGTGTTCTGGTTCAGTGTGTCCTTTCTGAAGGCCATTGGTGATGTCGGCGCCAATCGGCGCGACCTTTCCGGTGCGCGCGCCCTGATTGTGAGCACCGATGCCAAGCTGACCCAGCGCCTGACCGGCTATTGCCAGAGCTGGGGCATCAGTCAGATCGCCACCAACACCACCGCCGATGCCATCAGCAAGCTCAAGTCTTCCGCCACCTTGGGCGAGAACTGGGCTTTCGATGTCGTCCTGGTCGACCTCGGCAGCATGCGCAATACCGCACCGGCACTGGCCCGAAACGTTGGTCGTGAGCCCATCCTCGAGCGCCTCAAGCTGGTCTTCTTCGAGGGTGAAGAGCCAGCACCGGCTGAGTTGACGATCGAGCCTGCACGCATGGCGCAGGTGAAGCGTCAGTTCAGCGAATCAGATCTGATGCAGGCGCTGAACAAGCTGCTGGAGGTTGAGGCTCCGGGAGAGCGGCGCTTCAACCTGCTGGAGGAAGCGGCGCGTCTCGGTGGTGGAGCCGCGGCAGAGGCGCCGACTCCCGCTGCGCATGATGCTCAGCCGCAGGCCAAGCTCAGCGGTCATGCGCTGCTGGTCGAGGACAATCCGGTCAACCGTCAGGTGGCGCAGCGTCTGTTGTCACTGATCGGTATCAGCTACGACGTGGCCGAGAACGGCAAGGAGGCCTTCGAGATGATGGGCCGCGGCAGCTATGACGTGGTGCTGATGGATTGTCAGATGCCGGTCATGGATGGCTACACTGCCACGCGCTCGCGGCGCACGCTGGAGCAGGAGCGTGCGCTGACGCGGATCCCGATCATTGCGATGACCGCCAATGCGATGGCTGGTGACCGGGAAAAGTGCCTGGCTTCGGGCATGGACGACTACATGTCCAAACCGCTAAATCGCGGCCTGCTGGAACAGACCATCCGCAAGTGGATGCCAAAGAACCGGCCCTCGGTGCCGGCGGCGGAAGTGACGACAGCGGTGAAGGCACCGGCAGCGACCCAGGCGCCAGCGCCGGCGCCGCTGCGTACATCCGAACCGGTCAAACTCACGCCCTCGGCGCCGTCGATCAACGAGAGCATCGTCAACGAGCTGATCGATGTCATGGGCAGCGAATTCACGTCCCTGGTCCGGGTGTACCTGGAAGACACGCCGAAGAATTTGCAGATTCTGTCAGCAGCCGCCGAGCGTGGCGACGTGCCGGGTATGATCGCCCCGGCGCACTCGTTGAAATCGACCAGTGCCAACCTCGGCGCCATGGCCTTGTCCGACGTGGCCAAGTTGATCGAACACGGAGCCCGCGCCGGTACCCTGCGTGACGCAACCGGCATGGCCAGGCAGGCCGGCATTGAGTTCCGACGCGCCTCGGATGAACTGGAGCGATTGCTGAAGACCGCGGGCGACTGAGCCGTCGCCCCTGGCTTCCTTTGGTTCAAGCTGCGCCGCTCAGATCGCCGCGCGCTCCACCGAGAAGCTCTCGCCGCAGCCGCATTCGCCGGCGACGTTGGGATTGCGGAAGACGAAGTTGCGGTTCAGTCCCTGTCGCACGAAATCGACCTCGGTGCCATCGAGCAGGGCCAGTGCCTTGGTGTCGATGACGACCTTGACCCCGAACTGTTCGAAGACCTGATCGTCGTCGCCGATGGCCTCGGCCTTGTCGACGGTGTAGGCCCAGCCACTGCAGCCGGTCTTGCGCACGCCCAGGCGCAGGCCGATGCCACCGCCCTGTTCGACCACGAAGTGGCGGACGCGATCGGCGGCGGCGGGTGTCAGGGTAATCGGCATTTCCATACTCACTTTGTGGCGGGGCGCCGGATGCTCGGGGCGCCAGTCTCTGTCGGCCACTGTATCATCCCGGGCCTCGCCGCTAGATGCGGTTCGATCATTGGGAAATCAAGAGCATGGCCTGGAGCACGGTGAAGGACGCGTTGGCAGGAGCGCACGCCGAAGGCAGCAACGTGACGGTCAAGGGTTGGGTGCGCACGCGCCGCGACTCCAAGGCCGGCATCTCCTTCATTCAGCTGAATGATGGCAGCTGCATGTCCAATCTGCAGATTGTGGCGCCGGCCACGCTGGACAACTACGCCAGCGAAATCCAGCTGCTGACCAGCGGCTGCTCGATCGAGGCGACAGGCACGCTGGTGGCCTCGCAGGGCAAGGGCCAGGCCTTTGAGATCCAGGCCGATTCGGTGCGCGTGCTGGGTCTGGTCGATGATCCGGAAACCTATCCGATCCAGCCCAAGGCGCATTCCTACGAATTCCTGCGCGAGGTTGCCCATCTGCGACCGCGCACCAACACCTTTGGCGCGGTGACCCGGGTGCGTCACGCCATCGCCCAGTCCATCCATCGTTTCTTCGATAGCCACGGCTTCTGCTGGGTCAATACGCCGATCATCACCGCCAGTGATTGCGAAGGCGCCGGACAACTGTTCCGGGTGTCCACGCTGGATCTGGCCAATCTGCCGCGCACCGAGGCCGGCAAGATCGACTTTTCCGAGGATTTCTTTGGCAAGGAAGCCTTCCTGACCGTGTCCGGGCAGCTTGCGGTCGAGGGTTACTGCCTGGCGTTGAGCAAGGTCTACACCTTCGGCCCCACCTTCCGCGCCGAAAACTCCAACACGCCCCGGCACCTGGCCGAGTTCTGGATGATCGAGCCGGAAATTGCCTTCGCCGATCTCAACGACGATGCCAATCTGGCCGAGGCCCTGCTGAAATCGGTATTCAAGGACGTGCTCGATCGCTGCGCCGAGGATCTGCAGTTCTTCGATGACCGCATCCAGAAAGGCGTGATCACGCGGCTGGAGCAGATGGCCAACTCCGAGTTCGCCCGTATCGACTACGGCGATGCCGTTCTCGCGCTGCAAAAGGCCAGGAAGGCCTTCGAATTCCCGGTGCACTGGGGCGCCGATCTGCAGACCGAGCATGAGCGCTATCTGACCGAGGAGTACGTGGGCCGACCGGTGGTGGTCATGAACTACCCGGAGCAGATCAAGGCCTTCTACATGCGTCTGAATGAAGACGGCAAGACCGTCGCGGCGATGGACGTGCTGGCGCCGGGTATCGGCGAAATCATTGGTGGCAGCCAGCGCGAAGAGCGCATCGATCTGCTCGACCGGCGCATGATCCAGTTCGGACTGCAGCCACATGACTACCAGTGGTATCGCGATTTCCGTCGCTATGGCACGGTTCCGCACGCCGGCTTCGGTCTGGGATTTGAACGCCTCGTGGCCTACGTCACCGGCATGGCCAACATCCGTGACGTGATTCCCTATCCGCGCACGCCGGGAAATGCGGCATTCTGAGCGGCATGCGCGCACCCTGATGGCGGAGTTGAGCTGATATGCGTCTGAGTGTCGTGATCCCCTGCTACAACGAGCTCGCCACCATCGAGCAAGTGATCACGGCGGTGGAGAACTCGCCGCATGCGGACAAGGAAATCATCGTCGTCGATGACGCCTCCACCGACGGTACCCAGCAGTTGTTGACCGGGGCGCTACGTGAGCGCATCCACAAGCTGGTGATCCACCCGGTCAATCAGGGCAAGGGCGCGGCGGTGCGCGATGGCATCGCCGCCGCGACCGGCGACGTGGTGCTGATCCAGGACGCCGATCTGGAATACGATCCCAATGAGTATCCGATCCTGCTGGCGCCGATCCAGCAGGATCAGGCCGATGTGGTCTTCGGCTCGCGCTTCATGGGCGGACACCCACACCGCGTGCTGTATTTCTGGCACAGCCTGGGCAACGGCTTTCTGACGCTGATGTCGAACATGTTCACCAACTTGAACCTGACCGACATGGAGACCTGCTACAAGGTCTTCCGTCGGGAAATCATCCAGGGCATCAAGATCGAGGAAAAGCGCTTCGGCTTCGAACCCGAAATCACTGCCAAGGTGGCGCGCACCGGTTGCCGCATCTACGAGGTCGGCATTTCCTATCATGGCCGCACCTACGCCGAAGGCAAGAAGATCGGCTGGCGCGATGGCGTGCGCGCGATCTGGTGCATCCTCAAGTACAACCTTTTCCGATGATCATCGCCCGCTATTTTCTGGTCGGTGGCGCTGCCGCGGCCGTCGACTTCACGGTGTTCGCCATTCTGGTGAAGCTGCTCGGCTGGCACTGGTTCAGCGCGTCTGCCATCAGTTTCGTGCTGGCAACTGCAGTCAACTACGTGCTCTCGATCGTCTTCGTGTTCACCTCCGGTGTGCGCTTCGGCAAGCGGACCGAGATCGGACTGGTATTCCTGGTCAGCGCCATGGGCCTGGCGATGAACCAGTTCGCACTGTGGATGTTCTTCAAGCAGCTGGGCGTGGATGTGCTGATCGCCAAGGTTCTGGCGACCGGCGTTGTGTTCTTCTGGAACTTCGGCATCCGCCGCTATTTCATCTTCAGCCATCGACGGGCCGGGCAGGGCTGAACATCCCCAGCTCGGGTGACGGCGTTGGGCTGGAGCCGCAAGGGCGCGGTGGGTCATTGCGATCCGCGCGTATCGGCCAGAAACTGCCGACGGGCCATGAACCGTAGGTTGAACTAAGCGCAGCGTGCCCAACAGATGGGCACGACGTTGGGCACGCTGTGCTTAGCCCAACCTACACCCGCGGTCCGACACTGCCTTCGGGCCATGAGCCCGCGTGGTGCGCGTAGCCCGGTGTGCTGCGTAGCGGCTCACCGGGGCTCTTTCGCGTCACCGCCCGGAGAGCGCTGCGCGCACTTCGGGCTACATCAAGCGCGCTATTGCCGAGTCAAGTAAATTCAACGATTTGCGATATGGGTAACTGGAGAAGCAAAGCGGCGCCGCAGCGCGGCGCCCTCCACTGTGCCCAAGCTACGCCCGCGAGCTGTAATCGCCTTCCAGCACCCATTTGTAGCTGGTCAGTTCGGTCAAGCCCATCGGTCCGCGCGCATGCAGTTTCTGGGTGGAAACGGCCACTTCGGCGCCGAGGTCCAACTCGCCGCCGTCGGTGAAGCGGGTGCTGGAGTTCCAGTAGACCGCGGCGGAATCGATGCGGGCCAGGAATTCTTCGGCGAGCTCGGCGTCATCGGTGAGGATGCCGTCGGAATGGCCGCTGGAATGGGTTTCGATATGGCGCATCGCAGTTTCGGCGTCATCGACGATGGCGATCCCCAGTACCAGGGACAGCCACTCGGTATCGAAGTCCTCGGCCCCGGCGCGCACCACACGCGCGCCGGGCAGGTGAGTCGCCAGGGCAAATGCGTCATCGTCGCAGCGGAATTCGACCTGGTCTTTCGCCAGCAGTTGCACCAGTTCGGGTACAAGGCGTGGGGCAATCTTTCGATGCACCAGCACGGTATCGAGCGCATTGCAGACCGTCGGCCTTTGCACCTTGGCATTGCGAATGACCGGCAGCGCCCGCGTCAGATCGGCGGCCTGATCCACATAGAGATGGCAGATGCCGATGCCGCCGGTGATCACCGGTATGCGGCTTTCGCGGCGGCAGAAGGCATGCAGACCGGCACCGCCGCGGGGAATGATCAGATCGACGAGATCATCCTGCTGCAACAGCGCCAGACTGGCCTCGCGCTCGACCGAGTCGATGAACTGCAGCGCCTCGACGGGCAGACCGCTGCTCTGCAGCGCATCCCTGGCGATGCGCAGCAGGATGCGGTTGCTGGCAATCGCCTCCTTGCCGCCACGCAGTACCGCCGCATTGCCGGTCTTGATCGCCAGCGCGGCGACGTCGATGGTGACGTTGGGCCGTGATTCGTAGATCACGCCGAGCACGCCCAGCGGCACCCTGCGCTTGTGGGCACGCAGACCATTGCGCAGGGTGTGGGCGTCAAAACGCAGCCCGAGCGGGTCGGCGAGGGTAGCTACATGCTCCAGATCACTGGCCATGCCTGCTATACGCGCAGGCGTCAGCCGCAGCCGATCCAGCATGGCGCCATCCAGACCCGCGGCTGCGCCCTGATCCAGATCGATGCTGTTGGCGGCGACAATGGCCTCGATCTGCCCGCGCAGATTGCCGGCCAGTTCGGTCAGGAAGGTATTGCGCTGCGCGGAACTGCTGCGCTTGAGCGCGCGGCCGGCGGCGCGCGCGGCAGCGGCTTGCGCCCGGATGGTCTCGATCACACTCATAGCATCACCAGATCGTCGCGATGGATGAACTCCGGGCCGAAGTCATAACCCAGGATCAGTTCGACCTCGCTGGAGCGTTTGCCGGCGATGCGTTTCAGCTCGCTGGCGCCATAGTTGGCGATGCCGCGTGCCAGCGCACGGCCACTTTCGTTGTGGATGGTGACCGTGTCGCCACGGTCGAAATCGCCGTCGACGCGTTTGATGCCCACACCCAGCAGACTCTTGCCCTGACTCAAGGCCTGTTCGGCACCCGCATCGATGGAAACACCGACGCCGGTGCGCAGTCCGCCGAGGATGTAGCGCTTGCGCGCTTCGCGCGGCGGTGTCAGCGCGGAAAAGCGCGTGCCGATGGCAGCGCCGTCGATCAGACGGGCGATCACCTGGGGATCGGCGCCACTGGCGATCACCACTTCGGTGCCGCCGCGCCGGGCAATGTCGGCCGCGCGCAGCTTGGTCAGCATTCCGCCGGTACCGTGGGCGCCGGCACGGCCGCCTGCCGCCTGCCACAGCGCTTCGGGGATTTCCGGTGTATCCACGAGTGGAACCAGTTGCGCGGCCGGCGACAGTCGTGGATCGGCGTCATACAGGCCTTGCTGGTCAGTCAGCAGGATCAGCAGGCGGGCATCGATCAGATTGGCGACCAGCGCCGAGAGCTGATCATTGTCGCCGACGCGGATCTCCTCGGTGGCCACGGTGTCGTTTTCATTGACGATGGGCAGCACCTGATGGGCGTAGAGCTCTTCGAAGGTGCGGCGCGCATTCAGATAGCTGCGCCGTTGTTCCAGATCGGTACGGGTCAGCAGCACCTGAGCCACGCGTTGGCGGTAATGCCCGAAGAGCTCGCTGTAGAGCGCCATCAGCCGCGGTTGACCGACGGCCGCCAGCATCTGCTTGGCCGCCACCCGACGCTCGCCCGGGGCAATGCCCAGAGCCTCGCGTCCGGCCGCGACCGCACCCGAGCTGACCCAGGCTATCTGGTGGCCCTGGACACTCAGGCCCGCCAGCGTCTTGGCGTATTCGATCAGCCGCGGCGCCGACAGGCGCCCGTCTTCGGTGGCGGTGGAGGTACCAATCTTGATGACGACGCGCATGGGACTCGGGGTCAGGGCAATCTCCCGAGTCTATGCGCAGACGGCTGCAGCAGGCACTCGAAGCGGAGCGGCTGGAGAAGCTCGCCACTGCGAGCTCTGGTGGGTCCGGACTTGTCCGGACGCTCTTTGCTCTGTGCTGGAGAAGCGTCCAGACAAGTCTGGACCGACAGAACCCTCAGGTCACGGGCATGAGTGCTCTTGCCTTTCCCCGTGCCCCGTGCCCCGTGCCCCCGCCTCAATAAGACAACTGAATCCGGGTCTCGAGGATGTTCGGGTCGACGATCGCGCTGCCGCGCTCGCCATCCACGTGCACGTAGTTGGCCACGAGTCGCACATTCTTGTTCAGGTACCAGGTTGCGCCGGCAGTCACATTGGTGGTGTTGCCGCCGCGCACCAGGCCGTCGTCCAGGTCCAGATGGCTGACCCGCAGCGCCAGTTCAAACGCAATTCCGTCCTCGCCCAGATCGGGGCCGTCGACGGCGCCTTCCTTGTAGCCGCGGCGGTCGCCACTGGGGAACCAGCTGGTCTCCACATACCAGCCATCAAAGCCCAGATCGGGTGCCCCCGAGCGGGCCAGATCGGCCCGCAGGTATTCGCCCTGGATCGACCATGAGCCCTGGATCCACAGCGCTTCCAGGCCGGTGCGACGAATATCCGAGACGCCGGCAATCGAGCCGGTGTCAAAACGCCGCGGCGAGAAGTTCGAGGCCTCGCTGCGCGAATTGAAGCGGGCACTCTTGGTGTCCGGCGCCTCGGTGGTGGCCGCGAGGCCGAAGTGGACGACCGAGCTGTCGTTGTTCACCGGCGCCCACACCACACGCGCGCCGAAACCGGTGCCGCCATTGCGGCCTTCGGCGTCACTGTCATAGCTGCTGACTGTGGCGCGCCAGGGGCCGGTGGCGTAGACGTATTCCACGCCCAGACGGCGTGCTATCGAGAAGCTGCTGGGCAAGCCCTGCTCCATGAACATGGTGTAGCGGTCGCTGGTCTGCTCATCGAGATACAGCGGTTGCTTGTACTGACCCACGCGCAGCGCATGGTGAGCGTTGGGGCGCCAGCGGATGAACATATCGGTAAAGACATCGCCGTGGACATCATATTCAGCCTTGGCATCGAAGCCATTCGGCGCCTTCACACCGACGGCAATCCGGCTCCGTCGAATGCCGCTGTTGCTGGTGGTCCGGTCTCCCTCGTCGTTGCGATTCCAGTCCAGATGGGTGTTGCCGTTGGTGGACCATTGCCAGTCGCTGGCGTGGGCGGGCAGGGCGGTCAGGGCAAGGCTTGAGGTCAGGGCGCAGGCGATGAGGCGAGGCAACATGGCAGGAGTCTCGTTGACGGAATGGAGACAATCATGTGACTCAAATGTTGCAGACAGATGACGATGTGATCATCTGCTTGTCGCAGAACCGCCATCTTCGGGTCGGTCCGGCTGCTTCCTTGCCGTCATTGGTGCAAATGCTTCGATACTGTCATATCACTGCAATGTTTCCATCACAGACTCCGTTCCCATCCTCCCTTGTCGAGTAGTGCCGATGAAAACCCTTCGAGTTTCCTTGCTGTCGTCGATGATCGCCCTTGCGCTGGTGGCCTGCGGTTCCCAGGAGCCGCCCGCGCCAGCCACGGACAGCGTGGCCAGCTCCACGGCGCCGGCGGCTGCGGCCCAGGTGATTCAGCTGGACGGATCGAGCACGGTGTATCCGATCAGCGAGGCCATCGCTGAAGAGTTCCAGATGCAGAATCAGGGCAAGTTGAAAGTGACGGTCGGCGTTTCCGGCACCGGCGGTGGCTTCAAGAAGTTCTGCCGTGGCGAACTCGACATCGGCAATGCTTCGCGTCCTATCCAGAAGTCGGAGATGGAAATCTGCGCCGCGGCCGGCATCACCTACTACGAATTGCCGGTGGCTTTTGACGCGCTGACCGTCGTCGCCAACCCCAAGAACGAGTTCCTGTCGACCATCACGGTCGAGCAGCTCAAGAAGATCTGGGCGCCTGAGTCGCAGGGCACGATTTCGCGCTGGAACCAGATCGACCCGAGTTGGCCGGATGCCGAGTTCAAGCTCTATGGCGCCGGTTCCGATTCGGGCACCTTTGACTACTTCACCGAGGCCGTCGTCGGCAAGGCCAAGTCCAGCCGTGGCGACTACACGGCGTCGGAAGACGACAACACGCTGGTCCAGGGTGTGGCCCAGGACGTGAACGCGCTGGGTTATTTCGGTTATGCCTATTACGCCGAAAACCAGGACAAGCTCAAGGCGCTGGCGATTGCCCCGACCGAAGGCGCGCCCGGCGTGCTGCCGAGCGAGGAAGCGGTCATCGCCGGCACCTATGTGCCGCTGGCACGCCCCATGTTCATCTACGTCAGCGCCAAGTCTCTGGAGCGTCCGGAGATCAAGCAGTTCATCGAGTTCTATTTCGACAATGTCGCCGCACTGGCCCGCGAAGTGCGCTATGTGCCGCTGCCCCAGGCCGCCTATGATGGCGTGCGCAAGCATCTGGCCGAAGGCAAGGTCGGCACGGTGTTCCACGGCGAGCCGGCAACGTCGATCACCATCGAGGAGTTGCTGGAGCGCGAAGCCAGTCTGTAATGCTGGATCGGTAGACTAGACGTTGGACCACGACGGGCGCGAGCTGATCGCGCCCGTCGTGCTTGATGAGCTTCGGGGGAAACATGGGACAAGCCTTATCCAGTCAGGAGATCGCCGGCAGGCTGCGCTACCGGCGTTCGCGTCATTTGCGCGAACGCTTCATCGAGGCTTTGCTGTTCAGTGCCGCCCTGGTAGCAGTGGCGACCACCGTCGGCATCGTCTTCATCCTGCTGAAGGAATCACTGGCCTTCTTCCGCGAAGTGTCGATCGTCAGCTTCTTCACCGATTCGCAGTGGACGCCGCTGTTCTCCGATCCGCATTTCGGTATCTGGGTACTGCTGTCGGGCACGCTGACCAGTTCTGCGATCGCGCTGTGTGTGGCTATTCCGGTCGGCACCATCCTGGCGATCTACCTGTCCGAGTTTGCATCCGCTCGGACCCGCGAGATTGCCAAGCCGGTGCTGGAACTGCTGGCGGGCATCCCGACCATCGTCTTCGGCTATTTCGCCCTGTTCTTCGTGACCCCCTTGCTGAAACAGTTCATTCCGGGCCTGCCGGGCTTCAATCTGCTGTCCGCAGGTCTGGTCATGGGCGTGATGATCGTGCCCTACATCAGTTCGATCAGCGAGGACGCCATGCGTGCCGTGCCGATGGCCCTGCGCGAGGGCGCCTACGCCATGGGCGCCACGCGCCTGCAGGTGGCCTTGACGGTGGTGGTGCCAGCCGCGTTCTCGGGACTGGCTGCTGCCTACATTCTCGGCATTTCCCGCGCCGTGGGTGAAACCATGATCGTCGCTGTGGCCGCCGGTATGCAGCCGAACCTGACTTTCAACCCCATGGATCAGGCGGCGACCATCACCGCCTACATCGTGCAGGTGGCCAAGGGCGATCTGCCGCATGGCAGCGTCGGGTATCAGACCATTTTTGCCGCCGGTCTGACCCTGTTCGTGCTGACCCTGTGTTTCAACCTGCTCGGCTATTGGCTGCGCCGTCGTTATCGGGAGGAGTACTGAGATGGCCGTCGCCGCCGATCTGCAAGCCACCATCGCCCGCGCCAAGCGCAAGGACCTGCTGTTCGTGGCGCTGGGCGTGGCCGCGCTGCTTTTTGCCGCCTGCACCTTTGTCGCCTTGTTCATCGACATGGTCGGCGATGGCTGGAGTCGCTTGAACGGCAGTTTCTTTACCGAATTCGCCTCCCGCCGCCCGGAGCGCGCCGGCATTCTGGCGGCCTGGGTGGGCAGCTTCGTGGTCATGCTGGTGACGGCCTTCGTGGCGGTGCCGGTCGGCGTGTCCGCTGGCATCTATCTGGAGGAATACGCGCCGCGCAACCGGATGACGGCGCTGATCGAGATCAACATCAACAATCTGGCTGGCGTGCCTTCCATCGTCTACGGCTTGCTGGCTTTGGGCCTGTTCGTGCACACCTTCGGCCTCGGAGCCAGCGTGCTCACGGCTGGTCTGACCCTGGCACTGCTGATTCTGCCGGTGGTCATCGTCGCCACGCGCGAAGCCATCCGCGCCGTACCCGGGGCCATCCGTGAGGCGGCCTATGCGCTGGGCGCCACCCGCTGGCAGATGGTCAAGGATCACGTGTTGCCGTATTCCATGCCCGGCATCCTGACCGGTGTGATCATCGGCCTGTCACGCGCCATCGGCGAGACCGCGCCTATCGTGACCATCGGCGCAGTCAGCTTTATTGCCTTTCTGCCGCCGCCGCCGATCGATGGCAGTTTTCCCTTCATCAACTTCGACTGGCTGTGGTCACCCTTCACGGCCATGCCGATCCAGATCTTTGGCTGGACCTCGCGCCCGGAAGAAGCTTTCCAGGCCAATGCCTCTGCTGCTGCATTGGTACTGGTGGCCATGACGCTGGCGATGAACGCCATTGCCATCTGGCTGCGCTACCGCCTGCGCCGTAACCTCAATTGGTGAGACCCATGAACGACGAGCCGAAAAAACCCGATCTCGCCACGCTTGCCAGGAAGGCCGAAGCGCGCGATCTGAACTTCTTCTACGGCGAGAAACAGGCGCTCAACGGCATCAACCTGCCGATCTACGACAAGCGCGTGACTGCGCTGATCGGGCCTTCAGGTTGCGGCAAGAGCACCTTCCTGCGCTGTTTCAACCGCATGCACGATCTCTATCCGGGCACGCGTTATGACGGCGAAATCCGATTGCATCCCGACGATGTCAATCTGCTGTCGCGGGATGTGGATCCGATCGAGGTACGCATGCGCCTGGCGATGGTGTTCCAGAAGCCCAATCCTTTTCCCAAATCGATCTTCGAGAATGTGGCTTATGGCCTGCGCATCCGCGGCGAGAAGCGCCGCACGGTGCTGATGGATCGGGTCGAGGAGGCGCTGAAGAATGCGGCGCTGTGGAAGGAGGTCAAGGACCGCCTGGACGATCTGGGCACCACCCTGTCGGGCGGGCAGCAGCAACGCCTGTGCATCGCCCGGGCACTGGCCTGCGATCCCGAACTGCTGTTGTTCGACGAGCCCACCAGCGCGCTGGATCCGATCGCGACCGCGAGCATCGAGGAGCTGATCCACGAGTTGCGCAACAAGGTCACCATCCTGATCGTGACCCACAACATGCAGCAGGCGGCCCGCGTTTCCGACTTCACCGCCTACATGTATCTGGGTGATCTGATCGAGTTCGGTTGGACCGACGATGTGTTCTTCCGGCCGCAGAAGAAGCAGACCGAGGACTACATTACCGGGCGCTTCGGCTGAGAACTGTCACAATGCTGACTGCGCGGCCTCAGGCATGGTCGCGCAGGGAGAACAAGAATGAACATGAGCGACCATTTGTCTAAGCAATTTGACGCCGATCTGACCGCCCTGCGCACCCGCGTGGTGGAAATGGGCGGGTTGGTGGATGAACAGTTCAAGCGCGCCATCGAGGCACTGGTCACAGCCAAATCCCTGTTGGCCGACGAAGTGGTGGCGAACGATGCCTCGGTCAATCTGCTGGAAATCCGTATCGACGACGCCTGTGCCCACGTCATTGCCAAGCGCCAGCCCGCTGCCAGCGATCTGCGCATGGTGCTGGGTGTGAGCAAGATCGTGTCGGAGCTGGAACGCATCGGCGACAAGGCCCGCAAGATCGCGCGACTGAGTGCCAATGTGGAAGAAAGCGGCGCCAGCGACGGTGGCTGGATCAATGACATCGAAGGTCTGGCCGAGCGCGCGCGCAAGTTGCTGCGGGATGCGCTGGATGCTTTCGTCCGCAGCGATCTGGAGGCCGCCGTGGCAGTGCTGCGCAGCAATCGCAGTTTCGCCCGCGACACTTCGGCGGTCAGCAAGGAAGTGGTCAAGCGCATGTCGGCGCAGCCGGATTCCGTGCCCGGTTTGCTCGACATGCTGTCGATCACCCGCGCCGTCGACCGCGTGGCCGATCACGCCGCCAACATCGCCGAGCATCTGGTCTACATCGTGCGCGGCACTGATGTGCGTCATGCCACGCTGGAGCAGATCGAAAAGGAAGCCCTGCCGGCGCGACGCTGACTCTCGGCGTCCTGGGGGAAGAGCGGTCAACGCGGAGAACGCAGAGGGCCGCGGAGAACGCGGAGAAAGGCAGAAGAGACCTTCTTTTTGGAAGAATCCGCTGAATCAGTCGTCATTCCCGCTTGCGCGCGCTTTCGCGGAAATGACGCATTTGTGTCCCTGTGGGTTCTCCGCGCTGGCATCACTGCCCTCAGAGGGCCAGCAAGTCAGCGTCGCCTTGGAAGGTGAGACGCCCTGGCAAGTCAACCTCGGAAATGATCCGGTGCAGAGCTACTTCTGAACCGATTTTCTCTGCGTTCTCTGCGCACCTCAGCGTTCTCTGCGTTGAACAAATGGTCCGTTCGGAGCGAAGTTCGTCTTTGCGCGGCCAGGGCGGCGGGCTATTCCGGCGCGGGACCTTCCTTCAGTCGTTCGCGGCCGCCCTGGAAGCGGGCCAGTTCCACCCAGGTGGGATCGGCCGCGGCCTTGAGTTTCTCCAGCACCGCCGCTTCGATGCGCTCGACGTCGAACTTGGCCCAGTCCACGTATTCGAGTTTCAGGTCCTCCCAATGGTGTGCCGCTTCGCGGAGGTCATAGCGCAGGGTTTCGGCCACCATCTGCGCTTCGTCGCGGGTGAGCTCTTCGGCGGCCACCAGATACTCGCGAATCGTGGCCATGACGTGCAGCAGGCTCTCCGCCGCGTGTTCTTCGGCCCGCGGCAATTCTTCGCGCAACCAGCGGCGGGCGCTATCGTAGGCGCGTTGCAATCGGGAGTCAGTCATGATCGATCCTGTTTCCGCCAAGGGATGAGTCCATGTTAGCGCTGTGTCCACCTGCAGGTCATGCACCGCTGGTGTTGGCTTTGATGGGGCTGCCGGGCGCGGGCAAGTCCAGCCTGGCGCGGCTGCTGTCCGAAGCCACTCGCTGGTCGATACTCGATCGCGATCAGATTCGCGCCGAGTTGCGCCCGGGTGATGCCAGCGCGACAGCCCGACGCGAGGCTGATCGCCTGCTGCTGCGGCGCGCGGGCAGTGGTGTACGAGCGGCCATGAATCTGATCATCGACGGCAAGACTTTCGCGCTCAAGGCTGATCGCGGCGAGCTCGAAGATGCTGTCGAGGATGCGGGTGGTGAATTGCAATGGTGCTGGCTGGATCTGCCGGTAGCGGACGCCATGGCCCGGGTGCTCCAGGATTCAGGCCATCCTGCGCCCGATCGTGACCCCGATCTGGTCCGCGCCATCGCCGCGCGCTTCGAGGCGCCCGGAAGCGGCGCCTGGCGGCTGGATGCAAGCTGTACGCCGCGGGAGCTGCAGCGACAACTGGTGCTGCTGCTGGCCGAGCGCCTCAATGCCATCGTCATCGACGATCATGATTCGGGATTCAGCGCGGAGCCTTGAGCCGCACGTATAGCTGCTTCTGCACCCGTGCGACCAGCGTATCGTCCTTGCTGCGCACGTCCACACTGAACCAGCGGAGCACCTTCTCGCCACTGGCGGCGTCGCGCCTGAGCTCGTCCAGATCTTCGCTGCGCAGCCGGAACTCGGCGTAGACATCGCCGCGTCCCGGACTGATGAAGTCGATCCTCGCGGCCTTGTCCCAGACCACGTAGTCGGGGCCGAGATTCTCCATGACCAGAATCATCCAGAAGGGATCGGTCATGGCGAACAGGGCGCCGCCAAACTGGGTGCCCACGTAGTTGCGATTGTACCAGCGCAGCTTGAGCTGCACTCGGGCCGAGCGCCAGTCCTCACCGATGCGCAGCACCCGGATGCCGGAGAACAGGAAAGGTGGCCACCATCGGGTCCAGAGTTTGAGGCGGCCTGGGGTCATTCGGGCGGGCATTGAGCTAGAGTCTTTGGCAGGTCAGTCACAGTAGAGCCCCGCCCTGGTGACCGCAATCGAGGACTCCGACGCTTGCGCCAACTGTGGCACTTCTTTGCACGGTGAGTGGTGCCATGTCTGTGGCCAGAAGCGCCTGGAGCCGGGTGATCGCTCGCTCTCGCATCTGCTACTGGACTGGTGGCAGCAGCTGACGTCACTGGAAGGCCGCTGGTGGCAGAGCTTCCGCGATCTGGTCCTGCGTCCCGGGGCCTTGTCCGACGCCTATCTGAAGGGTCAGCGCAAACGCTATCTGGCCCCACTGACCCTGTTTCTGCTGATCAACGTGCTGTATTTCGTTCGCGCGCCGATGACCGATTTCAATCTGTCATTGCTCGATCAGGCCTGCCTGCAGCCCTGGTCGGCGCTGGTGCACAAACAGGTCAGCGCCAGGATCGCGCCGGAAACGGTGGCCTGCAATGGGCCGATGCGCGATGCCGATTTGCCCCGATGGGGCGGCTTGTTGGCTCGTTACCAGGACATTGCCGACGAAGTCTCGCGCAGCATGGTCATCGCGCATGTGCCGGTGATTGCGCTGTTCCTGGGCCTGCTCGCGGGCTGGCGGCGCTGGTACTACGCCGAGCACGTCATCGTGGCCCTGCATCTGTTCGCCTTCTTCCTGCTCTACGCCGTGGCGATTCTGCCGCTGGTGCTGTGGCTGGCCGGATCGTTGCTGCCGCTCGGCGAATTCGGCGTGCTGCTGCGGGTGCTCTTGTTGCTGCTGCTGCTGGCGCACTGGACCCTGGCCGTGCGCAGGGTCTACGGTCTGGGCCTGCTGCGCACCCTGCTGGCGCTGCCGCTGCTGTTCCTGGCGCTGGGCATCAGCCACTTTGCCTATCGTTTCGTGCAGTTCTGGATCGTCTGGTTGCAGGTGTGACGAGGGCACGAAGGCCTGGTCGGCAGCGCCCAAGCGCTGTGGGAGCGGCTTCAGCCGCGATCGGGGCCCTTGGGGTTCACCGCTGGAGCGATCGCGGACGAAGTCCGCTCCCACAGATCTCCGGCCCGTGCGTGCTGCCATGGAGGGCGCCGCGCTGCGGCGCTGCTCTTCCGTGCTTGAGGATCAAGAGCGGCCGCGCAGGCGCGCGGCCCTCCTCAGAGCGGCTTTGTGCCCCGCACCCGGCTACCTGGACTCTCGGTTCAACGCCGCCAGCCGTTCCGGGGTGCCTACGTCAGACCACTGCCCCCGATGGTGTTCGCCGCTGACCATGCCGAAGTCGATGGCCTCGCGCAGGATCGGGGCCAGTCCGTAGCGGCCAGGTGGCAGATGGGCGACCAGTTCGGGTCGGTACACGCCGATGCCGGAAAATGTCAGGCGCGGACTGCCACAGAGTTTCAGGCGGCCAGCGGCCAGCACGAAATCGCCGCGCGGATGATGTTCGGGGTTGTCGACCAGCACCAGATGCGCCAGACCCGTAGGGGACAGTGGCAGACGGGCATAGTCATAGTCGCAGTGGATGTCGGCATTGGTCGCGATGAAGGGGTCGGCGCCCAGCAGTGCCAGCGCCTGGCGCATGCCGCCGCCGGTTTCCAGCGGCTCGCTGGGCTCATGTGACCAGTGAATGCGCACGCCGTAGTCGCCGCCATCGCCCAAGGCTTCGGGCAACTTCGTGCCCAGCCAACCGGTATTGATGACGATGTCCTCGACACCGGCGCGCCTGAGGGCGCGCAAATGCCAGCCTATCAGCGGCAGACCGCGTACTTCCAGCAGCGCCTTGGGACGGGTCTCGGTGAGCGGACGCATGCGCTCGCCCTTGCCGGCGGCAAAGATCAGGGCCTTCATGCTCAGCCGGATTTGCCGCGGGCGGTCTGGATGCGCTGGTAGGCTGCGCGCAGCTCGCGGGTGCGTTTCTCGGCTGCTTTCAGTGCCGCCGCATCGGCGCCCTGGCCCTGCAGCTTGTCCGGATGATGCTGAGTGAGCAGACGGCGCCAGGCGCGGGTCAGTTCCTCGTCACTGGCATTGGCCTGCAGGCCCAGCAGTCGATAGCAGCTCTCCAGACTGGGCAAGGTGGCGTCATTGCTGCGATCAGCAATGCGGTCGGTCACGGCCTCGCGCGACAGGCCGAAGGCCGCGCCCAGACGCTCGATCACGCCGCGCTCGGCCGGTGTCATCGGCCCATCCTTGCGTGCGAAATCGGCCAGCGAACGCAGCATGTCACTGAGTTCGTCATCAGGGATCTGCACCTGGCCCCTGAACCGCTTCACTTCCACCTGTACATCCAGCGGCTGGTTGCGACCGCGCTGGAAGGCGGCCACCGCCAGCTCGCGCCCGGACTGGTCCAGGCCCAGGCGCCTGATCAGGCGTTCGGCAGCTTCCACCTCGCCCTCACTGACGCGGCCATCGGCCTTGGCCAGGTGCCCCAGCCACAGGAACAGGAACTCGATCCGTGCCATCCTGGGATCGATCCGGGTCAGGCCCTCATGGGGACGCCAGCGCAGCCAGCCGGCATCCAGGGCGTGACCCAGTGCCAGCCCGCCCACCGCACCGATCGGGCCACCGGCTGCGAATCCGAGGCCGGCGCCGATCAATTTGCCGATCAGATTCATCGGCTGCGGCAGCCTTCGGCGTGCAGTTCCTGGATCATGGGCAGTGCGTGCTCGGATCTTGGGTGAGGGCCGATTCTAATGGCAGGCGGCGCTCCGTGAGCGCGATGCGTGTCAGCCTTTGCGCAGATGCACAGGCGCAGGCTGCTGGCAGCCTGTCGGACTTGAAGGGAATCGGCTGCAGATTCGCCTGGACGGATCATATTTCGCCGCTTCCTCGGCCAATAGCGCTGATATTGGCCTTCGAAATCGACAAAATCTGCCCTCGCCCAGTCAAATCTTCGCTTCGATTCTTCAAGTCCGACAGGCTGCTAGCATGCTCGGCCTGTCGCGCAGGAGTGTCCGCCATGCAAAGCCCGTTGATCGCCCCCTCCATTCTTTCCGCCGATTTCGCCCGCCTGGGCGAGGACACCGCGAAAGTGCTTGCCGCCGGCGCTGACTGGGTGCATTTCGACGTGATGGACAACCACTATGTGCCGAATCTGACCATCGGTCCGCTGGTGTGCGAGGCACTGCGCAAATACGGCATCACCGCGCCCATCGATGTGCACCTGATGGTCAAGCCGGTGGACCGGATCATTCCCGATTTTGCCAAGGCCGGCGCCAGCGTCATCAGCTTCCATCCGGAAGCCAGCGAGCATGTGGACCGGACCATCGGCCTGATCCGCGAACAGGGCCTGCAGGCTGGCCTGGTGTTCAATCCGGCCACGCCGCTGAACTGGCTGGATCACGTCATCGACAAGCTCGACCTGATCCTGATCATGTCGGTGAACCCGGGTTTCGGCGGTCAGTCCTTCATCCCCGGCGCCCTCGACAAATTGCGCGAGGCGCGCAGGCGCATCGCCGCCAGCGGTCGCGCCATCCGGCTGGAAGTGGACGGCGGCGTCAAGGTCGACAACATCCGCGCCATCGCCCAGGCCGGCGCCGACACCTTCGTCGCCGGCTCCGCCATCTTCAACGCGCCCGACTACGCCGCGACCATCAGCCAGATGCGCGCCGAGATTGCCGCTGCGTCGTAGGTGGAAGGAAGGGCAGGACGCGAAGGACGCGAAGGAAAAGCAGAAAGGTCGCGAAGGAGAGCTGATCTTTGGATGCGTTGAGGACACCTCTGTGACAGGGTGGTTGCCAGTGCCGTCTCCAAGTGTCGCCACTGCTCCGCGGGCGCGAACTCGGCGTGCAATAACCGGCGCGAATGCCCATCTGAAGTCAGCTCCTCTTCGCGACCTTTCTGCTTTCCCTTCGCGTCCTTTGCGTCCAATGCTTCTGTAGCTATTGCGCCCAGTGCTCCGCCATCCCGGAGAACGGCGTCGGGCACCATCGGGCAAATCGGGGACAAGGGGCGGCTGGCGCTTGCCGAAGTCCGGCCTCGGGCCTACCGTTCGCCCGTGCCCACCTGACCTAGAAGATCCATGGCCCGACAGATTGCGATCGTCGAAGATGAACCCGCCATTCGCGCCAATTACGCCGATGCGCTGAAGCGTTACGGCTATGAAGTGCAGACCTTTGCTTCGCGCACCCAGGCCTCCACGGCCTTTGCCCTGCGCATGCCGGATCTGGTGCTGATCGACATTGGCCTGGGCGACGAACCGGAGGGCGGATTCGAACTCTGCCGCGAACTGCGCCAGCGCTCCACGGCGCTTCCGATCATCTTTCTGACCGCGCGCGACGCCGATCTGGACATCATCTCCGGACTGCGTCTGGGCGCCGATGACTACCTGACCAAGGACATCAGCCTGCAGCATCTGCTGGCACGCATCGTCTCGCTGTTCCGTCGGGTCGAAGCGCTGAGCCAGCCGACCGGCAAGGATCAGTTGCTGGAGCATGGCCATCTGAAGCTGGAAGGCGATCGCATGCGCGTGACCTGGAAGGACATCGAGGTGCCGCTGACCGTGACCGAGTTCTGGATCGTGCACGCGATGGCCCGTTACCCCGGCCACGTGAAAAATCGCGATCAGCTGATGAGCGCGGCGCAGGTGGTCGTGGATGAAGCCACCATCACCAGTCACATCAAGCGCATCCGCAAGAAATTCGTTGCCGTCGACAAGGAATTCGACGCCGTCGACACCATGCACGGCGTCGGCTACCGCTGGCGCGCGTAGGGTGGAACCCGCCCACGAAATCGCCGGGTTTTCGCGATCGGATTCGCCGGCGGATTCCACCAGGCAAGCGATCAGCACGTAGGGTGGAACCCGCCCACGAAATCGCCGGGTTTTCGCGACCGGATTCGCCGGCGGATTCCACCAGGCAATCTCGCCGCAAGCCAGATGGTGGAATCGCCTGCGGCGGTTCCACCCTACGGCCGGTGTTCGCTCTGCCTCAGAGCACCAGCCACAGGCAGCCGGCGCTGCGGCTCAGGCGAAAGGTCTCGACGCCGACCGGGCCATGGTCGCCCTTGATGTACAGGCTGACGCGCAGTTCGGGCAAGACCGAGGTGTCGGGAAGCATTTCACCGAACAGCGACTCGGTCTGCACGGCCACCAGTTCGATGCCGGCGATCAGCCGTCGCGCCATGCGCTGGAGCTGACTGACGACCGGCGCCGCGGTGCGCCGTGAGCGTCCGTTGAAGTCATACAGGCCCGAGAGGGCGTTGAAGTCGCGCTGTCCGATGGCGTCGGCGACGGCGTTGCGCAGGGTCTCCGGCGAATGCGCAGAGCAGCCGAGCACGATATTGGCGACACGGGTCTCCCGGATCACCGGCTCATCGTGGCGCTCGGCGATGCCCAGGGATCGGCAACTGCTGTCGGTGTAGACCAGGATGCCATCGGCGGCCAGGCAGCGGTTGATCGTGGCCGCTTGCGCAGACCCGGCCAGCCATAGGAGCAGGCCCAGGCAGAGCATGGGTCTGATCGAAGATCCTGATCGGCGCCATGCAGCAATGGACGGGGTGGAGGAACCATGACCAGCGGCGCAAGCCAGCCAGTGGGTAGGTTTCATGGCGGTACTCTCGAGAACTGGTGCGCTCAGAGTCGGCCAAATTCATGCGACGGTCTGTACGCCGAAACACCCTACGGTGTCGGCAGGAAGCGGAATTCAAAAGCGACCGCTTCCTGGCCGGGATCGTTGACCTCGAAGACCAGCGGCGCCGTGGCGCCGGCCGGGAATCCGCGGCTGATGCTCTCGACTTCGGCCAGGTATTCCTCGGGACGGAAGCGCCGGGTGGCGATCGCTCTTTCGCCCAGATCCGACAGGGTGACTTCAACGACCGGAAAACGCTGGGTGAAAGCGGCATCGTTGACCATGCTGGCGCTGATCATCAAGGCCTTGGGCGCATCCGGATGCGGGCGTACCTCGCGACTGACCAGACGGATTTCGTCGACTGCGGTGCGCATCGGCAGGCGGCAGTTCAGCTGCTCGCAGGCGCGATCCAGCAGCGGCCGTAGACGGTCGTCTTCCAGCAGGCGTTCACGTTCGGCATAGCCGATCTGTCCGCCCAGCGTCAGCGCCAGGATGAAGCTGCCAAACCACCAGCGGCCGTTGCCGCTCCGGTGGGTGACTGGCTTGCGACTGGGGCCGGCGATATGCGCCGGAATGCGCATTTCCGGGATCGCCTCCGGTGCCGGGGTGCCGCGACCGCGGTGGGCGCGGTCATGGGCGATCCATTCCCCGGGTAGCCGTGGCTCACGGCGGCCGTCGGGGGGCGCTGCATCGCCCTCGAACAGCGCCGGCTGGCGCGGCGCCGGTCGCATCGCTGGCAGTGCCAGCACTACCGGGGTGTCGCTGGCCTCGACCTCGGGCAATTCCTGGAACGGCGTCTCCGGCAGCTGATCGACCAGGCGGTCCAGACCATCGAAGACCTGTCCGCAGTGACCACAGCGAAACTGCCCCCGCGCACGCGCCAGCGAAGCCGCCTGCAGGCGGTAAACGGTATGGCAGCGTAGGCATTGGGTGTACATGGGACAAGGATAGCGGTTGCCGGCAGGGCCTTGGGACAGGTCGCTTCCGCCAGGCCGCGATTGCCCGAATGCCGCCCCCTGGATACAGGCCGTGCCTGGAAGACCCCGGTATTGCAGAGGTCTGGCACGTCGCCGCTCTGGTAGAGCGGAGCTTGCTCCGCTGCTTTGGCTGGGCTTTGGGCTAGCGTCGAACCGCAGTGACCCTTATCCAGTCTTCGCGCTGGGCCACCTCGAACTGGTCGAAATACTCGCGATAGCGGGCGATGAACTCGATTTCCTGGCCCTTGAGCATGCCGGAAAAGGCCGCGGCGCCGCCGGATCTGACAGTGCCGGCGATGCGCTCGGCCAGTTCCAGCAGTGGATTCAGCAGGATGTTGGCCACCAGGCGGTCGCAAGCCGGCGGCAGCGCATGCTTGGGCGAGAGTAGCGTCAGTTGTTCCAGTACCTGATTGCGCTGGGCATTCTCGTGGGATGCCACCAGCGCCTGCGGATCATTGTCCAGGCCAAAGGCATGCCCCGCGCCGAGCCGCAGCGCCGCCACGGCCAGTACCCCCGAACCGCAGCCGTAGTCGAACAGGGACTCACCCTGCCAGGTCAAGCCATCGAGCCATTCCAGGCACAGTGCCGTAGTTGGATGGGTGCCGGTGCCGAATGCCAGTCCGGGATCCAGGCGCACGATCACCAGACGGTCATCGGCCGGCGGCTCGATGGTGGTCGGATAGATCCACAGACGCTTGCCGAAGGGCATGGGCTTGTAATGATCCATCCAGGCCCGGGTCCAGTCGCGATCATCCAGTCGCGCGAAGCGCGCACTGCGCATGACGTTCTCCGGCAGCTGTCCATCCAGCGCCACCAGCAATTCCAGCGGATCACGCTCCACCGGAAACAACGCCTGCAACTGCAGTTGCGGCCACAGCGGCGTCTCCCCCGGCGCCGGCTCCAGCACCGGATTGTCCTCGGCATCAGTCAGCGTCTGCGCCAGCGCGCCAGCCGCATCCAGAGCAGCTTCCACGCTGGCGTGGTCGGAAGATTCAAGTCGCAGATGGAGTTCTAGCCAGGGCATGGGTGGGTCTGTGGGTGGTGGTGGGGGTTGGCCGCGTTGGCCGCGTTGGCCGCAGCGTGCTGTGTGCGGTGTGCAGAGTCAAACGTGAAACGTAAAACGTCAATTAAAGCGGGGGGTTACAAGTTCCTGGCTTTGAATTGACGTTTCATGCCTCATTGTCTCGTTGGGTCGGACAGGGAGTGGAGAGATTGTCGCGTTGGAGCGAATGAAGAGGTGCGCAGAGTCAAACGCAAAACGTCAACAAGAGCCAAAGGCCACGGCTTTCGGCTTCAAATTGACGTTTCACATTTCACGTTTTACTGCTTCTGGACGTTTTACCGCCTCCCAGTCACTTGCGCGCCTCAGCCAGCCTGCGCTCCAGATAATGGATGTTGAAACCACCGACCTGGAACATCTGGTCGAGCATGTTCGATTGCTGCAGCGGGATGTTGCTCTTGATGCCGTCGATGACCAGTTCGCTCAGGGCCACGCGCATGCGGGCGATGGCGGTGGCGCGGTCGGGGCCGTGGGCGATCAGCTTGGCGATCATGGCATCGTAGTTCGGCGGAATGCGGTAGCCGTCGTACAGATGCGTTTCCATGCGGATGCCGGGGCCGCCGGGCGGGTGATAGCGGGTGACCGTGCCGGGTGAGGGCATGAAGGTGTTCGGGTCTTCGGCATTGATGCGGCACTCGATGGCATGGCCGCGCAGCACGATGTCCGACTGTTGGTAGCGCAGCTTCTCGCCCGAAGCGATGCGGATCTGCTCGGTGACCAGATCGACGCCGGTCACCATCTCGGTGACCGGATGCTCGACCTGGATGCGGGTGTTCATTTCGATGAAATAGAACTTGCCGCGCTCGTACAGAAACTCGAAGGTGCCGGCGCCGCGATAGCCGATGCGCTTGCAAGCCTCGACACAGACGGCACCGATCTCGGCCCGTTGTTTTTCGGAGATGCCGGGCGCCGGCGCTTCCTCGATCACCTTCTGGTGCCGGCGCTGCATCGAGCAATCCCGCTCACCCAGATGGATGGCATTGCCCTGACCGTCGGCCAGCACCTGGATTTCGATGTGGCGCGGGTTCTCGAGGAATTTCTCCAGGTACACCTGATCGTTGCTGAAAGCCGACTTGGCTTCGCTGCGGGTCATCGCCACCGCATTCAGCAGCGCCATCTCGGTGTGAACCACGCGCATGCCGCGCCCGCCACCACCGCCGGAAGCCTTGATGATGACCGGATAGCCGATTTCCTTGGCGATACGGGCGTTCTCGGCAGCATCGTCGGTCAGCGGCGCGCCCGAACCTGGTACGCAGGGCACACCGGCTTCCTTCATCGCGGTGATCGCCGACACCTTGTCGCCCATCAGGCGAATGGTCTCCGGCCGTGGCCCGATGAAGACGAAGCCCGATTCCTCCACGCGCTCGGCAAAATCGGCGTTCTCGGACAGAAAGCCATAGCCGGGGTGGATGCCCTGGGCATCGGTGACTTCGGCCGCGGCGATCAGCGCCGGAATATTGAGATAGCTGTCCTTGGGCGCCGGCGGACCGATGCAGACCGACTCATCGGCCATGGCCACATGCTTCAGGTTGCGGTCGACCGTCGAATGCACCGCCACGGTCTTGATGCCCAGCGCCTGACAGGAGCGCAGCACCCGCAGCGCAATCTCGCCACGGTTGGCAATGACGATTTTCTCAAGCATGGGGGTTGCCTCGTCGGGACCTTTGTGACCTTGGGAGCCGGGACCTGGGACCCGGGACCCGGGACCCGGGAGAGTCAGAAGCTACCGCATTGCGGAGCGCTGTCTTGTACCGGGTCCCGGGTCCCGGGTCCCGCGTCCCGAACAATGCTGGCATCACTGAATCACCACCAGCGGCTCGTCGAATTCCACCGGCTGGCCGTTTTCGACCAGGATCTTGACCACGGTGCCGCTGACTTCGCTTTCGATCGGGTTGAACATCTTCATGGCCTCGATGATGCCGAGGGTGTCGCCGACCTTGACCTGCTGGCCGACCTTCAGGAACGGTGCGGCGCCGGGTGAGGCGGCGGCGTAATACGTGCCGACCATCGGCGAGCGCACCACCTGACCGTCGTGTACCGGCTCCGCCGGCTTGGACTGATGGGTGGCGCCCGGGATCGATGGCGCGGATGACTGGGCCGGCTGCTGGGCATCGGAGGCCACCTGGATCGGCGCCATCTGCGGGGCGGCGCTGATCATCGGCAGGTTCTTGGGCCAGCGGCTCAGGCGCACCGTTTCCTCGCCCTCGCGGATTTCGAGTTCGGCCAGATTTGATTCTTCCAGCAACTCAATCAGTTTTTTGATCTTGCGAATATCCATGGCCATGGCCGGACTCCCAGAAGTCGTGCTGTCGTTGGCTAAAAGTGGCTCAGCTGATGCGGCGGATGGCCGCGTCGAGTCCGAGGCGATAACTGTCGACGCCGAGGCCGGTGATCACGCCCACGGCGACGTCGGATAGATAGGAGCGCTGACGGAATTCCTCGCGAGCATGCACATTGCTCAGGTGCACTTCGATGAAGGGAATGCCGACGCCGATCAGGGCGTCGCGCAGGGCGATGCTGGTGTGCGTGAAAGCGCCCGGATTGATGACGATGAAGCGGATGCCGTCTGCGCGTGCGGCGTGGATGCGCTCGATCAGCAGGTGTTCGGCATTGCTTTGCAGGCAGCTCAGCTCGTGACCGGCATCGGCGGCGCGAGCCGTCAGTTTGGCTTCGATCTCGGCCAGTGTCGTGCGCCCATAGACCTCAGGCTCGCGGCTGCCGAGCAGGTTGAGATTGGGGCCGTTGAGCAGCAGTATGCGCGCCATGCACTGAGTTGCAGTCGGTGAAGGTCGCGTAGTCTGCGGGTGCGCGCGGCTGCTGTCCAGACACGATCGTCGGCGATCGTGCCATGATCTCCGACATTCGGTGGCGTATGGCCGGTGCCAGAGCGCGGTCGGCTAGTAAACCTGACCTTCCAGCTCGCGATAGCGCGCCAGCGCCGAACGCGCTGCCTCGCGGCAGATATCCTGCCGGACTTCGATGCCGCGGCGATTCAGTTCGCCCACCCAATCGGCGGGCAGCGGGCCTTCATCAAAGCCGGTCAGGCTTTCGACGTCTTCCGAGCGTGCGCCGATCAGCAGGCGATTGATGCCGGCCCACACCGTGGCTCCATAGCATTGGCAGCAGGGTTGGGCACTGGTGGCCAGCGTGATCTTCTCGCCGTTGGCATTGAGCCGGAATTGCTGCAGGCGCTGTTGCGCGGTCATGTAGGCCATCAGCTCGGCATGAGCGGCCGAGCAACTCTGCTGGATCACCCGATTGACGCCGATGCTGATCAGCCTGCCTTCGGCCGTGAACACCGCCGCGCCGAAGGGACCGCCGCTGTTCTGCTCCACGTTCATCCGCGACAGCTCGATGGCGAGCAGCACCTGCTCCTCGTCCGTGGGGTAGAGCCGGCCCATGTCGACCACATGCTGGGTCCAGGCAGGCAGGGTGAGGTGGATCTGGACGGGGAGGATCATCTTGGTTGTCGGTTGTCGGTTGTCGGTTGTCGGTGTTGATGCCGGAATGAGGGGGAGGTTAAACGTGAACGGCGGAAGGTGAAAGGTGCCGGCTCCTGTGGGTCCAGACTTGTCTGGACGCTGCTCCCAGGGGTACGTCGCGGGTTCGCGTCAACAAAGCCATCGCGGCTGAAGCCGCTCCCACAGTCTCAGATCGTCTTGCATCCAGGGACCTGGCTCTTCTCCGCGATCTCCGCGCCTCCGCGTGAAACTGCTATTGCCAACAACCAACAACCAACAACCAACAACCAACAACCCGCCTCACCGCCCCCTGGCGTAGGAATCGCGCAGGGTCACGATGCGGTTGAAGACCGGATGCCCGCCGCTGTGGTCGCGGCGGTCGGCCACGAAGAAGCCCAGGCGCTCGAACTGGAATCGCTGCTCGGGCTCGGTGCCCGCCAGCGACGGTTCCAGCCAGGCTTGCACCACGCGTTTGGAATCGGGATTCAGATGATCGCGGTAGGTCTTGCCGTCGGTGTCGTCATCCGGATCCGGCACGTCGAACAGGCGGTCGTACAGGCGCACTTCGGCAGCGAGGGCGTGGCCGGCACTGACCCAGTGGATCGTGCCCTTGATCTTGCGATCGGCGCCCGGCATGCCGGGGCGGGATTCCAGATCGAGGCTGCCGCGCAATTCGACGATGTGGCCATCGGCATCCTTGATCACCTCATCGCAGCGGACGATGCCGGCGCCACGCAGGCGCACTTCGCCGCCCGGCACCAGACGATGGAAGCCCTTGGCCGGTACTTCCATGAAATCCTCGCGCTCGATCCACAACTCGCGCGAGAACGGCACCTGACGGCTGCCGAAATCCTCGTTCTTGGGATGATTGGCGAAGTTCAGCAGTTCCTCGTGGGATTCCGGCAGATTGCTCAGCACCAGCTTGATCGGATCAAGTACGGCCATGCGCCGCGCCGCGCTGACATCGAGTTCTTCGCGGACCACGCCTTCCAGCACGCTGAACTCGATGGTGGCGACCTGCTTGCTGTAGCCCATGCGCTCCCAGAAGGCGCGAATGGCAGCCGCCGGGAATCCGCGTCGACGGGCGCCGATCAGCGTCGGCATGCGCGGATCGTCCCAGCCATCGACCATCCCTTCCTGCACCAGCGAGATCAGCTTGCGCTTGCTCATCACCGTGTAATCGAGATTGCCGCGGGCGAACTCGGTCTGGCGCGGGCGGGAAGCCTGCATGTCCAGGCCCTGCGCCCGCAGCGGTTCGGTCAGGCTGGCATCGCCCATCACATCCAACTGATCCAGACACCAGTCGTACAGCGGTCGGTGGTCTTCGAATTCCAGCGTGCACAGCGAGTGGGTGATGCCTTCAACCGCATCGGAAATGCAGTGGGCGTAGTCGTACATCGGATAGATGCACCAGGCATCGCCGGTGTTCTGATGGGGCACCTTGCGAATGCGATACAGCGCCGGATCGCGCAGATTGATGTTCGGCGAGCGCATGTCGATCCTGGCGCGCAGCGTATGCGAGCCGTCGGCGAACTCACCCGCGCGCATGCGCCGGAACAGATCCAGGTTCTCGTCGACACTGCGGTCGCGCCACGGGCTGTTGCGGCCGGGCTGGGTCAGCGTGCCGCGATACTCGCGAACCTCCTCGGCGCTGAGATCGCAGACATAGGCCAGGCCCTTGCGGATAAGCTTCTCGCCGCAGAGATAGAACACTTCGAAGTAGTCCGAGGCGTGCCGCAGCGCAGCCCACTCGAAGCCCAGCCAGTGCACGTCAGCCTTGATCGCTTCGACGTACTCGATGTCTTCCTTGGTCGGATTGGTGTCATCGAAACGCAGATTGCAGCGGCCGCCGTTCTCCCGCGCCATGCCGAAATTCAGGCAGATGCTCTTGGCGTGCCCCAGATGCAGATAGCCATTGGGCTCCGGCGGAAAGCGCGTGACCACCTGACCGCCATGACGGCCAGCGGCGCGGTCTTCGCGGATCAGCGTGCGGATGAAGTGGTTGGCGACGGGTGTTTCGGTGGTCATGGCGGGATGGGCAAAGACGAAGGCCGCGATTCTGCAAGATGTGGGCTGAACCGGCTACTGGCGCGACACTGGGGCACGCATCTCGAAGCGCTTGCCAGGCTTAGATCCCTGTCATGGGTGCAGATTGTGTCGGCTTGTTTGTTCGTGTTGCAGGAGGTTACGATTTGCTGCTTGCTCAGGGGGCGGTATCTCAAGACGCGCTCTTTGCCTTTCACGTGAGATATCAAAGATGACGCCGAGCAAGTCCAGCCCCGGGGCGATGGTTCACGCTGCGCAACTGACCAAGCGCTTCGGCGACAAATGGGCACTGCGCAATGTCGACTTTCAGATTGAGCGCGGGCAGGTTTTCGGATTGCTGGGCCCCAATGGTGCCGGCAAGACCACCCTGTTCAGAATTCTCATGGGAGTCATCAAGCCTTTCCCCGGCCAGTTGTGCGTGGCCGGACTGGACGCATTTGACGACCGCCTGGAGATCAAGCGTCTGGTTGGCTACTTGCCTGACGAACCCATGTTCCACAGCTATCTGAGCGGACGCGACATTCTTGAGCTCGCAGCGGCGCTGCACGGACTGGATCCGAGTCGGGAAGTTTCGCGGCTGGAGCCGCTCATCGCTCGAATGCAGCTGACAGAGGCACTCGACCGATTTGCCGACGACTACTCGCGCGGCATGAAGAAAAAACTGGGCTTGTTGCTGGCATTGATCCATCAACCCGAGCTTTTGGTGCTCGACGAACCGACGAATGGGCTGGACGTCGAAAGCACGCGGCTGTTCTTCGAGATTGTTCGAGAACAAGCCAGTGCCGGAACGACGATCCTGTTCTCTACGCACCTGATCGGCCAGGTGGAGCAGCTGTGTTCGCACATAGCGATCCTGCATGAAGGAGGCGTCGTCGCCCAGGGCGTCCTGGCCGAGATTGCCCGATCGGTGCCCGGGGCCGATTCCCTGGAGCAGGCGTTTCTGGCGTTGACCAGGCCAAGACCGATGTCGGCCCTGGAGCGGTTTCGCGCACAGATACGTGATCGGCCTTTGTGAAGCGCGACCTTCCCTCCAATCTCGGAGTGTTGTGGACCATCACGCGCATGGCTGCGCGGCAGGCGCGCAATCGCCTGAGGGCACACCAGGTTCGCGGCAAGAGCCCCGGCATCGTGCATGTTCTGGCGGTGCTGGGCGCCTGCATGATGATTTTGACCCTGGCGCTGGTGATCTGCTTCAGCGCTCGAATCGGCACTTTGGCCGAGTCGGAGGTCCACGGCGCACTCAATGTGTCCTGGAGTCTGAGTCGTCGCGTTGAAGACTATCGGGCAGCGCGCGAAGAACTCGACCGGCTTGCCGAGGCGCCAACTGCGCAGGGTGACGAAGCGATGTCGGGTGTCGCCCTGGACGAAGCCCGGCGTGCCGTGGTTGAACGTCGGGCCGAAGTCGACAAGGAACTGACCCGCGAAGCGAGCCGATTGGTGCGCCGCCGTGGCGGCAGCGAGGAGCAGTGGTTGCAGCGTCTGAAAGAGCGGCTTGATGCGGAGCCGAACGGCCTGCTGATCGACGAGATGGACACAGTCAGCTCCGACGGGCTCACCGACACGGCATTTCGCCTGATCTCGCTACTCTGCCTTTCAGCCTGGCTGGCGCTGGTACTCCAGGGTGAAAGCATCGCCTTTGACTTGAATCGCCGCCGCCACCCCATCTGGGAGTGGTACCTGAATTTTCCGATCAGTCAGCCCTGGGTCTATGTGGCGGAAGCCTTGCGTCCCCTGGTGTCAAATCCGATGTTGATGGCGAGTCCACTGCTGATCATGGCGATCGCCGGATACGTCAACGACTCGGTGCTCCTTGCATTTGCAGCGATTCCCATCGCGGTTCCTTTTGCGGTGAGTGCTGCCATCGTCAGCAAGTTTATCGAAGTGATGGTCATGTTGCGCGTTACGCCGCGCAACCGCAGCGCCTGGCTGGTGGTGGCAGGCGGAATCGGGTTGCTGCTGTTGATGCTGCCACTGCTGAGCTATTCCATGCCGGGAATGATCTGGGCGGTTGCGTTGTGGCTGGTCGGGCCCGGGTCCGAGGTGCCCTCGTCGGAAGTGCTTTTGAGCTTCCCGGGGCAGGCAGCCTGGATGCGAGCGGTGGCTCTGTCGCTGCTCGCCAACGCTCTGATCTGTGCAATCGCCTTTGCCGGCATGCATTGGGGCACCAGGCGCGGTTTTGAAGCGGGCTTTGGTGGCAGCGACCAGGGGCCGCGACGGCGTAACGGTACGCAGGGTCAGAGCTTGTCATCACACTGGCGGCGATGGCCCTTGTTGCACAAGGAGTTGCTCTGGCTGAAACGTGACCGCGGCGCGATTGTCCAGATGTTGCTGGCGCCACTGTTGCTGGTCGGTCTGCAGTTGATGAATCTCGGGAATCTGCTGCGCAATACGAACCTGGACTGGCATCGACTTGCGGGACTGATCGTTGGCGCTGGCGCCTACATCATCATGACTTCTGCACCCCGGATGCTGGCGTCCGAAGGGCCGGCACTGGAATGGATGGCAACCTGGCCAAAGAGCCTGCTCGAGGTCGCCAGGACCAAGGCGTTGGTGCTGGCGGCCTTTGTCACCTTGATCGTTCTCTGCAGTCTCGTGGTGGTCGGGATACTGAACCCGGAACAGTCGCTCAAGATTGCCCTGATCGGAATCTGTTGGATCGCGTCAGGTGCAATGACCGCGATGAAGGCGGTGACCGTCTTTCCAACCTTCAGTCCAGCGGGCGAAGTCATGCCGATGCAAGCCAGCCGGGGTCTGGCGGTTTCGGCAGGAAACATGATCTTTGCCATTGCGGTGTTCACGGGAAACTGGGCACTGGCGTTTGCGGGATTGCTGATGAACTGCGTGTTCACGGCCGCACTCTGGACCGAGTTCCGCGCTCATGTCGCTTATCTTTTCGATCCCGATTCCGAACCGGTACAAGTGCCGCCGACCATGGTGAGTGCGCTGATCGCCATCGTGGTTCATCTGGAAGTAGTCGCTGTCCTCACCGCAATTCTCGCCGGATTTCTGCACGAACAAACCTCCGCCACGGCCTTTCTGTATGCCTCCACAATCAGTGCGCTCGTCGTGACCTTTTTTGTCTGGCGCTGGCACCGCCAGCGCGGTGTCGGCCTGCGCGACATCCTCATGCCCGTCCCCCTGCAGGTGTCTACCCTGGCCTGGGCTGCGGCCGCGCTGGTCTTGGCTGGCTTTCTGGGCTTGGCTGCTCGGGGTTATCTGTGGCTCCTGGGCCAGTTCGGACCCGCGGCATGGATCGATCAACTGGAAGCCAATCGCATTCTCCTGGCCGCAGGTGAGGGCCGGCTCAGCCTCGCCATCGTCACCATTGTGGTGGCGCCGGTGGTCGAGGAATTTCTGTTCCGCGGCTTGTTGTTCAGAGCGATGGAAAAGTACTGGTCGGTCGCTCTGTCGGCGCTGGTGAGCGCGAGTTTCTTTGCGGTGGTGCATCCGGCCATCTCTTGGCTGCCGGTATTCGCCGTAGGGTTGGCGGCAGCCTGGATCTTCTCGCGATCGGGCAATCTGTTGCCGTGCATCCTGCTGCACGCCGGCTACAACGCCATCGTAGTGTTCATGCCTCAGTAGTCGTTATCCGGATCGGGACCGATTGCAGCGCAAGGCCTTGCTGCAGTTTCGCAGCAAAGCGGCTTTGGCCAGGTCCAGAGGTCGCCCCGATTGCAGGTGCTGACCCGTAGCAGCGAACAGAGTCGCCGATAGCGCTGCGAGTTCGATCGGGAGTGAAGGCGGAATCGAAGATCGCGCAGACCTCAGAGCCCGCGCACGCGACAGCCCAGCAGCAACAGTCCCAGGCCAATGATCCAGGCGGCTGCGGCAATCTGACCGTCGATTCTGACGACGCCGAAATAGGCGGCGAGGGCGACGATATAGAGCACGAGCGAGATGATCCAGACGATCATCGTAGGGGCTTTGCCGGAGTTGCGCATGGGGGTTCCTGATGGCTGCGAAGCATGGCTCGAGCGCACAGCGCGAGTTTCCAGTTTAAGGCTAGTCAGGTCGGGGCTGGCGGTCGGTGCGGCAGCGCACCCAGGGCGCTTTTCGCCTGAGCCCGGCAGAGCGCTTCGCGCACTTGCAGGCTACGACTGCGCGCCCGCCTTGTACCGGCGTCATTGCGAGAGAAGCGAAGCAATCCAGATGCACTGCCGCACGTCCCTGGATTGCTTCGTCACTGCGTTCCTCGCAATGACGCATCAAGGCTTCACGATATGGGTGCGTGGACAAGTGGCCCGCCACTCACTTCCCGCCCAGCAAGGGATAGGGATTGATTGGCGTACCCTGCCACCAGTGCTTTTCCGGACCCAGCAGGAACACGGCGAAGTGCAGATGCGGCGCCAGTGCATCGGCGTTGCCGCTGGAGCCCACGTAGCCGATGACCTCGCCACGGGCGAGTTGCTGGCCTTCGCTGAGGCCGGCGGCGTAGTGGTCGAGGTGCGCGTAGTAATAGGCGAGCTTGTCTTCGACATCGAACTGGTAGACGGTGAGGCCGCCGCGCTTGCTGTCGAACAGCTTTTCCACGCGGCCAGCGGCCACAGCCAGCACCGGCGTGCCCAGGGGCGCCGCAATATCGATGGCTTCATGACCGCGGCCCTCGCCGCGGGCATCGGCGAACTGATCGTGCAGATCGGCCACGGTCACCCCCATCACCGGCATGGTCAGCAGGGTCGAGGGCGGCCGCACCAGGGCTGGCATCTCGGTGACGTAGGGCGTGGATGGCGGCACGGCAGGAGAAGCCTGGATGACTTCCAGGGCTGGCATCGGCAAAGACGGAAGCTCTTCCGGCGTCTGCGGGGCAGGAATCGGGTCGGCGTCGGCCATCGGAATTTCAACGCCCGGTGCGACGCGCCCGGAATCGCGCAGCGCCGGTGCGACCGGCGGCGCCAGCAGCTGCCGAGCCTGGCCGAGCAGATCCAGTGCGGCCCATCTCGGCGCCAGCAGCCCACAGGCGGCGGCACCAAAAACTGCGCCCAGCGCAAAAACTACCAGCGGCTTCATGAAATGGGCTGATCTCAGTCGCGCAGGGTGGCCGGCATGCCCGGATAGACTGCGCCAGCCAGGCGCATGGCATCCCAGTTGGTCAGGCGGATGCAGCCATGCGATTCGGTCTTGCCGATCGTTGCCGGTTCCGGCGTACCGTGGATGCCGTAGTGCTCCTTGGACAGATCGATCCAGGCCACGCCGACCGGATTGTTCGGGCCCGCCGGCAAGACGGCTTTGGCATTGCCGGGATTGGCATCCCAGAACAGCTCCGGGTCGTAGTGGAACACCGGATTGCGGGCCACTCCCTTGATCTTCCAGTCACCGATCGGCAGCGGATCATGGCTGCTGCCAGTCGTCGCCGGAAACTGGGCGATCACCCGATCATCGGCATCCACCAGCGCCACCGTCAGATCGGATTGATCGACGATGACCCGGCTGGCCTTGGGCAGCTCCGACAGGTCGCCGATATTGGGCACCTGGATGATTTCTCCGGCCAGATCCAGACGTTTGCCGGGATTCAGCGCTAGCAACAGCGCCGGGCTGGCGTGAAAGCGCTCGCCCAGCGCTTCGCCGGCAGAGCGGAAGCCCAGTGCCGCCAGTTCGGACCGCTCGGTCAGATCGGTGGGAATCTCGATATAGGGTCCGGCAGCGTCCTCGGCGGTGATGGTGTAGTCGATCAGTGCCGGTGCGCCCTCACGCTCCAGTTCGATCCAGGTGGCGGCGTCGAGCATGCCGCTGTCGGGCAGGCCGCGACTGCGCTGGAAACCGGCGACCGCCTTGGACACATTCGAACCGAATACGCCGTCGATCTCGCCCGGCGAGAAATGGGCGCGATCGAGCCACACTTGAGCGCGGGTGACGTCGTCGCTGGTGCTGTCCTGCACGACGTCGGCATGCACCGGGGCCGCAGCATTCGAGTCTTCAGCGGGTGTTTCGGCGGGTGCTGCCGCCGCCGACGACGCAGACAGGCACAGGGCCGCAAGCACGGCGATGGCAATCGGATTTGCGTACATGGTCTGGCCCTGCATCAATGAAGTGGGGCAGCGCCCGGCGCGTGCGCCGAGCGTGCGGATGCAGTTTGGACGGGAGGCTGCGGGCAGTCGGTACGCCAGCCCACCGATGCCAGACTCACCGGACCGGATTCCGGTCCGATGAATGGTGCGGACTATTGTCCCGGCAGGACTACGGCAACCACCCGGCGATTCTGGTCGCGTCCTTCACGGGTGTCGTTGGAGGCCACCGGATTGGCATCACCCATGCCCACCGCCGTGACCCTGCTGGCATCGATGCCCAATTGTTCGACCACGACCTTGGCCACAGCTTCGGCTCGCTGCTGGGACAATTCCAGATTGCGCGCCGAGGATCCGCGGTTATCGGTATAGCCCTCGATGCGGACGCTGCTCTCCGGGTACTTCTGCAGCAGGGCGATGACGTCCAGCAGCACGCCATTGGCGGCGTCACCGATGATGTTCGCCGAGCCGCTGGCGAAGTCGACCTTCAGCGTCATCGACTGTTCGCTTTCCAGGCGTGGCTTGCAGCCGGTGGCATCGACCGTTTCGCCGCTGGCGCTGTCCGGGCACTTGTCCATGGTATCGGCCACGCCGTCGCCATCGCTGTCGAGATCACAGCCCTGGGCGTTAACGGCTACGCCGCTGGCGGTGGCGGGGCAGGCATCGGCGGTGTCGGTCACGCCGTCACCGTCGGCGTCAGGAGGAGCAACCGGCGCGGCAGGAGCCGGCGGTGGTGCCGGTGGCGGTGTTTCGCCACAGCTGATCAGCAGCAGTGAAACCAGAGTCAGGATGAGTAAGCGCATAAGCCACTCCTTTGCCCGTGGATTCGGACCCTATCTTAGCGCGCCGGCCTGTCAGGGGCGCTGAATGGGCCCGGATCGGCGGTGCCAGTGGGATCGGATTCATCCGCGACAGGCTTTTCGAGCGGCCCACAGTAGATCGCGGGCAGAGCCCGCTCCCACCGAAGAGCGTCCCGCTGTGGGAGCGGATTCATCCGCGACAGGCTTTTCGAGCGGCCCACAGATGATCGCGGGCAGAGCCCGCTCCCACAGTAGAGCGTTCCGCTGTGGGAGCGGATTCATCCGCGACAGGCTCTTCCGGCGGCGCAGCTGCGATCGCGGGCAGAGCCCGCTCCCACAGTAGAGCGATGGCTATCCGGTAAAGAAGGCCTCGACATCGGCCAGCACCCGGGTACGGCGCATCGGTGGCAGTGAATCCAGGAACTGCCGGCCATAGGCCTTGGTGTTGAGGCGCGGGTCGCAGAGCATCAGCACGCCGCGATCACGGGTGCTGCGGATCAGGCGTCCGGCTCCCTGCTTCAGGGCCAGCACCGCGCTCGGCAACTGGTATTCGCGGAAGGGATTGCCGCCATTCTTGCGGATCGAATCGAGCCTGGCCTCCATCACCGGATCGCCAATCTGGGCGAAGGGCAGCTTGTCGATGACGACCAGTGACAGAGCGTCACCGGGTACGTCCACGCCTTCCCAGAAACTGGCGGCACCGAGCAGCACACCATTGCCGGATTCGATGAAATCGGCCAGCAGCGCCGGTCGCGGCCGTTCGCCCTGCACGAACAGCGGGAAATGGGCGACGGCACGCAGGATTTCCGCGGCCTCGCGCAGGGCGCGGTGCGAGGTGAACAGCAGGAAGGCGCGGCCCTTCGAGGCGGCAAGCACCGGCAACGCCGCCTCGATCACCGCCTCGGTGTAACCGTAGGTATTGGGTTCAGGCATGCGCGTGGGCTGGTACAGCAGCGACTGATTCGGGTAGTCGAAGGGACTGTCGAGTTGCAGCGTCTGGGCGTCGGTGAAGCCGGTGCTGTTCTGAAACAACGCAAAGGACGTGCCCACCGCCAGGGTCGCCGAGGTGGCAATCCAGGCGGCTCGCGAGTTGATCCGGTATTCGGCCAGCGGTTCGGCGGCATCCAGCGGCGTCGCATGCAGCGCGAAGCCGCGCTGGAACAGCTCGAACCAGCAGATTTCGCCAGCCGGTCCGCTGCCCGTGACCCGCTGCAGACGCGAGGCTGATTCGCCCGCGCGAGCGGCGCAGCTTTCCAGGCCGGTGCTGCGTTCGGCCTGGGCTTCCAGCGCCTGCACCAGGGCATCCAGTGCCTGGGCAAGCGCATCGCGGGCTTCGACCACCGTCGGGCGCTCGCTGGCGAGTGCCCAGGAACCCTTGTTCGGCAGATCGTCCAGCGCCAGGCGAAATTCGCGGGTGGCTTGCTCCAGATCGGTCACTGCTGGCTTCAGCAGCGCCAGTCCGCCGGTTTGCGTGGCCGCTTCGGTGAGCGTGTCGCGACAGAGTTCCGTCAACTGCCGGAAGCTCACCGAGGTAGTGAAGAACTGGCTGGCGACCTCGGCAATCTGATGCGCTTCGTCGAGGATGAAAGCCTGGGCGCCGGGCAGGATTTCGCCAAAGCCCTCACGCTTGATGGCGAGGTCGGCAAACAGCAGATGGTGATTGACCACCACCACATCCGATTCCTGGGCCTTGCGCCTGGCCTTGACCACATAGCAGTCGTTGAATTTGGGGCATTCGCTGCCCAGGCAGTTATCGGCCGTCGAGGTGACCCAGGGCCAGACGCTGGAATCTTCGGCCACTGCATCCAGTTCCATGCGATCGCCGTGGCGGGTCAGTCTGGCCCAGGTGCGGATCTCGGCCAGATCACGCACGGCTTCGCGGCTGGCCAGTCGCGCCTGCTCCTCGGCCAGATCCAGTCGATGCAGGCACAGATAATTGGCCCGGCCCTTGAGCAGCGCCTTCTTCGGGTTCAGCTTCAGCGTCGCGCAGACCTTGGGCAGATCGCGATGAAAGAGCTGATCCTGCAGGGTCTTGGTGCCGGTGGAGATGATGACCCGTCGATTGCCCAGCAATGCCGGCACCAGATAGGCGAAGGTCTTGCCGGTGCCGGTGCCGGCTTCGACCACCAGCGATCCGCGCTCATCGAGCACGCTCTCGATCGCCGCCGCCATGCGCTGTTGCAGCTCGCGCGGCAGAAAATTCGGGTCCGCGGCAAAAGGACTATCGGGGCCGAGGGCGTCGGCTGCGGACATGGGCGGGGTCGGTGGGCACGGGAGGGCCGAAGTCTACTGCTTTGTGACGACAGCGGGCGGCTGGGGGGGTGGCCTCTGCCCCTTGGGTGACCGAGCTGGCATTGAGGCGGCCCGGTCGCGGATGAATCCGCTCCCACAGCAGAGCACCAGCTTTTGGAGCCCATTTGTGGGAGGGTTTTCATCCGCGACAGGGCCGCCGTTCTGTCCCCCTGAATGTCCGCCACGTCCGCTGATCGGACATGACTTCCTGCGCAGGCGTGGCCTCCTTGGCGGCTTGATATCGTGCACGTATCGTGAATGTGGAACATCCGCCGGAGAGTTCAGATGAAGCTGCTCAAGAAATTTCTGTGGTTGGGTCTGGGCTTGTTGGCGTTGGTCGCCGTCGGCGTTGGCGTGCTTGCCTGGCGCGGGGATGCCAAGATGGCCAGGCGCTGGCAGATCGAGCCGGCCAGCAGCACGGTGGCAACGGCGGGGGCGGATCTGGCCGAGGGTGAGCGCCTGGCGCAGATTCGCGGCTGCAAGGAATGCCACGGTGCGGATCTCGGCGGACAGGTCCTGGCGCTGGCGCCGATAGCCGCACTGGTGCCGCCCAATCTCACCCGCGGACAGGGTGGGGTGACGGCCAACTACACCGACAGGGACTGGCAACTGGCGATCCGCCATGGCATCGGTCCGGGTGGGCGGCCGCTGATCCTGATGCCCAGCGATGACAACACCAATATGTCCGAATCCGACTTCGCCGCGCTGGTGGCCTATCTCAAGAGCCTGCCGCCGGTGGATCGCCAGATGCAGCCCACGGCCTTCACCTTCCTGGGCAGGGTCCTGCTGGGTGCCGGGCAACTGCCGCTGCTGACGGCTGAGCGTATCGATCACAGCATCAAGCCACATGCGGACGCGCCGGTCGCCAGTATCGAACAGGGCGCCTACCTCGCGCAGATCTGCGCCGGTTGCCATCGCCCCGATTTCTCGGGTGGGGTCATGGGCGGTATGCCGCCCGAGGCACCGCCGGCAGCCAATCTGACCCCCGCCGGGAATCTGTCGCGATGGACGCTGGAGCAGTTCAGGACGGCCCTGCGTACCGGTGTGCGCCCGGATGGCCGGGTGCTGATCAAGGAATTCATGCCGTGGCCGGCGGCGGCCGGCTTCACCGATGAAGAGATAGAAGCGCTATACCGCTACTTCCAGACGCTGCCCAAGGTGGAAACACGACAATGAGCCATACACTGCCGACGCTGGAGGCCGGTCCGGTGCGCCTGCGGCAACTGGGCGAGCCCGATCTGGCTGATCTGCACACCGTGTTTTCGGACACGACTGCGATGCGCTACTGGAGCCGCCCGGCCTTTGTCGACCTCGACGAGACGCGCGGCTACCTGGCGGCGATCGACAGCGGCCGCGAGCGCGGCGATCTGTTCCAGTGGGGCATCGAGCACATCGACGATGGCCGCATCATCGGCACCACCACGCTGTTCAACATGGACCTCAAGCAGGGCCGAGCCGAGATCGGCTACATCCTCGGTTCGGGTTGGTGGGGACGGGGCTACGCCCAGGCAGCCCTGCGTCGGCTGTTCGAACACACCCGTGACCAGATGCGGCTGCGACGTATCGAGGCCGATGTCGATCCGCGCAATGCCGCGTCACTGAAACTGGTCGAGCGCCTCGGCTTCCAGCGCGAAGGCTACGCCCGCGAGCGCTGGCTGGTGGCTGGCGAGCTGCAGGATGCAGTGCTGCTGGGCCTGCTGCTGCGCGAGATGCCCGCGTAGGGCGGATCCGCCGAAGGCGAATCCGCCATCCAGGTTTGCCGCGAGATTGCCTGGTGGAATCCGCCCGCGCGTCTACTCGCCAAAATCGGAGCATTCCGTGGGCGGGTTCCACCCTACTCACCTCACGCCGAACCCACAGCGCCGGTCTTCGGTATCGCTGACCGCGCATAGACGTACAGGATCATGCCGGTCACCGTCAGCAGCATCGACCCGATCGCCAGGGATCGGGCGCTCTGGTGCACCAGGGGCGCGACCAGCCCGGCGATGGTGGCGTTGACCAGCAGACTGAGGAACATCTGCAGTGAGCTGACGCCGCCGCGACGATCGGGGAACAGATCCATGCAGGCAATGGTCAGCAGCGGAAAAGCGATGGCTACGCCGAAGGCGGTCAGCGCGATCGGCAGCACCGCCCACGGCCACTGCACCTCGGCGACGGACTGGGTGTAGAGGATGTTCGACACCCCGGCGATCAGCATCAAGGCATAGGCGAGCTTGAGGCCGCTGCGCGGCTGTACCCGGCCGGCCATGCGGCCACTGGCAAAGGAGCCGATCACCATGCCGCTGATGGTGGGGACGAAGAAGGCGCCGAACTGCAGTTCGTTGAGCTTGAGGATGTCGAGCACGAAGGCTGGCGCCGAACTGATGTAGAGAAACAGCGCGGCGAAATTGAATCCGCCGGCAAAGCACAGCAGCACGAAGCGGCCGTGCTTGAGCATGTGCAGATAGCCACGGCTGAGCTGTCCGGCATCCAGCGGCTTGCGCGCGTCCGCGGGCAGCGTCTCCGGCAGCAGGCGCCAACAGGCCAGCAGCAGCCCCACGGCCAGCAGCACCAGAAACCAGAAGGATGCGCGCCAGCCCAGCACCAGCAGATAGCCGCCGATGATCGGTGCCAGCGCCGGGGCGATGCCGAAGATCATGCTGATGCCGCTCATCACGCGTTGTGCGCGGGCACCCTCGAAGCAGTCGCGAACGATGGCGCGACCGACGATGACACCCGCACCGGCGCTCAGGCCCTGCAACACGCGAAAGGCCAGCAGTTGCTCGATCGATTGCGACAGCGCACAGCCGATCGAGGCCAGCGTGAAGATCGCCATCGACACCAGAATCACCGGACGCCGGCCCAGCGCATCGGACACGCCGCCATGCAGCAAGGCCATCAGCGCGTAGGCCACCAGATAAAGCGACAGGGTCTGCTGCATCTGGAAAGGCGTGGCCGAGAGCGCGCCGGCGATCGCCGGAAAGGCCGGAAAGAAGGTGTCGATGGCAAAAGGGCCGAGCATCGACAGCCCGGCCAGCAGGGCGATCAATCCATAGGCCGGCCGCGGCGCGGTGGCGGCCTGATTCATGCGAGTTCGCTCGTGGCTTGCGTGGGCCGATTGAGCCTTTGTGGGAGCGGGCTCAGCCCGCGATTCGGGACCGACGCTTCGCAAAGCGTAGGCCGGGTCCGCGCGCGGGCAGATTCAATTCCGGCCTTTGCACAGCCAGCGCGCGGCGCCCGGCAGGGTGTGCCGCGACCGGTCGTAGCGCGCAGCCGCAACATGGCGCGCGCCGGAGCGGCGCTACCTCTGCTCGAATCCTCTTCCCCAATCACGCCCCGACCAGCTGATAGCCCTTGATGCGCCGGGCGAACTGCTCCAGTGCGGCAACGCCTGAACGTTCGGCGTCTTCGCACCACACGCGCAGGGCTTCGATCAGGGCATCGCCGTTGCGGCCAGAGCGCTCCAGGGTTTCGGCGAGGCGGCGCTGATAGTCCATGACCATGCTGATCAGCGGCCGCTCGCGCACCCAGGCGCCCATGCGCTCACGCGATTCCTCATCCAGCCAGCGACCGTTGTTGGCCAGAGCCCGGCGCAAACGACCGCGCAGCTGCGACATCTTGTCGCCGGCGCGATCGGCTTCTTCGCGCAGCACCGGCACGATGACGCCACGGAAATACTCGCGCATGACGCCGAAGCGGTGCGTCAGCAGCGCCCGCACCGTGTCCATGTCCGGCAGGTTGACGTTCGGACGTATCGCCAGACTCGGCGCCACGCGCGTGACCTTGGCCAGACCCAGCGCCGACAGCATTCGGATCACCACCCAGCCGATATCGAATTCGTAGCGACGCAGCGCGAACTTGGACGAGCTCGGATAGGCGTGATGGTTGTTGTGCAGCTCTTCGCCACCGATGAAAAAAGCCCAGGGGGTGAGATTGGTCGAGCTGTCGGTGGTCTCGAAATTGCGATAACCCCACCAGTGACCGAGGCCATTGACCACACCTGCGGCCATCACCGGTATCCACAGCATCTGGATGGCCCAGATGGCGAGGCCAATGGAGCCAAACAGGCTGATGTTGATCAGCGCCATCAGCGTCGGCCCGAGTGCCGGCAGCGGCGCGTAGAGATGGCGTTCCAGCCAGTCGTCCGGCGTGTTCGAGCCATATTGCTCCACCATCGCCCGATCCTTGCGCGCCTGTTGGTACAGGGTCACGCCGTGGAACAGCACCTTCTTGATGCCGTAGATCTGAGGGCTGTGCGGATCCTCTTCGGTCTCGCACTTGGCGTGGTGCTTGCGATGGATTGCCACCCATTCCTTGGTGACCATGGCCGTGGTCAGCCAGGCCCAGAAGCGGAAGATGTGGGCGATGACCGGATGGAAATCGACCCCACGATGGGCCTGACTGCGATGCAGGTACAGGGTGACGGCAAAGATCGTCAGCTGGGTCACGCAGACGAAATACAGCAGCACCAACCACCACGGCGAACCGGTGAGGCCACTGGCGAAGAAGCTCAGAAGATCGGATGGCATGGTCATCTCGACGGAAGAAGATCCGCCATTATGGTGGCCACAGTCCTGAACAATCTACGCTACGCCGGCGTATGGAGGTCACAGGTCATGGAGTGGTTGTCATGAAGGGCGTGGCGGAGCGGCTGTTGTAGGTCACCTTGCACGCGCAGCGAGACAGGAGAATGAGCGGCTGTTGTAGGTCACGTTGAGCGCGCAGCGATCTACGTGATGTCGGGCACATGGATGCAGTCTGTGGCAGCGCCTTGAGCCGCCACTGGAGCAAATCGCGACAGGCGTGCGGCTCCGGGCGGCCTCGATTCGCGGCTGAAGCCGCTCCCACAGGCCGCCACTCATGGCATCTCCGCGGCCATGCGCCTGCGCAAGCCACTGGCTGCCACCACCTCGGCCCACGGAAACATCGGGCCCGGATCGCGCTTGCGTCGCACCTTCAGCGCGGCGTCGTCGCTGGCCGGCACCTCGTTGAGATCCAGGTCTTCGTGCCCGGCAATATCGGTGAGCATCGGGCAGCGCTGGCGCAGATCGGCAATCAAGGCCAGCAGCGCAGCGATCTGCGCCGGTGGATAGGGCTCACTCATCTGCTGCCGGCGCGAATCCAGCCAGTCCGGATAGCGCCCGGTATTGACCAGTTCGATGCCGATCGATTGTGGGTTCCAGCCTCGGGTGTGATGGGCAATCGCCTCCATGGGCACATATTCAAAGCAGCTGCCGTCGCGATCGATGTAGTAGTGCCCGCTGTTGCCGGTGCCGCTGGGATGAACCACCTGTTCGCCGTATTCGCGGGCCGTCGCCAGATCCGGCAATTCGGTGCAATGGATGACCAGCAGGCGGATCTCATCGACTTCGCGGCGGTCGAGTTTGTCCGCATAGGGCAAAGCTTGCGCGATAAACATCGGTCTGTCCGCGGGTAGTGGCTGCAGCTTCGGTAGGATACGGGCATCGTCAGCGCGGCGCGCGGCAGTCTGCTGCCGCAGCGGCGTCGCCCATCTCTGGAGTCATCGATGTCTGTTTCAGCAGCAACTGGCCATGTGATCCTGTCGCATGGCATGGAAAGCGGTCCCAATGCCACCAAGGTCACACGCCTGGCCCAGGTGGCCGAGGCGCTGGGATTCAGCAGCGAACGGGTCGACGATCAGGGCATCGTCGATCCGCTGCAGCGGCTGGATCGTTTGCTGCCGAAGATCGACGCGGCGCCGCGCCCGCTGATCCTGGTCGGGTCCAGCCTGGGCGCCTACGTCTCCGGACTGGCTTCCTTGCAGCGGGATATCGACGGCCTGTTCCTGCTGGCGCCGCCGGTGCGTCTGCCCGGTATCGCGCCCGATCTCGGTCTGCGTGCCACCCATATCGCCATCGTCCATGGCTGGCATGACGAGTTGATCGGGCCTGATGAGGTCTACGCGCTGGCCAAGTCGAATGCGGCCGAATTCAAGCTGTACGATGCCGACCATCGCCTGACCGACGTCATCGACGCCATCGACGCCGACTTCGAGCGCTTTCTGCGCCGCTGGCGGACGCGCGCAGCGGCGGTGGCGGCATGAGCACACTCAGTTTTTTCGCCACCTGCGCGCGCGGCCTGGAAACCCTGCTGGCGCGTGAACTGGCCGCCCTCGGCGCCGAGGACATCCGCGAAACCGTGGCCGGCGTCGAGTGCTCGGCCACGCTGGCTGCGGCCTATGCCATCGGCTATCAGGCGCGTCTGCCGAGTCGCTGGCTGCTGCGTCTGGCAGCGGGCGAGATTGCCAATCCGGACGATCTCTATGCGCTCGCGCGCACCGTGCGCTGGCATGAACATTTCAGCGCCGATCATCGCTTTGCGGTGCAGGTGGCGGGCAAGTCACCGGCCTTCAACGACACCCGCTTCGCCATGCTGCGGGTCAAGGACGCCATCGCCGACGCCTTCCGCGAACACGGCGGCGCACGCCCCTTCGTCGATGCCGAATCGCCCGATGTCACGGTCAATGTGGCCCTGAAGGGCTCGCGGGCGGCGGTGTCGCTGGACATGGTTGGCGGCGCCCTGCACGAACGCGGATACCGGAGGCCCGGTCACAAAGCGCCGATCAAGGAGAATCTGGCGGCCGGCGTGCTGGTACGCGCCGGCTGGCCGGAAATGGCGGATCAGGAAGTGGCGATCGTCGATCCCTTCTGCGGCGGCGGCACCTTGCTGATCGAAGCGCTGTGGATGGCGGCTGGCGTGCCGGCGCAGAACCTGCGTCAGGATTTTGCCTGGTCACGCTGGGGCGGGCACGATGCGAGCCTGTGGAACGAGGTGCGAGCCGCGGCCGATGAGCGCGCCCAGCAGGGTCTGCGCCAGATGCGCGCCCGCGCCTTCGGCAGCGACAGCGATGCCCAGGCCATCCGCATCGCTCGTGGCCAGCTGCAGACCGCGCGCATGGCCGGTTTCTGCCAGCTCGGCACACTGGACGCGACCCGCCTGAAGCCGCCCGCGAATTTCGCCGCCGGTCTGGTCGTGGGCAATCTGCCTTATGGCCAGCGCCTCGGGCAGGAGCGCGAACTGATGCCGCTGCACCGCGAATTCGGTGCCGGCCTGAAGCAGGGTTTTGTCGGCTGGCGTTTTGCCCTGATCGCCGGCAGCGACGCGCTGGCGCGGGCCACCGAGCTGCGCGCCGAGAAGATCCAGAAGATCTACAACGGCAGTCTGGAATGCCTGTTGATCACCGGTCCGATCACTGCCGCGGCCGAGCACCGCGCCGATGCGCCGGTGCGCTTCCGCAGCCCCGGCGCCGAGATGGTCTACAACCGCATCAACAAGAATCGCAAGCGCCTGAAGCGCTGGCTGGAGCGTGAGCAGATCGAGTGCTATCGCGTCTACGACGCCGATCTGCCCGAATACGCGGCCGCCATCGATGTCTACGGCGATCGATTGCATATCCAGGAATATCAGGCGCCGAGCGAGATTCCGCAGGCCAAGACCGAAGAACGCTTCAAGGATCTGGTGTTCGCCGCGCGCCGCGCCTTCGACATACCCACCGAGCGCATCTACCTCAAGCAGCGTCGCAGTCAGACCCCCGAAGGTCAGTACCGGCGGCAGGACCACAGCGGCGATCACTTCATCGTGCGCGAGGCCGACGCCCGGCTGGAAGTGAATCTGCAGGATTACCTGGATTCCGGCCTGTTCCTTGACGGCCGCCAGGTGCGTGCCTGGATCCAGGACAGCTCGCGCGGACTGCGTTTTCTCAACCTGTTCTGCTACACCGCCTCGGCCACGGTGGCGGCAGTACTCGGCGGTGCCAGCGAGAGCACCAGCGTTGATCTGTCACCCACCTACATCCAGTGGGCCGAGCGCAACTTCCGGCTGAACCAGATTGACAGCCGTCGTCACCGCCTGGTGGCCGATGATGCCGTGCGCTGGCTGGGCAACTGCCGCGGCCAGTTCGATCTGATCTATGTCGACCCGCCGACCTTCTCCAACTCCAAGCGCACGCCGACGGTCTTCGACGTGCAGCGCGATCACGCCGCCCTGTTGCGCGATGCCCTGCGCTGCCTGGCGCCGGGCGGCCGGGTGCTGTTCGTCTGCAACCTGCGACGCTTCAAGATCGATCCGGAACTGTCCGCGATTGCCCGCGTCGACGACGTCACGGAAGCCAGCATCCCGCCTGATTTCGTGCGCGACCAGCGCATCCACCGGGCATTCTGGCTGCGGCCTCTGGCGGAGGCGTAGGGCAGGGTGGGTTGATAGGCTTCGACAGGCCGCGGCTACGACCGAAGTGGCCGCACCAACCAGTGCCGGCGTCATTGCGAGGAGCGCAGCGACGGCTTCGTTCACCTGTAGGAGCGCCCTTGCGGCGCGACCAATGCCGCGGACGTGCGGTCGGCCGGTCGCGACGCGAGGTCGCTCCTACAGGCCAGCTTGTGGTTCATGGCCCGTATGCAGTGTCGGGTCGAAACAGCTTCTTCACCGCGGGACCAGAGCGTCCAGACAAGTCTGGACCTACAGGAGCCGGCGCGAACGACCGAATCGCCGGTCAGCTGAACGCGGCACCGAACAACCCCCAAACTTCATCCGCGATTCAGCCGCGTCCTTTACTTTGGAATGACCTTCCGGGGCGAAGGAACGGAGGACATCACCATGATTCGTTGGCTGGCATTGTTGATCACTTTCGTCGGATTCAGCTATGCAGGCGCCGCCAGCGCCGGCAACTGGTCCATTGGCTACACCGACTATGGCCGCCATGGTGGCTACTCCGTCGCCATCGGCAACCATGGCTATCGCTCCTTCAGCGCATTCGGCTATGGACCCAGTTGGGGCTACAGTGGCTACGGCTACCGCGATCCCTGGGCCGATCCCTGGTACCTCAGCAGTTACCGTTCCTCGCCGCGTTACTACGCACGCCATTACGACGACTGCTATTACGGCTGTGGCTCGCGTTATTACGGCGGCTACCACGCCCCGCGCTACTACAGCAGCTATTACGCACCCCGCTATTACGGTGGCTACAGCTACGGCTATCGCTACAGCAGCGGCCCGCGCTACTACGACCGTGGCTATCGCAGCCATGGTCATCGCAGCTACGGCCATCGTGACTACGGCTACCGCGACCACAGCCGATACAACCGGGGATACGCGCGCGGCTATGACCGCGATCGGCACGGCTCTGGTCGCAACGACTATCGTCGCGCCAGCTACGAGCGGTCTGACTATGGCTATCGCAACCAGAGCGCCTACGACCGCGCCCGCGAGCACGTCGACAACCGCCGCGGCCGCGACACGCGCTGAACTCTCATCCGCCGCGTGAGCGGCGGATGATCCTGCTCACACGCAGCCGCAGCGCCGCAGAAGGTCTGGCTGCTGATGTAGGTCCGGACTGGTCTGGAGGCTCTTGATTGCGTCAATCGCAAAGCCGAGTTGACGATCAGCCGCGCCAGCGCCTATGCTTCGCGGCTCGCTTGCATCGGGCGGTTAGCTCAGCGGTAGAGCATTGCCTTCACACGGCAAGGGTCGCAGGTTCGATCCCTGCACCGCCCACCACGCAAGCGATTGAAAAAAAACACTTCTCAAGGCCTCGCACTGCGGGGCTTTGTTGTTTCCGGGCTTTGTCACCGCGATTTCACCGCGGCAATAGGGAAACTCGGTGAAACGACGGTCGCTGCTTGCGCCGAGCGACGGCACCGCGCCTCCCGCGCCACACGGACGCGGAAGGCATTGTTCACGAAAGGATCAAACCGCGTCCTTGATGTCTTCCTTGACATCGCCGTAGCCGGCTTGAGCCTTGCCGACGGCGTTTTGCAGTTTGCCCTTGTTCTCCATGGTCTTGTCGCCGATCACCCGACCGGTGACTTCCTTGACCTTGCCTTTGACTTCCTTGACGCGTCCGTCCAACTGATCTTTGTTCATGGCGTTCTCCAGTGATTGCGAAGGTCGCGGCGCTGCCGGTGATTGGCCTGCGTCCGGTCATCGCAAACTAGTCCCGCGCGTGCGCGACGTCCGTGCGCCGTGACACCAAGACTCTCAGGACACTTCGCACTGAACTGGCTGGGCCTTCGCTGATATCGTCGCCGCCACGCCTGCCGGCAAGGCCATGATCGCTGGCCCGGAAATGCCGGTGTTCGACAGCCGACCCAACCTGGATCAATCGGGATTCGCCCATGTCCTACGACTTCTCGCTTCGCATTCCTGCGGCCTTGCGCAAACGCGGTCGCAAGGGCGAGCCGCATCCGGATCAGCTTCGGCGCCTGCAGCGGGCGCGGGAGATTCTGCTGGCTTTCGAGCCCGACATCCGTTTCGACGACGACGACGGCATGTTCACGGCTTTCAGCTCGGAACTCGGCGACGTTCACGTCAGCTTTGACCGCATCGGCCTGGCCATGTCCATGGGGGCGGAAGTGCGCGCCGTGTACTCGGCGATACACGGTCTGCTGAAGCGCTTTCACAGCGAAGGCTACGAGGCTGTGGATCCGCAGATCAGTGGCGCAATCGTCTACCGCGAGTCCTTTGCTGACTTCATGCGCCAGTATCGCGAGCATTTCCGCTGCCCCGATGCCGAATTCGAGCAATGGTGCAGTGGCGAAGATCCGCCAGCGTGGGCAGAGCAGGGCGCGCTGCGCGAGCGCGGCGAGGCGCAGGCGCCGAAGGCCTTTCCGCGCTGCGAATGGGAGCTGGGCTGGCAGCAGCTGAGAACGCATTCCGATGAGGCCCTGTGGGCGCACCTCCAGGATGTGACGCGACGGGTGGATGAGCAGGTGGCCGCCTTCGGGCTGGCCGAGTACCTGAAGCTGCTGTCGGTCGAGGCGCAATCAGATCAGGCTGTGCGCCGCGTGGATGGCAGTTACTACCCGGGGTCGATGGCCACATCCTGGTTTCAGGGCTCGTTGTTTCACTACGAACAGATGGTCCTGCAGGAATTGAAACAGCGTGGCCATGCCGCGCTGCTGCGGGATCGGCCGCAACAGCTGACCCTGGTCTTCGATCTGGGCGCCGGGTGCCCGATCAGCAACGAACATGCCGACGCCGTGCGCACGACCATGATCGGCGTCATTTCCCGCCTGAAGGGCTCCGGACTCGTCCGCAGCGGCACGACCATCGGCCAGGAGAACCGCTGGAGCTACTTCATGTACGGCGACGATGTCGACGCCATCCACGAGGCGCTGGTCGAAATCTTCGCCGACCCGGCGCTGTGTCAGCCCACCGCGTTGGCGAAGCGCTACGGCGAACCGGGATCGCGGGAGGTCGAACTGGCTTTCGATGGCGCCCTTCGATGACCGGCTGCGAGCGTGCGCCGCCATCCACCGGCTCGCGGCGTTGGCGTAGGCGCAGACAGACGGCGTAGTATCGCCGACCGCCGTCCGGACCTTGCCGACGCCCGATGACCCACACCCCACCCGTCGATCGCCGCGGCCTGCTCGCTGCGATTTCTGCTTTCGTGCTCTGGGGGGTGTTTCCGCTCTATTGGTATCTGCTGAAGGCGGTGCCGGCGATGCAGATCATTGCCCATCGGGTGATCTGGTGCGGCGTGTTCGTCGTTGGCTACCTGCTGATTCGTGACGGCAGCAGCTGGCTGGGCCGAGCCCTGTCCGGTGCCAAGGTGGGGCGCATGTTGCTGCTGTCCAGTGTGCTGATCAGCGTCAACTGGGGCATCTATATCTGGGCGGTCACCAACGGTCGCGTGGTCGAGGCCAGTCTGGGCTATTTCATCAACCCGCTGGTCAATGTGCTGCTCGGCGTGGTGGTGCTGCATGAGCGCCTCAACAGGACGCAATGGACAGCAGTGGCGATAGCCGCAGCGGGCGTGCTGTGGCTGGCGCTGGTGCATGGCGAGCCGCCCTGGATCGCGCTGGCGCTGGCCTGCAGCTTCGGCGTGTATGGCCTGATCCGCAAGCTGGTCGCGGTGGATTCGGTGCCCGGTCTGGCCGTCGAAAGTCTGATCCTGTTTCCGGTGGCGCTGGGCTGGTTGCTGTGGACCGAATGGCAGGGCCTGGGCGTATTCGCCGGCGGCGATCTGCGCACCGATGCCTTGCTGATCGTCGGTGGTGCGCTGACGGCGCTGCCGCTGATCGGATTTGCCTACGGCGCGCGGCGCATACCCTATTCACTGATCGGCCTGCTGCAGTACATCGGCCCCAGCCTGCAACTGCTGTGCGGCATCTTCATCCTGGGCGAAAGCTTCGATGTCACCCAGGCTGTCGGGTTCGGCTGCATCTGGGCGGCACTGGCGCTCTATGCCGCCGATGGTTGGCGGCGCGGGCAGAAATCGGCCAGGGTGGTCGCCGTGGATGCCGCAGCGCCCTCGGTGGAGCGCTGACGTGACCGGATTTCACCCGACCTCACGCAGCGTCTTCTACACTGTGTGCCATGGACACCGTTCAAATTGAAATCTGGTCGGATATCGCTTGCCCCTGGTGCTGGGTTGGCAAGCGCTCGCTGGAACAGGCAATGGCCGCCTCATCCGTTCCGGTGTCGCTGCGCTGGCGCGCTTTCGAGCTGAATCCGGAGGCGCCGACGGAAGCGCCCGAGCAGGTCGACTATGCGGCCAGGCTGGCAGAAAAGTACGGACAGACCCGGGCCGAAGGTGAGAGCTTCATCGCCCGCATGGTGCAGGCCGGACGCGCTCGCGGGCTGGATCTGCGCTTCGATCGCATCCGCCCTTCGAACACCTTCGATGCGCACCGGCTGCTGGCGCTGGCGCATCGGCACGGGCTTCAGACCGAACTCAAGGAGCGCCTGTTTCAGGCCTATCTGCATGAGGGACGCGCGATCTCGGATCACGCCACCTTGCGAGAGCTGGGCGTGGAGTGCGGACTGGCCAATGAGCAGGTGCAGTCCTTGCTGAGCGGCAGCGCTTTTGCCGATGAGGTGCGTGCCGATGAGGAACTGGCGCGACGCGTGGGTATCAGCGGCGTGCCCTGCTTCGTGTTCCCGCAGCTGCGAGAAGGCGTCTCCGGCGCGCAGCCGCCCGAGGTGCTGGGCGACGCCATTGCCAGGGCAGCGGCGCTGCTTGCCTAAGCGCCGAGGGCACGAAGAGTTTTAGCCTTTCCCCGTGCCCCGTGCCCCGTGCCCCGTGCTTTCGGATCAGCGAATGAACTTGCTGAGCGCGGCGGGCGTGAACTGGGTGTCGGCCGGTACCGGCTCCAGGGTCATCGCTTCCTTGCTGTCCCTGGCCAGTCCCTGCACGTGGTAGCGGCCGGACTGCAGATCATGGAAGGCATAGGCCGCCGGCAGCGTGGCCGGCAGCTCGTAGAAGTTCTTCAGGAAGGCCAGACTGACGCGCCATAGCTTGTCATTGGTGTCGTACTGATCGGCGATCGCGACACTCCAGCTGTCTTCATCCAGATAGAAGACTCGGCGGCTGTAGACATGCCGCCATTCGGTCTTGAGTGTGGCTTCGATCACCCACACCCGGTGTAGCTCGAAACGGGTCTGATCAGGATTCAGATGATTGGGCGTCAGCAGCTTCTCGACTTCAAGCTGTTCCAGCGCATAGTTGTTGTAGGGAATCAGCATTTCCTGCTTGCCGATCAGCTTCCAGTCGAAGCGGCTGGGTGATCCATTGACCATATCGGTGTCGTCGGCGGTCATCAGGCCGTCGGCCGCGCTGACGCTCATGTCGAAGGCCAGCAGTGGCGCCCGCAGCACGCGACGGCGGCCGTTGTCGTAGACCCAGGCCTGGCGAGATGCCGCATCCTGATTCAGGGTTTCGTGCACCAGCACACCCGAACGCGCCAGTCGCGGCGGCGACGTCACCGCCGACTTCAGCGCGAACAGACGGTTGTTCAGGGTGTCGGCGCTGCCCTCGGGGTCATAGTACTGAAACTTCACCTCGGTGTTGCGCGACACCAGGCTGAGCTTGCCATCCGGATAGACGCTGGCATCGGTGCCCTCGTTGGAAATGAACTGTCCACGCCAGCGGGTGACGTGATTCCAGTAGATCTGCAGCGGCAGCTTTGCCAGCGGGAAGGGGATGCCACCGTAGGCACCTTCGATGCCGTTGCCGTCCTCGGTCAGGCGTGCGCTCTGCGCATTCTTGCGGGTGTTGTCGTACACCCACTGCGGCGCCGCATGGCTGCGCCGGCTGGGATAGACCGGAATGCGGAAGCTCTGCGGATAGCGCTTCAGCATCGCCTGCAGACCGGGGCTCAGCAGCGCGGCGTACTGTTCCAGATTCTCCGCCTTCACCGTGTACAGCACGGCGTCATCGGCATAGGGATCGGCATGCAGCGTGCCCGGGCCGGCATAGGCTGCAATCGGTTGCTGGATGCCGCCCTCCCAGGCCGGGATGGTGCCTTCGGCATTGCCGCTCAAGGTCGCGCCGAAAGGGGTCAGCCCAGACCAGTCGGCCTCATCCTCGGCGACGCCCGCGAGCGGCGCGGCCAGGAATAGGGACAAGCCGAACATTGCGCAGCTTCTGAAGCAGACCATGCGTACCATCCTCGGGGGCGATTGCGGCACTCAGTCTATCCGAGTGCCGGCCCCGGGCCAGCACGGGCTGGCCTCAATAAACGGCTTTGGCCCGGTTCACGCCACGCGGATAACTCTCCCGTGCGGGGCGCCTGCTCAGCGGCGGCAACTCCAGCGGGTCCATGGCCACTTCGTGATCGGGCAGATGATCGAGCAGATGACGGATGGTGTTCAGCCGCCCGCGTTTCTGATCATTCATGTCGACCAGAGTCCAGGGCGCTTCCGGCAGATCGGTGGCTTTGAGCATGCGGTCGCGGGCGACGGTGTAGTCGGCATAGCGTTCGCGCGCGGCCAGATCAATGGGCGAGATCTTCCAGCGCTTGATCGGATCCGTCAGGCGCTCGGCCAGGCGCTGCTCCTGCTCTTTCTGGTCGCAGCCGAACCAGTACTTGAACAACAGGATGCCGTTGTTGACCAGCATGCGCTCGAACTTGGGACAGTCTTCGAGAAAGCTCGCGTATTCGGCATCGGTGCAGAAGCCCATGACCTTCTCCACGCCGGCGCGGTTGTACCAGCTGCGATCGAAGAGCACGATCTCGCCGGCACTCGGCAGATGCTCGACATAGCGCTGGAAATACCACTGCGTGCGCTCTTTCTCGGTCGGCTTGCTCAGCGCCACCACCCGGCAGGCGCGCGGATTCAGACATTCGCTGATGGCATTGATGGCGCCGCCCTTGCCAGCGGTATCGCGGCCTTCGAAGACCACCAGCAGCCGCTGTCCGCTGTGTTGCAGCCAGCGATGCATGACGTTGAGTTCTTCCTGCAGCGGCTCCAGCGCCTTGCGGTAGTCCTTGCCCTTGATCATGCCCTTGGTCTTGCCCATGGCAGCTCCCGTGTCGGTGGCGTGGTCGCCAAGTTTCGCAGGCTTTGGGGTCGGCGGCGAGGGAGTTACAGTTGCTCCTGGCGATGGGCTCATTTGCGCAACAGGGTTTGGAGGGCGCGAGGGCGAGAGGGCATGAGGGCACGCGAGACCAAGAGCTTGCCGTGAGGCTGCCGTTGCGTGCCCTCTCCATGAACCCATATCGTAAGTTGTTGATGCGTCATTGCGAGGAGCGCAGCGACGAAGCAATCCAGGCTATCGCTGCACGCCCCTGGATTGCTTCGCTGCGCTCGCAATGACGCTAGGGGTTCATGGTCCGTGCGCAATGTCGGGCAGACACAGGTGGCTCGCAATGACGTCACCGCCGGCGCGCGGCCCTCCTCAAAGCCCCTGGCGAGCGCGGCTGCGCCATTGCTCGCGGGTCTGCCCCCATTTCTCGCAGGGCAGGTGCTCGAAAGGCGCGGGCAGGGTGGCGGGGCCAATCAATGTCGAACCCAGGCCCTGGGCGACGCGCTGCGAAGGCTTGTTGTCCGGATCGATGCAATGGATCACTTCGGTCCAGCCGAGCTGGTCAAAGGCGTAGTCGATGGCGGCGCGCGCGCCCTCCTGCGCGTAGCCCTTGCCCCAGGCATCGCGGTGCAGGCCCCAGCCGACTTCGGTGCCGGGCCAGCCCTCGGGTTGCCAGGGCCCCAGCCGGCCGACCCAGCGGCCGCTGTCGCGCTCGATCACCGAGAACATGCTGACGCCGCTCAGTGCCCAGGCGCCGGCCATGCACATCAGGCTGCGCCAGACCATCTGTCGCGGCTGCACGCCGCCGATGAAGCTGGCGGTTTCCGGGTCGGACATGAACTCGACCCAGCGCTCCAGATCTTCCAGCAGCGGCGGGCGCAGGATCAGGCGTTCGGTGTGGATGACCGGATGGGAATCGGGCATGGCGGCGGATCGGGGAAGGCGGGCGGAAGAGGATGCCACAGGGTTCTCGGAAGTCCAGGTCGCCCGCGGTGCTGCGCTTCTTCGCGTATCGAACAAGGGAAAAGGGGGGCACGGGGCGGCGGGCAGGGGACCCATGTCGGCGCATGGTCAGATCTTGCGGCGGGTTTGGATGCCTGCCCCCGCCCCTGTCTGTCGATCGCGAAAATCAATGTGTTGCCGCAGGTTGGCTCGGAGAGGCCTCGCCTTCAGCACTCGATCTCAACCAGTGCCGAATCCAACCGGCACCGATTCCCCGCTGTCCTCCGCCGCCACCGAATCCACCCTGGCCTGCGGTGGCCCGCGCCAGAGCCAGCTTTCCAGCTGTGCCAGCGTGGCTTCATCGGCTTGCGCCAGCACCTCGACGCGGCCGTCGGCGAGGTTCAGCGCATGGCCGTTGATGCCGAGTTCGCGGGCGCGCTGCTGGGTCGATGCGCGGAAGAAAACGCCCTGCACGCGGCCGCTGACCAGGTAGCGCCTGACCGGCATCCGGTCGGCTCAGCGCTTGATCTCAGGGGGATTGCTGGCGATCGCCCGCTCCAGATCGGCACGGGTCACCGGGCCGATGAAACTCTGACGCAAGGTGCCGTCCGGACCGAGCAGATGTGTAGTCGGCAATCCCCGCGGCACGGCGAAGGCCTCGGGCGGGGCATAGACATCGACCGGGGCGATGGCGTACTGCACCGGATGCTTGCCGAGAAAGCGCTGCAGGTCTTCGGCAGAGGTGTCTTCGAAGGCCAATCCCAGCACCAGCACATCATCGCGCTCGCGGTCGAGCGCATCGAGTTCCGGCATTTCCTTGATGCACGGGCCGCACCAGGTGGCCCAGTAGTTGACCACGATCCACTGGCCGGCATGGTCGGACACGGCAAAGGCCTTGCCATCCAGCGTGGTCACCTTGAGTTCGACCGGCGCGGCGTGCAACAGACTGGCGGCGATCAGGCCGAGGGTCAGGGTGACTACACGGGGAAAGGCTCTCATCGGAACGTCCTTGGGATCAGGGAATCAGTATGCAATGACCGGCACGGGGCGCGGTCGATGACATTGGCCGCGCAGTCATGCCGGTGGCCGTTCAGCCTCGACGGCCGCTTCCGGTGGAGTCTGCACTGTGGCCGGTGGTGTTGGTGTCTGCGCCTCAAACCGGCCGGGCTGATCAGATATCGGATTGGCAGCGGGAAGCGGTTCAAACAGCTGCGCCAGCGCGCGATCCAGTTCGGCTTCGGCCGCCTGCGCGGCGCTTTCACAGAGCTGGTCTATACGGTCGTCGACCGCGTCGCCGCTGGCGCCGGAGCGGTGCTCGCCGGACAGCGGCAACAGGAATGCCCCCGAGCGATACAGTTCGCGTATGCGCACCAGATCAGGGTCGCGCGACAGGATCCAGCTGCCGATATCCGTGCGCTGCGCGGTGTTCAGGCTCTCCAGCAGTCGCAGCAATTCGGCGATGGTGGATTCGGGGACGTCGGGCAAGGTGGTGGCCAGATCGCCGATCGACAAGCCCACGCCCTGCGACTGTGCCGCGCGCAGCTGGGCCAGCAGTTGCAGCAGGGCCGGGAAGCGTTCGCGATCCGGCAGATCGCGCTTGTTGGCTTCATGGGTGAAGGCGCCCAGAGCCGCCGACAGCGACGCCCCCAGCAAGGCGACCACCCAGGACACGTAAATCCACAGCAGGAACAGCGGAATGATGGCGACCGCGCCATAGATCTGACGATAGCTGCCAAAGTGCCCCACAAACTGGGCGAAGCCGATTTTGGCGACCTCGAAGGCCGTCGCCGTGAACAGGCCGCCGAGCAGCGCATGCCGCAAACGCACCGGGCAGTTGGGAATGATCAGGTAGGACAGTGTTGCTGCGGCAAAGGTCACCAGAAAGGGCATGGCCGCCAGTGCCATCGTCTCCAGCTGGTAGGCGTAGGAAAAGTCCGACAGGTAGGGACTTGCCATCAGTGCCGAACTGACTGCGAGGCCGGCCCCGACCAGCAAGGGGCCCAGGGTCAGCGTGGTCCAGAACACCACGAAGCGCGCCAGAGGCCGGCGCGGCGTCACTACGCGCCAGATGCGGTTGAAGGAATGTTCGATCGAGGTCATCAGCAGCAGTCCGCTGACAAACAGGGCCACGGTGCCGAAAACGGTCAGGTGCGATGCTTTCGAGACAAAGTCGCGCACATAGGCCTCGATTTCCTCGCCGGAGGTCGGCACGAAATGCCGGAACACGAAGCTGGTTACGGCTTCGCTGAAGCGGCTGAATTCCTGGAAGGAGGCAAAGATGCTGAGCGCGACTGTCAGCAGCGGTACCAGCGCGAAGATCGTTGTGTACGACAGCGCGCCTGCCGATTCGAAACACTGATCGTCACTGAAACGCCGGGCAATGAAGCGTGAGAACGCCAACGGCTCCTGCACGGCATTGATCAGCACCTTGGTCAAAGGGGTGCGCGGCGTCATCGATTGGGCTTGATCGCACTCATATCGGGCGAGTCTAAACGAGTCGCTCGCACGATCCGGTCTAACATCCGCTCTCCTGTTTACCGGCGGCAAACGATGTCCTGCATTCTGGTTCTGTATTACAGCCGTCATGGCAGCACGGCGCAGTTGGCGCGGCGCGTGGCCGCAGGGGTGGAGGAGGTGACCGGCATGCAGGCGCGCCTGCGCACGGTGCCCGAACTGGTGCCCGCCGCCGGTGCGGTGCCGGCGCCCGAGGTGCCGGACGACGGCCCACCCTACGTCAGCGCCGACGATCTGGCCGAGTGTCGGGGTTTGATCCTGGGCAGTCCAACCCGCTTTGGCAACATGGCGGCGCCGCTCAAGTACTTCATCGACAGCACCGCCAGTGCATGGCTCAACGGCACCCTGGCGGGCAAGCCGGCGGCCGTCTTCACCTCCACCAGCAGTCCGCATGGCGGACAGGAGAGCACCTTGTTGAGCATGATGCTGCCGCTGCTGCATCACGGCATGCTACTGGTGGGTCTGCCCTACTCGGAACCGGGTCTGACCCGCACCCAGGGTGGCGGCTCGCCCTATGGCGCCGGACATCTGGCGCGCACCCAGGGCGCCGTGCAGCTGGGCGATGACGAGAAAGCCCTGGCGCGCGCGCTGGGCAAGCGGGTGGCGACCATCGCCGCCAAACTGGATCGGCCATGAGCGGCGCGCGTCTGTGTGCGTTCTCGCTGGCCGCCCTGTTGCTGCTGCGGCTGGGCTGGCACGTCTCGGTGCACGCCGAGGCCTCGGGGTTGGCGCCGGGATTGGCAGCCATCCTGCTGCCGCTGTTGCCCTATTGCGCGGCCCTGGCCTTCCGTTTGCGCGGCCCGTGGATCTACGGCGGCATCGCCGCCTGGGTGTATTTCTGTCACGGTGCGATGGAGGTATTCGCTACGCCCGCCGAACGCGGGTGGGCACTGGCCGAAGCCGGACTGGCGCTGGTCTATTTCACCGGTTTGTGGCTGCGCACGCGGGAGGCCAAACGCGAGGCTGTCGCATCGAAGTAGGCGCTGCGAAGAACAGCGGTCTTGTCCGCAAAGAACCATTGCTCCTGCGCGTGTCGCCCGCAGCGAAGCGCGACAACTCAGGCCGGGGCCTTCTGCAGATCGGTCATCCAGCGTGCGAAATCGAAGTCGAACTGGGTCGAGGGTGCGCCCAGACTGGGGCTTTCGGCGTAGTCGACGCCGACCAGCTTCAGATGCTGGGCCTGCTCGCGATTGTCGACGCTGCAGCCGATCACCATCATGCCGCCCTGATGGGCACGGCGGATCAGCGCGCTGAGTAGCTCGGTGGCGCGGTCGCCGCTGCTGACGCCGGACGAAAGCTCCGGAGCCAGGCGCAGATAGTCCACCGGAACACCGCGCAGACGTGGCACCAGGGTCATGTCCCGACCGATGTCGCGCAAGCCGATGCGGATCGCCAGCGGCTTCAGGCGTTGCGCCAGTGCCACCAGCGCATCCACACGATCGCCCAGCACCGACGCTGGCAGTGTCAACGCCAGCCCGGTGCCCGACAGGCGCCGCTCACGCAGCAGATGTTCCAGTGAGTCGGCAAAACCGCCGTCGTCCAGCGACCACGGTGACAGATCCAGCACCAGGCGCACCTGGCGACCACGCTTGAGCAGATCGGCGCGTACCGAGAGCGCCTCGCCGACCACAAAACGATCGAAATCCTTGACGCAACCGGCGTCCCGCGCCAGGCGGACCATATCGGCCTGGCTGGCAGCCGCCTGGGCGTTGCCGCCCGGCCGCCATTGCAACGCCAGTTCGTATTGACCCGGTACGCGACCCCGCAACGGCAGCAGCGGGGCGCCGCGAATTTCCATGTACTGGCCGAAGCGGCGGGTCTGCATCAGCCCGCGCAGCTGCGAATCGCGCTCGGCCGGAATCAGGCTGGCGCTGCTGGTTTCGTACCACATGCTGCGATTGCCACCCAGGTGCATGGCGGCAAGACCGGCGGCTTCGGCATTGTGCACACCGACGTCGGCGCTGTCGCCATCCAGGTTGGCCAGCCCCAGACTGGCCTGCAGCGGCACCTCGCTCTCGCCGATCTGGATGCGCCGCCGGGCCAGGCTTTCGCGCAGGTTCTCGGCGCTGGCCAGCGCCGCAGCGCGGTCACTGCGGCGCAGCAGTACCAGATAGCGGCAATCCTGATACAGCGCCGGCATGTCCTCGGCCCGCAGGTTCTCCTTCAGGGCCTGGCCAACCACCAGATCCAGTCGGGACTGGCCGGAAATCCCCAGCTGCTTGCGCAGGCTCTCGTGCTCATCCAGCACGATGAACAGCACGACGGCATTCTTCTGGCCCACCGCGGCATCGGCCCGATCGATGAACTCGCGACGCGAATACAGGCCGGTGGATTCGTCGCGGCCGAGCGAGCGTTTCGGCGCAAAGCGCTTGCTGCGCTTGAGTCGCGATTCGATGACGCTGACCAGATGCCGTGGTTTCAACGGTTTCAGCAGGTACTCGTCGGCGCCGCCGGCGATGGCCTGTTCGCGCAACGCCAACTCGCGTGAGCTGGCCGCCAGTACCACCGGAATGTCGGCGCTCAGCGGATTGTCGCGCAAACCATTGACCAGGCGCATCGATTCGGCGCCGCGCATGTCGGCGTCGATCACTGCCACCTGCGGTTTGAAGCTTTCGATGGCGTCCAGCGCGTCGGCGGAATTCTGGCAGAAGCGCACGGTATAGCCGGCCTCCTTGAGCCAGTTGGCCGACTGGTGTCCGCGTTCGCGATCGCCGTCCACCAGCAGCACACGGCTGGGCGAACCGACGGTGACGGCTTCGCTGGTCAGCGCCACCAGCATGGCCAGTGGGTCCAGTGGTGGCTCGAAATAGCGTACGCCTTGACGCAGGGCGACCAGGCGGCGTCCCAGGTCCTGACGCGGAGTCACCACGGCCAGGGTCGGCTCGCGGTGCGATTCCTGCAGCTCGGCGCGGGCAACCACCACACGGCGCAGCATCGGTATGGCATTGGCCGCGGCCGGCGCCAGCACCACAACCCGGGGGATCATCGTCGCCATCAGCGCCAGGGCCGGCTCGGTGCGGGTGAAGCTCTTGACGCTGTAGCCATGCTCGGCGAAGGCCGGGGCCAGCTCCACGCCGAACTCGTCGGCGTCACCGATGAGAACGATCAGATCCTCGTGGACTGCCCTGCGCGCACGCGGCTCCGGTGGCGGCGTGCTGGATTCGGCGCGGATCGGGGTGTTGCTGGCCACTGCAGCTGGCGCCACTGCAGCGGGCGCCACTGCGGTCGGCGCTGCGGCGATTGGGGCTGCGACCGGCTTGCTCGTTTCCGCTTCGCTGGCACTGACCATGTCCAGCGCCAGCACGGTGCTGGCCAGTGTGCTCACCAATGCCGACAGGGTGCGCAGCTGTTCGTTGTTCGGGACCAGCGAGGTGTCGACAAATACGCGAACAAAGGTTTCGAGCTCGCCGGCCTTGCGCGAGAGGGACAGGCGCAGACGCTCACAGGCACGCACCAATTGCTTCGCGGCCAACTGCAGGCCTCGACCATGCGCCGCATTCCAGCGGCTGGAATTGAGTTTCTCCCAAGCCAGCATCAAGCTCGTTGCATGCGTGCGCAACTCTTCCCGCGCCCGCTCGACGTGGCTTTGATCACTATGGTCTTGTGGCATGGCGCTTGAACTCATGCGCTCTTCTCCCGCTCCCTGTGCACCCATTCTGCAACGAAAAACGCCTCGCGAGTGTGCGCCTCATCAGGATAATCAAAGTTGTAGACCCCTTCCGGCGGTCTCCGGCGTCTATTTACAGCTCACCTTTGGTCGCAGCTGAGACGGTTGCCGCAGGAACGGCACCGATGCTGCGCTACCATGGGCTATCGCCGGAAACTCTGGAAACCGAAATGCGTGCAAGCAAGGGTCAATCTGTATCGCGTGGCTACCTGCCTGCGGCGACCGCCGTCATCGTCTGCCTCGGCACGCTGATCTACAACATGCTGACTTTCAGTGCGCTCGCCAGCGAGCCGCGCATCGGTGCGGCGATTCGCAGCGGCTTCAACGGTGACGCCCTGGTCGCCGCAACCTATGTGCTGGGCGGCGATGTCCTGCGCAAGATTCCGGGATTGGAGACACTGGGGGATGACACCGCCCGGGCGGTGGCGACTCCGCTGGAGGAGGCCATCAAGGGTTATCCGCCGGCTGCTGTTGCCGTATTTTTCGGCAACGCCCAGAGCGTAGCCCACAGCCGCATGCTCTGGGCCCACCGATTGCAGCCCTGGCTGATCCTGATCGCGGCCCTGCTGTGGTGGCGTCGACCGAAACCGGTGCATCTGCGCGAACGTCTGCGCGCCTGAATCCGATCGCCGAAGGCCCTTGTGTGCTGCCGGCATTGACAGCGCAGGACAAGCGCGTGAAATATGCTCTATTCGTATGTCATTCAGTCCGCGACTTGTTGTGCGGCGCACAAAAAGGTTTCGCCAGACACCAATCCTGAATAAACCTTAACCGTGGCGTTCTGCTTCCGTTCATGAATGTCCCGGTCGCGCCGACGTCCCTGATTGCTGCAATGCAACACGCCTAAAGCACTGCTACAGATTGTGCCCTGATTGACCGACACCGCCACGAAACTTAAGGTCGGGCTGCCCATCAATCATCGAACTTCGCCCTGGGGAGGACGAAGTTCGACACGCGGATGGGCGTTGACGTTCTGGGAGGGCACCGCTTCAGCGGTGCGGAACTGTGGCAACAAAGCGTATTCAATCTGGGGATTACTGCACATGACTAGCAAGTTCACTAAATCGTTACTTGGTACAGCCTTGCTGACCGGCCTGCTGGTGGCCGGCGTGGCCGGCGCGCAGACACTCGGGGGAGGAGGCAGCGATCCGCTCATCGGCGCTGTAAACGCAAGAGTGAATGCCGCGGCGCTGGCTGACTCGTATCAATACGACGCCATCATTGTGGGCTACAACGAAGGTGACGCGCGGGCGGCAGGGGATGCCGTGAGTGCCATCAGTCGCCATCTGGACCAGATCGCCTCGCGAACGGGTGAAACGCTGAGTTATGTGCGTACGCTGTCCACCGGCGGGCACCTTGTGAAGATCGGAAAAGCGCTGGACGACGGTAGCCTGCTCAAGGTCATGAATGAGCTGGCTGCCGATCCCAACGTGGCTTATGTAGAGCCCGATCAGATCATGGTGCCCTTCCTCTCACCCAATGATTCCTCCTACAACCAGCAGTGGCACTATTTTGAAGCCACCGGTGGCGCCAATCTGCCGACGGCCTGGAACAATGCCACCGGCAGCGGCGTGGTCGTGGCGGTACTCGATACCGGCATCACCAGCCACACCGATCTCAACGCCAACGTGATCGCGGGCTACGATTTCGTGTCGAGCTCGGCCAACGCCCGCGATGGTAACGGTCGCGACTCCAATCCCGCCGATCAGGGCGACTGGACCACTGCGGGTCAGTGCTATTCGGGCTCTCCGGCCTCCAATTCCAGCTGGCATGGAACCCACGTGGCCGGCACCATTGCGGCCGTGACCAACAATGCCGCCGGTGTCGCCGGCGTGGCCTTCAATGCCAAGATCCAGCCGGTGCGCGTACTCGCTGCCTGCGGCGGCACGCTGTCGGACATCGCTGATGCCATCACCTGGGCTTCCGGAGGCAGCGTCTCGGGTGTTCCGGCCAACGCCACGCCGGCCAAGGTCATCAACATGAGTCTGGGTGGCAGCAGCAGCACCTGTGCCAGCACCTACCAGAACGCCATCAACGGTGCCGTAGGCCGCGGAACCTCGGTCATTGTCGCTGCCGGCAACTCCAACGTGAACGTGTCAGGCGCCACGCCAGCCAACTGCAGCAACGTGATCGCAGTGGCGGCAACCAACCGCAGTGGCGGTCGCGCTTACTACTCCAACTACGGCACGCTGGTGGATATTGCCGCGCCGGGCGGTGATGTCCGCAGTGCCTCGAGCAACGGCATCCTGTCGACGCTGAACTCCGGCACCACGACGCCGGGCGCTCAGAGCTATGCCTGGTATCAGGGCACGTCGATGGCCACGCCGCACGTCGCGGGTCTGGCAGCTCTCGTGCTCAGCAAGGCCAATCAGACGCCGGCTCAGCTGGAGACGCTGCTGAAGAACAACGCCCGGGCCTTTCCGGCCAGCTGTTCGGGTTGCGGCGCCGGCATCATCGACGCAGCAGCGACGATTGCTGCCGTGACCGGAGGCAGCAATGCTGCGCCAACCGCCAGCTTCAGCTTCACCACTAGCGGCCTGACGGCCTCGTTCTCGGACGCCTCCACGGACAGTGACGGCACCATCGCTTCACGCAGCTGGAATTTCGGCGACGGTTCGACCTCCACGGCGACCAATCCGAGCCGCACCTACGCCAGCGCCGGTACCTACACGGTGACACTGACGGTCACCGACAACGGTGGTGCCAGCAACAGCACCTCGCGTTCGGTCACGGTCACGGCACCGCCCACGGGCGGCAACGTTCTGAGCAAGGGGGTCCCGGTCAACGGCAGCACCAACTCGACCAGCGCCAACAGCAGCTATGCGGAGTACACGGTGGTCGTGCCGGCGGGTTCTTCCAACCTCACCATCGCGACCACCAACGCCAGCGGCGATGTCGACCTGTATGTGCGCTATGGATCCGCGCCCAGCCTGACGGCTTATGACTGCCGTCCGTACACCGGTTCGGGCAATGAGACCTGCACTTTTGCCGCACCGAGTGCCGGTACCTACTACATTCGCGTTTATGGCTATGCGACGGGCACCCGCACTTTCACCATCACTGCTGACTGGACTGCCAGCGGCGGCGGCACCCAGCCGAGCTTCTTCGAGAACCAGACCAACTACAACATTCTCGACAACACCACCATCGAGAGCCCGATCAGCGTGTCTGGCCGCACCGGCAATGCACCGTCGAATCTGCAGGTGGCCGTCACCATCTACCACACCTACAAGGCCGATCTGAAGGTGGACCTGATCGCGCCGGATGGTTCGGTCTATGTGCTGCACAATCGCAGTGGCGGCAGCGCGGACAACATCATCCAGACCTTCAGCGTGAATGCCTCCACCGAGGTGGCCAACGGTACCTGGAAGCTGCGCGTCAACGACAACGCCCGCGGCGATACCGGCTATCTCGACAAGTGGAGCCTGCAGTTCTGAGCAGCTTTCACTGAGTAGCAGATCACAGCCCCGGCGCGAGCCGGGGCTTTTTTTCTGGTCGGGACGGGATTCGGCGCACGGCGACGTGCCTGGGATCGTCGAGTCGCACTCGGCGCTCTCGCGTCATTGGCCCGGCTCTGCGTGATCCCCGCCTGTGGGAGCGGCTTCAGCCGCGATGGCTGTTCATATGTCCACGCGGGTCAATCACGGAAGATCGCGGCTGAAGCCCCCACAGAATCCGAAAGGTGCATCAGTCACGTAACCCGCTACGCGGCCAACGATCAAGGCTTTTCTCCGTGCCCTCCGCGCCTCCGCGTGAGCGCTCTTTGCTGCACCGTCACAAACTACCCACCGCTACTCAGGCTTCCGGGAATGCCGCCTTCATGAACTCCGGGATCGTCCGGACTGACAGGCGCTGCTACACCTGGGTGTAGGTTGTTAGTGTCGAAAAGCGGTCTCACGCGGAGGCGCGGAGGACGCGGAGCAAGCCGGTCTGCTGGCCGTGGTAGGTCCAGACTTGTCTGGACGCTCTTCCCTGTGGGCGGACTCTGTCCGCGATAGGTACAGCGCTTGTCCCCGGGCCCCGAATCGCGGCTGAAGCCGCTCCCACAGTGGCCAAACCGGCGTGCCTGATACCTGTCGGTACTCGGGTGCAGACTGCGCTGTACCGAACCTACTTGCGCCACTTCGCCCAGGGATCTACAGGACCGGTCACCGATGGCGCCGGAGCTGCCGATCGGTCGGTCTCATCGGTCCCGAAATTTCCAGAGCTTCGATGGCCGGTAGAGCGACCGCCGCGCGGACTGGCGCGATGTCGTTCAGTGCCCGAGCGATCCGCCGACGCCTGGCTGCGCTCGGCAGATTTTCTCAGACGCTTTTCGGCCAGCCGTTCGGCCGCTTCCAGGCTCAGTTGAGCAGGTTCGCCCGGCGATTGATCGGCGGGCACGATGCGATCTCGGGGTGACAGTGCAAACTGTTCGTCCGAGGCTCTGGGCAGATTCTTGTACTGGTAGAGATAAAAGGACTCCACCATTTCGCGCGCCCAGGTGGTTTTCTTGAGGAATTTCACACTCGATTCGATGCTCGGGTTGGTCTTGAAGCAGTTGATGTTCAAATAGGCAAACAACAGGTCGAAGCCATATTGATCAACGACTTCAACCAGCATCTGCTTCAAGCTGACACCGTGCAGCGGATTGTTCTGGTAATTGATGTCAGCGCTCATGCTCAGGTCCGACTCAGAGGATCCGCGTCCGATCATAGCCCTGCGGCCTGAAGCGGGCCGAGCTTCCGGGGGTTCTCAAGGGTCGGCATCCGCCGAGGTACACGGCTTGGGAAACTGGCGATTCCGCCGGATCGAAGCGGTTTTGTGGAGGGACGCGCGCCTGCGCGGCCGCTGTTGATCTTCAGGCCCGGCAATGCGGCGCCGCGGCGCGGCGCCCTCCACAGCAGCAGCGCGGGCCCCTTCCCACGCGCGCTGGAGTTGGGCCTGTCTGGCCGCGCTCTCAGCCGGCCTCGAAGCGGTTGGCGTCGCGGTTCTTGCGCACCTTGAACGGATCCCAGACCCGGCCATTCATGGCGATGTGCACGCCCGGCGGCAGCACCTGCACGGCACCGATGGCGCAGCCGATATTGAAGACGGCGTCGGAGCCCTGGAAACGGGCGGGATTGAGGGCGCCGGTGAGGACGATGGTCTTGTCGGGAATCTGGGCCAGCACCCGGGCGGTGGCGACCATGCTGTCGGTGCCGTGAGTGACCAGCACATGCGCGTGCGGCTGGGCGCTGATGGTGTGGCGTACCAGTTCGCGATCGTCATCGGTGACGTGCAGGCTGTCCTTGCGCATCAGCGCAATGACGTTGTAGGTGAAAGCCACGCCGAGGTTGTCGAGAATCCGACCGATCGCCGGTTCGCCCACCTGAAAGGTCGAGAGATCGTCGAAATACACCTTGTCGATGGTGCCGCCGGTGGTCACGATGCACAGATGCTGCACGGAGCTACTCCAGTTCGTCGATGGCGAGGATGCGCGAGTCCAGCGCCTCACCGGCCTGCAGGCAGAGCAGGCCATGGGCAGAGAAACGTCGCGCCGCTGCGGCCGGTCGCGGATCGCCCTCGGCGCGCAGCGACCAGGCCGCATGGCGCAGCAGCACGGCCAGCGCGAAACAGCGACCCAGGGTCAGGGCGATACCTCGGCCGAGCGCTTCGCCACGATTCGCGCCCTGTTCATTGTGCAGCGCCGCGTAGGCCGCTTCATAGGCATCGCGTATCTGCGCGGCGATGGCAGCGAAATCGGAGCCTGCCTGGCTCAGCAGGGCCACCAGCGCTGCGTGAAGCGCGGCCCAGGTGTGATCGCTGGAGAGGATCTTGAGTGCATCGAGCGACAGCACATTGGTGGTGCCTTCCCAGATGCTGAAGACCTGGGCATCGCGCAGCAGCGCCGGCAATCCGGTGTCTTCGATATAGCCGGCGCCACCGAAGCCTTCGACGATCTCGCTGACGCCACTGACGGTCTGTTTGGCGGTCAGCAGCTTGGTGATCGGAATCAGCAGCCGCAGCAACAGACGATGGCGATCATCGAGCAGACCGAGTTCGGATTTGCCCAGCATCTCGGCGACGTACAGGGACAGATGCAGTCCGGCTTCGAATTCGGCCTGCAATCCAGCCATCGTGTGTTGATGCAGGGGCTGTTCGCTGAGCATGCGACCGAAAACCCGGCGTCGTGCGGCGTAGTCGCGCAGCAGCTGCAGTCCGCGGCGGTAGACACTGAGCGCAGCCAGGGCGTTCCAGACGCGGGTCTGGTTCAGCACCGGCGCGATCATGCGTACGCCGTGACTGGCCTCGCCGACCAGTTCCACCGGGGTGCCGTCCAGCTGCAATTCCGCGGTCGGCAACTTGCGACTGCCGAGCTTGTCCTTGAGCCGGTCGACGATGATGTTCTGCAAACGGCCACCGCGATCGCGGGGTTCGCAGTAGAACAGGGCCAGACCGTCGGTTCCATCGGCGCCGCCACTCGGGCGCGCCAGCAGCAGGGCCATCTCCGAGGTCGCCGCCGAGGTGAACCACTTGCGGCCATGGACCCGCCACTGGCCGTCGGCGTCACATTCGGCCCGGGTCTCGGTGCCGCCGACGTCCGAGCCGCCGCTGGTTTCGGTCATCCACTGGCCGCTGGTCCAGAGCTGGTGCGCTTCGCGTGCGGTCAGATGGGGCAGGGCTCTCTGCACCAGCGCCGAATTGCCCGATTCCACCAGCGCCCGGGCGGCGCCGTCGGTCATCGCCAGGGGGCAGGTGTAGAAATCCGTCGCCGCGCTGGCGAGGTAGACCATGCCGAACTGGAACAAGCGGGCGTGCGCGCCCTTGCTCTGGTCGTAGCCATGCCAGACCAGCCCGAAACGCGTCGCCAGTTGCGGCATCTGCTGCCACAGCGGCGTGAGCTCGATGTGATCGATGCGACGGCCCCAGGCGTCGAAGGGGGTGTGTACGGGTTCGATCAGGCGCTCGCGCAATTGCTGCGGATAGAGTTCGTCGGCGATGACCTGGCCGAGTTCGTTGGCTTCCTCATGAAAGTGCTCGAACAGCGCCGGCGGCATCGCCCGACGCAGTACCGATTGCAGGACGCGGTCGGTCAGGTAGGGATTGGACAATTGCGGTGGCGTCTGTGTGAAACCCATCAATGCTGCCCTCGACCTTGGCCTTCGAACGAGTCTAGCAGCCCGCCGGATTCGAAAAACCGTGGCAACTGCCCCAGCTGCGTACAGGCAGCGGTCGTCCTGGTCCGCTGCGACTGGCCGACCGGGCGCCCTTTGGGCATGATGCCGGTCAGCCTCGGGTAGCCCCAACGCAGTCTAGACCCGGCTTCATTCATGCTGCGGCGCAGCTCAACCAAGGCACTGTCAGGATGCAGTTGAAAGCCCTGTTCGAGGTAGACCGGCGTGAGCGCGCAGCACTGCTGATCGCTTTCGTCTACTTCTTCGGCCTGCTGACCAGCTATTACATGCTGCGCTCGGTGCGTGAAGCCATGGGCGTGCGCATTGGCCCCGAGTACTACAACTGGCTCTACACCTGCAGTTTTCTGTGCATGCTGCTGGCCCAGCCGCTGTACGGTGCGCTGGTGTCACGTTTTGCCCGGCGGGTGTTCGTGCCGGTGGTCTACGCCTTCTTTCTGGCCTGCATTCTCGGTTTTCTGGCGGTCTGGCAGATTCCCGAATGGCGCACCGGCATGGCCCTGGTGTTCTACATCTGGCTGTCGGTGGCCAATCTGTTCACGGTCTCGGTGTTCTGGAGCTACATGACCGATGTGTTCGATCCAGGACAGGCCAAGCGCGTCTTTGGCTTCATTGCAGCAGGCGGATCGGCCGGCGGCCTGAGTGGGGCAGGATTGACCATGTTGCTGGCCGGACATATCGACATCGATGGCGTGTTGCTGCTGTCCTTCGGCTTTCTGGCGCTGTCGATGGGCTGCGCCATTCTGCTGGGTCGACATGCACGGGCCGCCAGTGGCCGCTCTGATGCTGGCGATATGGATGCACTGATCGGCGGCACCAGCCTGGCCGCCTTCCGATTGGTGGTGCAGCAGATTCCGCTGCGCTGGCTGGCCTTGCTGATGCTGCTGAGTGGCATCGGTGGCGGCATCCTCTATCAGCAGCAAGGCTTCATGGTGCGCGTGCTGTACGCCGACGATGCGCTGCGCGCGGCCTATTTTGCCCGTATCGATCTGCTGACCAATCTGCTGGCCTTCACGCTGGAAGTGTTTCTGGCGCGATGGCTGTTCCTGCGGCTCGGCACCGCGCGGCTGATGACGCTGATGCCGCTGATGCTGATGGCCGGACTGGGTGCGCTGGCGCTGCTGCCAACCGCCTTCATGATCGGCCTGTTCCAGGTGCTCAGTCGCGGCATCCGCTTCGCCTTCGGTGAGCCGGCCATTGCCAGTTGCTACACCACGCTCAATCGCGAGGTGCGCTACAAGGGCAAGAGCTTCATCGACACCTTTGTCTACCGCTTGAGCGATGTGGCCACGCAGTGGTCGATCAAGGGCATGGCCTTGGTCGGCCTGGGTACCGGCGGCATCTACATCTGGGGCGCGATCATGGCCGGTGTGACTGCCTGGGTCGGCTTCGTGGCCGGGCGCCAGCACGAGGTGCGCAGCGCCGCTGCAGAGAAATCTGCCTGAGGCTGTGGGAGCGGACCTTGTCCGCGACAGTCACGCGCCAGCGCGATCATCGCCGGCAGAGCCGGCTCTGACCAAGCATGCCGCAAGTCGTTGATTTTAATGTAGGTGTCATCTTGGCCGCGTGGCGGCCTACGTGACGGACGCAGCCGTCACGTAGACCCTTCGGGCCAACGTGACCTACCTCCACAGTTTGATGCGCGAACGAGCGCACCGCCAGGTGCGACCGGGACTCGCACCAAACATGCCGCAAGTCGTTGATTTAAGGGCGCGAGGGCACGCAAGCTCAAGAACTCGCGCTGAGGCCGGCTTTGCGTGCCTTCTCGCCCTCGTGCCCTCAACAACAACTACTCCTCCTCGTGCCTCGGCTTGTAGCTCTCCACCAGCTGTTTCTGCACGTTCCCGGGGACTGCTTCGTAGTGGCTGAGTTCGATGGTGTAGCGCCCGCGTCCGGCAGTGACGGCCTTGAGTTCATTGCTGTATTCGGAGATCTCCGCCAGTGGCGCCTGCGCCTTGACGATCATCTCGTCGCCGCGCAGGGAGTCGGTGCCGTTGATCCTGGCGCGCTTGGTGGCGAGGCCGCCGGTGATGTCGCCGACATGAACTGCCGGGATGGTCACATCGAGATTGACGATGGGCTCCAGCACCAGCGGCCTGGCTTTGGTCACCGCGTCGATGAAGGCCTTCTTGCCGGCGCTGATGAACGCCACTTCCTTGGAGTCCACCGGATGATGCTTGCCGTCGTAGACGATCACGCGCACATCGTGGATCTGGTAACCGGCAATGACACCGTGCTCCAGCACCTGGCGCACGCCCTTTTCGATGGCCGGCAGGAACTGGCCTGGAATGGTTCCGCCCTTGACCTCGTCGACGAACTCGAAGCCGGCGCCGCGCGGTAGCGGCTCGATGCGCAGATAGACCTCGCCGAACTGGCCGGCGCCACCGGTCTGTTTCTTGTGGCGGTGGTGGCCGTCGGCGTTGGCTGAAACCGTTTCCCGGTAGGCGATGCGCGGCGGTCGGGTGACCACATCGACGCTGTAACGCTCCTTCATGCGCTCCAGCATGACCCGCAGATGCAAATCGCCGAGGCCGCGAATCACGGTCTCGTTGAGTTCCTTGTGATGCTCGATGCGGAAGCAGGGATCCTCCTCGGACAGCTTGTGCAGCGCCGTGGCGAGCTTCTGCTCCTGACCGCGGGTGGCCGGTTCGATGGCCAGGCCGAACATCGGCTGCGGAAAATTGATCGGTTTGAGGCGGATCTCGTCTTCGTCATGGCTGTCGTGCAGCACCGCGTCGAAATGGATGTCCTCGATCTTGGCCACCGCGGCAATGTCACCGGGGATCGCGTCCTCGATCTCCATGTGATCCTTGCCCCTGAGCTTGAACAGATGGCCGACCTTGAACGGTTTCTTGCCGTCGTCGATCAGCAGCTGGGTGTCCTTGCGCACCGTGCCCTGATAGATGCGGAAGACGCTCAGCTTGCCGACAAAGGGATCGTTGACGATCTTGAACACATCGGCGACCACATGCTTGTCGGGGTCGGGTTCGGTGCGGAAGGGCTCGGCCCTGGCGCCACTGCCTTTGACGAACAGCGGCGGATTGGCCTCGGCCGGATTCGGCATCAGCTTTTCGAACAGATCCAGCAGTTCCTTGACGCCGGCGCCACTGCGCGTGGAAACGAAGCAGATCGGTACCAGATGGCCTTCGCGCAGGCATTGCTCGAAGGCGTCGTGCAATTCCTGGCCGGATAGCCCCTCTTCGCCCTCTTCCAGATAGCGGCCCATGATGTCTTCATTGATCTCGACCACCTGGTCGATGATGCGTTGATGGGCTTCGGCCACCGAGGAGAAGTCGGATTCGCCGCTGGGGTTGAAGAAGCAATCGACCACGGTCGAGCGACCCTTGGCCGGCAGGTTGATCGGCAGGCACTCGTTGCCGAAGCTCTCGCGCAGCTGCTCGACCAGCATTTCCAGATCATTGCCGTCCTGATCGATCTTGTTGACGATCAGCAGCCGGCACAGCCGACGGCCCTTGGCGTAGTCCATCATCCGTGTGGTCGAGTACTCGATGCCGTTGCTGGCGCTGACCACGATGGCGCAGGTTTCCACGGCGGCCAGTGCCGACAGCGTGGGACCGCGAAAATCCGGGTATCCCGGGGTGTCGATCAGATTGATGTGGGTGTAGTCGTGGTCGATGGAGGCGATGGCACTGGAGATGGAATGCTGACGATCGCGTTCCATCGGATCAAAGTCGGACACCGTGGTGCCGCGCTCCAGGGAGCCCTGCGTGGTGGTGGCGCCGCCGGCATAGAGCAGGGCTTCGAACAATGAAGTCTTGCCGGCGCCGGCGTGGCCCACGAGTGCGACGTTGCGGATCTGGTCAGTGGTATAGGCGGGCATGAGCGGAGTCTCCCTGGCTGGTGGTCAGCCGTGGCGATCGCCCGAACTGGGCGCGATCGGCACGGCGTCTATCTGGGTGGCTGGCGACCGTGCCAGCCGCAAATAACGTCCTGCAGGCACCGATGATGGTGGCTTCACCGACACTACGCCTTGACCTGGATCGCGCCAAGGAGAGGATGTGTTGCGGCGCAGCAGAGGGACCCTCGCCTGCGCGGCCGATCTCGATTTCCCGGGTCTGGCCTTGATCAGCCAGCTGAGCCCGCGCCTAGACCGGCCCTGTGTAGCTGACCTCGACAATCAGATAGCGGGCGTGGCCGGCGGGCAGTTCGACCTCGAACTCATCGTCGATGCGCTTTTTCAGTGCCGCCCGCGCCAGTGGTGAATCGATGCTGATCCAGCCCAGTCTGGCATCGGTTTCATCCGGGCCAACAATGCGTACCTTGAGCTCGCGCTCCTCATCGAGCGCCTCCAGCAGCAGCCAGGCGCCGAAGAAGACGGCGCGCGGATCGGTAGGAACAGTGTCCACCACCCGCATCTGATCCAGCCGCTTGCTCAGATAGCGCACGCGCCGGTCGATTTCGCCGAGCTGGCGCTTGCGGTAGGTGTACTCGGCGTTCTCCGAGCGGTCACCCTCGGCCGCCGCCGCGCTCAGCGCGAGCACCACTTCGGGCCGGCGCACGCGCCAGAGTTCGTCCAGCTCGGCGCGCAGACGCTCGAAGCCGGCGCGCGTGATCACGGCGGTCGATGGCGCCTGCGGCGCTCGGTAGCGGGTTCCTGCCATGGGTTGATAGAGAGCGGGAATGCATCAGGATAGGGGACAAAGCGGCCACTGTTGGCGAAAACCGCTGACATCGCCGCAAGCGCGAGCCAGGAGCAGGACGCGAAGGACGCCAAGGAGAAGCAGAAAGGACACGAAGGAGAGCACCATTGATGGGAGTCCGGGCTGCTGCGATTGACGCGAGCTCAAGTGTGTCCCATAGGGGCAGGGGGCAGGGGCCGGTCCGGCGTCAGGACCAGAATCTGCTGCGGGATTGGATACGCTGCGCTGCCACTGGTTTCGAGAAGCATCAGCCTGCCTTGTCCGTATCCGACGCTTCCCTTCGCGCCCTTTCTGCTTCTCCTTGGCGTCCTTCGCGTCCGCTTCTGGCAGGTCCTTGCCGTACGGTCCAGGTTCCATGCAGGCGACGCATCGGCGTAGGATCGGGCGATGACCTCGACCCTGCGAATGGGCTGTCCGGTGTGGGCCTGCGCCGACTGGCGCGGTGCGCTGTATACGCGCGGCGCCGAGCGCAAGGATTACCTGACCCAGTACGCGCAGGTGTTCGACTGCGTCGAAGGCAATTCCACCTTCTACGCCCTGCCCAGCAGCGCGGCGGTCGCGCGCTGGCGCGATGAGACGCCTCAGAGCTTTCGCTTCTGCTTCAAGTTTCCCAGCCACATCAGCCATCGATCGATGCTGCGCAACTGCGGCATCGAAACCTTGGAATTCCTGAAACTGATGGCACCACTGGGCCCGCGACTGGGGCCCTTCATGCTGCAGCTGGGGCCGCGATTCGGGGCGATGCACCTGGACGTGCTGCGGGCCTTCCTGCGGCAGCTGCCGGGTGAGTTCGAGTACGCCGTGGAAGTGCGTCATCCAGATTTCTTCGATCAGGGCGCCAATGAGGCGGCGCTGCACGAGTTGTTGCGCGAACGCTCCGTCGATCGCTGCCTCTTCGATACGCGCTGCGTCCATGCCGGTGCCAGTCTCGATGCCAGCACCGAGCAGGCCCAGTCACGCAAGCCGGCCTTGCCCCTGCGCACCCAGGCCATCGGCCAGCGACCGATGGTGCGTTTCGTCGGTCAGAATCAGGTGGCAGCCGCGGACGACTATCTGGGGGTCTGGGTGGACACGCTGTCGCAGTGGCTCGCGGCCGGGCTGTCACCGTATTTCTTCACCCATACCCCGGACGACCGCCACGCACCGCAATTGGCCCGTCGTCTGCATCAGCGACTGCAGGATGCCGGAGCGGAAGTGCCGGATCTGCCGGCATTCGCCGGCGAGCAGGAGCAGCAGCGCGCACCGGCGCCAGCGGCGCAGTTGAGCTTGTTCTAGGGGAAGGAGCTTGAGGGCGGGAGGTGCACTTGTCATGAACTCGCTCGCTGCGTGTAGCCCGGAAGCGCGCGCTGCGCTCTCCGGGAGGTGATGCGACCAACGCCGGGGAGCCGCTGCGCGGCACCCACCCCTACGTCCGCTTCGATGGTTCATGGTCCATCGGCAGTGTCGGGCCGAAAGAGGTGGCTCTCCAGAAGCTCATGTCGTAAGTCATTGATTATCAATCGGGTAAGTAGGTTGGGCTAAGCGCAGCGTGCCCAACGTCGGGCCCATCTGTTGGGCACGCTGCGCTTAGCCCAACCTACGGTTCATTGCCCGTGCGCCGTGTCGGTCCGGTGCACGCGGCTCGCAACGACGCCTGCTCTTGTGGGTCCAGACAAGTCTGGACCGACAAAGGCCGAAAGCTCGTAGCCTTTCCCCGTGCCCCGTGCCCCGTGCCCCGTGCCCCGTGCCCCGTGCCCCGTGCCCCGTGCCCCGTGCCCTGCTCCTCGTGCCGGCGCTCGACGCCATTGGGCTACACTTGACGCCTGCAGCACGTCGGCGCCGCTAACATCGCGCCCTCAGCAGGGTCGTCATTGGCGGCCTTCCCGGCAACGGTGCCGGATGACAGGAGTTCAGCGACAGATGCGTAGCGAAGCCACGGTGCGGGCCATGCCCGATATTGCCCAGGGACTGGCATCGGAGCATGCCGGCCAGCTCGATTGGGTGGGGATGGATGCCATCGAGGTGCCGGTGACTCTGGTCGGCGCCGATGGCAGGGTGGTGCAGTCGCCAGCGCGGGTCAGCGCCTACGTCAATCTGCGCCGGGCCGAGGCCCGTGGCATCCACATGTCACGTCTGTATCTGCACGTGGACCGGCATCTGAGCGAGGAAAGCCTGACGCCGCGCTCGGTGCACGGTCTGCTGCGTGATTTCCTGGATTCGCATCAGGATCTGAGCGACAGCGCGTCCCTGCGCATCCGCTTCGATCACATGCTCCGCCGCCCGGCACTGGCCAGCGACAAGAGCGGCTGGCGCCGCTATCCGGTCTCGATTTCGGCGCTGTACGAACGTGGTCATTACAGCCTGGAGCTGGCGACCGAGGTGGTTTATTCCAGCACCTGCCCGTGCTCGGCGGCGCTGGCGCGACAGCTGATCCAGGAACAGTTCTCCCAGGATTTTGCCGTCGACGCGCCGCTGGATCACGCCCGGGTGCGGGCCTGGCTCGGCACCGAGCAGGGCATCATGGCTACGCCGCACAGCCAGCGCAGCCTGATGCAGTTGCGGGCCCGTCTGCTGCCGAGCTTTCAGGATTTTCCGATCGTCGATTTCATCGATCTGCTGGAATCAGCGCTGAAGACGCCGGTGCAGACCGCGGTCAAGCGCGAAGACGAACAGGCTTTTGCGCGCTTGAACGGGGCCAATCTGATGTTCTGCGAAGACGCCGGCCGCCGCGTACGCGCGGCGCTCGGCGCCGATCCGCGCATCGCCGACTTCTGGGCCCGCGCCGTGCACCAGGAAAGCCTGCATCCGCACGATGCGGTGGCCGTGGTCAGCAAGGGCGTGCCCGGCGGCTACGGGCCGCAGACGGAGTGGGTGGGGTAGGGGCTGGTTGTCGGTTGTTGGTGGAGTGGGTGGGCCAAGGGCTGGATCCGGCGGGCTTCTGTAGGTCACGTTGCCCGCACCGCGGGCTACGTGACGACCTTGGTCGGTTTCAGGTGATGGCCGCGTTACGGCGTCACGTAGCTCGCTGCGCTCCCAAGGTGACCTACGATGCCGGTGTGCACCGTGCCCCGCATTCGATTTCACCCCTGCACATGGGGTTCACGGATTGATTCCTCTGCCCGGTCTCTGGCACTGTCGCAGGTTCGGAGCGCCGGGGAGGGTCGCTTCGCCGCATCAACCATCAGGAATATCGCACTATGCGGTGGATCGCCCACAAGTTTGGCGGGTCCAGTGTTGCCAACGCTGCCCGGTATCAAGCCGTCGCCCGACTCATGGTCGGACGCGACGATGAAGCTCAAGTGGTCGTGGTATCGGCCATGCAGGGGGTTACTGACACCCTGATCGGCATTACCCAGAAGGCCGCGACCCGATCCGGTGACTGGGTCACCGAGCTGGCGGCGCTCAAGCAGCGACATCTGGCCACGGCCGACGAGTTGCTCGGACAGCAGGCGCCGGCTTTTGCCGCGGCTCTGGATCAGAGCTTTGCCGATCTGGCCCATCTGCTGCGCAGTGTCGAACTGCTCGGCACCGTGCCGGTCGAGATCGTCGAACTGGTGGCGGGCCTGGGCGAAGTCTGGTCGGCGCAGATGCTGTCTGCGCATTTCCGGGCGCTGGGCGAGACCGCCGAATTCCTGGATGCCCGCGAGGTGTTGCGGGTGACGGCCACCGAACTCAATGTGGCGGTGGACTGGCTGCCGAGCGAGAAGCTGCTGGCCGAATATCGTCGCCAGCACGCCGGCAAGCGCGTGGTGGTCACGGGATTCATCGCCCGGCGGCTGTCGGATGGACGCATCACCACGCTGGGGCGCAATGGCAGCGACTATTCGGCCAGCATCTTCGGGGCCCTGTTCGATGCCGCCGAAATCCACATCTGGACCGACGTCGACGGCGTGCTCTCGGCCGATCCGCGGCGCGTGCCCGAGGCCATGGTGCTGGATCATGTGTCTTACGAGGAAGCCTTCGAGCTGGCCTATTTCGGCGCCAAGGTGATCCATCCGCAGACCATGGCCCCGGCCACGGCCAAGGGTATTCCGGTGTTCATCCGCAACACCTTCAATCCGGATCATCCGGGTACCCGCATCGATGCCGAAGGCGGTGCCGAGCCGCCGATCAAGGGCATTACCACGATTGGCGGCATGGCCATCGTCACCATCGAGGGCGCCGGCATGATCGGCGTGCATGGCACCGCCGAGCGCGTGTTTGCAGCGCTGCGCGACGCCCGGGTGTCGGTGACGATGATCTCGCAGGGCTCGTCCGAGCATTCGATCTGCTGCGTGATCAAGGCCGATGACGCTGATCGGGCGCGCGAAGTGCTGGCCGAGGCCTTTGCCCGCGAGATTGCCCGCGGGCAGATCCAGCGGGTGATGTCGGAGCGCGGCATCAGCGTGCTCGCCGTGGTCGGTGAGGGCATGGCCGGTACGCCGGGCATCTGCGCCCTGCTGTTCAATGCGCTGGGACGCGCCAAGGTCAATGTACGCGCCATCGCCCAGGGCTCGTCGGAGCGCAACATCTCGGTCGCGATTGCAGAGGGCGAGGCCACGCGCGCGTTGCGTGCGGTGCACGCCGGCTTCTATCTGTCGGCACAGACCCTGTCCATCGGCATCATCGGGCCGGGGCAGGTGGGTCAGGCCCTGGTGCACCAGATTGCCGAGGCCCGCGCTCGCCTGCTGCGCGAAACCCATCTGGATCTGCGTGTGCGCGCGCTGGCCGGTTCGCGCAAGATGCTGCTAGACGAGCAGCGTCTGGATCTGTCGAACTGGCGCGAGGCGCTGGCCGATCAGGGACTGCCCTGTGATCTGGAGGCCTTTGCCCGGCATGTGCAGGCCGAACATCTGCCGCACGCGGTGATCATCGACTGCTCGGCCAGTTCCGAGGTGGCCGATCACTATCCGCGTTGGCTGGCCGCCGGTATCCACGTGCTGACCCCGAACAAGCAGGCCGGTGGCGGACCCTTCGAGCGCTATCAGGCGGTGCAGGCTGCCGCCCGCAGCGGGCGCGCGCGCTGGCGCTACGAAGCCACTGTGGGCGCCGGTCTGCCGGTGATCGGCACGCTGCGCGATCTGATCGACACCGGTGACCGCATCGAGCGCATCGAGGGCATCTTCTCCGGCACGCTGGCCTATCTGTTCAATCGTTACGACGGCAAGGTGCCGTTTTCCGAGCTGGTGCGGCAGGCCAAGGCGGCCGGCTACACCGAGCCCGATCCGCGCGATGATCTCTCCGGCCTGGATGTGGCCCGCAAGCTGGTGATCCTGGCGCGCGAAATGGGCATGCAGCTGTCGGTGGATCAGGTTCACGTCGAGTCGCTGGTGCCGGCCGAACTAGTCGATGCCGGCGTCGAGGAGTTCCTGAGCGGACTGTCCTGTCTGGACGCGCCCATGCACGA
>JBFWOF010000025.1:0-89370 GCA_050250665.1 Lysobacterales bacterium | reverse complement strand
CACGCACAGCACCGGAAGCGTGATGTTGAAAGTGGTAGCGTTTGCAGCGAGGGTCGTGGACATCAGCGTAGCTCCTTGAGGTTTTGGCACCGCAGAGGATCTCGCGTCCACGGCCCTCATGGCATCTCCTTCATCATCGTGCGGCGATAGCCTGGATTGCTTCGTCGCTGCGCTCCTCGCAATGACGCCCGGGGGATTTCGTCCCGAGTCCCGAGTCCCGAGTCCCGAGTCCCGAGTCCCGAGTCCCGAGTCCCGAGTCCCGAGCCTGAACCCGTCGCCCGTCACAAAAACACGCTAGCCTTGGCGCCTTTGTGATTGCGGAGTTTCCCCGATGCGTAATCTGCGCACCCTGATGTTGGGATCGAGTCTGTTGCTGCTGGCCGCCTGCGCCGGCACGCGTGAGCTGGCCGCACCGGTCGCCGCCGTGACGCCAGCGCCGGCTGCCACGGCAGCAGCGCCGTCCGACAATTATCAGCTCGACAATCTGCAGGCCATAGCCTGGGTGCGGACTTCGGCCGAGGCCGAGGCGCTGTACCTGCAGGCTTATGGCAGCGCCCGTCGCGCCCTCGACGAGGCCCTGGCGGATCCGACCTGGACCGCCGCGATTGAACAGACTGGTGACTTTTCCAAGCTGCCGCCGGCGATCATCGTCGATATCGACGAGACCGTGCTGGATACCTCCGACTACATGGTCGAGCGCCTGCGCAACGGCCGCGAATTCTCCAACGCCGACTGGAACGAGTACGCGCTCCGCGCCAACGCCACGCCGGTGCCGGGCGCTCTGGATTTCCTCAAGTACGCAGCCGCACGCGGGGTCAAGATTTACTACGTGTCGAATCGCGCCGGCGCGCCGCTCGAACCCGGTCTGCAGCCGGAGCTCGAAGCCACCCGCCGTAATCTGGCGCAATACGGATTCCCGGATACCGCCGACAGCCACAACTTCCTGTTTCGCGATGCCGCCCGCGGCTGGAAGGAAAAAGGACCACGTCGCGCCGAGATCGCCAGGAGCCATCGGATCATCATGATGGCCGGCGACAACCTTTACGATTTCATCGACCTCGACGAGGCCACCCGGGAAAAGCGCGACAGCGCGGTGGAGGATCACGCCAGCTGGCTCGGCAACCGCTGGATCGTGCTGCCGAACCCGGGCTACGGTTCCTGGGAAAGCGTGCTGGTCGGCCGCAACAAGGGCGCCGACGCTCGTCGCGCCAAGCTCGAGAGTGTAGGTGTACCCGGTAGCGCCGCCGACGCCATCGCCCGTGGTGGTTTCGAGCCTTGAGGCCGGGCACGGGGCACGGGGCACGGGGCACGGGGCACGGGAAAAGGCTACACCGCTCTTGCCGAAGAACCGGGCGACCGGTAGGTCTGGACGGACTTTGCCCGGTCCTGCAGAAGCGTCAGCGAGTAGCCTGGCGTGCCGCGCAGCGGCTCACCGGGGCTCTTTCGCCTCACCGCCCGCAGAGCGCTGCGCGCACTTCGGGCTACAAAAGCGGGCCCTTGCCGGAATGAAGCCCCGTATAACTGCAGTACTTGCTGTAACTGTTCGTCGGACTGTTGTTGATGGGGCTGCGGCCTCCGGGCATGTGAGTAAAGGAATCAACGTCATGCAACTGACAAGCTTTGCCGCTCTGCTGGTGCTGGGACTATCGGCCAAGGCCGCGGCCCCAGATCCTGAATGGTCTTTTGCCGTCACAACCTCCGGTGAACTGCTGGTCGACACCATCAGCAAGCCGAGCACCATCAGCGGCGATCGCGCCCTGGCGATGATCAAGAGTCGCGCCGATCGGACCGTGCTGAGCCTTCAGGCCGACGGCTACGAGATTTACGACGATGGGGTCAAGGGCAGCAATGCCGGCGTGCGTATGGCAGGCACGGTCGTCATCGCCGATGCCGGCGTGCTGCTGGAGACCGAGGAACTGTGGTTCGATCCGATCAAGACCGAACTCGTTGCCGCCGACGCCCGCGCGGGCGCTGCATTGACGGGTGCTTTTTCCTGCCAGAACCGGGCCACCGATCACGCCGAACTGCAGAGCGTGATGCGCAAGCCCTCGGATCAGGGCGATGGCTACGAAATTCTGGCCCGTTGCGTCGGCGAGCGCCTGGAAGCGAGGATTCGGCCGCTTTCAGCGGATGCACCCTAGGCCCTCACGCCGCGCCGTGAGCTTGAACCGGCGTTAGTGCGAGCCACCTGTTTCGGCCCAACACTGCCCGCGGGCCATGAACCCTGACAAGCGCCGAGCTGCTTTTAGGAGGGCCGCGCGCCTGCGCGGCCGCTCTTGATCCCCAGGAAGGGCAAGGCGGCGCCGCAGCGCGGCGCCCTCCACTGCCCTGCATTGCGCGCCTATCGCTGCCACTTTGCGAGATGATCGGGCTCTCGCCGGTCTGATCGACCTGGCGCTATCCCGGGGATAAACATGTCTGCAACTCAACGCCGCTGGCTGCTGCTGGCGCTGATCGCCGCCGCGCTGGTGGCTTTCTTTGCGCTGGATCTGGGGCGCTTCTTCTCGCTGGAGGCGCTGCGGGCGCATCGTGAGGGCTTGCTTGCACAGATCAGCGCCCACCCGCTGCTGAGCGCCGGCATCTTCTTTGCGGTCTATGTCGCGGTCACCGCCTTGTCCCTGCCGGCGGCCGCGCTCCTGACCATCGCCGGCGGTGCGCTGTTCGGCTTTGGCCTCGGCACCCTGCTGGTGTCCTTCGCCAGCACCCTCGGGGCCACGCTGGCGATGTTGCTGGCGCGCTATCTGCTGCGCGATTCGGTGCAGGCCAAGTTCGGCGCCCGGCTGAAGGCCATCGATGACGGCCTCGAACGTGAAGGGGCCTTCTATCTGTTCGCCCTGCGCCTGGTGCCGGTGTTTCCCTTTTTCCTGGTCAATCTCACGCTGGGACTGACCAGACTGCCGGCACGCACCTTTTTCTGGGTGAGTCAGCTCGGCATGCTGCCGGCCACGGCGGTCTACGTATATGCCGGCACCGAGATCGCCCAGCTGACCTCGCTCAAGGGCCTGATCAGTCCGGGATTGCTCGGCGCCTTCATCCTGCTCGGCTTGTTGCCGCTGATCACCAAGAAGATTCTTGACGCCCTGCGCGCCCGACGGGTCTACCGGGGCCATAGCCGACCCAGGCGCTACGACTACAACCTGATCGCCATTGGCGCTGGCTCGGCCGGTCTGGTCACCACCTACATCGGCGCTGCAGTGAAGGCCAAAGTGGCATTGATCGAACGCCACAAGATGGGCGGCGACTGTCTCAACACCGGCTGCGTACCGAGCAAGGCGCTGATTCGCACGGCCAGATTGTTGGCGGAAGCGCGGCGCTCGCAGGATTACGGCATCAAGGCCCTTCACGCCGAATTTGATTTCGCCAGCGCGATGGAACGGGTGCAGCAAGTCATCGCCAAGGTCGAACCGCACGATTCGGTCGAGCGCTACAGCGGCCTCGGGGTCGATTGCATCCAGGGCGATGCGCGGCTGATCGATCCGTGGACGGTCGAGGTCGATGGCCGACGCCTGACGACGCGCAACATCGTCATCGCCACCGGCGCGCGGCCGACGGTGCCGAAACTGCCGGGGATCGACACGGTGGACTATCTGACCTCGGACACGGTCTGGAATATCCGCGTGCAGCCCAAGCGGCTGCTGGTGCTGGGCGGCGGTCCGATCGGCTGCGAACTCGGCCAGTGCTTCTCGCGCCTGGGCAGCGCCGTGACCATCGTCCAGCGCAATCCGCGGCTCTTGCCCAAGGAAGACCCCGATGCCAGCGCCGCGGTGCGCGCGGCCTTCGAGGCCGAGGGCATCACCCTGGCGCTCGGCGCAGAAGCGCTGCGGGTGGAGAAGGATGGCGAGGGCGGCCGCCTGATCGTCCACGAGAACGGCGTCGAGCGCGCCATCGAGTTCGACCGGCTGCTGCTGGCGCTCGGGCGCACCGCCAACGTGGCGGGTTTTGGACTGGAAGAGCTGGGCGTCGTCGTGTCGCCACGTGGCACCGTCGAAGCCGATCCACTGATGCGCACCAACATGCCCAATATCCTGGTGTGCGGCGATGTCACCGGTCCCTATCAATTCACCCATGTGGCCGCGCACCAGGCCTGGTATGCCGCGGTCAATGCGCTGTTCGGTCCGTTCTGGACCTTCAAGGTCGACTACCGGGTGATTCCGTGGGCCACCTTCACCGACCCGGAGGTGGCCCACGTCGGCCTGTCGGAAACCACGGCGACCGAGCAGGGCGTGGCCTATGAAGTCACCCATTACGGTCTGGATGATCTGGACCGCGCCATCGCCGACAGCCACGATCACGGCTATGTCAAGGTGCTGACCGTGCCCGGCAAGGACACCATCCTCGGCGCCACCATCGTCGGCGCCCACGCCGGCGATCTGCTGGCCGAATACGTGCTGGCCATGCGCCACGGTCTGGGCTTGCGCAAGATCCTCGGCACGATCCACAGCTATCCGACCATGATGGAAGCCAACAAATACGCCGCCGGCAACTGGGCCCGCGCCCATGCGCCGCAAGCGGCGCTGCGCTGGGTCGAGCGCTTCCACGCCTGGCGGCGGGGCTAGCGCGGTTCGCAGCCAGAGCAGCGGAGCAAGCTCCGCTCTACCAAAGCGTGGGTGTACGAGGCCCTGGTAGTGCCGAGCTTGCTCGGCAGGATCTGCGGGCGCGGTGGCAGCGGCGGAAGAGCACAAGCCCAGCCGGAGCAGCGGAGCAAGCTCCGCTCTACCAGAGCCTAGGTCTACGAGGCCCTGGTAGTGCCGAGCTTGCTCGGCAGGATGTGCGAGACCTACTTCACCGTGGCCAGCATCCGATCCAGATAGCGAATCGCCGCCTCGTCGCCGCTCTGACCCATCCAGAACAGGGCCTGCTTGCGCACCTCCAGGGCGATGTCCGGATTCTCGAGCACGCCGATCAGGGCCTCAACCGCGCGCGGTTCGGGCAATTGCGAGAGCGCGAACACGGCTTGCTGGCGCACCTGCTTTGAGGACTCGCTGTTCAGCGCCGCGGTGATCGCCGACTCGCTGCGCGGATCGCCGGTCTGCGCCAGCCAGAACCAGGCCTGCGAGCGCACCTGCGCGCTGCCGTCCTGCTGAGCCTGGCTGATCAACAGATCGCCACGTCGCGGCGATCGGCTCTGGGAGATGGCAAAGGCCGCATGTTCGCGAATTCCCGCATCCGGATCACGACTCAGGAAGGGCTCGATCAGGCGCGCGCCGGGCTCGCCGCGAACCTGGCCCAGCCAGAACAGCGCGTCCTTGCGCGACTCCCGCGCCGGATTGAAACTGGCGATCCGGTTCAGGCGGGCATCGACCTCCTCGCCCGCATGCACGGCCAGCGCCGCCATCACCTCGCCACTGAGAGGGCGCTGTGGTGCGATCTGCGTGTCCAGCCAGGCCGCGCTGACGGCCGCATCGATCTCGCCCAGATCGGCAATCGCCGACTTCGCCTTGACCGGACAGCTGCTGCCGTAGGCGCGGATCCGATCCAGTTCCCCGGCCTTGAAATGGGCGTAGATCTGCATCTGCGCGACGCCGCGGTCCTGGTGGCTGGCGCTGAATCCCTGGTGTCTGGAATCGAGATCGCAGGATTGCAGCGGTCGCGGTTGATCGGCGCTCTGGGGGCAACACCAGTCGGGCGCATCGGCCACCGCCGCCACCCGCCAGCTGGCCCAGCCGTCCTCGGGCAATGGCAGCGTGCCGGCCAGCAGGCCACTGACATTGAGCAGGCCGAGCAGCACCCAGAACCAGCGCATGCCACCGAGGATTCGATCGAGCAGGGCATGAAAGGCAGAGACTTCGCTCATGGCGTCTTCCCCTGCAGGGCGGCGTCGATGGCTTCCATCGCGGCGTCACCACCGAGCATGGTCAGCTGACGCAGGACCCGAGTCTTTTCTTCGGCATTGTTGCTGGCGCGATAGATCTCGAGCAGGGCGGCCTCGTCGCCGCGCATCATCAGCCCGTCCAGTGCCGCCTGCCGCACCTTCGGCGAATCATCGCGCTGATAGATCTGGCGCAGCGCGGTGCCCGCCTCCGGGCCGCTGACGATGCCCATGCTGCGCACCGCCTCGATCCGGGTCTGCTCGTCGGCGGAGGTTTGGGCCAGCTTGCTCAGAGATTCCAGATCACCGGCGATGGCATAGGCCTGCACCAGCGCGCCGCCGTGCTTGCCGAGGTCGCCCAGGCTGCGCAATTCGGCGAGCGCGCCCATGGCCCCCAGTGCCTGGATCGCCGCCCGCGCCTCCTCTTCATCACGAGCGTCGCGCGCCAACTGCAACACCTCCTGTTTGCGATCGGCAATCAGATAGGCGTTCAGCACCTCGCGACGCACCGTGGCGTCGCCGCTGCGGTACAGATCGGCCAATGCCGCCAGCGCCTTCGCATTGCCGCCGATGCCGATCATGCGGATCGCTTCCAGCCGCAGTTCGCCGCCATCGCCGCGAGCCTGCTGCAGCAACAGTTGCTGGGCCTCCTCGGTCTCGATCTGGCTGAGCACGAACAGCGCGCGCATCTTCACCAGTTCGGTCTGCGAGCCGCCCAGCACGCGCTTGACCAGCGGCAGCGAGCGTTCCGGTGGCGCCGCCATCAGGCCTTCGAGCGCGGCGATTGCCAACTGCTCCTGCTCGGTGGGCGCAGCGTGACGACGAGCCCGGGCACGGGCGCGATCGGCTTCCATGGCGGCGCGGGCCTCCAGGGCCTGAGCCTGATCGCGGGCACGCTCGGCGCCCTCGCTGGCCAGCGCCGCGGCCTCGGCGCGGGCGGCTGCCTGGGCCCGGGCGGCATCCGCTTGTGCCAACTCGGATTGCGCATGAACCGCCCCAGCGGCCATCAACATCAAACACAGCATCGTACCTTTCATATTCTGCTCCATCACAGGGATTGCACGGTCTTTGACGGAGATCGCGACAATTTGGTTTGCATGACTGCGAATTCGAAGTCCAGCTGCGCGCGGGCCGAGCGTGCGTCCTCGCTGCCGCCGGCCTCGCTTGCCAGGCCCAGCAGCACCGGCTCCAGGGAGCGCAGCACCCGCACCAGGCGCTCGTCGCCCTGGGCCTGCGCTGCCTGCTGATACAGGCGGTTCTGCTCGATGATGTTGGCGATCAGCGCCTGACGCTGGGCCGGATCCTCGTTCGGCAGATCCGCCAGCAGCAGGCGGGCGTCGCCGAAATGACTGCTGAGCCCGCGCGTCAGTGCATCGCCATCCTCCGTCGGCGCGACTTGCGCCAGTGGCGGCGCAGCCGCCGGAACCCGATCGGACTCGGCCAGTCGGGTTCCGACGGCCACGCCCAGCAGCATCAGCGTGGCGCCAGCCAGTGCCGTCGGCCACCACGGCCGTGACGGCGGCTCGGCCGCGGCCTGGTCGGCCCGGGTCAGACTGGCGCGCCAGCGGGCCAGCGCCGCAGCGTCGGGCACTGCCGCCGTGGGCGCCGGCAACTGCGAGAGCTGATCGCGTAGTCGCTGATAGCGCGCGGCCAGATCGGTATCGGCCAGCAGTCGCGCCTGGATCTGCGCGCGTGTCGATGCACTCAGCCCGTCCTTGTAGTGATACAGCAGCAATTGTTCGTCGTTGATCATGCTTCGCTCCGCCACGGCTCCAGGGTCACGCGCAGCTTGCGCAGCGCCCGAAACAGAGCCTGTTTGATGCTGTCCTGACTGGTCTGAAGCTGCTCGGCAATCTCGATCAGCCGCCACTGCTCCAGGTGCTTGAGCACGAAGCACTGACGCTCCAGATCGGTCAATCCGCGCAGGGCGCGTTCCAGTCCCGCGCCCAGCTCCCCGACCGCGTGAGCCTCGGCCGGACCGGATTCGCCGGGGTCGGCGGCGTCCGTGTTCGCTTCCAGCACATCACCGCGACGCTTGCGGCTGAGATCGATGGCCGCGTTGATGGCGATGCGATGGATCCAGGTATCGAGATCAGCCTCGCCGCGAAACTCCGCGCGCTTGTCCCAGGCCTTCAGCAGCGCATCCTGCACCGCATCTTCGGCCAGACCGGCGTCGCCGGTGATGCGCAGGCAGGCGCCATACCAGCGCGCCGATTTCTCGGCGAGCAGTGCGTGAAAATCGTCCACCAGCAAGCGGGGACGCGATCGTAGCCAGGCAAACATGCAGCCTTGGACGGGCCAGGGAGGAGAAGGTTAGCTTGGATTTGCGGGGCAGGGGGCAGGGACGACGGGGCACGGGGCACGGGGCAGGGGAAAGGCTGGGGCTTTCGCGCTGTTGTAGGTCCAGACTTGTCTGGACCTACAGAGAGCCGCGCGCCTGTGGGAGCGGCTTCAGCCGCGAACAAAGGACGGGCAATGCCGAGCTGTCGCGGGCAGAGCCCGCTCCCACAGGTGTCGTGGTCTGGCGGCAGCCTTGCCGCTAGCCGTCATCGGCCTAAGGCCGCATCATCGGCTGGAACCTATACCTGACGATACCGCCATGAGCTATCCACTTGATCCCGCGCAGTTCCAGCGCATCAGCCGCCTGCCTGCCAGCGCCCGCTTCGACGAGTTCGTCAACCGCATCTGCGAACACCAGCAGGTCTGGGGTCTGCGCAGCAGCAATGGTTGGGCGGTGGTCGATGCCGAGGGTGACGATTGCTTCCCGGTGTGGCCGCACCCGGATTTTGCCGCCGCCTGGGCAGTGAATGATCTGGCTGATTGCAAACCGCAGGCCATAGACCTCGACGCCTGGCTGAGCCGCTGGACCCCGGGCATGGACAAGGACGGCACCCTGGTGCTGGTGTTCCCGACCAACGACGATGACGACGAAGGCATGGTCATGAGCGCCTCGGAACTGGAGGATGCGCTGCTCGGAGCGATGGGCGGCTGAGTGCGAGTGCGGGCGGCTACTGTGTGAGCGGGCTCTGCCCGCGATCAGGACTTGCATCCAGGCCAGAAGCTGTCGCGGATGAATCCGCTCCCACAGGTCCAGCCATGCCAGCCTTGGCTCTGGCGTGCCCTCGCGCCCTCGTACCCTCAGCCTTTGAAAGCCCCTCACCACCCTCCCGGTCTACATCCACATGACGGCCATCGCGCTTCAATGCGCAGAGCCGAGCGAATCGGGACGGAATGAAGATGAAACGACGTACTTTGCTGGCCTCGGCCTTGAGCCTGGGCGCTGGAGGAATGAGCATGGCTTTGTGGAGCAAGAGCGCCCCGGCGCGGGATGCCGAAACTTTCGAATTTCAGTTGAGCGAAGCGGAATGGCGCGAGCGCCTGTCGCCGCAGGCTTTCTCCGTGCTGCGCCAGGAAGCCACCGAGCGTGCCGGCAGCAGCGAGCTCAATCACGAGAAGCGCCCGGGTGTATTTCACTGCGCCGGCTGTGATCTGCCGCTGTTCGATGCCAGTACCAAATACGAATCCGGCACCGGCTGGCCAAGCTTCTACGATCACCTGCCCGAGGCCGTCGGCACCCGCGAGGACCGCGGCTTTTTCATGACCCGCACCGAGGTCCATTGTCGCCGCTGCGGCGGTCATCTGGGTCACGTCTTCCCCGACGGTCCCAAGCCCACCGGATTGCGTTATTGTATGAATGGGGTGTCGCTGAAGTTTGTACCGGCGGCGTAGGTCACGTTGCCGGCAGCGCCGGCTACGTGACACGGTAAAGCCGTAGCGGTTCGGGCGAAGCCGGTATCTCCTGGTTGCTAGTTGTCGGTTGCTGGGCCAGCAGACGCGATCTCACGCGCAGGCGCGGAGGCCGCGGAGAAGGGCGGGCGCCGTCTGTTGTGGGTCCAGACTTGTCTGGACGCTCTTGGCGATGTTCGGAGAAAGCGTCCAGACAAGTCTGGACCTACACAACAGCCCAAGCGGGCGACCGGGCCAGGGGGTTTCTCGCACTTCCCGTGCCCCGTGCCCCCTTTCCCGTATCCCCTTCTCAAGCCTCGCGCAGCGCCGTCGTCACCTGCATGCGGGCGGCGCGTACGGCGGGCAACAATCCCCCCAGAAAGCCGATGAACATGGCCAGCGCCATGCCGGTCACGACCAGCTTTGGGGTGACCTTGAAGTTGAACACCAGCTGGGTGAAGGTGCTGCCGCCCAGCGTGGACACGGTCATGCCATTGAAGAACACATAGGCAATCAGGGCCCCGATCACACCACCGATCAGGGCCAGGATCATGGCTTCGGTGAGCACCGAGATGATCACCGGCAGCGGTCCGAAGCCGATCGCACGCAACGTGGCAATCTCGCGGGTGCGGGCCGAGACCGAGGCGTACATGGTGTTGAGCGCCGCGAACATCGCGCCCAGACACATGATCACGGCCACGGCGGTACCGAGCACGCGCACGCCGCCGCTGGTGGCACGGGTCTGTTCGGCGTAATAGTCAGTCTGGCGCTTGGTGTCGACACTCACTCGCGGGTCGGCTTTCAATGCCTCGGTGAAAGCCTCAAGGTCTTCGGCCTTTTCCAGTCCGATCAGCGCCACCGAATAGCCGCTGCCACGGCTCCAGGCAGTCTGGGCGGTGGCGGCGTCGGTGAAGATCTCGCTGTCGAAGGCATCGCCACTCTCGAAGATGCCGACGACCTTCCAGTCGCCGCCGCGCAGGCGCACGGTATTGCCGACTTCCAGCCCGGCAAACTGCTGGGCGGCGCCCTTGCCCACCAGCAGCTCCTGCAGGCCGGGCGTGAACTTGCGACCCTCGATGATCTTCAGTTTGGGGCGCAGTTCCAGTCCGGCCGGACCAATGCCGCGCAGGGTGATGTTGGCGCCGAGCGTGCCGCCCTTCTTGGGCAGTTCGGCGATGACGATGATCTCGCCCGAGGCCACAGGATCGCCGTTGGCATCCTTGCGCACGCCCACCGCCTGGGTGGCGATGTCATAGGTTTCGCGGCTCATCGAGCTGTTCAGCTCGGCCTGCGAACCGCCACGCAGGACCATCGCATTGCGCGGATCGCCGCTGGACTGCAGCGTGGAATCGATGCCGCCGGCCATCGCAAACAGCGCGGTGAACACGCCGACCACGCCGGCAATGCCGACGACGATGACCAGCGAGGCGCCGAGGCGCTCGGGGATGGTCTTCAGATTCATCAGGACGATTTCAAGGATTTGCTTCAACATGCGGATTCTCCTCAGCGTCCGGCCAGTGCATCGACGATCTTGACACGACCGGCATGGATCGCCGGCGGCAGTCCGACGGCCAGCGCCAGTGCCAGCATGGCCAGCAGCGCCTGCATCCAGACCGTTCCGTTGGCACGCACGGCGCCGAAGAAACCGGGTGCGGCCTGCCCAAGTCCGGTGATGGTCAGCGCCGCCAGACCCATGCCGATCAATCCACCGACCATGCACAGAAAGAAGGACTCCGCCAGCACCAGCCCGGTGACCTGACCATCGCGGAAACCCAGAGTCTTCAGCACGGCGAGTTCCGGGATGCGCTCGCGCACGGCCTGAGCCATGGTGTTGCCGGTCAGGATCAGGATGGTGAAGAACACCGCGACGAGGATCAGGCTGACGATCAGCCCGATATCGCCGATCTGGGCGAAGAAACCCTTGTTGAAATCCTTCTCGCTCTGAGTCTTGGTCTCGTTGGGCGAATTCAGGAAGCGCGCATCGATGGCCTGGGCCACTTCATTGGCGCGGTTCACGTCCTCCAGTTCCACCGCGTAGGTGCCGGCCATGCTGCCAAACTGGTTGGCCTCGTCGAAGTAGGCGTGGTTGATGTACACCGACTGGGTCTGCGCCTGCCATTCGGCGTCCTTGCCGTCGAAGATGCCGACGATGTCGAAGGTCCAGGACATCGATCCATCCTTCTGGGGAAAGATGTTGGACTTCAGCGGCAGCTTGTCGCCGACCTTCAGATTGTAGCGATCGGCCAATATGCGACCGACGATGGCACCGGTGCGGGTCTGCTCGAAAGCAGTCCATTCGGCATCGGTCATCACCCATTCCGGGTAGACCTGTCGCAGCCGTGCCGGATCCGAGGCGAAGGTGAACATTTGCGTGTTCTCGCCGTAGACACCGCCAAACCACTGGTCATGGCTGACCGCCTTGACCCCGGGTATGGCCTCGATCTCGGGCAGCATGCGCATCGGCAGCGAACTGGTGAAGGACACCCGGTTCTGCACGATGAGGCGCGAGGCACCGACAAAATCAGCACCGGCGGTGAAGAAGACGCTGAGCGCCTGCAGCAAGCCGAATAGCAGAAAGGCGCTGATCAGCGACAACAAGGTGAGGATGGCGCGGGTTTTCTTGCGCCACAGGCTGGACCAGACGAGTCGGATGTAACCCATGATCTGCTCCTCAGTGGGCTGCGGCGTCGGCTTCGGCCAGCAGCGTGCCCTTGTCGAGATGCACGGTGCGGTTGGCGTATTCGGCGGCCTTGGGATCATGGGTGACCATGACGATGGTCTTGCCGTATTCGCGGTTGAGCCGCTGCAGCAGGGTCAGGATCTCGTCGGCGGTGGTGCGATCCAGATCGCCGGTGGGCTCGTCGCAGACCAGCAGGGTGGGATCGGAAACCAGCGCGCGGGCGATGGCCACACGCTGTTCCTGGCCGCCGGAGAGTTCGCGCGGCTTGTGCCGCGCGCGGTCCTTGAGGCCGACGATTTCCAGTGCCACCTGGGCACGCTTGAGGCGCTCGGCGCCGCCCATTTTGGTCAGCAGCAAGGGCAGCTCGACATTGCGCTCGGCCGTCAGCACCGGCAGCAGATTGTAGAACTGGAACACGAAACCGACGTTGCTGGCACGCCAGCGTGAGAGCTCGCCGCTGCTCAGGCGATCGATGCGCTTGCCGTCGACCAGAATTTCGCCCGCCGTGGGCTGGTCGAGGCCGCCGATCAGATTCAGCAGCGTGGTCTTGCCGGAACCCGAGGGGCCCATCAGCGCCACGAAATCGCCCTTGGGGATATCCAGGGTAATGCCATGCAGCACCTCGACCTTCTGCTTGCCGCGGGTGTAGTGCTTGGTGACGTTCTTGATCTGGATGAGAGCTTCGGTCATGGCTTGGACTCCTTGGTGACCGCGGCGCCATCGGCAAGATCTGCCGGTGGGTCGACAATCACGGTCTGGCCAGCCACAAGGCCGGCGGTGATATTGCGAAAATCGGCAATGGTGGCGCCGGCGCTGACCTCGCGCAGACTGGCGCGTTCGTTCTCGACCACATAGACCCGGGCCTTGCCCTCGGCTTCCACGACCGCTGACCTCGGCACCAGCACGCCACTCAGTTGTGGCTTCTTCGGCTCATCGGCCTTGGCTCGTGATTCCAGGAAGCGCACGCGCACGCCCATTTCGGGGACGATCCGCGGATCCTTCACCCCCAGGCTGACGCGCACCCGCACCGTGGCCTTGGTGCGATCCGCCGCCGGAATCACGGCAATCACGTCACCCGGAATCTTCCAGTCCGGATAAGCATTCAGCGTGGCCTCGATCGGCATGCCGTCCTGCACGCGCCCGATGAAGGCCTCGTTGACATCGACTTCGACCTCGAGCGAATCCATGTCGACCACGGTGCCGATGCCGGTGCGGGTAAAGCCACCACCGGCGCTGATCGGCGAGATCATCTCTCCCGGCTGTGCGGCCTTGGCAATGATCACGCCGGCAAAGGGTGCGCGCACCACGGTGTCATCCATCGACACCTGCGACAAGGCCAGCGATTCCTCGGCCACCTTGATCTGCCGGCGCTGACTGGCCAGTCGCGCGCTCAAGGTCTCCGCGGCTGCCCGGGCGGCATCGAGCTGCGCCGCGGTACCCAGCTTGCGGGCGTAGATTTCCTGCTGGCGTTGGTAGTCGGCCTGGGCCTGGCGCAGACTGGCCTCGATCTCGGCCAGCTGCGAGCGGGCGCTGGACAGCTGGGCCTGCGACAGCGCCAGCTGCGCGCTCTGCTGGGTGTCGTCCAGCGTCGCCAGTATCTGGCCCTCCTCGACCCGCATGCCTTCCTCGATCAGCACGGTTTCCACCTTGCCGGTGACCTTCGAGGACACCGTGGCCTGACGCCGCGCGACCACATAGCCGGAGGCATCCAGCACCGAGCTCGACACCGGAGCAGCGCTCGCTGCTTGCACCAGCGCCGTCTTGACGCTGATCGCCGCAGGCGCGCGGCCCAGGAACCACCAGGCACCGGCACCGACGGCGATCACCAGCAGCAACACCCACCACGGCACACCGCCGCTGCGTGGAGGCGCTTCATCGCGAGCGCTGCGGTCGATTTGCAATTGGCCCAGCAGATCAGTCTGACTCATGAATGTGTTCGGTCACCTTTGGATGCATACATGCTCGCACAGCTGGGCGTCGCGGGTTTGCACTCGGCCACTTGCCACTGTGTGATCAAGGCTCCAGCAAATCCTGCCGGGGCATTAGTGACGATCGTCACCTCGGGCATCGTGACTGATGGCAGGGTGGCGTGGGATGGAGGTCGCGCCGCAAGGGCGCTCCTTCAGGCGAGCGGGGCTACGTGCGGGGGCGCCCTTTCGCCGCGTCGAGCACACGCTCACAGCGGGAGCAGCTGCTGCTGGCATCGCCGGTCGCGGATGCATCCGCTCCCACAGCAGGCTGCGATCTGTGGGAGCGGGCTCTGCCCGCGATGCTCTGGCTCTACAGGGCCTGGTGTCGCGGATGAATCCGCTCCCACAGACGCAGACCTACCTGCACGGTTTGATGCGCGAATAAGCGCACCGCCAGGTGCGACCGGGACTCCCACAGGGGCTGCGGCTGCAGCCCCTGTGGCTGGTCTGACTAGCGCAGCGGCTGTCCGTCCTCGTCGACCACCTGGACCTCGCCGAGGTTCAGGGCGCGCACACCGGCTTCGATCTTGCTGAGGTCGCCGACAATCACCCAGGTCAGGCTGTCCTGCTGGATCACCTGCCTGGCGGCAGCATGGATGTCAGCCAGCGTCTGTGCTTCGATGCGCTGCTTGGCCGTGGCCACCCAGTCGTCGGGTCGATCGAATTGCAGGATGCTCCGCACCGCGCCCTGAACATCGCCTATGGTCTCGTAGGCGCCTGGCAGCGAGCGCACATCTCCAGCCTTGAGTTTGTCGAGTTCCTCTTCGGTGGCCAGCTTGTCGCCCAGATACGCGCTCAGTTCCTTGCGGATCTCGGTCACCGATTCGGCGGTCTTGTCAGTCTGCACCGGCGCGTAAGTGATCCACGGACGCTGTCCGCGCGCGCTCGGCATGGCCACGCCGACGCCATAGCTCCAGTGCTTGTCCTCGCGCAGATTCATGTTCAGACGCGAGGTGAAGGTGCCGCCGAGGATGTCGTTCATGGTGCCGATCGCAGTGTTGTTTTCGACCCGACCGTCGGGTCCGAGCAGGCCTGCCAGAATCAGGGTCTGCTGCGCTTCGGCGCGATGGATCAGGAACACGCGCGGCTTGGTCTGCGCCGCGACGACGGGAATCTCGATCACGGGCTTCGGGCTCGCGGGCGGCGTCCAGTCACCGAAGTGCTGCTCCAATGCCGGCACGATGGCCGCCAGCGTGGTGTCTCCGGCCACCAGAATGCGCACATTGTCGGGGCGCAGGAAATCGCTGCGATAGGCGATCAGATCGTCGCGGGTGATGGCCGCAAGGCTGGCTTCGGTGCCGCTGCCCGAGAACGGCACGCCGTAGGGATGATCGGCGCCGAACAACAGCGGCGGCAGGATGCGCAGGCCTAGCCCGAAGGGCTGGCTCTTTTCCTGGGCGATGCCGGCCAGCCACTGCTTGCGCACGCGTTCGATGTCTTCCGGCTTGAAATCGGCCTTGCGCACAATACTGGCAAGCAATGCCAGCGAGGGGTCCAGCTGCTCGCTGAGCGCTGAGACGCCGGCGTAGCCGTTATCGAGGCCGGCGCCGGTATAGAGCTGCGCCCCCAGGCTATCGACCGCAGCGGCGATCTCGAGTGGATTCTTGCCTTCGGCACCCTCGTCGAGCATGCCGTAGGTGAACTCAGCCGTGCCCAAGGGGCGCCCGCGGTCGCCCGAGGATCCAGCGCCGAACAGCAGTTCCACATTGATGATCGGAATGCTGGAACGTGCAGCCAGCACCACTTCGATACCGTTCTTCAGCCTGGCATGCTGCAGCACAGGGAAGTCGACTTCCGGGAAGTCGGCAACGGTGGGCACGCCCAGGCTGCGATCAACAGCTCCCGCTTCTGCCGCCTTGTAGTTGCCAAAGGGGCGTACTTCCAGGGTGTGATCGCCCTGCGTCAACCAGCGTCTTGCAGCGTCGCGAACCTGCGCCGGGGTGGCGGCGGCCAGACGATCCAGCGACGCCTGATAGCAATCCGGATCAGCGTCGTACACCTGGCACTCGGCCAGCACACCGGCCTTGCCGGAAAAGCCACCCACCTTCTCCAGCCCGCGCACCACTTCGCTCTTGATCTCGATCTTGGCGCGCTTGAGTTCTTCAGCGGTCGGGCCTTCGGCCAGGAATCGCGCGACCTCCTCGTTGATCGCCTGCTCGACCGTGGCAATGGCGACGCCGGTCTTGACGTCGGCCTCGATGAAAAACATGCTCGCCAATTCCAGCGCCTGCGGAAATGCCCCGACGCTATCGGCAATCTGATCGCGATAGACCAGACGCGCGTATAGCCGCGAGGTCTTGCCGCCGCCAAGGATGCGCGCCGCCATTTCCATGAAATCGGCATCGGGCGTGCCGCGCTCGGCGTAGTTCCAGACCTTGTCCAGGCGTGCCTGAGCGACGCGGTCGTACATCACCTCGCGGGTGCTGCTGGTGCGCGCGGCGACCCAGGATTCCAGCCTTGCCACCGGCGGGCCGGAAGGGATGTCGCCGAAATAGCGCTGAACCTTGTCTCGCGCCGTGGCCACATCGATGTCACCGGCCAGCACCAGCGTGGCGTTGGCGGCGCCGTAATAGGTTTCGAACCAGAGCTTGACGTCGTCCAGTGATGCTGCCGACAGGTCCTCCATCGAACCGATGGTTTCCCAACGGTACGGGTGACCCTCCGGAAAACTGGCCTTCTGCAGTGCCTCCATGACCCGGCCATAGGGCTGATTCTCGCCCTGGCGCTTCTCGTTCTTGACCACACCACGCTGCTCGTCCAGCGCCGCCTGATCGATGGCACCGAGCAAATGGCCCATGCGGTCCGATTCCATCCACAGCGCCATGTCCAGCGCCGTCTTCGGCACCGTCTGGAAGTAGTTGGTGCGATCCAGCGAGGTGGTGCCGTTCATGTCGGTGGCGCCGACCTTCTCGAAGGGCTCGAAGTACTCGCCGTCGTGGTTCTCGGTCTTCTGGAACATCAGGTGTTCGAACAGATGGGCAAAACCGGTACGGCCCGGCTTCTCGTCCTTGGAGCCGACGTGGTACCACATCGACACCGCAATCACCGGCGCCTTGATGTCCTGATGCACGATCACGGTCAGGCCGTTGTCGAGCTGGAACTTCTCGTAGGGAATCAGCGTATCGGTCGCCGGCGCGGCAGCGCCGAACAGCAGGGCCGACAGGCCAACAATCAGTTTCAAGCGCATGGATGAGTCTCGATGGCGACAGGCGCGGGGGCGGCCGATGCTAGCCCGCATTTCTCACACCTGCGCGTGCAGATGCCCTGATTCCTTTGTGGCGTATGCTCGATTCAGCTCTTGCGGCAATCGCAGGATGTACGCCTGCATCCGCCCGCTTTGCGGCCCTCGCTGGTTCTTTGCACCGATGGCTGCGTTGCTCGTCGTCGCAATGGAACAACCATTCCTCCTCCTCGCGCCTCGCCCTCGGTGCAAAGCCCTGCGCGATCTTCCGCAACAGGTGTGAGAGATGCGGGCTAGACGTTGCAATCGGTAACGCCAATGGCGGGGCACGGGGGATCGCCCTTGCGGCGCGACCGGCGCCGCGACCGTCCTATCCCGAGGCAGGTCGTAGCCAGAAGCTGGACGCAGAGAACGCAAAGGAAAAGCAGAGAGAACACGGAGAAGAGCGTTCAGATCTTCGAGACGCCCCGAAAGGATCGTAATCACGGGCCAAACTTTTCGGCCTGCCGCTTAATTTGGGCAACAAGCCGGCGTCATTGCGAGCCACCTGTTTCGGCCCGAAACTGCGCGCGGGCCATGAACCGGATTGGGTTCCTCGCCCCGCTTGCGGGGGTGAGCATGGACGCTTGCGGACCGAAAGGTTCGCGTCCATCCGAACGCACATCGGCAACGCCGATGTGCCGGGCAGGATGTCGCCGCAGGCGACAGGTGCGGGGGCCTTTCGGACAGCGCGTGTCCTGTCAAAAGCGCCCCTCATCCGGGTCCTTCGGACCGACCTTCTCCCCGCAAGCGGGGCGAAGGGACCATTGCGGCAAATCAATGACTTACGGCATGGGTTCATGGAGAGCGCAGAGTGTCCGTACGAGTCCGGACCCACAACAGCCGGCCATTCGCCGGGTGCCATTCGCCGGTCTGACCTGATCCTGCTCTGCTCTGCGTCCTTTCTGCTTTTCCTTTGCGTTCTCTGCGTCCGGCTTCTGCCCCCGGCCCGCCGCAGTTCCCGGTTATCGCCACGGGTCGCGACGCAAGGTCGCTCCTACCGGGCTAGACTCGCCACCCCCGCCTGCGAACCCCAGCTGCCCACCGATGCTCAATCCGCAACAACAGGAAGCCGTGCGCTATCTGGATGGTCCGCTGCTGGTGCTGGCGGGCGCCGGGTCGGGAAAGACCAGCGTGATCACCCAGAAGATCGTGCATCTGGTCCGTTCGGGGCTGTACAACATCAACGAGATCGCGGCGATCACCTTTACCAACAAGGCCGCCCGGGAAATGCGTGAGCGCGCGGCGCGGCTGCTGGGCGAGGGCGGCAGTGAGGGTCTGACGGTGTCGACCTTCCATGCGCTGGGCATGCGCTTTCTGGAGATCGAATGCGCCCATGTGGGTCTGCGTCGCGGATTCTCGATTCTGGGTGAGGACGACGCCCGCGCCTTGGTCAAGGATCTGGCGCCCAAGGGCACCGGCAACGATGTGCTGGATCGCTGGCGCCAGCTGATCGGCCATGCCAAGAACCGCGGTCTGAACCCGACACAGGCACTGGCCGCCTCGCAAACCCCGCGCGAGCGCGAAGCGGCCGAACTCTATGCCAGCTACGCCCAGCGCCTGACCGCCTTCAATGCGGTGGATTTCGATGATCTGATCGCGCTGCCAGTGCGGGTGCTGGAGGCCGATGCCGAGGTGCGCGCCAAGTGGCAGCGCAAGTATCGCTATCTGCTGGTGGACGAGTACCAGGACACCAACGACACCCAGTACCGCCTGCTGCGGCTGCTGGCCGGTGAGCGTGGATTGTTCACGGCGGTGGGGGATGACGACCAGTCGATCTACGCCTGGCGCGGTGCCAATCCGGAGAATCTGGCGCAGCTGGGTCAGGACTATCCCCATCTGAAGATCGTCAAGCTGGAGCAGAACTATCGCTGCGCCCAGCGCATCCTGCGTGCCGCCAATGCGGTGATCGGCCAGAACCCGCATCTGCATCCGAAGAAGCTCTGGAGCGCGCTGCCCGACGGCGATCCGATCCGTATCGTCGCCCGCGGCAGCGATACCGATGAGGCCGAGTTCGTGGCGGCCGAGATCAGCCATCGCCAGCTGATCGACAAGTGCACGCCACGCGATTTCGCGGTGCTCTTCCGCGGCAACCATCAGGCACGGTCACTGGAACTGGCACTCCGAGTGCTCAAGGTGCCCTATCACCTGTCGGGCGCGACTTCCTTCTTTGATCGCCAGGAGATCAAGGATGTGATGGCCTACCTGCGGCTGCTGGCCAACCCCGAGGACGATGCCGCCTTCGTCCGCGCGGTGGCGACGCCGCGTCGCGATGTCGGCGCGGCGACGCTGGAGAAACTGGCCCAGGCCGCCCGCAGTCGCGGCCTGCCGCTGGCCAAGGCGGCCGGATCGCAGACGCTGCTGGCGACCCTGACGCCGCGCGCCGCGCGCGCTCTGTCGGCCTTTGCCGAACAGTTGGAGGCCTGGCGCAAGCTCAGCAGCAGCGTGCGTCCGCGGGCCCTGATCGAACAGCTGATCCGCGAATCGGGACTGATCCAGCACTGGCGCGAGGACAGCAAGCGCCCGGAAATGGCAGAGCGGCGCCAGGCCCAGGTGCAGGCCTTTCTGGAGTGGATCGGCGATCGCCGCGAGAACTCACTCGGCGCCCTGCTGACCCAGCTGATGCTGGAGAGTCAGGACGACGAACCCGGCGACCGGGTGCGCCTGATGACCCTGCACAGCGCCAAGGGACTGGAGTTCCGCCACGTGTTCCTGGTCGGCTGCGAAGACGGTTTGCTGCCACATGTGTCCTCGCTGGACGAAGGGCGTCTGGATGAGGAGCGGCGCCTGTTCTACGTCGGCATGACCCGCGCCAAGGAAACCCTGACCCTGTCCTACTGCCGCGTGCGCAGCCGCTACGGCCGCGAGGAATGCCCGGAACCCAGCCGTTTCCTGATGGAAATGCCCGACAGCGAGGTGCGCTGGGTGGGCAAGGACGAGAAGACCGTCAAGACCGCCGAGGAAAAAGCCGTCGCCGCCAGGCCGCATCTGGATGCGATCAGGGCATTGTTAGGTGCATAGCGATTCGGCCACGTCGGAGTCATTCGGCACTTCAGGTAAAACGTCAAACGTGAAACGTCAATCAGAGCTCGCCGCTGATGACCTATGGGAGCGGACTCTGTCCGCGACGGCCGACTTCATGAGTCCGCGAGCTTGTTCGCGGACGAAGTCCGCTCCCACAGGCGTCGGAGTGCGAGCTTCAAGTTGACGTTTTACGTTTGACGTTTTGCCGCTCTTCGGACGATTTACGCATTTGGTCCAAAGGTCATGGAAGCGTCCAGACAAGTCTGGACCCACAACAGCCGGGACTTGCCGCGCCGCGCTTTTACCGACAACCGACAACCGACAACCGACAACCGACAACCGACAACCGACAACCAACAACCAACAACCCGCTTCACCTACATCCCCGCCCGCGGCGGCACCACGCTGTTGCCGAGCAGCAGGCCGGCCACCAGGGCGGCGATCAGGGTGACTACGCTGAAGGCGGTGTCCAGGCCCAGAAACACGTCCTTCTCGAAGACGAAGGTCAGGCTGCGGAAGCCGACCGAGCCGGGGACCAGCAGGATCAGACCGGGCAGGCGGAAGGTGGCTCCGGGGCGGTTGGACCAGCGGGCGTAGAGGTTGCTGAGCACGGTGATGATGAAGGCGGCGATGAATAGACCGAGTTCGGCGCCCAGTGCGGGACTGGCAAAGCGGGTGGTCAGATAGCTGATGCCGGCGGCCAGGAACACCACCCACCAGTCGCGGATACGGGCCTTGAACAGCAGCGCAAAGGCGGTCGCGGCTGTGACCAGCGAGACCACTTCCACCCAGGGTGCCTGCAGGTGCGCCATGGCATCGGGGGCGCTCCAACCGAGCGCGGCCGCCAGCCGCGACCCCAGCAAGGCTCCGAAAGCCAGTTTCAACAGCACCGCCACGGCACCGGCGAACCGCGCGGTGCCCGAGACCAGATGCTGGGTCGCGACTTCGGCGGCAGCGGTGGTCAGCGACAGGCCGGGCAGCAGCACGATCAGACCGGCGGTCAGCACCAGCGGCGAAATGGGGGTCCAGGCGTAGGCAATGAACGCAGTCATCAGCGCCACCAGGAAAGCCGCCAGGGCTTCAAAGGTGGCGGCCAGTCGCGGTCGCGTCGGCGCCAGCTGCGCCAGTACGCCCAGCATCAGACCCAGCGCAGCAGCGCTGACGATGTCGGCCGGGCTGCCCTTGAGCAGGCCGGCCACACCCGCCGAGGCCAGCAGAAAGCCGAATACGGTTTCCAGCCACTGGCGTCGTTCGGAGTCTGGCTGGGCGGCCTGGGCCAGGGCACGCATGCCTTCGGCTGCCGAGTACTCGCCGCGCGCCACACGCTCGGCAATGTCGTCCACCCGCCAGAGACGGCGCAGATGGATATCACCGGGCGCCAGCCGGACCACACGGGTCAGCGTCTGCTGATCGCCTTCGGCCCCGATCGGCCGCACCGTGGCGATGATCGCCGTCGGACTCGACCAGATATGAGTATCCAGCCCCAGCTTGCGGCTGACCGAGTTGATCACGTCTTCCAGACGCGGCGCGGTGGAGCCTGCTTCGTGCAGGCGCCGGGCCAGCTCGATGACGAAATCGCATTGTTCGCAGTAGTGGTTCATGCGGGCATGATGCGCGAGCGCCGTGGAGTCATGGCGCAACCCCCGGAGAGTGCGTTCAGGTTTCTGGCCAGGTGCCCATCATGGCATTGATCAGCGCGCGCTACCGGCTTGACACTCTTTCAGGAAGCGCGACATGCAGGTGGGTATCGGTGAGCTGTTTTCGGTGAGTTCGGCCGCCTGCTGGGCGGTCGGGGTGATCCTGTACAAGCAGCTCGGCAATGAGCTGCCGCCGGTGGCCTTGAACCTTTTGAAGAATGGCGTGGTGGTGGCGCTGATGGTGCCGACCGTACTGATCGCGCATGGTCTGGCTTTGCCACAGATCACCGGCTGGTCACTGGCCCTGACCGTGCTCTCCGGCATTCTCGGCATCAGTGTCGCCGACACGCTGTACTTCCGGGCTCTGAATACGCTCGGCGCCGGACGCATCGGCGTGCTGGGCAATCTCTTCAGCCCCTGCGTGATCCTGCTGTCCTTCTTCTTCCTTGACGAGCGCCTGAGCCTGCTGCAGTTCGGCGGCTTCGTGCTGGTGATGTTCGGCGTGCTGCTGGTCAACCGGCCCGTGCTCAACGACCCCTTGCCGGCCAGCCAGCTGCGCCGGGGTCTGCTCTACGGCGTCACCGCAGTGGCGCTGAACGCCGCCGGCGTGGTCATGATCAAGCCGGTGCTGGAACAGGAACCCTTCTTCTGGGTCTGCCTGCTGCGTCTGCTGGCCGCATTGATCCCGATGCTGTGGCTGTGGCGCTGGCTACCCGCCCACCATCGCATGCCCTCCTGGCGCGGCGTGCCCTGGCGACGGCTGGTGATTGCCGCGGTCTTCGGCCAGTACGTGGCGATGCTGTTCTGGCTCGCCGGCTACAAGTACACCAGCGCCTCGGTGGCCTCGATCCTCAACGAAACCGCGTCGATCTTCATCCTGCTGTTCGCCTGGGCGTGGCTGACGGAGCCGCTGGGACGACGCAAGCTGATCGGCGTGGCGTTCACCTTTGGCGGGGTGGGGGTGATGTTGATGTAGCGGTTGGAGCTTCAGAAGGTCAAACGTGAAACGTAAAACGTCAACTTGAAGCTCGCCGTCCGCGGCCTGTGGGGGCGGACTTTGTCCGCGAAATGGATTTCGCCCATCTGAGAGTGGCCATCGCGGGCGCAGCTCGCTCCGGCAGGCCACCGGCTTCGTGCCTTGATTGACGTTTTACGTTTGACGTTTTACCGCTCTCCGAGGTGCGAGGTGCGAAGTCAAACGTAAAACGTCAATTTGAAGCTCGCCGTCCGCGGCCTGTGGGAGCGGACTCTGTCCGCGAAATGGGTTTCGTCAATCTGACGGTGGCCATCGCGGGTGCAGCCCGCTCCGGCAGGCCACCGGCTTCGCGCCTTGATTGACGTTTCACGTTTGACGTATTACCGCTCTCCGACTGCCCATCCGCCGGGTTCGCCCGCAGACTCCCCGGCAGCATTCAAGCCCTCATCCCGCCTCCACCTGCAAAATCTGCTCGCGGGCGCCGAGCACTCGGACCGTGGTGCCGGCGGCGAGATCCGGGCCGCTGACGGTCCACAGGGCGTCGCCGACCTTGATCTTGCCGCGACCGTTGACGATGGCGGTCTCCAGAATGAAGACCCGGCCGATCATCTGCTCGGTGCGCTTGTTCAGCAGCGGCTGGTCGTCGGGTTTATCGGGCACGCGTTTGCGCCAGGCGCGGTAGCCGAGCAGCGAACCGATCGAAAGCAGCGCGAAGGCCACGATCTGCAGGCCCCAGGGCAGGGCCGGGATCAGCCACACGGCAATGCCGACCACCAGAGCGGCGATGCCGAACCACAGCAGAAAGGCACCGGGCGCGAAGACTTCGAGCACCAGCAGGATCATGCCGGCGATCAGCCATTCCGAAGCACTGATGCTTTGCCACCAGGGACTCATGGCGCGCTACCTCCCTGCTTCTTGCCGACGGCCTTGGCGATCTCGGCGATACCTGCAATCGAGCCGATGACGCTGGTCAGTTCCACCGGCAGCACCAGGGTCTTCTGATTGGGACTGGTGGCCAGCGCCTGCAGCGCCTTGATGTAGTTGTTGGCGACAAAATAGTTGATCGCCTGGACATCGCCCTTGGCGATGGCCTGAGACACCATCTCGGTGGCCCGGGCTTCAGCTTCAGCCAGTCGTTCGCGCGCTTCGGCGTCACGGAAGGCCGCTTCGCGACGACCTTCGGCTTCGAGCACGGCGCCCTGCTTCTCGCCTTCGGCGCGCAGGATCTCGCTGGCGCGGCTGCCTTCGGCTTCAAGAATGGCGGCGCGCTTTTCACGCTCGGCTTTCATCTGCCGGGCCATGGCATCGACCAGATCACGCGGCGGCTGGATGTCCTTGAGTTCGATGCGATTGACCTTGATGCCCCAGGGATGGGTTGCATCGTCAACCACCCGCATCAGGCGGGCGTTGATCTCGTCGCGCTTGCTCAGCGATTCGTCCAGGTCCATCGAGCCGATGGCGGTACGGATGTTGGTCATCACCAGCGCGATGGCGGCCTGCTCGAGGTTGGACACCTCGTAGGCCGACTTGGCCGCATCCAGTACCTGATAGAAGATCACGCCGTCGACCTTGACCACAGCGTTGTCCTTGGTGATGACGTCCTGCGAGGGCACGTCCAGCACCTGTTCCATCATGTTGACCTTGCGGCCGACCGAATCGATCAGGGGAATCAGGAAGCCGAGGCCCGAGGGCAGGGTGTGGGTGTACTTGCCGAAGCGCTCCACGGTGAAGTTGAAGCCCTGCGGCACAAAGCGGATGGAACGGAAAACCACCACGGCGATGAAGCCGAGGAATACCAGAATGAGAATATTGTCCATCGGTCGACTCCGGGTGGGATGGGCTGCAGTCTAACCCGGGCAACCTGCGCACAGCGCATGTTCGGTGGCACCCTGGCAGCACGGACAATCGCGCGCCGATGAACAATGTGTCACCTGGACCAGACGACAATGGAACCAATGCACTAGCCAATTTGGTCAGATTGGCTTCACAATCGCCATGCCCCGTTTCAAACCAGACTGGTTACAGGAGAATCACCATGCGCTATCGGCTAATTACGGCTGCCCTGCTCGCCGCGCTCTCGATGCCGGCCCTGGCTCAGGATGCCGAAGAGGAATCGGGTCCGCTGGCCTTCAATGTCGGCATCGTCAGCGACTATGTGTTCCGCGGCGTTTCGCAGACCAACGAAGGGCCGGCCATCCAGGCCGGAATGGATTACACCCACGACAGCGGTTTCCATGCCGGCGTGTGGGCTTCCACTGTGGATTTCGTGGATGGTGACGGCGCCAATGCCGAGTTCGATTTCTACGTCGGCTGGGGCACCCAGATCAGCGACACGGTCAGCTTCGACGCCACACTGCTGCGCTACGCCTATCACGATCAGAGCGCCTACAACTACAACGAGCTGATCTTCACGCTCGGCGTCGGCGATTACCTGAGCTTCCTGGTCGGTTACTCGAATGATGTGTTCAACTCCGGCGAGAACGGCACCTATGTGTCGGCGTCTGGCAGCTATCCGCTGCCTTGGTGGGACCTGACCCTGGAAGGCTCGGTCGGCCACTACGATCTGGACAAGGCTCTCGGTGATTCCTACCAGGACTTCTCGGTCGGCCTGTCGCGCTCCTTCGGGCAGATGTCGGTTGGCCTGTCCTACGCCCATGCCACCAACGATATCGATTGGGGCGACAATGGCGGTTCGCGCGTGTTCCTGACCACGCTGTGGGAATTCTGACGCCCATCGCAGTCACGACTTGAATTGAGCGGGGGCTTCGGCCCCCGTTTTTTTTGGGCGGCGTGGCAAGCACAGCTGCTGACACGCGGCGCAGGAATTTCCGGTCTTGATGTCCTGTGCAGACTTGAGGGGCGATACTCGGGCCATGAACAGAGAAATCCCCACCCACGCAGAGCACCAGGTGCAGCTGGCCGGCAGCGGCAAGTCCTTCGATGTGCGCGGAGGCGAAACCGTGCTGGCGGCCGCCCGGCGGGCCGGCCTGGCCTTGCCCTACAGCTGCCTTTCCGGCAGCTGTGGCAGCTGCAAGGGCCGACTGATCAGCGGCGAGGTCAGCTACCCCTACAACCCGCCGAGTGCGCTCAGCGAGGCCGAGCGCGAATGCGGTCAGGCGCTGCTGTGTCAGGCCGTGGCCTCAAGTGATCTGACCATCGCCATCCGCGAGGTCGAAGCAGTCGCCGGCATTCCGATCCGCCAGCTGGCGGTCAAGGTGGCCGCCAAGCACCGCCTCTGCGACGACGTCATGGAACTGAAGCTGCTGCCGGCGCAGCGCGAGGGCTTCAATTATCTGCCCGGGCAATATCTGGACATCCTGCTGCCCGAGGGCAAGCGCCGGGCGTTTTCCATCGCCAATGCGCCGCATCACGGTGACACCCTGGATCTGCACATCCGCCGGGTCAGCGGCGGCGGCTTCACCCAGTTCGTGTTCGACGAGCTGCGGCTGGGCCAGGTGCTGCGTGTGGAAGCGCCGCTCGGCACCTTTGTGCCCCGCGAGGGCGGTGACCGGCCGATATTGCTGATGGCCGGCGGCACCGGATTCGCCCCGATCAAGGCCATTGTCGAGCACCTGATCGAGCGCCACACCCATCGGGCGCTGCACATCTACTGGGGTGCGCGTCATGTCGAGGATCTGTACCTGGAATCGCTGTGCCGGCAATGGCAGGACCGCCACAGCAATGTGCGCTACACGCCGGTGCTGAGCGAGGCCAGTCCGCTGGAGCGGAACCAATACCGTGCCGGCCCGGTCCATGAAGCCGTGCTCAAGGATTTTCCGGATCTGTCCCGTTTCGATGTCTACATGAGCGGGCCACCACCGATGATCGAAGCGGGCCGTCGTGATTTTGTCGCGGCCGGTCTGCCCGATGATCGCCTGTATTACGATTCCTTCGACTACGCGCCAGACGTGCTGGCAGCATTGATCCGGGCCCGCTCCGCTGCCCCCGGATAGGTGATCTCCGCTCGCAGCGGCCATTGCACCCACTCAGGAGTCCCCGATGCGTATCCGCCTGCTGCTGTCGCTGACCGTTGCCCTGATGGTCTACCCCTGGCCGGCGCAGGCCATGCGCTGCGGCAACCAGCTGGTACTGCAGGGAATGTCGCGCTACGAAGTGCGCAAGCGTTGTGGCAATCCCGCTGACGAGAGTCGCTACTACCGCACGGTCTACCGACAGAACGCGATCAACGAGGCGGTGGCCATCGAGATCGAAATCGAAGAGTGGATCTACGACTTCGGTTCGAACAAGTTTGCGCGCCGCCTGATATTCGTCAATGGCCGTCTGCAGGACGAAGAACTGGTCGATTGAGCCGCCACGTGCGCTTCCTTGCGCGCTGATCCCTGTTGGCTTTCGCGGGCGCGCCCGGGGTCGGATCGACCCGAGAACGCGCCGATACTGCCAGAGTCCAGCCCCAAGTACATTGCCCATTGGTCGGAGTTTGTGCCCATGAACCTACCCGTCAGCATTACCGGTCTGCGCAAGGATCTGGGGGGCTTCGAAGTCGCCAGATTGCTGCCGCATCGATTGCAGCGCAGTGTCGGACCCTTCGTGTTTCTCGATCACATGGGCCCGGCGCAGTTCGCGCCTGGACAGGGCATCGATGTCAGGCCGCATCCGCATATTGGTCTGGCGACCGTCACCTTCCTGTTCGAGGGCGCGCTGATGCACCGGGACAGCCTGGGTTCTGCGCAGGAAATCCGTCCGGGTGACGTCAACTGGATGAATGCCGGACGCGGCATCGTCCACTCCGAGCGCTCGCCCGATGCGCTGCGGGCCAGCGGTGGACCGCTGCACGGACTGCAGGCCTGGGTGGCGCTGCCGCTGGATCAGGAAGAAAGCGCGCCCGCTTTCGATCATCACCCGGCGGCCGATCTGCCGCGGATCGAGGGCCCAGGCTTGTCCTTGCAGCTGATCGCAGGAGAGGCCCTGGGCCAGCGGTCTCCGGTGCGTACCTTGAGCGAACTTTTCTACGTAGCGGGAACCATGACCGGCGGTGCCGAGCTGCAGCTGCCGTCGACTACACAGCAACAGGCCCTGTACGTGGTGCGCGGCAGCCTGCGGATCGACGGTCAACTGATTCCGGCCGGAACGCTGCAGGTCCTGCCCCAGCAGCAGGCACTGACCGTGCTGGCCGAGGAAGACACTCTGCTGGCCTGGCTGGGTGGCCCGCCGCTGACCGAGCGGCGTCATCTGTGGTGGAATTTCGTATCGTCGCGTCCGGAGCGCATCGAGCAGGCCAAGACCGACTGGCGCGAGCAGCGCTTTGCCGCCGTGCCCGGGGAGGACGAGTTCACTCCGTTGCCGGAGTAGGGGGCACGGGCGAAGGCCAAATCACGCCTGCCACAGACCTGAGGGAACGGTAGGTCCAGACTTGTCTGGACGCTCTTGGCCTTTGGGTGGAAAAAGCGTCCAGACAAGTCTGGACCCACCAGAGCCCGCGTCATTGCGACCCCGGATTTGATCCGGGGGAAGCAATCCAGAACTGGAGTCGCAGGTCCTGGATTGCTTCGTCGCTGCGCTCCTCGCAATGACGCCCGGGGTTTTGTCCCGAGTCCCGAGTCCCGAGTCCCGAGTCCCGAGTCCCGAGTCCCCTGCCCCGTTCCCCGTGCCCCCTTTTTCAGCTCGCCGCCTCCGCGTCCTTCACCACATGCAACACGCGCTGCGGGAAGGGGATGTCGATGCCGGCGGCGCCGAGCTCTTCCTTGATCTGGCGCAGCAGGCTGGCGCGGGTGACCAGCAGGTCCGGAGTCGCCACCCACGGTCGTATGGCCAGATCGACACTGCTTTCGCCGAGCTGGTCGACCAGCAGCATCGGCTCCGGCTCGGCCAGCACCCGTGATTCGGCCTTGAGCACCCGGTCGATGACGCTGAAGGCCTTGCCGATGTCGTCCTGGTAGGCGATGCCGATCACCAGATCGATGCGGCGGGTGTCGCGCCGGGTGAAGTTGGTGATCGGCTGACTGGCGACATGCGAGTTCGGCAACACCACTTCGCAATTGTCCGGGGTCGCCATCACCGTATGCATCAGACGCATACCCTCGACCTTGCCTTTCTGGCTGCCGATTTCGATGACATCACCCACGCGGAAGGGCTTGAGCAGAATCAGGGTGACGCCGGCCGCCAGGTTGGCCAGTGAATCGCGCAGTGCCAGCGCGATGGCCAGACCGGCGGCGCCGAGCGCTGCCAGGATCGAGGTCATCGGCACACCCAGCGAATCCAGCGCACCGGCCAGGACCAGCACCGTGAGCACGCCGGTGAGTACGCTGCGCAGGAAATCACGCAGCATCGGGTCGACATTCATGCGCGTCATCAGGCGCGCCAGGGCATTGGCGGCCAGGCGGACGATCCACAAGCCCAGCAGCAACAGCAGCAGGGCGGTGGCCAGGCGTACGCTCCAGCTCGCCAACTGGCTCGCCCAGGGCATGTTGGAAAAGACTTCGATCAATCGATCCATGTTCGGCTCCTGAGTATGGGAGTGAGGGATACGGATTCGGCGAGCGGCCGGCAGTGCGGGCGTCGCCAGAGATCGGGAGAAAGGTCGCAGCTTTGGCGACTTCCGACCCGGACGTCAGTTGCAGCGATGGTTGCGGATAGCCCGCAGACGCTGCCCTTCACGCTTCAGTCGCGAGGCATCGGTGCCCTTGGCCGCAGCCTCGCGGGCATCGTTGGCGGCGATCTGCTCCTGGTAGTACTGGCAGCTTTCCGCGCGGGTGCTGTTGGCGCACTGGTCTTCGGCCCAGGCCTTGCCCGGCGGCGCCGCGGGCGCGCCAGCGACCCTCTTGGCCACCGTGTTGGAGGCATCCACCAGCATCCGTGCCGGCCGGGCGTTGCCGGTGTAGTAGTGGCTGCCGTCGGGTCTTACGCACTTGAACGATGGCCGCGGCGCCCGCGCCGTGGGTGTCGGTCGCGCTGCCTCCGACGTGGCTTTGGCCGGGGCCGTGGTGGCTGCCGGCGCGCGGGCAGCGGCCGCAGTGGTCGGTGTGCGCAGCACCCCGATCTGTCGTCCCGGACAGGGATTGTCCTGATAGCTGACCACCCCACCGGCCTGACGGCACTTGTAGATGGTCGCTGCCGACGCCGGTGCAGCGAGCAGCAGGGCCAGGGCAGTCAGCAGTAAACGCAGCGGTAAACTCATGGGCTGATTCTAGCCCTGATCGCGTGAATCGTTGATTCACAGGGTTCGCCCTGAGGCTGTCAGGGCGCCTATGCTTGGACGATCGACACCCCAGGGGTGCAAGCACGCGGAACCGACTCAGAGATCCATGACCGATCAAGACTCCGATCTGCCACGCATACCGGGCTATGCGGTCGAGAGCGCGCTGGGCTCGGGCGGTATGGCGACCGTGTATCGGGGCCGGCAGCTGGCGCTCGATCGTCCGGTGGCGATCAAGGTGCTGCGCGCGGTGGGCCGCGATGCGCCAGAGCTGAATCAGCGCTTCGAGCAGGAAGCGCAGCTGATTGCGGCGCTCGATCATCCCAACATCGTTGCCATCTTCGAGGTCACCCGCACCGAGGACGGCAGTGCCTGCTACATCATGCCGCTGCTGGCACACGGTGATCTGGAAAGCCGCCCGCGACCGATGCCCGAGGATGAGGTCAAGCGCATTCTGACCGCGGTATTGAGCGCGCTCGGGCATGCCCACGCCAAGGGCGTGGTGCATCGTGACGTCAAGCCGGCCAATGTGCTGTTCGACGGCCGCGGCAATCCCCTGCTGGCCGATTTCGGTGTGGCCCTCAAGGTCAAGAGCAACCATCGCCTGACCACCCACGGACGCACCGTGGGCAGTTCGCTGACGATGAGCCCGGAGCAGGCCCGCGGTGAAGTGGTCGACGGCCGCAGCGATCTCTACAGCGTCGGCTGTCTGGCCTACCAGCTGCTGACCGGCCACGCGCCCTTCGATGCCGACGACTTCCTGGCCGTGGCCCTCCGCCATCAGCAGGATCCTATCCCGCGGCTGCCGCCAGCGCTGGCGCATTGGCAGGCATTTTTTGATTCGGCGCTGGCCAAGCGCCCCGAGCATCGCTACGCCGATGCCGAAACCATGGCACAGGCGCTGTCGCAGCTGCACCCGCCCAGCGTGCCAGCCCGGCCAAAGCCGCGACGGGCCTTGCTGCCGGCCATCTCGATCATTGCCGTGCTGGTGCTGTTGGTTGCGATCGCGGCATGGGTCAGCAGCCGCCCGCAAGCACCGCTGGCCGACGCAGCCGCGCCGGCTCAAGCGGGCCCCGGCGCCGCGCAAGCCGCGATCCTGGCGGCGATCGAGCGAGGGCACTGGTTCGATGGTGCCGCCGACAGCGCCGATGCCTTGCTGGCGCCGATGTTCCTGCAGGAACCGGTGGACAGCGGCGCGCTGGACCTGCGCGATACCCTGCTCGATCGCGCCAGCGCCGATCTGATCAACAGCGACGACGCCCGGCTGATCGAGCGGCTGCCACGCTGGGCGGCTCTGGTCAGCAGCAGTCATGCCGATGCCCTGCCGCCGGTGCAGTCGGTGGTATCGGCCCTGGAAACACGCTTCCGGCCGGCATTGGAAAATGCGCGGACGGCGCGTGATCGGGCCGAGGCCGGCAGCCAGCTGTCGCTGGCGCAGATGCTGCCGGCTCCTTCGGCCGAGTTTGCCGAACTGGTGCAGCTGGTAGCGCGCTTTCCGGCTCGCGGCGAACCCTTTCGCGATGGGCCCGGCCCGGAGCTGCTGCTGATTCCAGCCGGGCGCCTGGCGAGCTTCGCCAGCCCGATCGCCGTGTCCCGCTTCGAGATCACCCGCGCCGACTATCTGCGTTTCGCCGAGGCCACCGGGCGCAAGGCGGCCAGCTGCCGTGACAATGGCCGCGCCTTGTCCTGGCGCGATCCCGGTTTCCCGCAGAGCGGCAACGATCCGGTGGTCTGTGTCAGTTTTGACGACGCCCGCGCCTATGCGGCGTGGATGAGCGAGCAGGCCGGTCGGGTTTATCGACTGCCCACGCTGCAGGAGTGGCGCGAATTGTCGGCAGCCGCGCGCGCCGGCGACTGCGCCAATCTGCGCGGCGAGAACGCCGCCTGCGGCGACCGCTACCGCAACACCGCTCCCGGCGGACAATTTGCCGCCGCGCCGGAATGGCCGTTGGATCTGGCCGGCAATGTGCGGGAATGGACCGCCAGCTGCGAGTTCAAGGAGATCGGCAAGGTACGCCAGGCGCTGGGCAATTTCGGGCGCTTCCTGCAGGGCAAGGAACGCGATTCCAGCGGTCGCGTATGCGTAGGCCGTTATGTGACCGGCAGCGGCTGGCGCGACAGCAGCATCGAAGGCCCGACCAGCAGCGAAGACGAAGACAACGCCGCCCCCGATCGCGGATTCCGGCTGTTGCGCGAGATCAAGTGAAGGGTGCTGGTTGTTGCTGGTCCTTGGTCAAAGCTGACTCACGCGGAGGCGCGGAGGTCGCGGAGAAAAGAAGGCGCACATGCGAGTGTAGGACCATGCTGGTCTGGTCGCGTTCCCAAGCTTTCCAGTCCTGGTTACGGTAGGCGATTCGCAGGCACCAGTCGTTCAAGACATGCCCGTACAACAAGCTCCCCGATGGCAAAGCAATGGAAGCGGAATTTCGACCCGCTTTCCCGGGCAGAGCCCGTTCCCACCCACGGCCTGCCGTTTGCAAGCCAGGACGGTCCGACGAGGGCAGCTGGGTTTGCTGCAGACTCCGCAAACAGAATCCAGCTTTTCTCCGCGTCCTCCGCGCCTCCGCGTGAGTCGGCTCTGCCCGACAACCGACAACCGACAACCACCTTCTGCCCGGATTCCGGCCGAATTTGTTAAATTTTCGTCATGCTGCAGTCAGCGAACTGAGATCATTCTTTGCTGTCATTGCAATAACCCGGCGCTTCGACCGGGATGCGCCCCTGCGGCAGGAGTCGGAACATGCGTTGGATATTGTCACTCGGCATCACGATCTTCATGGTCGCCCTCGATCGGGCATCGACGCTGTCCGGCGTCGAGGGCTGATCCGGGACGTCGAACGCTCGGCCGGACCTGCGGGTCAGGCCGATGGCTGGTTCAGGCTCGCGCGGTCAGACCACCACGCCATCCCAGCGCGCGCGCCAGACTGTGGGCGTGAATTCAGGGATGGGCTTGGGTTCGAGCAACTCGGTGCCTACCTGCCAGAAGCTCTTGAAGGGGCGCTTCTCGGCGGTTTTGTAGAAATGCACCAGATAAGACCAGTCGCAGTGGAAGAAGTCGGCCAGCCACTGGTCGAAATCATGTACGCCGGCCTCATGAAACAGGCTCAGACTGAGCTCCGCGGCCTCGCGCTCGTACTGGTAGAGCTCGGCCATGCGTTCCTCCGACAGATTCGGGTCGGGCTGCTGCACGCCCAGCGTGCGTCCGCGCTCTGACAGATTCCACTGCACGGTGTGACCGAACAGGTGCACCAGAATGAACAGCGCTTCTTCCGCTTCCAGGTCATGGTCGATCTGGATTTCGGCGCCATCGAGATCGCCGGTGAAGGGGTCGATGACATCGCTGATCACCACCGGGATGCCATAACGGCGCTCGATCAGGGCCTCGACCGTGTTGAACACGGCACGGCAGCGGTCATCGTCGGGATAGCTCGGGTCCAGGGTCATGGTGGGCTTGGCCTTGCTTGGTGGGGAGACTCGTCGGCGGTTGCGGCCCGACGAAGCTCAAGAAGATAGGCACCATCGGCAAAGGACGCAAAAGGCGCGAAGGAAAGGAATCCGTCCTCCTCTGACGTCGTACCTTGTTATTGCGTCACTGCGTTCCTCTCCATGAACCCATATCGCATGCGGATGTTCTTGCCCAATGCTGCGAATGTGCCGCGGCTGTGGAGGGCGCCGCGCTGCGGCGCCGCTTTGCCTGGCCTCAAGATCAAGAGCGGCCGCGCAGACGCGCGTCCCTCCTCGAAGCCGCTCTGATCCAGCAAGGTCGTTCATGTGTCCGGCCGAGACAGTTGATGTAGGTTGGGCTAAGCGCAGCGTGCCCGACAATGGACGCTGGTGTTGGGCACGCTGGGCTTAGCCCAACCTACAATTCATGGCCCACGGGCAGCATCGGGCCGATACAGGTGGCTCGCAATGACGCAGCTTGACCTGAACCTGCGCCAGGGTGGGTCCCCTGCCCCTTGCCCCTGAACCGATCCGCGGTCCAGTGCGCCCGCTGCCGCGCGGTCGCTGCCATCCGGGGTAATGCAGCTAGAAGTGATGCACGCCCTCGATCTCGCACAGCAGATCGCTGCGGCAGACCTCGCCCTGGAGCACGGCAAAGGCGGCGCCGGGGAAATTCTCGCGCAGGAACTGCTCGGTCTCGAAGAAGTGCTCTTCCTCGCGCACGTAGGCGCGCAGCACGGTGCCGGAGCCGAAGTGGCTGGCGGTGTCCCAGGTGCTGTTGGCGACCTCCAGCAGGCTGTCCAGATTGCGCTTGGTTTCTTCCAGCTGCTTGTCCAGTCGACCGATGTGGCGCGAGCTGTGTCCGACCACGCTGGCGGTGCCGGAGATCAGCAGCACGCCGCCGCGTTGGCTTTGCCACAGGGCCCCGCGCGAAAACCGCGGCGGTTCCGGACCGTATTCGGGCGGGTAGTTGCGCGGCAGCGTCTGTCGCGGATTGTCGATCATCTGTCCGGGCGTCTTGGAAGCCAGCCACAGCAGGCGTAGATGCGATGAGCGATCGGGCAGTCCGATCACGGTCGCTGCCGGGTCGGCCTCGAAGCGCGCGCGCTCCAGCGCCAGCTGGCGACCGACGCAGAACTGCCGATAGCGCTCGTTGTCGCCCTGACCTTCGTTGATCCGCGAGAAATAGCTCCACACTCTCAATACATAGGGGAAGCCGGATCCCTGCACATAGTCGAGCAGGCGTCGGTAGGCCTCATGGGCCGTGGTTCCGATGCCGCCGAAATCACGTTCGGACAGCACCAGTTCGCCCAGCATCAGATCATCGTCACCGGCGAAATGGGCGGCGCCGATCTGTCCACCTCGCAATCGCCCCTTGCTGTGCCAGGACTCGCAGACGCTGTGCAAGGCCGGCATCGGCAGCTCGAAACTGGACGCGCCGCCACCACGAACGCCCAGATGCCAGGCCGCGAAGGCGTCCTTCATGGGCTCGGGTGCCATGTCCACCAACCAGCGAGGATGGGCTTTGCGGGATTCGGTCATGCGCTTCGGTGGCTTTGCAGTCGAGCGGCCTATCATACGCAGCCCCAGTTCAGCCCGATGCAAAGCATGGATATCGAACGCGTACGTGCCTACCTCCTTGGCCTGCAGGATCAGATCTGCGCTTCGGTCGAGGCCCTGGAACCGACCGCTCGCTTTGCCGAGGACAGCTGGCAGCGTGCCGAAGGCGGTGGCGGACGCACGCGCGTGCTCAAGGGCGGCGCGGTGTTCGAACAGGCCGGCATCGGCTTCTCCGACGTCCAGGGCGCGCGCATGCCGGCCAGTGCCACCGCCCATCGACCGGAGCTGGCCGGCCGCGGCTTTCATGCGATGGGGGTGTCGCTGGTGTTCCACCCACGCAATCCCTATGTGCCAACCACGCATCTGAACGTGCGCCTGTTCAGCACCACCGGACCCGATCCGGTGTGGTGGTTCGGCGGCGGCTTCGACCTCACGCCCTACTATCCTTTTGATGAGGACGTGCGCCATTGGCATGAGGTGGCACGCTCTGTCTGCGATCCCTTTGGCAAGGATCTGTATCCGCGCTACAAACGCTGGTGCGACGACTATTTCTATCTCAAGCACCGCGGCGAGACCCGTGGCGTCGGCGGCCTGTTCTACGACGATCTGTCCGAGCCCGGTTTCGAGCCCTGTTTCGAACTGATGCGGGCCGTCGGCCGCGGCTTCGAGAAGGCCTATCTGCCGCTGGTCGAACGCCGCAAGGACACCCCCTACGGCCAGCGCGAGCGCGATTTCCAACGCTACCGGCGCGGGCGCTACGTCGAATTCAACCTGGTCTGGGATCGCGGCACGCTGTTCGGTCTGCAATCCGGTGGGCGCACCGAGTCGATCCTGATGTCGCTGCCACCGGAAGTGCGCTTCGAGTATGGCTACCAGCCGCCCGAAGGCAGCGCGGAAGCGCGCTTGAACGACTATCTGCGGCCGCGTGACTGGCTGACCGAGCTCTCCGATGGACGCTGATCAGCGACTGCCGCTGCTGGCCGACAACGCCCGCTGGCTGGTGGTGAACAAGCCGCCCGGCATCGCCGCCATTCCGGCCCGCGATGAAGAACCCGGGCAATCCTTGCGGCATCTGTTGCAGACCCAGCTCGGCTGCCCGCTGTGGGTGGTGCACCGGCTGGACCGCGACACCAGCGGCGTGATGATCTTCGCCCGCGACGCCGATGCCCATCGGGCCCTGAATCTGGCCTTCCAGCACGGTCAGGTCGGCAAGAGCTATCTGGCCTGGACGCTGGGCGTGCCCGACCCGGAGAAGGGCCGTATCGAGGTGCCGCTGCACACTGCCCGCAAGGGCAAGATGCGCCCGGCTGCCAAGGGCGAGGCTGGCGCCATCCAGGCCCGCACCGACTTCACGCTGGAGCAGCGCTGGCGTGTCGATCACGCCTGGATTGCCCGCCTGCGCTGCCAACCCCGCACCGGGCGCCAGCATCAGATCCGGGTGCATCTGCGCAGCCGCGATTGTCCGATCCTGCAGGACGCGCTGTACGGCATGGCGACCCTGAAGCCACCCTTCGACCAGCTGCCCCTGCGCCGCCTGGCACTGCACGCCTGCGCAGTCGAGATTCCGGCCGTGCTGGAGATACCCACTCAGCGCGTGGAGGCGCCGCTACCGGCGGATCTGGTGGGATTGGAGGCGTATCTGGAGGCGCGGTAGGTCAGTTTGGCCGCGCAGCAGATTCCGTGATGCGGGGGGCGCGGTAAAACGTCAAAGGTAAAACGTCAATCAGAGCGGGCCCCGTTCCGAGCTGACGCTGTGAAAATGCATGAGACCGGGCTTCTGCGCTGTTGTAGGTCCAGACTTGTCTGGACGCTTCTCCACCTGACCAGGAGCGTCCAGACAAGTCTGGACCTTCAAGAACCGGAACCGGCGTCATTGCGACCCCGGACTTGATCCGGGGGAAGCAATCCAGAGGCACGCGTCCGGGAGCATTGATTCGCTTCGGCGCTTGCTACCGATCAAGAGCGGCCGCGCAGCGCGCGTCCCTCCTCAAGGCCTCTTCGGAGCGACCACGCCTTTCCGACGCCCGCGCCGATTCACCAGCACCGGCATCAACCCGAACAGCAGCAGGCTGACACTGTAGATGCGTCCGGGCGTGCTCAGGAAATAGGCACCGATCTCGGCCAGCGACTGGCCGCGCACCCACAGGCCAACGCCGAGGTCCGCAATCAACACCAGACCCAGGGCGATCAGGCCCATGCCCAGATGCATGGCCACCGTCGCCGGCAGCGCCAGACGTCGCGGCACGAAGCGCGCGGCAAACATCATGGCCATCAGCAGGATCGGCATTTCCATCAGCACCGCAGTGGTGGCGCCGAAGTTGGGCTCCAGCCACATGACCCGGATCGGGCCGCAGGCGAAGCCGACGGCGAAGACAATGGCGAAGTAGGCGAGCGCGGCGGGGAGCATTCTGGTTGTCGGTTGTTGGTTGTTGGTTGTTGGAAGGGTCACGGGAGATGCTCTCATGATTGCGTCGTTGCTAGCGCCGCGGTGGATTCGTGAAGCTGGCGCAAAGCGGCTTTTGTAGCCCGAAGTGCGCGCAGCGCTCTCCGGGCGGTGACGCGACAGCGCCCCGCTGAGCCGCTGCGCGGCACAACGGGCTACGCACGACGGCGTGCACCGGTTCGAGAAGGCCGGGTCCTTTGCGTCAGCAGGCCTTGATTGAGCCACAATCCACACTGTCGAGGCGCCCGGCGCCTTGCTCAGGCCGTCGCGGACAAAGTCCGCTCCCACCGGCAGCACATCCCCAATCGGCGACTTGACCATGCCCGAGATCTATATCAGCACCGATGTCGAAACCGATGGCCCGATACCCGGACCGCACTCGATGTTGAGTCTGGGTTCCGCCGCCTACACCGCCGACAAGCAGCTGCTCGGCAGCTTCAGTGTCAACCTGCAAACCCTGCCCGGGGCCAGCGGCCATCCGGACACCATGGCCTGGTGGCAATCGCAGCCACAGGCGTGGACGGCTTGCCGTAGCGATCTGCAGCCACCGGAGACGGCGTTGCCGGCCTACCTGGCCTGGATCGAATCGCTGCCAGGCAAGCCGGTTTTCGTCGGCTACCCGGTGACTTTCGATTTCCTGTTCGTCTACTGGTATCTGATCCGCTTCACCGGGCGCAGCCCCTTCAGCCATTCCGGGCTCGACATCAAGACCTACGCCATGGCCATGCTCAAACGGCCCTATCGCGACAGCAGCAAGGCGCAGATGCCGCGCGAATGGTTCGATCCGCTGCCGCACACCCATGTGGCGCTCGATGACGCCATCGCCCAGGGCGCGCTGTTCTGCAACATGCTGCGGGCCAATCTGGAGCGCTGAGCAGCAGCGGCACGGGGCACGGGGCACGGGGCACGGGGCACGGGGCACGGGGCACGGGGCACGGGGCACGGGGCACGGGGCACGGGGCACGGGGCACGGGGCACGGAAAAGGCTACAGGCTTCACGTTCTTGTGGGTCCAGACTGGTCTGGACGCTCTTGGCACGGTGACGGGAAAGCGTCCAGACCAGTCTGGACCCACAACAGCCCGATTCCCCGTAGCCTATCCCTCTGCCCGCTGCCGCCGCGCCATCCGGCGCAGCGATCAATGCCTGCGATCGAACTTGATGCCCTGGCGCACTTCCTTCTGGGCCGCGCGCACCAGGCGCAGGGCTTCGGCGCGGTGTCCGCCCTTGTCGGGCGTGGCCTTTTCCAGATCGCGCTCGGCCGATTCCAGATGGGACAGGGCCGACTGCATCAGCGGCTGATCGGCGGCCACCGAGAACGACAGTCCGCCGAGCAATCCGGCGCTGGCGGCGGCAAGGGCGATGGTCAGGGTGCGGGCAGTGTTGGCCATGTGGGCTTTCTCCTTGGAGTGACGTGGTGACAACATAAGACAGGAACGCATCGCGGTTCCAGTCGTTGACCTGTTGCAGTGCAGCGCGAAGCCGTGGCTGCGGGCATCATCGGGCGCCCGGGCAACGGCCTGCGGTCGGTGCAACCCCTGGAGTAGCGTCGGCGTCATGATCAGCCCGCACAGCGAAAGGCGCATCGAGCTCGGCGGCTACGCCCTGGCCGCGCTGGCGGCGATCCTGTTTTCGGCGAAGGCGATCCTGGCCAAGCTGCTGTATCGCTATTCCATTGATCCAATCACGCTGATGACGCTGCGCCTGGGGATGGCGGCGCCGGTGTTCGTGCTGGTGGCGGCCTTCGAAACCTGGCGGGCGCGGGTACGCGGCTCGCATTTGAGTGGCGCCGACTGGCGCCAGATCGCGCTGCTCGGCTTTCTCGGCTACTACGTGTCGAGCTACCTGGATTTCTGGGGGCTGCAGCACATCGCGGCGGCGCTGGAGCGGCTGATCCTGTTCCTGACACCCACGCTGGTGCTGGGTCTGGGCGTGCTGATCTACCGCCGGCCGGTACCGCTGCGTCAACGCTGGGCCTTGCTGGTCAGCTACGCGGGCGTGTTGCTGGTGTTCGTCGAACATCTGCGCTTCGATGGCGGCAATGTGCTGTTCGGCAGTGCGCTGGTGTTCGCGGCGGCGCTGGCCTATGCCACCTATCTGCTGCAGTCAGGGGAGCTGGTCGCCCGCGTCGGCAGTCTGCGGCTGGTGTCCTATGTGATGCTGGTGTCGACCCTGCTCTGCGGCATTCACTACGCGCTGGTGCACGATCTGGCCACGCTGCGGCAACCGCTGCCGGTGCTGCAGCTGTCGCTGCTGAACGCGCTGATGTGCACGGTGGCGCCGGTGTTCCTGACCATGTTCGCGATCGCCCGCATCGGCGCCGGCCGCAGCTCGCAATTGTCGATGCTGGGCCCGGTCTCGCTGCTGTTCCTCGGCCACTGGATCCTGGGCGAGCGCATCAGCCTGATCCAGCTGATCGGCACTGCGGTGGTGCTGGCCGGCATTGGCGTGCTGACGAGTCCGGCCAGACCGATTGACGCCGATCAAGTCGGCCGCAGATAAACACGCGCAATTGATCCGGATCATCGCGCCCGGAGGCCTTCAGGCTGGAGTCTGTATCCAGACTACTGAAGGACCTTTGCCATGCTTACCCCACTGATGTTGCCTTTGGCGCTGGGGCTGGCGCTGACGCCAGCCGAGCCGCAGAGGATGGACGCCGTCATCAGCGTCGCCAGCCGCAGCGCCCAGCCGGCGCGCGAAGTGGCCGGTACCGTCTCGCTGATCGAGCGCGAGCGCCTCGATCAGACGCTGACGCAGAACCTGGCCGATGCGGTGCGCTATGAGCCCGGGGTCAGTGCGCCCGAGGATGCCTCGCGCTTCGGTATCCAGGGTTTTGCCATCCGCGGCCTGTCCGGCAATCGGGTCGGCATGGAAATCGATGGTGTGCCGATTGCCGACGGCTTCGCCATCGGCAGCTTCTCCAACGCCAGTCGCGGGGTCATCGAAACCGCCTTCCTGTCACGGATGGAAATGCTGCGCGGACCGGCCTCGACGCTGTACGGCAGCGATGCGCTGGCCGGCGTGGTCAGCCTGCGGACGATGACGCCGCAGGAGTTGCTGGCCGCCAGCGGCCAGGACATAGGCCTGCGTGTCGAAACCAATGCCCTCAGCCGCGATGGCAGTGTCGCCTTCAATGGCCTGTCTGCCTGGAAGGCGGGCGCCTTCGACGTGCTTGCCGGCGTGGTCCGACGCACCGGCAATGAGCGCGAGAACCAACCGCGTCCGGGGGGTTTGTCGAGCAATCCGGCGGACCGTCATGAACGCAGCGAGCTGTTGAAGCTGAGCTTCGACGGCGCCGGCATGGGCCGCTTTGGATTGATGCTGGATCGCAGCCACGCCCGGGTCGAAACCGATGTCCAGTCACTGGTACATGGCCCCGGCCAATACGCCAGCACCAGCGCCCTGTTCGGCGACGATCGTTTCGATCGAGAGCGCCTGAGTCTGAATGGCCAGTGGGGATTTCAGACACCCGGTCTGGACAGTCTGTCGCTGACGCTCTACCAGCAGCGCAGCCGCACTGATCAGGGCACGCTGCAGACCCGTGATGCGGTGGCCCCGCGTACGCCGCCGACCCTGCGCGACCGCAGTTTCCTGTTCAAGACCGATGCTCTGGATCTGGATCTGCAGGCCGAGGGCCGTTTTGACGCCCTCGGCGCCCGCCACTGGCAGGTCTATGGCATAGACTACGCCAGCACCGATCTGAGCGAACTGCGCGACGCCCGCGAGACCAATCTCACGACTGGCGTGGTCAGTAACGTACTCATCGGCGAACGTTTTCCGGTGCGCGATTTCCCGCCTTCACAGGTCCACGAGCTGGGGCTGTTCTGGCAGGACGAGATTCGCCCCGGCAATGGCGCTCTGGCGCTGATTCCGGGACTGCGCTACGAGCGCTATCGGGTCAGTGCCCGACCCGACGCCATCTTTGCCGAGGATAATCCCGGACTGGCCACCGTGGACCTGGCCGAATCGCAGATCACCCCCAAGCTGGGGCTACGCTATGAACTCAACGCCCACAGCCAGTTGTTTGCCCAGTACGCCCTGGGCTTCAGGGCGCCGCCGGTGTCCGACGTCAATATCGGGTTCACCATTCCGGCCTTCAACTACATCGCGATTCCCAATCCCGATCTCAAACCGGAGTACTCGCGCGGTATCGAACTGGGACTGCGCAGCAGCGGCGAGTTCGGCTCTTTCGAGTTGGTCGGTTTCGACAATCATTACCGTGATCTGATCGATTCACGGGTCAACCTCGGCCGCGATCCGAACAGCGGCGCGCTGATATTCCAGTCGATCAACCGCGCCCGCGCGCACATCTACGGTGTCGAACTGCGCGGCGAATCGGCGCTGCCCTGGGAAGGTCTGGCCCTGAACGGCGCGCTGTCCTGGACGCGGGGGATGGACAGCGTCCGGGGCGAGCCCTTGAATTCGGTGGAGCCGGCCAAGCTGACGCTGGGGCTGAGCTACGAGACCGTCAGCGGTCGCCAGCGTCTGGAACTGGTGGCCACCGCGGTCAGCGCCAAGCGTCGTATCGACAGCAGCACGGTAGATCCCTTCCGGACACCCGGCTACGCCACCCTCGATGCCTATTGGCGCATCCAGGTCGCCGATCGCCTGACCCTGGACCTCGGCGCCTTCAATTTGACCGACCGCCGCTACTGGCTGTGGAGCGGTGTCCGTGGCTTGCCCGCCAGCGCCCGCGAGATCGATCTCTACACCCAGCCGGGGCGACAGTTCGGAGCCAGCGTGCGCTATGAGTGGTGATGGTGACCGCGCGCTCCATCAGTGAACGCCTGTCGCGGGTAGCGCATCAAGAGAGGGACATGGGACAGGCTTCCATCGAGGCGTCATTGCGAGCCACCGGTGTCGGCCCGACTCTGCGCACGGGCCATGAACCCCAAGCGTCATTGCGACCCCGGACTTGATCCGGGGGAAGCAATCCAGAGCCACAGCCGCAGAAGCACTGGATTGCTTCGTCGCTGCGCTCCTCGCAATGACGCCGGCCTTTGTGGGCCCAGACCGGTGCGGACCCAAAAAGATGCCATCCTGTGGCCTTTTCCGAGTCCCGAGTCCCGAGTCCCGAGTCCCCGCCAACCCTACACCACCAGCCGCAGCCGCTCCGGCGCCAGGCTGATGCTGCAGCGCTGGCCTGTGAGAAACTCGACGCGATCGCTCTCGATGCCGTCGGCGAAGATCACACCGGCCTCATCCATTTCCGATTCCAGCTGCAGGGGCTCCTCGGCATCCGCAAAACCGAAATTGACTTCGGTGCCGGTGGCCACGCTCGGAAAGGGTTCGCGCACGAACCAGGCCAGGCGGGCATCGCCAGGTTGCGGCAGCGGCTCGGTCAGCGCCCGCTGGGTGGCGATGGAACGCGCCCAGCCGGTGGCTCCGGTACCCGTGGCCACGATCACGCCGGAGGAGGAATGGCGCTCGTGGCGCTCGCCGAGCTGGATCCGATAGCGAGCCGACTGGTGACTGGCATGCCCGAGGAAGACTTCATTCAGCGCCCGCAACTCCTGACCGTCCTCGCGCCGGGCCAGGGCCATGACCCGCTGTTCGACGGCGAAGCCGTCATCCGGCCCCGGCGCGCCGGTCCAGAGACCGGCAAAGTTCAGCAGGGGCATCGCCAGCTGTGCCGGATGCCGACAGAGCACACCGTCGTATTGCTGCGGATCGGGATTGATACCGATGACCAGCTGGCCGCGCAGATACTTGGCCACATTCGGCACCAGGCCGTCCTGACCCACGATGACCACCAGATCGTCGGGGGCGAACAGGAATCGATCGAGTCCATCGCGGTCCACGCGCACGCTGCGCTGGTGTGGCGGAATCGCTCGCTGCACCGCCACCAGCGCTGCCTGCAACTTGTCATGGATGGACTGTGCCCAGCCCAGGTCCTGGCCGCGCGAGCGCAGGTAGAACTCGACCTGGCCGCGGGTGCCGAAGCGGTCCAGCAAGGCCTCCAGCGGCGTACGGCGTGTGACCAGCACCACCCGCGGCAGGGTCGGGCTCATCGGGCGAGTCGTCTTTCAGCTTCGCTGCCAGCCACGGCGCTCACTCGGGCGTGCTTTGGTCACGCAGAAACTGGGTGAAGCTCTGTCCGAGCAGATCGGGCGTGACGTTCAGGTGGCCTATGGTGGTCAGCTTGCTGGCCAGTTCACTCATGGCCATGCCGGTCATGGCATGGGCTGGCGTTTGTGCCCAGATGTCGTGGTGGCGCTGCATGGCTTCAGACTGCTGCTCGGCCAGAATCTTCTGACTGGCGGCCTCGGCCCGGGCACCGATCAGGCTGCGCTGCGATTCGGCTTCTGCCTGCATCAGGGCCCGTGCGATCTCGGCCTCGACCTGGGCCTGCAGGCTCGCTGCCTGCTGTTGCGCCTGCAGCAGCGCATTCTCGCCGCGCTTCTGGATCAGCTGCATCTGCCGACGCTCCAGTTCCAGCTCGGTGGCCAGCTCGTTTTCCTTGATCGTGCGTTCCTTTTCCACCGCTTGGGCGCGGCGCTGGAACTGGGCTTCGTCGGCACGCGCCTGCACTGCCTCGCGCATCGGTGTGCCCAGCGCCTTTTCCAGCTCGGCGCTGGGGACGATTTGATCGATCACCAGATTCACCAGCTGCAGGCCCATGGCCGCCAGCTCGACATCCTGAGTGAAGGCCTGAACGACCGCCTCGCGCACCTGCTCGGAGCCATGCTGCAGCACCGATTCCAGCGATTGCGCCGACACCAGCTTGCGCACCACCGGCAGCGCCCGCTGGGCCAGCACGCTGGCGAGCCGATCCAGCGGCTGCTCCAGCCAGGCGCCATGATCGATGGACAGGGAGAAGTTGAAGCGACTGGCGGCCTTTTCGGCATCGACGATCCGGTAGCTGATCGTGCTCTGCACCTTGATCGCCTGGAAGTCGGCCGTATGTTCGTTGAGCACGAAGGTACTCTGGCAATCCTCGATCGGCAGCATGGCAATCGCCGCCGACAGCGGGGAAAACCAGTAGGCCATGCCGGCGCCCTTGCGCACCAGTCGGCCGCCGCGGAAATGCAGGATCAGCTGATTGGGCTCGGCCCGCAGACGCCGCAAGGGCAACACCGGAAGACGCGTGATCGTCGGCATCTGACACTGCTCCGCACCATCGAGGGAGGACCCGATTGTAGGGCAGCAGCACGCCCTGTGGGAGCGGCTTCAGCCGCGATCAAGGGGGCAGGGAGCAGGGGGCACGGGGCACGGGCCCAAGGCTCGCTGCAAGGTCAGATCGTGCGGCGGGGCGGGTCCCCTGCCCCTTGACCCCTGCCCCGCATTTGCTGCTCAAAGCCGCGCAGCCAGCAGGACTGCCCGGACCGCGCCGCTACTCGGCAGCCTGGGTCAGGCGCTCGACCAGCAGATCCTCGATCCAGCTCTTCAGCCGCCAGTCTTCGATGAAGCCGCAGTGGCCGCCGTGATCGGTGAGGATGATCTCGGCGCACTCGGGCAGTTTGAGATCGTGGTAGTCGAGGACCGGTATGACCGGGTCATCGGTGGCGGTGACGATGGTCGCCGGCACTGTCAGCTGGGCCAGGCGATCGCCGGCGATGGAATAGCCGTTGAAATAGTCTTCCAGCCGTTCGTACCGGGTATAGCCCTCGACCATGCGCGCAGTCAGATCGCGCAACGTGGGTTTGCGCAGCCAGGCGCTGAAATCGTAGAGGTGCGGGTAGAGCGACTGCTTGCGGCGCAGCGACTCCACCCACTTGGCGATGAAATAGCGCTCGTACACCCAGGGTGCGATTTCGATCTGGCGCAGGCTGGCGGCCGGATCCAGCGGCGGACAGACGGCGAAGGCATAGGCCAGATCCACGCCTGCCTGCGGGGCACGATTGGCCACGCGCAGCGCGAAATTTCCGCCCAGCGAGAAGCCGGCGATTGCCAGCTTGCGTGGGCTGTAGCGCTGCTGCACGGCCTTGACCGCACCGACCACCTCATCGAGGCGGCAGGAGTGGAACAGGCCTTCATTCAGATGATGGGTGTCGCCGTGATCGCGAAAGTGCAGCCGGAACACATCGAAGCCGGCCGCCAGCAGGCGTCCGGCGCTGACCATCAGATAGCTGGACTGGACGCTGCCCTCCCAGCCATGCAGCAAGACCACCATGCCGCGCGAGGCCGGGCGCACGCTTTGCACCGACAGAAAGCCCTGCAGGCGCACGCCTTCGCCGCAATCGAGGATCTGCTCGCTGCTGGATTCATGCAGACCCGGAAAACGCAGGCGCGCTGCAGCCCGGCGCAGGCCGCTGGAAGCCAGCAGCGACTGCACGTGGGCGTTGGCCAGCGGTCCGCGCCGGCGAAAGGTGGTGTGGCCGTGCAGCGAGCGGATGCCGATGGTGCTCATTCGGCATGTCCCAGCGCGCGCACGATGTGGGCCCGGGCGCCTTCCGCCAGTCGCCGGCGGCCGTCACCATTGGGCTGCAGCCCCTCCAGAAAATGCACTTCAGCGACCATCGCCGGCTCGCCCAGCAGACGCACGAAGTTGACGAAGAAACTCTCGCCATCGAGAAAGGGCACATTGGGATTGTGCTCGCCGTTGAGCAGATAGCGCAGCGCCACCGGCTGCACCGGCACACCGGCCTCGACCGCGCACTGGAAGATGCGGGCATGAAATACCCTAACGCGGCTGCCATCGGTGGTGCCACCTTCGGGAAACACCCCGACCTGGGCGCCCTGACGCAGGCGTTCGACCATCATCTGGGCCACGCTGGACAGCGATTCGGTGCTGCCGCGGCGGTGGTAGATGGTGCCGGCCCGCCGTGCCAGCCAGCCGATCAGCGGCCAGCGACTGATTTCCGACTTGGCCACGAACTCGACCGCGCGCTGGCTGTGGATCAGTTCGATATCCAGCCAGGACAGATGATTGGCGACCACCAGCGCCGCACCGGGCAGCGGCTGGCCGTGACGGGTCACGCGAAAGCCGAAGATCCGCATCAGCCCGCCAGACCACCAGCGGATGGCGCGATGGCGCAGGTGCTCGTCACCCAGGCGCACGCGCTCACCAAGCGGGCTCACCAGGATCAGCGTCAGCGGCAGGTGAATCAGGATGTGCCAGAGCAGCAGGGGTACGCGCACGCCATAGCGCAGCCAGCGCGCGCGTGTGCTGCTCGCGGAATCGGGCAGGTCGTCCTTGTTCAGGCTGGTGGCGCTGTCGCTCATTGATGACTCCGATCACCGTCTCAGACCCGCGGGCGCACGATACGTTCCGATGCCTGTCGCTGGTCAAGCGTAGCCGATGGTAACAGGCTAAGCCTGAAGCGCTACTCAAGCGGGTGCGAAGGGCGCGCAAGAGCCGATTCCGTCGCCGCGGCCATGATCAGCGCTGGCCTGCGTCCAGGCCAACTACAGGCGCAAGCCGAAAATGCGCGATCATTGGCGCCATGGATATGGAACACGCTCCTTGACGCCAGGCAATGACCAACCCGGTGAGACCGTGGCCGAGGCCATCGAGGCCGACTGCGCCGATCTGATCGCGCGCATCGGCAGCCGTGAACTGCGCGCGCTCGATCAACTCTACGACGCCACCGTGGACAAGCTTCATGCACTGGCGGCGCGGGTGGCCGGTGATCCGCGCGATGCCGAAGAAGTGGTCGCGGACGTCTATCAGTACGTCTGGGAACACCATGCCCAGTTCGATGCCAGCCGCGGCAATGGCATGGCCTGGCTGTCGATGTTGACCTGGAGCCGGGCCAGCGATCGCCGTCGTCGACGCAAACCTGAATCCAGTCTGGAAGCGCTGCATCCAGAAGCATTGTCGGCTGCGTATACGGCTTGTGAAGAGAATTCAGGCGCGAGCGAGATGGAAGCCTTTGTCGAGGGTCATCGTGTCCGACTGGCTCTGGCCGGTTTGCGCAGCGAGCAGCGGCAGCTGCTGCTGATGGCCTTTTTCGAGGGGTCCAGCCACGCCGAAATCGCCGAGCGCACCGGCATTCCGCTGGGCACCGTCAAATCGCATATACGCCGGGGCATGGATTGCCTGCGGGTCGAACTGGAGCCAGGAGCAGCCCATGGCTGACGAACAGGAAGAATTTGCGCTGGAACCAGAGGTAGCCGGTTTGCTGGGCACTGCTCTGGAAGCGCCGAGGTTGGCAGCGCCCTTGCGCGAACGCCTGCGTGAGCGCGTGCTCGAGCGCGCGGCCGGCATCCACGTGGTGCGCGCCGAAGGCGGTACCTGGGTCACGCTGATGCCGGGTATCAGCATCAAACGCCTGCATCAGGATCTCGAGGCTGGCAGCGAAACCAATCTCTGGCGGTTGAGCGCCGGCGCCATCATTCCCGAGCATGATCATCGCTCTGACGAGGAATGCCTGGTGGTGGAAGGATCCATCGTGCAGGGCGGGGTCGAGTACCGCGCCGGCGACTATCTGCTGGCACCCGCAGGCAGCCATCACGTGCCGCTGCGCTCGCCCCGGGGGGCGCTGCTGCTGATCCGTTCGCAGACGCTGCGGAGCTATTTTTCCGCGACCTGAGGGCGACCGCCACGACTCGGCTTGGTCAAGAACTGTAATCGGGGCAGCCCGGGCGCATCCAATCCCGGGCGTGAGGACGTAGTCCGTCGAAGGCCAGTGTCTGGCCGCGTCGGAAGCGAATATGCGTCTCTCCCTGCTCTCCATCCTGTGCCTGGCAGTACTCAGCGGCTGCGCCAGCGCGCCGAGGCCAAGCACCCCGACGAATACTGCACCGATCGCGCAGTCCAGGCCTGCCACACCGGCGCCAGTTGCGGTCCCGGCTGCAGCACCCGTCGCCACGGCACCCACACCGGCAACCAAGCCGAACCCGGCCTCCGTTCCGACGGCGAAACCGGCTCCTGCACCGACACCGGCTCCTGCACCGACACCGGCTCCTGCACCGAGCCCCGCTCCTGCACCGACACCCGCTCCTGCACCGACGCCGACGCCGGCGCCTGCACCGGCGCCCGCTCCCAGCGCTGAAGCAGCACCCGCCCAGCGCGGCACGCTGAGCGGTGTCATCGAACTGGCCGGCAGCGGACGCATCAAGGTCGAGCCGCGCGATCTTGGCGACACGCTGGTCTATTTCGTGCCCGATCAGGGCAATGTGCGTGCCACTCCCGGGCGCTACACCATCTATACGCAAGGCAAGGCCTTCGATCCGCCCTTGCTGGTGGTACCGCAGGGCAGCACGGTGTCTTTTCCGAACAATGATCCGGTGCGCCACAACGTGTTTTCGGCGACTCCCGGATCCAGCTTCGATCTGGGCTTCTACGGCGAGGGCGAGGCCCGCGAGCACGTCTTCGACCAGCCCGGGCTGGTGGTGGTCAACTGCAATGTGCATCACGTCATGCAGGCCCAGGTGATGGTGCTGCCGACGGCCTTCCAGTCGAACGTGGACGCACAGGGCCGCTACCAGCTTAAGGATCTGCCGATCGGGCGCGGCACTCTGTACGTGTGGAATCCGCGCGCCAATCTGCTGAGCCAGTCGATCGCGGTCACCGAGCGCGGCAGCGTCGACCGCAAGCTGGTTCTGACCAAGCCCCGTGTCGGCGGCTGAGGACGATCGCGCATGAAAGCAACGCATTCCTGGTTGATCGGGCTCGTCGGAGCCGCGCTGCTGATGGGCGCCTGCTGGCTGATCACGCTGCAGCTGCAGTCCTCGCAACAGCAGGCCGACGAGAATCGCGCGGCGCAGCTGCTGCAGGCGGCGCAGGAGCAACTCGAAGCCAACGCCAGCTCGCAGCTGCGATTGCGCGCCGACCTGCTGGCGCTGGACGGCGCCACCATGGCCTACATCGTCGATGCCCTGCAGCAGGGTTCGATTCCCGGTCAGAACGTGGATGCGGCCTCGATCAGCGACGTGCTGGCCGAGCGCCGTTCGCAGCTGGGGCTGGATCTGGTGGGTGTCATCGCCGTCGATGGCCGCTGGATTGCCGGCACGCGCCCATGGACCGACAGCAGCGGCAGCCCGGCTCGGCATCCCTTGTTCCAGCAGGCACGCGACAGTCACGAAGCGGCCACCGGGCTGGTGCTGGACGAACGCCGGCTGTATCTGGCCTCGATCCAGCCGATCGTGCGCGCCGGCAATGTCGATGCCTATCTGTTTGCGGCCAATGAAATCGGCGCCGAATTTGTCGCCGCACTGGCTCGACTGGCGCCGGTGGAGATCAGCGTTTACGCCAGCGACGATCCGCAGAACAGCCTGCTGCAGTCCTCACCGGAACTGCGCGGCGTATCCGCCGAGAACAGGACCCGACCCTTGTTCGCCGATGCCGCCACCGCACAGTTGCGCTGGTCAGCGCTGGAGTCCGACGCCAACAGCGACGGCAGCCCCTTGATACTGGGCCTGGGCGCCGTGCTGTCGCTGCTGTGGATGGCCTTGGTGATGCTGTTCCGGCAACGGGTACTGCGCCCCATCGACAGCGCCTGTGATCTGCTCGAACGCGCGGCGATGGGCGATTTCCATCTGCGTGCGCCGGCCTGGCCCCATGGCCTGCGCGGACGTTTTGCCGCGGCCTTCGACAGCTTGATGTTGCGCCTGGGCGCGCCCTGAAACGACCAACCCAACGACCCCAGCGGAGTTCCTCCATGTACAGATCGAATGGGCGCCGCGGCGCTCTGGCAGCGGCATTGCTGCTGTCTCTTGCGCAGATGAGTGCGGCCTACGCCCAGGACGCGGACGCGGACTACGTGGCGGGTTACGGCGGCAAATTGCTGCTGACCGGCGGCGTTACCCAGATCGAGGGTGCGGGTGGCGGTGGGCTCACGCCGTGGGCGCTGATCGGCGGCTATGGCTCGCGCGATCAGATCGGCGCCAACGCCTTCTACACCCGCGTCGACGTCGACGACTATGCCCTCAATGCCTACGGCGTGATGGTCGGCTTCTACGATCGCCTGGAACTGAGCTACGCCCGTCAATCCTTCGATACCCAGGACGTCGGCGCCGCACTCGGTCTGGGGCGCGGCTTCCAGTTCGAACAGGACATTTTCGGCGCCAAGCTGAAGCTGGTCGGCGATGCGGTACTGGAGCAGGACAGCTGGCTGCCGCAGATTGCGCTCGGTATCCAGCACAAGCGCAACAAGCAGGGCGCGATCGTGCGTGCCGTCGGCGCCAGGGACGATTCGGGGACTGATGTGTATCTGTCGGCGACCAAGATCTTCCTGGATCAGAGCCTGCTGCTCAGCGGCACGCTGCGCTACACCGAGGCCAACCAGATCGGCATCCTCGGCTTCGGCGGCGATCGCAGTTCCGGCAGTTTCGAATGGGAAGGTTCGGCGGCTTATCTGCTGACCCGACAGCTGGCCCTGGGCGCCGAATTCCGGACCAAGCCTGATCAGCTCGGTATCGCCAAGGAAGATCTCTGGTGGGATGTGTTTCTGGCCTGGGCGCCGACGCGCCACATCTCGGTGACGCTGGCCTATGTCGATCTGGGCAATGTCGTCGTCGCCGACCAGAACGGCGCCTATCTCTCCGTCCAAGTAGGTTTCTGAGGAAAGACCATGAGCATGCACAAGCACACCCTGACCCTGGCTGCAGTCATCCTGGCACTGGCACTGGCACTGAACGCCGCACCGGTGTCGGCCAACGACAGCAGCAGCGCCGACATTCCCAATCCGGCGCCGGCTCACCCGGAGCTGCGGCCGGTCTTTGAAGCCTTCGGCGGCAAGGCCGGCATCACCGCGCTGATGGATGAGTTCATGGTCATCCTGCTCGACGATCCGCGCATGCGTCCCTTCTTCGAGAACGTCGACCAGCAGCGGGTCAAGGACAAGCTGGCCGAGCAGGTCTGCGTGATACTCGGCGGCGATTGCGCATACACCGGCATGGACATGGTCGAGGCCCACGCCGGCATGGAAGTACGCCATGCCGATTTCAACATCCTGGTCGAAGACCTGCAGATCGCCATGGACCGCCGCGGCATCGCCACCCGCCATCAGAACAAGCTGCTGGCGAAACTGGCACCGATGCATCGGGAAGTGATCAACCGCTGAGTGGGTCGCGGCCAGAGCAGGGCAAGCTCGAACTGGCGTCATTGCGAGCGGAGCGAAGCAATCCAGAAGCGGGGTCGCGAGTTCCTGGATTGCTTCGTCACTACGTTCCTCGCAATGACGCCGGGTGGAGGTTGGAAAAGCGTCCAGACAAGTCTGGACCTACGAGAGCTCTGGACTTGCAACCGCGTTGGTACTAGCGCAGCTCCACCCGCACTGCGTCCGCTCCCCACGGGAAGCGCAGGTACACCTGCCCACTGGCGTTGTCGTGCCAGGCACGGGCCTCGCCCGATTCCCACTCAGTCTGATTGCCCAGGACCAGGGTTTCGCTGCCTGCGGTCAGCGCCTGCGGCGCGCTCTTCCAGCCATGCACCACCAACTGCATTTGCCGAACGGCGGGCTTTCCGGGGTAGTCGCCGCCCTTGCGCTTGAGCTCGATGCTCAGGCTGCCATCCTGCTGAATGGCCGAGAAACTCAGCAACTCGTTGTGGCCATTGTCCGGCGCCAATCGACTGTGGCCATCGTCATCGTACATCTGGCCGCTGGCGCTGCTGACGCTGGCATCGGCGTAATAGTGCAGTTCCAGCTGTTCGGTCGTGTACTGCCCGGTGTTGGCGAAAGGCGCCACCATGGGAATGAAGGCACCGGCCCGCACCAGCACCGGGATGGTGGCCGAGGACACCGCAATGGTCGCGGTCTTCCCGCCCTCGTGGCGCGCATCCGACCAGAAATCGAACCAGACGCCGCGGGGCAAGTCCACGCTCTTGCTCATCTGCCCCGGATCGGTGATCGGCGCCACCAGAAAGGCATCGCCCCAGTAGTAGGCGTCGCTGCGGTCGATCAGGCTGGCGTCGCTTTCGTCGCCGAAAAACAGCGGGCGCATCAGCGGCATGCCGCTGCGGCTGTTCTCCCAGGCCAGCGTGTACAGATAGGGCAGCAATCGATAGCGCAGGCGGATGGCATCGCGCGCCAGCGCCACCGTCTGGGCGTCGTGGAACACCGGCTCGGAGGCGATGTGATCCTGCGCATGTGGTCGGAACACCGGCTGGAACACGCCGTACTGCAGCCAGCGCAGATAGAGATCGGCATCGAAACTCTCGCCACCGGCAAAGCCGCCCAGATCGGAGTGGGTATAGGCCATGCCGAGCAGGCTCATCTGCAGCGCCAGCTCGACCTGCGGCTTCAGACCACCCCAGCTGCGCTCGACATCGCCGGTCCACGGGATCATCCCGTAGCGCTGCGAGCCCGGCGCACCGGCACGCATCATGATGAAGGGTCGCCGCTCCGGGTAGGTGGCCACATGATTCTCGTACAGCAGCCGGGCCCAATTGTGACCGTAGGCGTTGTGCACTTCCTCGGCGGTGCCGTTGACGTGGATGGTATCGGCCGGATGCACTTCGGGCTCACCGAGATCACCCCACCAGCCAGCCACGCCCTGGCGCATCAGGCCGGCGTAGATGTTCCAGAACCAGGTCGCGGCTTCCGGCTTGAACACGTCGATCAGCCCGGTGTTGCCGAAATAGAAGTCGTAGGTCTTGGGCTTGCCGGCCACGTTCAGGGCCAGCACGCCGGCAGCCACGGCTTCCTGCCAGCGCGTGGAGGTGGTCAGGATGAAGGGCTCGGTGACCAGAATGGTCTTGATGCCCTGTGCGCTCAGATCAGCCAGCATCTGCTCTGCATTGGGGAAGCTCTCGCGGTCCCAGTCGAGCTTGCCGAGGTGACCCTGAATGTCCTTGCCGAACCAGTACAGATCGATGACCACCGCGTCCAGCGGGATATCCGCCTGCTGGAATTTCGCCACCACCTCGCGCACCTCGGCCTCGCTGCGATAGCCGAAACGCGAGGCGTAATTGCCGAAGGCCCAGCGCGGCGGCAGCGGCTGGGTGCCGGTGACGCGCACATAGTTGTGGATCAGTTCCGGGTAGCTGTCACCGGCGAACAGCAGATAGCTCAGACGCCCGGCCACCGCCTGGAATTCGAGGATGTCTGGATCGGTCTTGCCGAGATCGACGCTGCCGCTGGCGGAGTTGTCGAAGACCAGCAGGTACTTGTGGCTGGACATCACCACCGGCAGGCTGAAGTACATCTGCTCGGATTCGGTGGTGTAGCCATAGTGCGGCTTGTTGTAGAGCGGCAGCCGATGGCCGCGCCGGTTCATGCCGAGCACGCGCTCGCCGGTGCCCATCAGCTTCTCGTCCGGATCCAGATGGAAACGGAAGCCGCGGGTGGTCTCGAAGGCGTAGGCGCCTTTCTCTTCGGCCAGCAGCAGCTCGCCCTTGCGGTAGTAGCTGATGCGCAGCGGCTTCTTGTCGATGCGCGCTTCCAGTTCGGTGCTGGCAAACACCAGCTGGCTGGCGCTCTCGCTGATCGCCGTGGTCAGCGGCGGCGGCGCGGCGGCGATGCTGTAGGACGGCAGCTGCTTGACGCCGGTGGGCTGGTAATGGGCTTCGATGGCGCCGGGCTGCTGGAAGGTCAGGGTCAGCGCGCCTTCGCTGGTCTGGATATGGAGGCTGTTGCCGGATTGCTGGTGGCTTAGGTAATCCGCGGCGGATGCGGAGAACGACAGCAGCAGAAGGAGCAGCGCGGCAACGGAGCGAAGATTGGCCACGCAGCGGGCCCGATGATGCTGGGCGATGTCACGTAGTCCCTGCGGGACAACGTGACCTACGTCGATGTGGGCGGATGGTGCTCCGCCCAGTCCCGGCGTTTCGATTCGTCGTAGGTCACGTTGGCCGCGCAGCGGCCTACGTGACGCGATCTGGCCTGAGGCTGGCCTTCGGGCTGAGCCCTGCGACTCCGCCTGCCAGCGCGACTTGAGCGGACTACTCATGGCTGCACCTCGAACAGGTAGGCCGCCAGCGGCGGCAAGGTGATCGGCACCGAGGCTCCGGTCGGCGAGACCACCATCGGGACTCGCAGCTCGCTACCCAATTGTTCCACCAGGGTGTGCGTGCCGCTGTCCAGATGCCAGTTGGCGACGATGTCGAGGGGAATCTCCAGATTGAACTGATAGCTGCGGTCGGCGCGGAAATTGGCGATCACCAGCAGGCGCTGGTCGGCACTCCAGCGGGCGTAGGCAAACACCCGATCGTCGTAGCCTGGCGTCAGCTCGCGATTGACCCGGTGGATCTCGGCGTAGGCGCCGCGCATGGCCGGGCTGGCGGCCACAAAGCTCAACAGTCGGGCGTAGTAGTCGCGCAGGCTGCGTTCGGCCGGGGTGGAGGCAGCGCCGTCGAAAGCGCCATCGTTGTTCCAGCGCTGCTGAGTCGGCACGCCCCAGTAATCAAAGATGCTGGTGCGACTGGCCTTGCCGAAACCGGCGTCGCCGGCGCCGGGCTCGCCCAGCTCCTGGGCGAAATAGAGCATCGCCGGGCCGCGATTGATCGTGGCCGAGACCAGCATCGCCGGGCGCCCGAGCTCGGCATTGCCGGCGAAGGGCGGGCTGGCGATGCGCTGCTCGTCGTGGTTCTCCAGAAAGTGCAGCAGATGCTGGTCGATGTCGACGAAACGGTCCTGGATCTCGGCCAGCACAACGGTACCGCCACGATCCTGCATGACCCGTTTGAGACTGTCGTAGAAATCGACCTTGTCGTAGAGATAATCCATGCGCCCTAGGCGCAGATAATTGCGGTACTCGGCCGGGTTGTAGACCTCGGCCAGCAGGAAAGCGTCGGGATTGCGACGCTTGATCGCCGAGTTCAGATAACTCCAGAACTCCACCGGCACCATCTCGGCCATGTCATAGCGAAAGCCGTCCACGCCCATGGCCTGCCAGTACTCGGCGATCTGCCGGAACTTGATCCACGACGAGGGCACCGGGCGCCCTTCCCAGAAGGCGTAATGCTCGGCCAGATCGCGCTGCGCGTACTCGGGCGGCAGCGCATCGAAGTCGTGGCTGCCATCGGGCCGCACGCCGAAGTTGATCTTGACCGTCTCGTACCAGTCATCAAATCTGGGTTGTGGCGCGCGCGAGCCATTGCCGGTCCACTTGGCCGGAATCTCATCGAACTTGCCATCGACCAGCGGATGGGCTTCGCCACCCAGCGGTCGATAGTCGGCTGGCCATTCGGGCACGCGGAAGGGCTGACCCGGCACGTAGTAGAAATTGTTGTCGCGGGCGTACTCCACGCTGCGATCATCGCTGGCGCCGAAATCCTCGACTCCGTCGGGCCTGGCGATGGAGTGATAGCCGCGCGCCACGTGGTTGGGCACGATGTCGATGACCACGCGCATGCCGGCGGCATGGGTACGCGCGATCAGCGCCTGGAATTCGGCCAGCCGCCGGGCCGGGTCCGTGGCCAGATCCGGATCGACATCGTAGTAGTCGGTGATGGCGTAGGGCGAACCGGCGCGACCCTTGACCACGTCCGGATCGTCCGCCGGGATGCCGTATGCCGAGTAGTCGCCCACCGAGGCATGCCGCGGCACGCCGGTGAACCACAGATGGGTGGTGCCCAGCGCCCTGATGCTGGCCAGCGCCGCGGCATCGAAATCGGCGAACTTGCCGACCCCATTCTCGGCGATGCTGCCCCAGGGCTTGTTGCGGCTGACACGATTGCCGTAGAGCCGGGTGAACACCTGATAGACCACCGGCTTGCCGCTGATGGCCGGCAGCTCGGTGCGCAGTGCTGGCGCCGGGCTTTCAGGCTCGGCCCGCATCGTTGGCGGCTGCAGCGTCTGATGACAGCCCGCCAGACCCAGTATCAAGACGCCTGCCAGCGCCCCCAGTCGATTGCCCATCATCCTGGAATCCTCAGTTGGACGGGGTAGAGTGTGCGGTTTTGGGGGTGTAGGGCAAGGCGCAATGAGGAGGAATAGCGAGCTATTCCGACGAGTTGCAACGCAGCCATGCGCCCCCAAAAGCGTGCAATCTGCCCCGTAGCGAACACACCTGATGGGTGACGGCGCAGCATCTCAAGAGCCCTAAAAGAAATGACGTGCTATGGGTGCCGAAAAGCGGTCAACTGAGGATTCCAGGATCACGCATCCTGCCTCCCAGCCGGTCGGCCGATGTTAGGACAGCCGCCGCCCCATCGGGGCACAGCTGACGGCGATGCAATCGAATACAACGCTGGGTCGCCACGTAGCCCGGGTAAGCCGAAGGCGCACCCGGGAATCCGGCGCGCTCGTGCCCTCTCACCTGGACGGCAGCGCAAACGCCGGGCCGCGTGCGGGCAAGATCTTCAACGCGGAGAACGCAGAGAGGCGCGGAGAACGCGGAGAGGCGCTGAGTACACGGAGAGGAGCTGATCGACCCTGGTCTCGGGTTTTCTCTGCGTCCTCTCAGCTTTTCCTCAGCGTTCTCTGTGTCCGGCTGCTGGCATCAGTTGACTGCAAGTCCCGGTTTTGGCGGTCGCGACACAAGGTCGCTCCTACAACGGCGAGCAGCAGCTGCGGTAGGTCCAGACTGGTCTGGACGCTTCTTCTGCTGCTGATCAAGAGCGTCCAGACAAGTCTGGACCTACTGAAGCCAGCGAGGTAGCCCGGGTAAGCCGGCGCGCTCGTGCGCTCTCACCTGGACGGCGGCGCAGACTCCCGGCTACGTGCGGGCAAGATCTTCAACGCGGAGAACGCGGAGAGGCGCGGAGTACACGGAGAGGAGCTGATCGACCCTGGTCTCGGGTTTTCTCTGCGTCCTCTCAGCTTTTCCTCAGCGTTCTCTGCGTCCGGCTTCTGGCATCCGTTGGCCGCAAGTCCCGGTTTTGGCGGTCGCGACACAAGGTCGCTCCTACAACGGCGCGTGACAGCAACGCAGCCGGAGGTCTCAATCGACGTGACAGCCGGGCTTGTCGATGCGCTCGGCCGGCAGTGCTTCGTCGAAGACCGGATCCGGGCCCAGGGCGCCGTCGACCGAGGCCTCGGCCTCGGCATCGATGTCGGCGCTGTCATCCAGACTGCGGCTGTAGATATCGGCGTCGCGCCATTGGCCTTCCACCCAGACCAGCTTTTCCTCGAAGCTGATCGGCACGTCGAGGATGCTCAGGGAGGTTCGCACCAGCGTGGTCCTGGCATCGATGGGCTGCTCGCTGATGCGCACGCTCGCCAGGATCTGGTCAGCATCCAGGCCGTAGATGGCCACCGCCTGCTTGGCCGAGCGCAGCGCCTGATCGGCCAGTCGCAGGCGCTTCTCCGGTCCGGCCAGGGTCAGCTCCAGCGGGTGCCTGGCGCCGGTGGAGAGCAGCCAGTCGCGAGCCAGCGTCAGCACCTGTTCGAAGTGCTTGCGATCGGCGAAATCGGTACGCGCCATCCAGCCGGTCAGCGCCCACTGCAACTCGGTCAGCTGCATGCGCTCCAGTGGGCTCAGACTGGTGCTGCTGGCGACTTGTTCGCCGAGGGCGACCAGCCCCATCTGGGCGTTGGCCAGCGCCTGTGGCACATAGGCCTGCCAGCTCGGGTACCACAGCGCGCTGGTGCGGGCGATGCCATCGGGCTGGATCAGCAGGGCCCAGGTGTCGACGAACTCCTGTTCGCTGTCCGATTGCGGACCTTCGGCGATCTTCTCGGCCACCTCGGCCGGCGTCGTCCCGAGGTCTTCGGTGAGAAAGGCTTCCAATGCGCGCGGATCGATGCTCTCCAGATAGGCGGCGCTGTCATTGCGGCGCAGCGCCTCGAGCATCTTCAAACGCGTATCGATGGGCCGGCTGTCCGGCAGCTCGCTGGCAGCCACTTCCGGCGTGGCATGCAGATCCACCGATGCCTGGGCCCCGACCGAGGGCAAGGACCATAGCAACACGACAGCAATCAGAATCTGGCGCATACCTTCCTCACCTCATGGGGATCGGGAATCAGCTTGCGACCCTGATCTGACCACGCCGAGTCTGGCTGCGGGCTGAATCGGGCGGGGTTGTTGGTTGTTGGTTGTTGGTTGTCGGTCAGAGCACACCTGGATCGGCGTCATTGCGACCCCGACTTGATCCGGGGGAAGCTATCGAGAAACACGCCTGTATTCCGGCAAGAGCTGGCTTTTGTAGCCCGAAGTGCGCGTAGCGCTCTCCGGGCGGTGATGCCACAAGCCCCGGTGAGCCGCTGCGCGGCACACCAGGCTACGCACAGCAGGCGAGTTCATGGCCCGTGGGCCGTGTCGGACCGATACGGGTGCTCGCAATGACGCATCAAGGGCTTGCGGGGTGGGCTCAAACAACACGCGGCGGGCCGATCCGCCCTGATGACCCCGAGGCATCGGGATTACGGCGCCCTCTTGCCCTCGTAGCTACCCGGCCCGCCGCGTACAGGTGAAGAATCCGTTCAAGGTCAAACGACCCTGCGCCGGATCGGCGCTCAGCAGTTCGGGTGCCGGAATGTCGCTGCAATGAAACAGGCTGCCGTCGTAGAAGATCATGCGGTTCCACGCCGGCGGCACGCTGAGTACCTTCTCGAACCAGTCATTTGATTGGGTCAGATAGCCGCGCGCCACCCCGTATTTCCGGGCAAATTGATCGGCGTTGAGTGTGCCCGATTCGTGCACCAGCAGATCGATCTCGGCTGGCGGTCGGCGCGGCACGAAGAAGTTGGTGCCGCCTAGCGCCGGTTCCTTGAACAGGTACAGCACCGAGGCGCCGATACGATAGCTTTCGCCCAGGCCCATGCGATCTCGATGACAGATCCACTGGCGCGGCTGCAGTTGCTCGGGCGGCAGTGTCACCAGCGCCAGCCGGCTGTGCACGCGCTCGGTGCGGCGGGCACCGAGGCGGCTGCGGATGTGCTGGGCGAAGAATTCGCCCAGACGCTCGGAGATCAGATCCGGCATGCGCAGTTCCACGCCCGGATAGGCGTTGTGGCCGGTCATTTCGAAAGCCTCACGATGCTGGCAGGCGCGCTCGACCCAGGCTTGCGGATCACTCAGCACCTGGTCAATCACATAACAGCTGTGGCCGGGAATGATCGGCAGCTCGCGGATGTGGGGATCGGGGTTGAACATGGCTGGGTGCCGAGTGGGTTGAGGCCAGGCGGGCGGACTCTGATTCTGTGGCAGCGCCGGTGCTGGCGATAGGGGCACGAGTTGTCACAGGGCACTTGTCCGCGGCGCGGACTGCGTAACCCGCGGTGCTGCGGCAGCACGGGGGCAAGCGAGCAGGGCGTCGCGGCTGAAGCCGCGCTCACCAAAAATGCCGCAAGTCTCTGATTTTAATGTAGGTGCCATCTTGGCCGCGAAGCGGTCTACGTGACTGACGCCGCTGTCACGTAGACCCTTCGGGTCAACGTGACCTACTTCCACGGTTTGATGCGCGAATAAGCGCACCGCCAGGATTACCGGTCCTCGTACAATGTTCACGGCATCACGCGGGGGCACACTCATGAAAGGATTCTGGCTGCTGGTTTGCTGCATGGTCTGGACTGCGGCCTCGGCGCAGCCGCTGCCACAGGTCAGCAGTGGCAGCATCGAGCGTCTCGATCCGATCGAATCGGAGCTGATTCCCTCGCGCCCGGTGGATGTCTGGCTGCCCGATGGCTATCCCGCAGCGGCGCCCTACGCGGTGCTGTACATGCACGATGGCCAGATGCTGTTCGATCCGGCCCACACCTGGAACGGCCAGGAGTGGCGTGCAGACGAGGTGGCCGCGGAGCTGATCCGCGGCGGCAAGACCCGGCCCTTCATCATCGTCGGGGTCTGGAACATCCCGAGCATGCGTCACTCGGAGCTGTATCCCGAGAGGGCCTTCGAGCGCCTGAGCGCCGCCAAGCAGGCCGAGCTCTACCGCATCGATCGCGGCAACGAGCTGCTGTTCGGGCGGCCGGTGGACTCGGATGACTATCTGCGCTTTCTGGTCAGCGAACTGAAGCCGCGCATCGATGCCCGCTATGCCGTCGATGGCTCAGCCGCCAGCACCGTGGTGATGGGTTCGAGCATGGGTGGCCTGATCTCGCTGTATGCGATCTCCGAATACCCCGAGATCTTCGGCGCCGCAGCCTGTCTGTCCACGCACTGGGTCGGCACGCTGGTGGGAAACGATGCCGAAGTGCAGCAGGCCTTCTTCGACTATTTCGACGCGCAGCTGCCGACGCCGGCAAGGCACCGGATCTATTTCGATTACGGCGATCAGACCCTGGACGCCTGGTACCCGCCGCTGCAGCAGCGCGCCGATGCCCTGATGCGCAGACATGGCTACGACCGCAGCAACTGGCTGACCCTGTATTACCCCGGCACCGACCACAGCGAGAATTCCTGGTCGGCGCGGTTGCAGGTGCCGATGCAGTTTCTGCTGCCACCGCGCTGAAGCGGGTGTTGGCCTCCGCGGGCAGGTCACCTGTGGCCCGCCGTTCTGTCGCAGAATGAAGGCTGACCCGCTACCCTTGATGTGACCGATGTCGATCACCCTGACCGCCTTCGCCCGCACCCGGTTGTTTCCGCGCGAGCCACGCCGCAACACCATTCAGGACTGCACAGCCGAGGAGTTCGAACAGAAACTCAACGAACTGCAGCCGGTCAAGGTGCTGCCCGGCTACGCGCCGTTCTGCCAGCTCCATGTCTATCGCAACTGGACTTCCACACGCTGCTTTGCGGTGCCGATCACCGAGCACAACCGCCACCTGTTGCGCAGCGCCTACGAGGCCCGCACTTCGGAGGAATTGCCGGTGCTGGTGCGCTGGTTCGAGGGCCTGGAACCCCCGGTGGCGGAGTATCTGATCGTGATCCTCTACGACCGCGAACAGCTGGCCAAAGAGGGCACTCGCATCGATACCGAGTGGGGCGTGGTCGGCTGCCTCTACGGCGCCGAGCCCGAAGAAATTCCGATGGCCCCGATCACGATGATGCGCAACGCGCTCGGCGTGGAAGAAGGCGGCTCAGGCGTGCCGCTGGATCGCGCCGCCTACCGTCGCAGCGTGGCTTTCTGGGAGAGCCACGCCAATTGGCGCGGGTAGCTTGGAAGTATCTTTGAGGAGGGACGCGCGCCTGCGCGGCCGCTTTTGATCCTGGGTTCGAGCGGCGCCGCAGCGCGGCGCCGGCTTTGTCCATCTGTAGGAGCGCCCTTGCGGCGCGAGCGCTGCTGCGGACGTGTGATTGGCCGGTCGCGACGCGAGGTCGCTCCTACAGGCCAGCTTGGGGTTCATGGCCCCTGAGCAATGGCGGGACCAAACATGTAACTCGCATCGACGCTGTCCGCGCGGCCCGATCCGACCTTCCCGGATGCCGGCCTATTTCGCCAGCAGGGCCTCGATCATCCGGTCAAGCTTGCCGGCATCGGCGGCAAAAGCGCGGATGCCCTCGGCCAGCTTCTCGGTGGCCATGGCATCGGCGTTCAGCGCATAGCGGAAACTGGCTTCATCGAAATGCACTTCTTCGAGATCGGCAGCCGCCGCGATGTCTGCATCCAGTGCCCGGGGCAAGGGCGCCGACAGGGCCTGCAACTCGGCCAGCAGTTCCGGGCTGATGGTCAGCAGATCGCAACCGGCGAGCGCCTGGATCTGGCCGATATTGCGGAAGCTGGCACCCATGACTTCGGTGGCGATGCCGAAGCGTTTGAGATAGGTCCAGATCTGCGCCACCGAGCGCACGCCCGGATCGTTGGGGCCGGCGTGAGCGACTTCATCCCAGGCAGCTCCCGCGGCCTTCTTGTACCAGTCGTAAATGCGCCCGACGAAGGGCGAGATCAGGCGCACGCCGGCGGCGCCGCAGGCCACCGCCTGGCAGTAGGCAAACAGCAGGGTGAGATTGCAATGGATGCCCTCGCGCTCCAGCACCTGGGCCGCCTGGATGCCTTCCCAGGTGGCGGCAATCTTGATCAGCACGCGCTCGCGGGCAATGCCGGCCTGCTGGTAGAGGGCGATCAGGCGTCGAGCGCGGGCGATGGTGGCCAGCGTATCGAAGGACAGGCGCGCATCGACTTCGGTACTGACCCGGCCCGGCACCACCTTGAGAATCTCCAGCCCGAAGCGCACCAGCACCTGATCGACGATGTGCTCGTGGGCCAGACCCGAATGCGCGGCGACGGTTTCCGCCAGCAGCGGGGCGTATTCGGGCTGCAACACGGCTTTCAGGATCAGCGACGGATTGGTCGTCGCATCCCGCGGCGCGAACTGCGCCAGCTGTTTGAAATTGCCGGTATCGGCCACCACCACGGTGCAGGCCTTGAGTTGATCGAGTTGATTCATGGGATTCGGGTCAGGCAGCAGAACAAGCCCGCAATCCTAGCCCGCATTTCTCACACCTGCGCGTGCAGAGGGTGCGCTCACCAGAGGTGTCGTAAGCCGCGGATGTTACTGCCTCACAAAGGGGCAGGGGGCAAGGGGCAGGGGACCCACCTCGCCGCACACTCCGACCATGCAGCGAGCTTGGGCCCCTGCCCCCTTCCGCTCGCCCCAAATCGTTACGCGAACAAGCGCACCGCCACAGGCGATCCAGACTCCCTCACGCACCGCTTGCAGCACTCTGCTTCCCGTCGCGGTCGCAACAACCGACAACCGACAACCAACAACCAGCTACCAGCCCTGCTGCCAGTGTTCTGTCAGGGTCCGTGGGCAAGGGCACTCGTGGATGGCAGCAGAATGGCAGTAAGCTGCAGGGGGTCGGAAAGGAGTAGCGGTCATGAAAGCCAGGGCGCGTCAGACCAGCGGCAAGGTGTCCGAATTTGCCGAGGCCACCCGCTTCGAACAGTTGCCCAATGTCGGTCCGGCGACCGCCGGCGATCTGCGTCTGCTCGGGCTTGTCCATCCGCGCGATCTGCACGGCCGCGATCCTTTGCAGCTGTTTCGGGAACTGGAGCACCGCAGCGGCAGCCGCCAGGATCCGTGTGTGCTCGATGTGCTGATCGGCCTGACCCGCCAGGCCAGCGGCGACCCGCTGCAACCCTGGTGGCACTACACGGCCGAGCGCAAGGCGCTGTACGGCAATGCGCGCAGTGCCGATGACAGCGCCGGCGGGCTGCGCTGATGCGCCGCGGCGATCGCCTGTTTCAACTGCTGCTCGAACTCGGTCGCGGCCGGGTGCGTACCGCCAGGCAGCTGGGCGAACGCCTGGGCGTGTCCGAGCGCACGGTCTATCGCGATGTCGCCGATCTGGCGGCGCAGGGCACCCCGGTCGAGGGTGCGGCTGGTATCGGTTACTCACTGCGTGCCGGCTATCAGGTGCCGCCGTTGATGTTCGAGCGCGACGAACTCGAGGCGCTGGCCCTCGGCGCGGCCTGGGTGTCGGCCTATGCCGATGAGGATCTGCGCGCCGCCGCCGATCGGGTGTTGAGCAAGATCGATGCGGTGCTGCCGCAACGCCTGCGGCCGGAGCTCAAGGCTGCGGGCATGGAAGTGCTGGCTTTCAGCCATGATCCGCGCACGCGTCGAGCGCTGTCGGTGGCGCGCCGCGGCATGAAGGAACGCCGCCGCATCGCCGCCGAATATCTGGATGGCAAGGAGGCCGTCACCAGCCGCGTGCTGTGGCCCCTGGGCCTGTTCTACTGGGGCAAGGTCTGGACGCTCGCCGCCTGGTGCGAGCTGCGCCAGGCCTATCGCAGCTTCCGCATCGATCGCTTCGTGACCCTCGATCTGCTGCGCGAGTCCATACCCGACAGCGCGGATATCAGCCTGCAGGGCTTCCTCGCCCATGTCCGCGACGGCGACGACTGTCGCTAGGTATTCCCTGGCAAAGAGCAGGACGCGAAGGACGCGAAGGCGAGCAGTTTCTGATGTGCCATCGTCGCCTGGCGCCCATGTCCGCGACGGCGACGACTGCCGCTGGGTATTCCCTGGCAAAGAGCAGGACGCGAAGGACGCGAAGAAGGAGCAGAAAGGTCGCAAAGTAGAGCAGAGACCATTGGGCATCTTTTCATGGCGCCCGATGTCTGCTGCGGCGACGATTGCCGCCAGGCTGACAAGCGTAAAGAGCAGGTCGCGAAGTTCGCCAGGGAAAACCCGAAGCCACACGAAACAGATCAGCAGCCATCTGACATCTTTCCCTTCGCGACCTTTCTGCTTCTCCTTCGCGTCCTTCGCGTCCCGCTTCTGGTTCCAGACGCCGTAAGGGTGTCGAATTGGGCGCGGCAGCGGGCACTGGCAAGGGCCCGGCGCTTCTGTGCGGTCCGCACGCGACGGCATCGGCCAAGACGGCTATCCTCCATGACCCTGGCGCCCTGGGCGCGGCGCCCGCAAGAACTCATTCGGATCATGCACAAGGCTTGGAAGCGAGCACTCGATCGCCTCAGTACCGAACTGGTCGCAGAAGACGTGCAGACCTGGTTGAAGCCCATGCAGGCGCGCATGCGTGGCGGCAATCTGATCCTGCTGGCGCCGAACGGCTTCGTCGCCGACCGGGTTCGTCGAGACTACCTGCCGCGCCTGCGTGAACTGATGGCCGAGCTCGATCCGGCCGTCAACGAGGTCTCGGTGGAGCTCGGCACCGGGGATGCGCCGGTAGCGCCGGTGACCGCGACGGAGCGCCCGGCCGAGCTTGATATCCGTTTCGACGGCAAGCTCGACAGCCGCTACCAGTTCGACAATTTCGTCGAGGGCAAGTCCAACCAGCTGGCGCGGGCCACCGCGCTGCAGGTGGCACTGAAGCCGGGTCAGGCCTACAACCCCTTCCTGCTTTACGGCGGGACCGGCCTGGGCAAGACCCATCTGCTGCACGCGGCCGGCAACCTGATCCTGCGCAACAATCCGCGGGCCAAGGTGCTGTACGTGCGCTCGGAGGAATTCATCCGGGCGATGATCCATGCGCTGCAGCAAAACAAGATGGACCAGTTCAAGCGCAGCTATCGCTCGGTGGACGCGCTGCTGATCGACGACATCCAGTTCCTGGCGGGCAAGGATCGTACCCAGGAAGAGTTCTTCCATCTGTTCAACGCCCTGTACGACGCCAAGCAGCAGATCATCATGACCTGCGATCGCTATCCCAAGGAAGTCGACAAGCTGGAGCCGCGGTTGAAGTCGCGCTTCGGCTGGGGCATCAGCGTGGCCGTGGATCCACCGGATTTCGAAACCCGGGTGGCCATCCTGCTGTCAAAGGCGGCCGCCGCCGGCATGGATCTGAACGAGGAAGTGGCGGCGTATATCGGCAGACGCATGCGCTCCAATGTGCGCGAGCTCGAGGGTGCGCTGAACACGCTGCATGCGCACGCCAATCTGCTCGGCAAGGTCGACGTCGATCTGGCTTTTGCGCAATCCACGCTGCGCGATGTGCTGCGCCCGCACGAGCAACAGATCTCGCTGTCGAACATCCAGAAAACGGTGTCGGACTATCACCGCATCCCGCTCAGTGATCTGCTCGGCAAGAAGCGCACGCGTTCACTGGTGCGGCCGCGGCAGATGGCGATGGCGCTGGCCAAGGATCTGACCGCTCACAGCCTGCCGGAGATCGGTCAGGCCTTCGGTGGTCGTGATCACACCACCGTGCTGCATGCGTGCAAAGTGGTGCGCGAACTGGTAGACACCGATTCACGAACGCGGGATGACTGGGACAAGCTGGTGCGGATGTTGAGTGTATGAGGGAGCGGGCAGGGAAAGCTCTGCGCAAGCTGTGGATAACTCGGGGAGTGGGCGGGACAGAAAAGTTATCCACATTTGGTCCCCAGCTCCCAGGCCAGTTCATCCCGTCAGTACCGCTGGATATTTGTCATTAGAAACAAGACGTTGAGAGATTTGCACAGGGAGAACGGCTGATCATCATCATCAACATGTTCTACTGCTTAAAAAGACTTAGAAGCTTAGGAGCTTGGCATCATGCGATTTAGCGTCCAACGAGAGGCTTTGTTGCGTCCCTTGCAGCAAGTGGTTGGCGTGGTGGAAAGACGGCAGACGCTGCCGGTACTCGCCAATGTGCTGATCCGGGTCGAGGGCGACAGCGCCAGTTTCACCACGACCGATCTGGAAGTCGAACTGTCGGCAAAGATGGCAGTGGACGGCGCCGAGGCCGGCGAGGTCACCATTCCTGCCCGCAAACTGTTCGACATCGTCCGGGCACTGCCGGACGGGTCCAAGATCGATCTCAAGCAGGAAGGCGAAAGGGTCAAGCTGAGCTCGGGACGTTCGCGTTACACGCTGGCGACGCTGCCGGCCAGCGAGTTCCCGGCCACCGAATCCGGCGATATCCAGGAACGCATCGAGATCGATCAGGGCGGTTTCAAGAAACTGCTGGAGCGTAGCGCGTTCGCGATGGCGGTGCAGGACGTGCGCTACTACCTCAATGGCTTGCTGGTTGAGGTCCGTAGCAATGGCCTGCGCACGGTGGCGACGGATGGGCATCGTTTGGCGCTGGCGGAAACTGCCGGTGTGGCCGAAGGTGAGATCCGGCGCCAGGTGATCGTGCCACGCAAGGGCATCCTGGAGCTGCAGCGTTTGCTGGAGGGAGGCGAGGCGCCACTGGAACTGGCCTTCTCGAAGAACCATATCCGGGCCCGCCTGTCCGACAGCATCGTGGTGTCGAAACTGATCGATGGCCGTTTCCCGGATTACGAAGCGGTGATCCCGCTCGGCGCCGACAAGGTCATCCTGGTCGATCGCGATGCCATTCGCCAGGCGCTGTCGCGGGCGGCGATTCTGTCGAACGAGAAATACCGCGGGGTCAAGATCGAGGTTTCGCCGGGCGTGTTGCGGGTGATTGCACACAATCCCGAACAGGAAGAAGCCATGGAAGAAATCGAGGCCGAGACCACGGTGGATCAGCTTGGGGTCGGCTTCAACGTCAACTATCTGCTGGATGCACTGGCGGCGGTGGATGGTGAGCGCGTACGCATTCGTCTGCGCGATGGCGCCAGCAGCGCGCTGGTGGAATCGCCGATCGATGACACCACGCGCCATGTGGTCATGCCGCTGCGCTTGTGATCCGGGTGTGAGCGTGTTTGTGTCTTCCTGGCGGGGCCGTATCTGCGGCCCCGTTTTCGTTGGAGCCCTCGGGTGCATCTGACCCGTCTGACCATCGCTGGCTTGCGTTGTCTGGCGGAGGTGGAGCTGGCGCCCGCGCCGGGTCTGAATCTGTTGTTGGGTGGCAACGGTGCCGGCAAGACCAGCGTTCTGGAGGCACTGTTTCTGCTCGGTTCCGGGCGCAGCTTTCGTTTCGGCGGCCACGAGGCCGTGATCGCGCGGGGTAGCGCCGCGCTGCAGGTCTACGCCGAGATCGATACCGATGGGCGCCAGGATCGTTTGGGTTTTGAGCGGGCACGTTCCTCCTGGCGAGCGCTGCGCAATGGCGAGCGTGTCGCCGATCTGGCGGAGTTGGCGAGTCTGGTTCCGGTGGTCTGCTTCAGTCCGGAATCGCACGAACTGATTGGTGGTGGCGCGGAAGTGCGTCGGCGCTTCTTCGACTGGATCGTGTTCCACGTGGAACCGGAGTTCACCGAAGCCTACCGGCGCTATGCACGATTGCTGCGCCAGCGTAATGCCGTACTCAAGCAATCTCCCTCCGATGCCGAGCTACGGGTCTGGACCTCCGACCTGGCCGATGCGGGCGAGACCCTCGCGCAGCTAAGAGGGAATTTATTCCCGGAGTTTGCTGCCGAGATGCGATCCGCGCTGGCAGGAACCCTGCCGGAGATGGGCACTGCCGAGATCAGCTACAAGCGCGGCTGGCGCGATGATGTCGATCTGTACGAGCGCCTGGAGTCCCTCAGTGCGAGGGAGCGTGAGGTCGGCCATACGCTGGCGGGACCGCATCGGGCTGACTGGACGGTGTCCTTTGCCGGCCGCGAGATCCGCGAGTACGGTTCGCGCGGTCAGCAGAAGCTGGTGGCGCTGGCCGCAGTACTGGTGGCCGCGAGCATTTATCGCAGCCGTCGCGGGCACGCGCCCATCGTGGCGCTGGACGATCTGGCCTCGGAGCTGGATGAGGATCATCAGCGCCGGGCCTTGCTGGCCTGTGCCGAACTCGGGGCTCAGTTGTGGGTGACCGGAACCCAGCAGAGTGTCTCGTTCTCACAGTGGGCGGGCGCCATGACGGTGTTTCACGTGGAACACGGGAAGATCGACCGGGGTTCGGCGTGAGCGTGAGGGAAGATTTCCGCAAGTGCCCGCAGCCGTGTAGGAGCGACCTTGCGTCGCGATTTTGGAATTCACGGTCGCGACGCAAGGTCGCTCCTACAGGGAAAGTCTGAGCTGCGGGCAATCCGGAGCGAGTGACCCGGCATGCCATGTTCCACGTGAAACCACGCAAAGCTCCCAGCTGGCGCGTCAACCGGCTTGAACAGCGCCCGTCGCGGCAAGAGTCGCGCCCTTGCCCCTGCTATACTCGACGGCTTGCGCTCGACGCCTCTATCGGCGCGCGCCCCGGACCAAACGCCTGGACTATGAGCGAAGACATCAACGAAAGCCCCGACAGCAGCAAGCCGCAACCCAAGGCTTATGACGCCGACTCGATCAAGGTCCTCAAGGGCCTGGATGCGGTACGCAAACGCCCCGGCATGTACATCGGTGACACCGATGACGGCACCGGTCTGCACCACATGGTCTTCGAGGTGGTCGACAACTCCGTCGACGAAGCCCTGGCCGGTCATTGCACGCACGTCTACGTCACCATTCACAGCGACGGCGCCGTCACGGTCTCGGACAACGGCCGCGGCATTCCGGTGGCCATGCATCCCGAAGGCAAGTCCACCGCCGAAGTGGTGATGACGGTACTGCACGCTGGCGGCAAGTTCGACGACAACAGCTACAAGGTCTCCGGCGGCCTGCACGGCGTCGGTGTTTCGGTGGTCAACGCGCTCTCGGAAAAGCTGCACCTGAAGATCGAGCGCGACGGCTATCTGTGGGAGCAGGAATACAGCCTCGGCGATCCGGTTTATCCGCTGCGCCAGGTCAAGCCCTCCAACGGCCGCGGCACCAGCATCCGTTTCAAGCCCAGCACCCAGATCTTCACCGATGTCGAGTACCACTACGACATCCTGGCCAAGCGCCTGCGCGAGCTGGCCTTCCTGAATTCGGGCCTGCGCATCGAGCTCAAGGACGACCGCGTCGGTCGCAGCGACGTCTTCGAATACGAGGGCGGCATCCGCTCCTTCGTGCAGCATCTGGCGCAGCTGAAGAATGCGCTGCACCCGAGCGTCATCAGCATCGATGGCATCAGCAACGAGATCAGCGTCGATCTGGCCATGCAGTGGACCGACGCCTATCAGGAAATGGTCTACGTCTTCACCAACAACATTCCGCAGCGCGATGGTGGTACCCATCTGGCCGGTTTCCGTGGCGCGCTCACCCGCACCATCAACCAGTATGTCGAGCAATCGGGATTGCTGAAGAAGGACAAGCTGGAACTCTCGGGCGATGACAGCCGTGAGGGTCTGATCGCAGTGCTGTCGGTCAAGGTGCCGGATCCGAAGTTCTCCTCGCAGACCAAGGACAAGCTGGTTTCGTCGGAAGTGAAGACCGCGGTCGAGAGCATCGTCGGCCAGAAGCTGGCCGAGTTCCTGGCCGAGCATCCGAGCGACGCCCGCGCCATCACCAGCAAGGTGGTGGAAGCCGCCCGCGCCCGCGATGCCGCGCGTCGCGCCCGCGAGATGACCCGCCGCAAGGGTGCGCTGGACATCGCTGGCCTGCCCGGCAAGCTGGCCGACTGCCAGGAAAAGGATCCGGCCAAGTCCGAACTCTTCATCGTCGAGGGTGATTCCGCCGGCGGCTCGGCCAAACAGGGCCGCAATCGCAAGTTCCAGGCCATCCTGCCGCTCAAGGGCAAGATCCTGAATGTGGAAAAGGCCCGCTTCGACAAGATGCTGCAATCGGCCGAGATCGGCACCCTGATCACCGCGCTCGGTTGCGGCATCGGGCGTGATGAATACAACCCCGACAAGGTCCGCTATCACCGCATCATCCTGATGACCGACGCCGACGTCGACGGCTCGCACATCCGTACGCTGCTGCTGACCTTCATCTACCGGCAGATGCCGGAATTGATCGAGCGCGGCTACATCTACATCGGCCTGCCGCCCTTGTACAAGGTCACCCAGGGCAAGCAGATCACCTACATCAAGGACGATGCCGCGCTGGCTTCCTTCCTGCTCGCCGGCGCGGTCGATGGCGCCAGTCTGGTCCCGGCCGAGGACGTGCCGCCGATCAGCGGCGTCGGCCTGGAACAGCTGATGCATCGCTACAGCAATGTGCTCGCCCACCTGAAGCGCCTGAAGCATCGCTTCGACCCGGCGTTGCTGGAGGCCCTGGTCGAACTGCCGCCGGTGGCGATGACTGCGCCGGACAGCCGCGAGCAACTGCAACTGCTGGCCACTGCGCTGGAGAAGCGCCTCAGCGGCACCGCCCTGGATCACCCCCGCTATCGCGTACAGGTGATCGAGGAAGTGCTCACTCAGCCGCTGGCGGAGGGCGCCGAAGTTCCGGCAATGCGCTATTCGCTGAGCGTCGAGCGCCTGCACCACGGCCTGAGCAGCCACACCTTGCTGTCACCGGCCTTCTTCGAAGGCTCCGACTACGCCCCGCTGGCCGATCTGGCGCAGCAACTGGGCGGACTGCTGGGCCCCGGCGCAACCGTGACCAGAGCCGGAAAGTCCAGAACTATCAACAACTTCGGTGAGGCCCACGAGTGGTTGATGGAGCAGGCCAAGCGCAATCGCGAGATCGGTCGCTTCAAGGGTCTGGGTGAAATGAACCCGGATCAGCTGTGGGAAACCACGGTCAATCCGGAAACCCGGCGCATGCTGAAAGTGGGCATCGAAGATGCGATCGCCGCCGACCAGATGTTCAGCATGCTCATGGGCGAGGCCGTCGAGCCCCGGCGCGAGTTCATTGAAGCCAATGCGCTCCGTGTTGCCAATCTTGACGTTTGAGCCATAGCCGCTTCGTGGCGCGGCGTCCCTGCCGGGTCGCCCCGCCACGAGCCGCAATCATCGCCTGACTCCGAAAAAGCCCGCCCTTGGGTGGAGTCCGATTCCGCTCAGCTGCGGAATCGGCCATTGCCTGATGCCGGTCCTTGGGATACCGTTCCAGCACTTAGGGCGTATGGGCGTCCGGTGCGGAGAGGAGCGGAACATGCTGAGGCAAATCGTAGGACTGACTTTGATTGCAGGGCTGAGTTGCGGTGCGGCGATGGCCGCCTCGGCTCCAGCCAGCGGCGACGCGCCGCTGGCCAGCGGTATCTATCGCGGACTGCTGCCGGTTGCGCATTTCGATGTGTCGCCGCCCTTGCGCGACATGAAGCCCACGGGCATCCCGCCGCTGGTGTTGACCCGTGCCAATGGTGAAATCGATGACGATCCGCCGAGCGGCCTCGAATGGCAGTTCCTGCCCGGACCCCAGTCACTGGATCCCGTCATACAGTCCGCGGTTGGCCCGTTGAACATTCCGGCGCCGACGGTTTCGTTTGACGCCCAGAACAATATTTCCGGCGTCAATCCGCCGGATCCTGCAGGCGATGTCGGCCCCAATCACTATGTGGCGATGAGCAATCTGCACACCGCCATCTATGACAAGACCGGCAATCTGCTGCTCGGCCCGGTGGCCACCAACACCTTCTGGGCCGGATTCGGTGGCGCCTGCCAGACCGAGAACTCGGGCGATCCCATCGTGCTCTACGATCAGTTTGCCGATCGCTGGATCCTGACCCAGTTCACCTCGGCCGGTCCGACCTATTTCAACTGTGTCGCGATCTCGCAGACGCCCGATCCAACCGGCGCCTACTACCGCTATGCCTTCAGCACTGGCAGCAATTTTCCGGATTATCCCAAGCTCGGCGTGTGGTCCAATGCCTATCTGATTGCCAACCGCGAATTCGCCGGCAGCAGCTTCGGCGGCATCGGCGCCTACGCCATCAACCGCGCCCAGCTGATCGCTGGCAACCCGACCCCGCAGGTGATTTCCTTCGTCGTGCCGCCCGGAGCCGCGCCGTACAACACCGGCGACGGCCTGCAACCGGCCGATATCGACGGATCCACGCTGCCAGCGCCGGGCACACCGGCCTATTACGTCGGCGCCATGGACAACAACGGACCCTATGGAGCGCCCCAGGATGCGTTGAACTTCTGGAAGTTCGTGATCGACTTCGCGACGCCCGCAAACTCCAGTTTCACGCTGACCCACGTGGTGCCCATCTCACCCTACAACAGCATCTTCAGTGGCTGCTCGGGTCGCTCCTGCATTCCCCAGCCAGGTACGGCGACCAAGGTCGACCACCAGGGCTATCGCCAGCGTCCCTTGAACCGTCTGGCCTATCGAAACTTCGGCAGCTACGAAGCCATGGTGACCAATCAGTCAGTCGACGCCGGTGCTGGCCCGGGCGGCGCCGTCTCCGGCATCCGCTGGTGGGAACTGCGGGTCACCGGTGGCGTGCCGTCGCTGTTCCAGGAAGGTACCTACGCGCCGGGCGTGACCGACGGCGTCCATCGCTGGATGGGTTCCATCGCCCAGGATTCGGCCGGCAACATGGCCCTGGGTTACAGCGCATCCAATGAAACCGTCTTTCCCAGCGTGCGCTACACCGGCCGTCTGGCCGCAGATCCGGTCGGCACCATGCCTCAGGGTGAAGGCGTGATCATCGCCGGCACCGGCTCGAACACCGGTGGTGGCAGCCGCTGGGGCGACTACACCTCGATGAACATCGACCCCACCGACGACTGCACCTTCTGGTACGTCAACCAGTACACGCCCACGACCTCGGCCAGTGGTTGGAGGCTGCGCGTCGGTTCCTTCCGATTCAACGAATGCGGCACGCCGACCTACACCCTGGCTGTGACCCCGCAGGCACAGACGGTATGCAGTAACAACACGGCCAGCTACGCGATCAACATCGGCAGCGTTTCGGGCTTCAACTCGCAGGTGACGCTGTCGTCCAGCAACGTGCCCGCCGGTGCCAGCTCCAGTTTCACCAACACGCTGGTGACGCCGCCGGGCACCAGCACCTTCCAGGTCACGCCGACAGCCGTGGCCGCAGGCACCTACATGATCGACATCAACGGCACCGCCAGTGGCCCGATCAACCGCCTGCAGACCGTCGATCTGACCGTGCAGACCACCGCTCCGGCCGCCTCGACCCTGACCACGCCGGCCAACAGCGCCACCAACGTTGCGCCCAACGTGACCTTCACCTGGGCGGCCGTACCCAATGTGATCGACTACACGGTGCAGGTAGCCACCGACGCCGCCTTCACCAATATCGTGCGGACAACCACCACCAGCGCCACCACCTGGACCCCATCGCCGCAACTGGACACCAGCACCAGCTATTTCTGGCGCGTGTTTGCCCGCAATGCCTGCTCCACGGCAGCCGAGCTGTTCGCGGACGGCTTTGAAGGACTACCGCCCGCCGGCGGTCTGGGCACGGTTTCGGCAACGGGCACCTTCACCACTGCGGCCGCACCTGGCGACTGTCCGGCCGGCCCGGCACCGACCATCGTGCTGAGCGAGGACTTTGAAGGCGCAGCCACCGGTTGGGTGCAGGAAGCGGGTGGCGTGGGTACCAACACCTGGGCCATCACCAGCAACTTCCCCTTCGCCGGCACCAAGGCGCTGCAGGGTATTCCGGCCAGCACCGGTTCCGACCAGCGCTTCGTCAGCCCGGCTGGCATCGTGCTGCCCTCGGTCGGCAACGGTCTGACCCTGTCCTTCCAGAGTCGTCAGTCGATGGAAGCGCGCAGTGGCGGCGGTTGCTGGGATGGCGGCTTCATTGAAGTCGCGATCAATGGCGGCGCCTTCACCCAGATCACCAGCGGTCTGTTGACCGATCCCTATGATGGTGCGCTGAACGGCGCGGCCAATCCGGCGATCGGCCTGCAGGCCTGGTGCGGTGATCCGCAGCCCTACCTGAAGTCGGTGATCGATCTGGCGCCCTATGCTGGCCAGACCGTGCAGTTCCGCTTCCGTGCCACCTCGGACGGTTCGGTCAACCGCCCCGAGGGCTGGAATATCGACAACGTCGAGATCAAGCGCTGCAACTGATCCTGATGGCGCCATGAACCGGGGCGGCGGGGCAACCCGCCGCCCCTTTTCATTCAGAGTCGGACATGCCCGGCGATGCGAACCGCTGTCTCAATAGCCAGAATCCTGCTGCTGGGCTGGATCAGCCTGCCGCTGATGGCCACTGAGGTACCAAGCAGCGCGCGGGCTGTGCAGGCCGAGCAGCGCGTGCGTGCGGATCTGGATGCGCGCCTGGCAATGTTTGGGGCGCGCTGGGGTGCGCCGCTGTATCTGCGCATCTTCAAGCAAAGCCGGGAGCTGGAACTGTGGGTGCGGGCAGGCGAGGGCTATCAGCTGTTCCAGACCTGGCCGATCTGTACCTGGTCGGGTTCCTTGGGGCCGAAGTTGCAGCAGGGCGACTGGCAGGCGCCGGAGGGTTTCTACACGGTGGCCGCGCGCCAGCTGAATCCCGTCAGCCGTTTCCATCTGGCCTTCAACCTCGGTTATCCCAACGCCTACGACCGCGCACATGGCCGCACCGGCGATTTCCTGATGGTGCACGGCAATTGTGTCTCGGTGGGTTGCTACGCGATGGGCGACGCCGCCATCGAGCAGATCTACACCCTGGTCGCGGCGGCCCTCGCGGCGGGCCAGAAGTCGGTGCCGGTGCACATCTTCCCCTTCCGCATGGACGGCGATTGGGCGTCAGCGTATGCGGACCACGAATGGTTGCCGTTCTGGCGCGAGTTGGAGCCGGCGTATCGGGGATTCGTGGCGGGCGGGACGCCACCCAAGGTGCGGGTGCAGGGCAAGCGTTACGTGGTCGAGTGATTCGGGTGGAACCACCACACTAGCTTCGTCAGCCTATCAGTAGTGCGATGCAGTGGCGCAAGGCGCGCTGGTCGTCGTCGGCCAGGTGACCGAGGGGCTTGCGGATGAGCCGGGCCTCAATCGTGAACAGAATGGGTTTGATGACACCCGGCATAGGCGGCGTCGGCCTCGTTGATCCAGTGGCTGACCAGCGTGGCCTCACTGATGGCTTGTGCCGCGCGCACCAGCTGGCGCTCGTGCTCGCGGGAGGCGATGAAGTCAACGAAGTCGACGACTTCCTCCACCCGCTCGGCGGGCAACTGTGCGAGGCGCGCCGTGATGTGTTCGATTGCCGTGCTCATGGGCGGCCCTCAATGTGCGGGAAGAAAAAGCGTACCACGCGCATTTTTCTTGGCACGCAGCGTGGTTTGGACGTGGACGCCGCGGTGGAATCCGCCCGCGGAATCTCGTCGCATGGACTGTGCGCCAGGGTGGGCGGGTTCCACCCGTGAATGCCGCTGCATCGGGCTTCCCATTGCGCGAAAATCCCCCAGCCTCGAGCTCTTCCCTTTTCCATTTTCCTTTTCCCCTTATCCCCTTTCCCTTTCTCCCGCTCCCAACCGTGCTCATCGCCCTCAACAAGCCCTACAACGTGCTCTGCCAGTTCACCGATCCAGAAGGCCGGGCGACGCTGGCGGACTATGTATCGGTGCCGGGTGTCTACGCCGCCGGACGGCTGGATCGCGACAGTGAGGGTCTGTTGCTGCTCAGCGATGAGGGTTCGTTGATCCAGCGCATCAGCCATCCGCGGCATGCGCTGGCCAAGGTCTATTGGGCGCAGGTGGAGGGCATTCCCGAGCCTGCGGCCCTGCAGAAGCTGGCGCGTGGGGTGATGCTGAAGGATGGACCGACGCGACCTGCGCAGGCGCGCCTGCTGCAAGCCGACCCGTCAGGTCTGTGGCCGCGTGATCCGCCGATCCGCCATCGGGCACAGATTCCGACCGCCTGGATCGAACTGACGCTGCGCGAGGGCCGGAATCGTCAGGTGCGGCGCATGACGGCGGCGGTGGGGCATCCGACCCTGCGACTGATTCGCGCAGCGATCGGGTCCATCACCTTGCAGGGACTGGCGCCGGGGCAGTGGCGGGAGCTGGATGGGCAGACTCTGTTTGGGTGAGCCAGCGTCACAGCGCAGTATCGAAACCATCGAAACCTGCGCAATATCGTGTTCTGCGCTCAGAACTGTATGCACAGAATTAACAGACGCCGTCCTGCGGTTGCGTTCAGCGGCGATCGGCAGGATTCTTGGGTGTACGACGACCTTCGTTGATGGGGCTGCTCATGCGCGTTCGGATCAAACTCTTGCTGGGATCGATACTGACAGCGCTTGCCGCCTGCGCGGTGATCCAGCCGCAGGTCGGCTTGCACTCGCTGCCCAAACCCACGCATGAACGCCCGGACGCGCCCGGTCAGCGGGCCGCTTTCGACAACGCCCGGCGCCTGCCGCCCGGCGCCAGCGCCATCGATCCGGCCTGGTACGCAGCGGCCGAGGCACAGGCGCGGGCCATGCCCAGTTTCAGCACTGAAGCCGGTCGTTTCGTCACCGGCGAAAAGACCGCGCCGCGCTGGCAGTGGCTGGGCCCCAGCAATGTCGGTGGGCGCACGCGCACCCTGGCTTTTGATCCACGCGATCCGCAGCGCATGCTCGCTGGCGGTGTCTCCGGCGGCATCTTCGAAACCACCAATGGCGGTGTGTTCTGGACCTCCCTGAACGACGATGCCGCCAACATCAACATCGGCGCGCTGGTGTTTGACCCGGTGACGCCCGATACCCTCTACGCGGGTACCGGCGAGCTCTATCGCAACAGCGAACGCCCCTTCGCGGCGATGTGGGGGCAGGGCATATTGCGCTCCACCGACAACGGCCAGAGCTTCCGCCAGCTGGTCGCCACCGCCAACGACAATTTTCGCTACGTCTCCGACCTGGTGATCAGTCCGCTCGATCATCGGCGCATCTACGCCGCGACCAACACCGGCGTCTGGCGCTCGGACGATGGTGGCAACAACTTTGTGCAGATCCTGAGGCCGGTCGATGCCGGTGGTGGGCTGCTCTACGAGGGCTGCACCGATCTGCAGCTGCTGCCCGGCAGCGACACGCTGCTGGCCAGCTGCGCCTCACGCTCGGAAGACGATCGCTACTGGCTGCCCAACACCGTCGTGCCGCCAGCCTGCAACGGTCCATGCCCGGCCACGGTGTTCCGCACCGACGACGCTACCGGCACGCCGGGATGGCAGGTGGTCCTGAGCGAGAACGGCATGGGTCGCACCTCGCTGGCGCTGGCGCCATCGAATCCGAACATCCTGTACGCGCTGGCTGCCAGTACCGTGCCAGGCCCGGACCGCAACAACGACGGTCGCGGCGATTACGACAATGGCCTGCACGCCGTGTTCCGTTCCAACGATGGCGGCCGCACCTGGGAAGCGCGGGTGCGCAACAGCTCGGCTGATGTGCTCTCCACTTATCTGCTGAGCTACGCCGACGGCTTCGAGGCGGTGCGCTGCAATTTCGGCAATTTCGATGCCTACAGCGCTGGCTGGTACAACCAGGCCATTGCCGTCAATCCACTCAATCCGGAGATCGTCTGGGTGGCCGGCATGGAACTGTACCGCTCCGATGACGGCGGCCGCAGTTTCGGCAAGGCCTCGTACTGGTGGCTGGATGGCGCCCAGCCCAGCGGCGTGCACGCCGACCAGCATTCGCTGCACTTCCATCCGAATTACGCCCAGGGCACGCGCCGCCTGTACACCACCAACGACGGCGGGGTGGCTTACACCGATGCCGATGCCGCGCCGGTCAATCGTGCCGCCAATGCCGCCTGCGGACCCAACACCGGCGGCGTCAGCTGGACCACCATCGAGGAGGGACTGGGCTCGGTGCAGTTCTATACCGGCGCCGTCAACGATCAGGGCACGGTCTGGCTGGGTGGTGCCCAGGACAACGGCACCCTGCTGCAGAGCAGCTTCTCCAGCGGCACCATCTTCGCCGAAATCTTCGGCGGCGACGGCGCCAGCGTGGCCATCGATCCGCGCAGTGAGAACACGCTGTACGTGAGCTATCAGAACGTCAACATCCACCGCTCGGTGAATGGCGGGCCTTTTGTCCGGGCCACCAACGGCATCGTCGACAACACCATCTTCATCATGCCCTTCGTGCTCGATACGGCGAATCCGGATCGACTTTATGCAGGTGGATCCAGGCTGTGGCGCACCAATGATCAGGGCCGCAACTGGGTGCCGGCCAGCGTCTCGCTGGGCGGCGTGTTCAACGACTGGATCTCGGCCATCGGCCTGTCGCCGACCGACCCCAACCGCATCCTGATAGGCAACCAGCGCGCCATCTACCGCAGCAGCAACGCCAGCAGCAGCACCGGTAGCAGTGTCTTTGCCAGCGTCTCGCCGCGCAGCGGCTGGGTGTCCTCGCTGGGTTTCGATCCGGTCGATGCAAATATCGCCTATGCCACCTATTCCACCTTCGGCGGCCAGCATGTGTGGCGCAGCACCGATGCCGGTGCCAGCTGGACGGCCATCGACGGCGAGGGTGATGGCGCCCTGCCGGATGTGCCGGTGCACCATCTGCTGGTCGATCCGAACAACCGCCAGCGCCTGTATATCGGCACCGACATCGGCGTGTTCGTCAGCCTCGATGGCGGCGCCCACTGGGCCCGCGAGAATGGCGGTTTTGCCAACGTCATCGTCGAGCGCCTGGCCATCGCCAAGCAGCCCCTGAGTGGCGTGCCCGAGCTCTATGCCTTCACCTATGGGCGCGGCGCCTGGCGCGCGCCCCTGGTGGATTTCGATGGTGTGCCCGACTACGAGATCGGCGCTGACATTTCCGGTGCCTTCTTCGATCCGAGCCAGGACGGCCATGGCTGGTTCATCGAAACCACCAGCATCGACGGCGTGCCCGGCGTGGTGGCCACCTGGTACACCTACCGCAACGGCGAGCTGGTGTGGATGGTCGGCACCGCCCCGGTCGATGGCCATAGCGCGCGGGTGCCGCTGTCGATCACCCAGGGCGGTGGATTCCCACCCAATCACGATCCAGCCCAGGTGCAACTGCAGCCCTGGGGCGAGGTGCTGCTGGACTTCAGCAGTCGCGATCAGGGCACCGCCACCTGGACCACGAACATGCCCGGCTTCAGCAACGGCAGCATGGCGCTGAGTCGCATCAGCCGACTCAGCGCCGGCGTCAGCTCCGCCAGCGCCGGGCTCTCGGCCTGCCATAGCGGCACCTGGTACAACGCCGCCCAGAACGGCCACGGCCTGCAGGTGCAGATGATCGGTGCCCCCGGCAATCAGCAACTGGTGGTGATCTGGTTTGCCTACCTCAATGGCCAGCAGCGTTGGCTGCTGGGTGTGGGGCCGGTGGTCGGCGACCAGGCCAATCTGGCGATGACCATCACCCGCGGCGCCCTGTTTCCGCCCAACTTCAGCGCCGGCGATGTGATCCGCGAGCCCTGGGGAACGCTGAGCTTCCGCAGTCTCGACGCCCAGAACGCCCGCATCGAGTGGAACAGCACGCTGCCGGGTTATGGCAGTGGCGGTCTGGACCTGAGCCGTTTGACCACCTTGCTGGGCAAGAGCTGTCCGTAGTCAGTCGCCTGCCAGCGCTGGGCATGACCCGCGTTTGCCGGGCGTGACCTCGTGGGCCATGAACGACATTGCGACATCGGAGCGGCTTTGAGGAGGGACGCGCGCCTGCGCGGCCGCTGTTGATCGGTCCGCCAGGCAACGCGGCGCCGCAGCGCGGCGCCCTCCAGGGCCGCGGCGCATCCACCCTGAGCCGCGTCGCCGTGGCTCAAGCCTTATGATCGCGGGCACGCTGTTCGAAGGCCCGACCCTCCGATGACCTTGCCACAACTGCCACTGCCCTGGTTGATGACCGCCGCGGTCGTACTCGGCGTGGGTGCGCAATGGCTGGCCTGGCGCCTGCGCCTGCCAGCCATCGTGTTGTTGCTCGGCATCGGCGTCCTGGTCGGGCCGGTACTTGGCCTGCTCAATCCCGACCAGTTGCTGGGCGAGGCGCTGTTCCCGATCGCCTCGCTGGCGGTGGCCATCATTCTGTTCGAGGGCGCGCTGACGCTGCGCTTCGAGGAGATCCACGGGCTGCGCGGACCGATCTGGAATCTGGTCAGCATCGGTGCCCTGCTCAATCTGGTGTTGATCGCAGCCGCCGCACATCTGTTCCTGAAGGCGCCGGTACCGATGGCCTTGCTGATCGGCGCCATTTGCAGCGTGACCGGACCCACCGTGGTCGGACCGATGCTGCGCGCGATCCGGCCGCGGCCCAGCGTCGACAAGGTGCTGCGCTGGGAAGGCATCATCATCGATCCGATCGGCGCAGTGCTGGCCGTGATGGCGCTGGAACTGGCGCTGAGCGGCTACGGTGACAACCTCTGGTGGCAGTTGGGACGATTGATGCTGGTCGGCAGCGCTTTCGGCTTTGCCTTTGCCGTGGCCATCGGCATCTGTCTGCGCCGGCACTGGATTCCCTGGTATCTGCGCAGTGCCGTGATTCTGGCGGCGGTCTTGCTGGCCTTCACCTGTTCCAATGAGATCGCCCACGAGTCCGGCTTGCTGACCGTGACCATCATGGGTGTGGTGCTGGCCAATTTGCGCGACGTCGATCTCGAAGACGTGCTGCACGTCAAGGAAACGCTGACGGTCATGCTGGTGTCGCTGCTGTTCATCCTGCTGGCGGCGCGTCTGGATGTGTCCAGCTTCGAGCGCCTCGGTTGGGGTCTGCCACTGTTTCTGCTGGTGGTACTGTTCGTGGCCCGCAGCATCGCCGTGTTTCTGAGCACGCTCGGGTCCAAGCTGGACTGGAAGGAAAGAACCCTGATCGCCTGGATGGGCCCGCGTGGCATCGTCGCCGCTGCAGTGGGCTCGCTGTTTGCCCTGCGCCTTGAAAGCGAGCAGGTGCCGGGCGGCGAGCTGCTGGTCCCGGCGGTGTTCAGTGTGATCATTGCCAGCGTGCTGCTGCAGAGCTTCACGGCCCGGCGCCTGGCGCTGCGCCTGGGTCTGGCCGAGGCTGTCCCCAAGGGCGTGCTGCTGGTGGGCTCATCGCACTTCGCCTGCGCTCTGGGGCTGGCCCTGAAGACCCGAGGCTTTCGGGTACTGATGGCCGACGTCAACTGGGACTCGCTGCGCAAGGCGCGGATGCAGGGGCTGGACACCTATTTCGGGCGGATCGTGTCCGAACACGCCGACAAGCATCTGGATACCAGCGGTGTGGCCAAGCTGTTTGCCTTGGCCAGCAGGCCCAACCAGAACGCGCTGGCCTGCCTGCATTTCAAGAGCGAACTCGGCACCGATGGCGTGCTGGCGCTGCGCACGGCCGAGGACAAGGGCCACAGCAAGGGCACGCTGGCCGGCAATCTGCGTTCGCCCTGGTTGTTCCGCAAGGATGTCACCCATGCCTCGCTGGAAGCGCTGATCGATCAGGGCGGGCGCATCCGCGGTCACAAGATCAAGGACAACTTCGGGCTGAAGGAATTCCGCATCCGCTACCCGGACGCACTCGGCCTGCTCGCCATCAGTCCCAGGCAGCAGCTGCTGGCCTTCACCCACCAGGGACCGCCGACACTGAAACCCGGTTGGGAGCTGTTGGCGCTGCATCCCAGGACGGCCGAGCTGGTCGAAGCCGAGGCGCCCACCCATTTCGATCCGGGCAAGGAACTGGTGGGCGATGAATTGCTGCTGCCCAGGGAGCAGGGCGACGAGGGTGCCAAGGGATAGCTTTCCGCGGCTGACGGATTCCATCGCCGCAGCATTCGCTTCTGCTGCGTTGACCCTCCCATCGGGCTGGGCCATGATGATCGCGGAATGATCCAATGAACGCGGGAGACAGGGGTGCAAATCGGCAAGTTCGACCGCAGCCGACTGGTCATGTTCCTGTCGGCAGACGTGGTCGGCTCGACGGCCTTCAAGGCCGCGGCCCAGAGCGAAACCGGTCCGGACTCCTGGCTGGGCGCTTTCGAGACGCTGTTCCGGGAACTGCCGCTGATCTTCATCGGCCAACTGGCCCGGCAGTTCATCGAGGAGGACGACCTGCCCGAAAGTGGCGTCTGGAAGGTCATGGGCGATGAAGTCGTGTTCGCCGCCATGCCGCAGTCGCTGGCGCATGCGCAACTGATCACCGCGGCCTTCTGCGGCGCTGTTTCCAGCTATGACCAGCGTATTGCCGAGCGCTGGCCGCTGCGGATCCGCGGCTGTTGCTGGGGGGCCGAGATCGGCGAACGCAACCGCGCGATCGAGATACCGGAGATGCTGGGTGGCTCCGAGGACAGCCCCTATCTGGATTTTCTCGGGCCGGATATCGATATCGGCTTCAGACTGAGCGGGCATTCGCGCCCCGGTGAAGTCATCCTGTCACCGAATCTGGCCGAGGCCTTCGCAGAGGAAGCTGATCAGCGCGATCTGCGCTTTCATTTCGTCGGTGAGGCGCCGCTCAAGGGCGTCTGTGCCGGCCAGCCTTTTCCGCTGGTGCTGGTATCGCTGACATCGGCCGGCGACAGCGAATTCGAGGTCATTGACGCTCCTGATCTGGCAGCCAGGCTGAGCTCCACACGCACACGCATGCGTGATCAGCATGGCGCCTTCCCGGCGCCGCCGGTCAAGCTCGATCAGGGCTGAGCGGCGCCGGGCTTCCCGGGTGCTTGGGTCAGACCCCTGCTTTGTGTCAAAGTGTGGGCCGCTCTGCATGTCGTGCGATCGACGCCGGAGATGTCAGCTGAACAGAGGAACTCAGCATGCAAATTGATCTGGTGCAGGAAGGCGATGTCGCGGTGGTGGTCCCGATGGGGCGGATCGACTCGAACACCGCTGCGGAACTGGAGCGCGTCTGCGATGAGCAGATTGCCGCAGGACGGCGCAAGATTCTGCTTGATCTGGCCAGTATCGATTACGTCAGCTCGGCCGGGCTGCGGGTGTTTCTGGTGGTCGGCAAGAAATTGCAGCGCGAAGGTGGTCGCGTGGCTCTGTGCTGCCTGACGCCCATGGTGAGCGAGGTGTTGGCGATAGCGGGCTTCGATCGCATTCTGACCACGGCCAGCAATCGCGGCGAAGGTCTGGCCAAGCTGATCTAGCGCCTGCCGATCAGCACGCTGATGCCTGGTTGCGGATGCGCCAGCGTCCACTGCCCGAGCGGCGCCGCTGATTGGGCAATGACCGGCCGGGGCAGTACTCCGTAGTTGAGAACGATGGTGGAGTCCCACCGGCGTTCGACGACGCTGCGGATCAATCGGTCGTGGATGCCGGTGCGTTCGCCGCCGGGCGGAAAGGCGGAAACTGTCGGCATCTGCAGGTAATAGCTCTCATCGCGCTCACCATCGTAGAGATCTTCGGCTCCGCCCCAGGGCGGATCACCGAAGATGATGTCGGGCTCTGCTGAGCTGACCGGCCAGCCGCCCAGATAGTCGCTCTGGATCAGGCCGATGTCGACGCCGTGGAGCCGGGCGTTCTTGGCCGCCAGTTCCAGCGCCGCAGCATCGATATCGATACCGCTGACCGGCCAATCCGGTTGCGCCAGCTTGACTGTGATCGCCAGGGTACCCGCGCCCACACCGAACTCCAGGATCTGCGGCACACGGCCCTGCGCCGCAAGCCTGCGCCCCTGCTCCAAAACCACTTCGGTCAGCCACCAGGTTTCGGGATCGGTGATGAACGCCCGCGGGTCGATGAGAAAGCGGCGCCCGCCAAAACTCAGGAAGCCGGCGACGTAGGCGGGCGCTTCGCCCGCTGCTACCCGGAGCCGCAAAGCCTCGAGTCGGGTTGGGTTGCCGTCGGCGGCCAGCAGCAACAGCTCATCGCCGACCGGATCGGCTGGCCGACTCATGTCTTCCCGGGCAGGATGCGCAGCGCCATGACGGTGATGTCGTCGGCCTGATGATGGCCTTCGGCGAAGTCGAAGACGCTCTGCATGCTGGTCTCGACCCAGACCATGGCCCGCTCGTCGGCATTGATCCCGCTCAGCACCCGTTCCAGACGCTCGTCGGTGTAGAAACTCTCGTCGGCGGCAATCGCCTCGGTGACGCCGTCGGTGTAAAGGAACAGCACATCGCCAGCGGCCAGGGTGGTCTTGTAGATCGGGTAACTGGCGCCGGACATGATGCCCAGGGCAACGCCGCCATCGAAGGCCATCATCTCCGGCTTGCCGCCAGCGCGGCGCAGGAAGGGATGGTTGTGGCCACCGTCGGAATAGACCAGTTCACCGGTGCGCACATTGAGGATGCCGAGGAACAGGGTCACGAACTGACACATGGCATTCTGCGGAATCAGCAACTCGTTGGTCTGCCGCAGAATTTCGTCGGGCCGGCCGATGTGCTCGGAGGTCGAGCGAGCGCGCAGCACCGAAATCACGACGGTCATGAACAGCGCTGCCGGCATGCCCTTGTCGGAGACATCGCCGATCGTGAAGCAGAGATGGTCGTCGTCGAGGTAGAAGTAGTCGTAAAGATCGCCGCCGGCTTCCTTGGTGGGCTTGATGGCGGCCGACAGATCCACACCCAGACGTCCGTCATCGTGCAGTCGCGGCTTGAAGCCCTGCGGCAGCATGCTCAGCTGGATGTCGCCGGCAATGCGCAGCTCGTTGTGCAGGCGCTCCTTGGTGGCGGTGGTTTCGGTCAGCTCACGCAGATAGGTATTGAGGCGCGATTCCATCGAAATGAAGGAGCTCGCCAGCTGCGCGATCTCGTCGCGGCTCTGCTCGGGCATGGCACCGATCTGCCGGCGCAGCGGCAGATCCTCGACCGGCTGGAAATCGGTGGCTGCCAGCTCCCGGGTGTAGTCGGCCAGCAGCGAGATCTTGGAGGACAGCTTGGTGCCGATGTAGAAACTGAACAGGAAAACCACGAAGAAGCTCAGGAAACCGATCAGGATCGATTTGCGCAGTGACTTGTCGAGCTTGGCAATCAGCGCATCGATGGCCAGATCGGCGCCGACGATGTAGCGCGTGCCCTTGGCCGTGATTCCCGGCTTGAACAAGGAATAAACCCGACCCCATTCATCGTTGACTTCGTCATAGATCGGTTGCCGGGTATTCCAGGCGAGCTCGAGCTTGGGCTGGACGTACTCCTGCCAGTAGCTGGCGAAGCTCTCGTCCTTGAGTTCCTCGGGTGTGGCGTTGGACGAGGTGGTGAAGAACACGCCATCGCGATAGGTGTAACTGTAGAGATACTTGAGGCCGATGTCGGAGCAGTATCTGGAGAGTTGATCGACCAGTTGCCGATATTCCTCCGGAGACACCGCGGTGGAGCTCACGGCGCGATCGAAGTAGCCCGGCGGCAGCATGTCCGGCAATGCCCGCGCTGCAGCGGCCAGTTTCTGCTCGACACCGGCGATGATGCTCTGCTTTTCAGCCAGATAATGGTTGGCAGCAAAGATGGCCGTGCCCAGAATGTTGAAGATCGTCAGGCCGAGGATGATCTTGAAACGCAAGCCGAAGCGAATGCGCTCGGATGCTGGAGTGGCGGGCGTAGGCTTGTCGGTCGCGCTCATGAACTTCGCTCGCTTGCAGGGCTGCTCTGAAGATCGCACAGCACCAGTATGCCGCTGAATCGGTTTGCCAAGAGTCCAGCCAGCTCATCGGCCACCTGTTCCAGCATCCGATCCGGAAACTGCTGGGAATAGGCCAGCGCCATCTTCGCGCCGTCCTCACTCAGCGTACCAAATACCAGCCGTCCCCGGACCAGGGACCACGGTCCCAAAGAAGCCCCGTCGGGTGCCAGTTCGGCCAGGCGGGCGCTGCCACCATCGGCAGCAATTTCCACGATCTGCAGGCATTCGCAGGGAAAATCGGCCAATGCCTGCTCCCAGCTCAGATTGTGCAAGGGATCGACCGCGGCGCCCAGCAAATAGTCGCGAGCGGCATCGGCATGGATCAGATCCTGCAGTGGCGAGGGTAGCCTGGCACCGTTGCGGGTGCGCCCCAACACCAGTACCCAGCCGCTCGCGCTTTCGCGCCAGCCACAGAAATCTGAAATCCCGACCGCACCCAGGCGTCGGAAGGCGTAAGCGGCCGGACCGAGCTGGGCCGGCAGCGGATGTTCCAGGTAGTTGCGATAACCCAGCGCCAGCTCTCGCTGACCCGGCAGCAGCTCGGCGCGAAAGAAGGCGCGGCGAGTTTGATAGCTTTCATCGGCGAGCAGACTGGTCATCGTCAGCAAGGTACCACCCAGATCGTTCAGTTCGCGGATACGTCCGGGCGGCAACTGCGTCCGATAGCGTCCGTGCGTGGCATCTTCGGCAGCGGCGGTGAGGGCGCCCAGTTCACGGCGGGCCACCCGCGTGATCAGCTCGGCTGCGCCTATGCCCGCCAGCAGCAGCGCCAGCAACAGACCGATGAGTCGCAGGCGCAGTGCCGCCATGGCTTCTCTGAAGCCGGTTTCGCGTTCGGAGACGCCGATCACGGCGCGGACGCCGCCATCGGCAGCCCGTACCGGCGCGTAGCCCACGATCAGATCCCAGTTCTCCTCGATCTGCGGGACAAAGGTCCAATCAAGTTCACCCTGCAGCAGCTTGCGGCCGATCTCCGCCGTAGGCGCTGGCGGCTGCGGCACGAACACCACCTGGGCGGAGAACAGATCGCGAGGGCGCCAGTTGTCCTGATTCTCGGGCTCGAACCAGCGCACGCTGAGTCCGCCCAGGCGCTGGCTGTAGCGCTTGAGCAAGCCCGAACGCGCGTCCTCGGGGCCCATGACATCCCAGAAGCCGGCGACGCTGGCAGCCACGCCCTGGGCCCGTTCGCGCAGGCCCCAGCGCAACTCGTTGCGCTCCATGGTGTAGACCAGCAGGCTGTTCACCAGCCCGAGGCCCACGAACAGCGGCAGGATCGCAAGGTAGTAGCGGATACGCAGCGTCATTTGCCGGCTTCGCCCGAATAGTCGACGCCCAGCAGCGGCATGCGGAAGAAGCCGGCCAGCAGCAGCGGGCATTCGTTGATGACCGTGAAGAACTTGCCGCGCGGTAGCGACAGTGCCACATAGCCCTCAGGGCCCGCCGTGATGGCAAACGGCGCCGCCTTGCCGGTGAGCAGGATGGTGGTGCCGACCACCGGCTGCATTTCGGTACCGTCCGGGCCCACCGCCGATCCTGAAACCCTCACATACAGGCGGTTGATCACCCCGCCTTCCTCGCAGATCAGATGTCCGGGCTTGAAGCGGTGCACAGCCATGGCCGCGGCGATGGTCAGCAGTTCTTCCGAGCGCAGGGCCGAGAACGGCGGCACCGCGTGCAGGGCGAGCAATTTTTCCGCCAATGTCATCATGCCAATGCTCCTGCGGCGGCAACCGTCCCACCGATCACGCAGTACTCGTGCCAGTACAGGCGCTGACCGGGTGCCAGCAGCAGACTCATCGAATCGTTGCAGTCCAGCCAGCGCTCGCCGCCATCAGCCTCGAGCAGGCGCAGTCGGAACGGCGCGTGGCAACGGATGGCCAGGCTGCGCCGGGCGGGTTCCCAGCAGGCCGCACGCAGCAGGCGCGGGGAATTCATGAACAGCAGATCCAGGGCCCGCTCGGCCGGATGATTGGCCAACAGCACGCGGCTCTTCTCCTGGGTCAGTACCCGTTGGTGGCGTAATTCGAGGTTGTCGCCAGCGCTGTCGTCGACCAGCCACAGCAAGGCCGCGTTGCCGACGCCGACGCGGCCGGATTCGACCGGTTCGCGCGTGCACTCGACCTCCAGGCCAAGGTCAGCCCCTGATTCGTTGCCGATGTCGATCAGGGCGTGCTCGAGCGCGATCAACTCGCGACCGCGGGTCAGCGCCCGCTGATAGGTTTCCGACTGCCGCGCCTGCGCCGCCAGCCGGCTGCTGAGTTCGTTCAGGCCCTGCGCCAGTTGGCCGATCTCATCGCCAGCGGGATAGTCGACGTGGGTATCGTGATAACCGGCGGCAATGCGCAGCGCCGAATCCTTGATGTTGCGCAGGGGCCGCATCAGGCTCTGCGACACCCGGTACGAGACCGAACCCGCCAGCAGCAGCAGACCGGCACCGACAAAAAGCACCGCGAACAGGGCGAAACGGGTCTTGTCGCGAATCACGCCGATATCGACATCGGCACCGGCCAGCGCCACGATCTTGCCACTGCTGCCGTAGATGGGTTCGGCCGAGACCTTGATCAGTCCCCATTCCTCCCATTCACGGATGTCGGACACGAAGGCCTGCCCGCGACTCTGCGCCAGCGTGACATCGGCCACCGAATCCTCCGGAACCACGTCCAGATAGCCCGGCGGCGAATGGTCATCGCCGACCGAGCCATCGAGGATGTAGCGGATCTGGTCGGCGCCCAGATGCACTTCGGTATAGAGAAAGGTCAGGCCGGCAGCGACCCGCGTGTTCTGGTAGGCCGACACATAGCGCTGGAAGAAGGGGTGCTGCTCGCTGTAGTAACCGGGCGCAAAGTTCTCGGCCAGGATTCCGCTGACCGGATTGACCGTCAGCAGGGACTCGGCCGCCGCGTACAATGTGCCGTCCAGCCAGGCCAGCGCGTTGAGATCGTAGCCGGCGGGGTTGAGCGGCTGCCGCTGCAGCAACTTGCCCTCGGCATCGAACAGCATCAGGGCCTGTTCGGCGACTGCCAGACCCGCAAACCGGGCCGGCGCAGGTGCGGGTGCCAGCGTTGCGACTTCCTGCTCCAGGGTCAGCGCCGGCAAGTCGGCGTCGACCGCCAGCAGGGTCTGGCCACGCCGCGCCCACAGCGTGCCATCCAGGTAGATCAGCTGATCGGCCTCTTCCGACATCGCCCGCAGTTCCGGTGCGGTCTGTTCCCCGGACAGCGTCCATTCGTTGATCAGCTTGCCGTCGCTGGCCAGCAGCCAGACCCGGGGCTGCTCGCTGTCGCAGGCAATGGACCGCCAGGCACTGTCGGCGAGACGACGCTCTTCGATGGCGCCGCCATCTTCGGGATTGATCCGCAGCAGGATGCCACGCTCGGTGTCGAGCCCGTAGAGCTGGCCGTCGGCTCCCGCACACATGGCCCCGACCTTGTACGGACGCTGGAACTGGGCATGGCCATCGCCATCGGTGAACTCCGCCGCGCCGGCGCTCAGGGCCTCGAGCTTGCGGTCGAAACCGCGCAGGATGATGTCGTAGATCACCTGATAGACTGCCGCGCCCCAGATGGCGGTAGCGACGGCCAGAATGACCGTCATTGTCAGCAGAATCA